>BREX01000016.1 GCA_023708985.1 Collinsella sp.
GTCATCACCGTCCCGGCCTACTTCAACGACGCCCAGCGTCAGGCCACCAAGGACGCCGGCAAGATCGCTGGCCTCAACGTCAAGCGTATCGTCAACGAGCCGACCGCTGCTGCTCTTGCCTATGGCCTGGACAAGCAGGGCACCGACCAGCGCATCCTGGTCTTCGACCTGGGCGGCGGCACCTTCGACGTCTCCATCCTCGACCTCGCCGACGGCGTGTTTGAGGTTCTGTCCACCTCGGGCGATAACCACCTGGGCGGCGACGACTGGGATCAGCGCGTCATCGATTGGATGGCCGATAAGTTCCAGCAGGAGAACGGTGTCGACCTGCGTCAGGACCCCATGGCCCTGCAGCGTCTGAAGGAGGCCGCCGAGAACGCCAAGAAGGAGCTCTCCGCCGCCCAGCAGACCACCATCAACCTGCCGTTCATTACCATGAACCAGTCCGGCCCGCTGCACCTCAACTACACGCTGACCCGCGCCGAGTTCGAGAAGATCACCCGCGACCTGCTCGAGCGCTGCAAGCAGCCTGTCACCAACGCCCTGCGCGACGCTAAGCTCAAGCTCTCCGATTTGACCGAGGTCATCCTCGTCGGCGGCTCCACCCGTATGCCCGCTGTCCAGGAGCTCGTCAAGACTATGACCGGCAAGCAGCCCAACATGTCCGTGAACCCCGACGAGGTCGTTGCCGACGGCGCTGCCGTCCAGGGCGGCGTGCTCACCGGCGACGTCGAGGGCATCCTGCTGCTCGACGTTACCCCGCTGTCGCTGGGCGTCGAGACCATGGGCGGCATCATGACCAAGATGATCGACCGCAACACCACGATCCCGACCTCCAAGACCGAGGTCTACTCCACCGCTGCCGACAACCAGACCAGCGTCGAGATCAACGTGCTCCAGGGCGAGCGCGAGCTTGCCCGCGACAACAAGTCGCTCGGTAAGTTCCAGCTGACCGGTATCCCGGCTGCCCGCCGCGGCGTGCCGCAGATCGAGGTCACCTTCGACATTGACGCCAACGGCATCGTCAAGGTCTCCGCTAAGGACAAGGGCACCGGCAAGGAGCAGCAGATCACCATTTCCGGCTCCACCGCTCTGTCCGACGACGAAGTCGATCGTATGGTCAAGGACGCCGAAGCTCATGCCGAGGAGGACAAGAAGCAGAAGGAAGAGGTCGAGGTCCGCAACCAGACCGACAGCCTGTGCTACTCCACTGAGCAGACCCTCAACGAGCTGGGCGACAAGGTTTCCGCCGACGTGAAGTCCAAGGCCGAGGCCGCTATCGCCGACGCCAAGAAGGCGCTCGAGGGCTCTGACGTCGAAGCCATCAAGGCCGCCGGCGAGTCCCTGCAGTCCGTGGCCTACGAGCTGGCCCAGGTTGTCTACGCCGACGCTCAGCAGCAGACCGACGGTGCCGCCGGTGCCCAGCCTGCCGACGATGACGTTGTCGACGCCGACTACGAGGTTGTGGACGACGAGGACAAGTAATCATGTCCGCCCGTAAAGCTCGCACGGAGGCGGCTGCCGCTGGCGCCGCCCCCGTTGACTCTGAGGAGAAGGACGTGAAGATTCCCGTAGAGGCCGTCGACGATACCGAGGCCAACGAGGCCGAGGCCGCCGAGGCTGCCGAGAACCAGGTAGAGGATTCCAACAAGGAGGCGACGATGACCGAGGACGAGATGGTGGAAGCCGCTATCCGCGCCGGTGAGGAAGCCGCCGACAACGACTTTAAGCTCAAGTTCGAGCAGGCCCAAAAGGAGCTCGCCGACGTGCGCAATGAGCTCGATGCTGCGGCAGAGGCTCAGAAGGTCGCCGAGGACAAGGCAAAGGACGCCACTGAGCGTACCGCCCGTCTTCAGGCCGACTGGGAGAACTTCCGTCGCCGCACCGCCAATGAGCGTATCGCCGAGCGCGAGCGCGCGACCGAGAAGCTCGTCACCGCGCTGCTGCCGGTGGTCGACGATATCGAGCGTGCGATCGACCATGCCCGCAGCCAGGAGCTTGCCGACGACTTTAAGCAGTTCGTCGACGGCGTCGACGCGGTGCATGCCAAGCTGCTCGATGTGTTTGCGCACGAGGGCGTTGAGCCCATCGACCCCAAGGGCGAGGCGTTCGATCCGCTCGAGCACCAGGCCGTGGGTCGCGTCGAGGACGCGTCGCAGTACGACGAGACCGTCAACGACGTGTACCAGAAGGGCTACCGCATGGCGGATCGCATCCTGCGTTCCGCGATGGTGACGGTGACCTACGGCGGCGAGAAGCGCCCCGCACCGGAGCCCGAAGCGGCGCCCGAGGATGCTGCGGCCGATACGGCCGAGAGCACCGAGGAGTAATTGAGAAGGGCCCCGGGGCAACACCCGGGGCCCTTTCTGGCCTAGTGCCATATGAAAGCATGAGCCGCCGCCCGCTGGGCGGCGGATGAAACAGGAGAGGAGCTACGATGGCTGCAGGCAAAACCTTCTATGACATCCTGGGCGTATCCAAGAGCGCCTCCGACAAAGAGATCAAGAGCGCGTTTCGCAAGCTCGCGCAAAAATATCACCCCGATGCCGGCGGCGACGAGGCCAAGTTCAAGGAGATCAGCGAGGCCTACGAGACGCTTTCGGACGAGAAGAAGCGCAAAGAGTACGACCAGATGCTCATGTTTGGCGGCATGCCGGGCGCGGGCGGCGCGTATGGCGGCGGCTACGGTGCCGGCGCGGGTGCCAGCGGCTGGGGCGACATCTTCGACAGCATCTTTAGCGGCAACGGCGCCTGGGGCAGCGATTGGGGCTCGGGCTTTGCCGGGGCTGCGGGCGCTGCCGGTGCCGGCGCGGGTCGCAGCCGTGCTCGCAAGGGCGGCGACCTGTCGCTGACCGTCGATGTGACGGCCGAGGACGCGTTTCGCGGCGTGACGCACAAGGTCACCTATCGCATTCCCTCGACAGGCGAGCAGCAGACCATTACGGTCTCGGTGCCCGCGGGCGCGGTCGACGGCGGCAAGCTACGCTACAAGCGTCGCGGCGAGTATGGCGTTGCCGGCGGCGAGCGCGGCGACCTGGTCGTGACCACGCATGTGGAGGAGCACCCGCTGTTTAAGCGCAAGGGTGCCGATGTGACCATGGAGGTGCCGATCTCGGTCTACGAGGCGGCGCTCGGCTGCACGGTTGATGTGCCCACGCCCGGCGGCGCGACGGTTCGTCTGAAGGTGCCCGCTGGCACCCAGACGGGCAAGAAGTTCCGCTTTAAGGAGATGGGTGCGCCCGACGTTAAGCACCGTGGCCGCACAGGCGCGCTGCTCGTCGAAATCAAGGTACAGGTCCCCACGAACCTGTCCGATGACGAGCGCGATGCTATGACCAAGCTGCGCGAGGCCGACACGCGCGATTATCGCGAGAAGGTCAACCGTTACAAGGCGACGTACTAGGGCGGTCGTGGCGCACACCCGCGCCCGCGGGCTTATGATGGACGATAACGAGACGGAAAGGGGTCAGGTAGCATGGCCGAGGACAATAGGAATAAACCGCTGTACATGATCAGCGTGGCGGCCGAGTTGACCGGCATGCATCCGCAGACTCTGCGCGTCTACGAGTCCAAGGGCCTGGTGAACCCCCAGCGCTCGGGCGGCAACACGCGTCTGTATTCGCGTGCCGATATCGAGCGCCTGGAGCTCATCAACCAGCTGACCGACGAGGGCATCAACCTTGCCGGCGTGGTGCGCATCCTCGATATGAAGGAGCGTGCCGAGGAGCGCGAGCGCGAGAACGAAAAGCTCCGCGCCCGCGTGCGCCAGCTCGAGGACGAGCTGCACGAGTACAAGATGCAGAAGAAGATCACCGCCCTGGCCCCGCGCGACGGCTCGGTTAACCCCGAACAGGTCATGCGCAAGCTGCTGGGTGCCGGCGGGGATCTCTAGGTTACGCCGTTCTGCCGAACGGCGTAACGGCTCGACGCTGCGCGACGTCCAGAGCGACAATTTGTCATTCAAAAGGCGAGGCATGACCAGAAGGTCAATGCCTCGCCTTTTTCATGCCAACTTGTTCGCTCTGGACGTCGCTCGCTGTCCGTCCTCTACCTGCGGCGTTGCCTTGCTCCGGATGCGGTAGTCATTGGGGACGTTCTTAAATGACTAGTCGAAAGGGACACTCTTGCGCCAAATCTGTCGGCCCACACCGGGCTCGTCCTTTGCTTTACTGAGATAAAGTGAACGCGCAGATTCGTAACCCGCTCGCAACCGTTCTATGGCACGATATTGAACGAATGTATGCTATGCGCCCAAATCTTTTGGGCAGAGTGGGAGACAGTATGGTCAAGCTGTACGAGGACGGCATCTACCTGCGCGGCGGCAGCGAGGTTGTGCCTGCGGCCGAGGCTGCCGAGCGCGGTATTACGCAGACACCCGAGGATGCCAAGCGCGGCACCATCGCGTATTCGATCCTCCAGGCACACAATACGTCGGGCGACCCCGAGGCACTCAAGATTCGCTTCGATGCCATGGCGAGCCACGACATCACCTTTGTCGGCATCATCCAGACGGCGCGCGCTTCGGGCATGGAGCAGTTCCCGCTGCCTTACGTGCTCACCAACTGCCATAACTCGCTGTGCGCCGTGGGCGGCACCATCAATGAGGACGACCACGTCTTTGGCCTTTCCGCAGCCAAGAAGTACGGCGGCATCTTCGTTCCGCCGCACATCGCCGTCATCCACTCCTTTATGCGCGAGAACTTCGCCGGTTGCGGCAAGATGATCCTGGGTTCCGACTCGCACACCCGCTATGGTGCCCTGGGTACCATAGCCGTGGGCGAGGGCGGCGGCGAGTTGGCAAAGCAGCTGCTGCGCGACACCTACGATGTCGCCTATCCCGGCGTCGTGGCCATCTACCTCACGGGCGCCCCGCGCCCCGGCGTCGGCCCGCACGACGTGGCGCTCGCCATCATTCGCGCCGTCTTTGCCAAGGGCTACGTCAAGAACAATGTCATGGAGTTTGTGGGCCCGGGCATCGCGAGCATGACGACCGACTACCGCAACGGCGTTGACGTCATGACCACCGAGACCACCTGCCTGTCGAGCATCTGGGCCACCGACGAGGACACGCACGCGTTTTTGACCATGCACGGCCGCGGCGACGACTATCGCGAGCTCAAGCCCGCCGATGTCGCCTACTACGACGGTTGCGTCGAGGTCGACCTGTCGAGCATCAAGCCCATGATCGCACTGCCGTTCCATCCTTCCAACGGCTTTGAGATCGACGAGCTCAACGAGAACCTCGAGGACATCCTGCACGAGGTGGAGCTCGAGGCCGCCAAGATCGGCGAGGGCAAGACGCACTTTAGCCTGCTCGACAAGATCGTCGACGGCAAGCTGCACGTGCAGCAGGGCGTTATCGCCGGCTGCTCGGGCGGCAACTATGACTCCGTGGTCCAGGCTGCCCGCGTGCTCAAGGGCGCCAATACCGGCTGCGGCGAGTTCTCGCTGTCGGTCTATCCCACGAGCCAGCCCGTGGCGCTCGAACTTACACGCCGCGGCTACATCTACGGCCTCATGGAGGCCGGCGCAATCGTGCGCACGGCATTCTGCGGCCCGTGCTTCGGCGCCGGCGACACGCCCGCCAACAACGGCCTTTCGATCCGTCACACCACGCGCAACTTCCCCAACCGCGAGGGTTCCAAGCCGGGTAATGGCCAGCTGAGCGCCGTGGCCCTGATGGACGCCCGCTCCATTGCGGCAACGGCTGCCAACGGCGGCGTCCTGACGCCGGCGACCGACCTGCCCGAGGACACTTGGGACGAGGCCTGCGAGTACACCTTTGACGACGCGCCGTACAAGAAGCGCGTGTACTGGGGCTTTGGCAAGGCGGAGCCTGCCGACGAGCTGGTCGAAGGCCCCAACATCAAGCCGTGGCCCGCGATGGAGCCGCTCGGCGACGACATCCTGCTCAAGGTTTGCTCCAAGATCATGGACCCGGTCACCACGACCGACGAGCTCATTCCCTCGGGCGAGACGAGCTCCTTCCGCTCCAACCCGCTGGGCCTGGCTGAGTTTACGCTCAGCCGCCGCGACCCGGCCTACGTGGGTCGCTCCAAGGAGGTCGACGCTGTGGAAAAGCGTCGCGTTTCCGGCGAGTCCGCGGGCGACCTGGCGGCGCTCGATGCCGAGCTTGCCGGCGTGTTTGAGGCACTGGCCGGCGCGGGTGTTGCGGCCGATGCCAAGGCGACCGAGTTCGGTTCCATGATTTACGCCAAGAAGCCTGGCGACGGCAGCGCCCGCGAGCAGGCCGCGAGCTGCCAGCGCGTAATTGGCGGCCTGGCCAACATCGTCCACGAGTACGCCACCAAGCGCTATCGCTCCAACGTGATGAACTGGGGCATGGTGCCCTTCCAGATGGAGGCCGAGCCCAACTTTGAGGTGGGCGATTACGTCTTTGTGCCGGGTATCCGTGCCGCGCTCGATGGCGACCTGAAGGACATCGCCGCCTACGTGGTGCACGCCGATGGTGCGGTCGAGCAGATTGAGCTCTACATTGCCGATATGACGGCCGAGGAGCGTGCCATCGTCAAGGCCGGCTGCCTGATCAACTACAACAAGTTCAAGGCCGCTGCCGAGTAACTCTGCTGTACGCCCCTGCCACACCTTTCCCTCGTGCTCACGCGCTTCGCGAGGGTCGCCCGAGGGAAAGGTGTGGCCGGGGCTACCGCGACGTTCTCGTTGGGTCTTGAGGGACGCCAAAAATAGACTTGCTTGATGCCGCCTCTGCTATCGGGGCGGCTTCTTTTTGTCGAAAACCACCACAAAGGGGACAGGCACCTTTGTGGTGGTGGGGACTAGCTCGATGTTGTTGTGATCGTTGAGCGGCATGTTAATGGGCGTCCCTACAGGATTTCATCCAAGCCGGGAGTCTTGGTTGTTTTGGGGATGCCGAGTTTGGATGACGCGAAATCGTCAACATTGTCCTTAATTCCGTCTTTGGTGTAGACAGTGACCATATAGGTGCTGTGTCCGAATTCGCCCTTGTCGCGTGTTGCCCAGGCATCCCAGTAGGCGGCCCCGTTTCGCCCTTTGATTTTTCCGACACGGCGGAGTTCTGTTCGCTTTAATTTCTGGTTGCTATAGATGGTTCGACCGGCCTCCTCGGTGAGCCCGCACTGTCCAAGCATCTTGTCGAGGACTTGGTTCATGTGGCGCTCATCGGTGTTTGGTGCGTAGTCGTAGGCGAGGGTGATGAAGTCGAGTGGCTGGTCGTCGATTAGATAGTTTAGCGTCTGAGGTCCAAGGCAGAAATAGGGGGAGCATCCGTCGATCTGACCGAGCAGTGGCAACTTTGACTGCCAACTTCCGGTGGGAATTCCATCTTCGTAAAACACGCCGCGACAGATAAAGGAGAGCGAGGTGGCACGCGAGCCGGCGTCGACCATTCCGCATAAATCGAAGGGCGAGGTGATACCAAGGGAAAAGGGCGTGATGACGATAAGGAAGAGCATCACGATGGGTATGGCGAGAATGGCGATGACGTTGCGACCGGTGGAATGAGGCGGCTTCATATGCGCTCCTCGAGACAAAGATCTGTTGAGGATAGGCAGAAATGGATATGTTCAGAGAGCAATTCAAGTTTAATCTCATTGCGCGAGATGGTCGACCGTTAGCGTCGAAAACCACCACAAAGGTGCCTGTCCCCTTTGTGGTGGTGAGGAGCGCGCGGCTTCTTTTGGTAATAGTGTTAGCTGGCGGTATCATTAGTGCAGGTGGCGAAGGTTTGCATTGTGGGGTGTTTTGCCGTGAGCCGTTCTGCCCGTATTGGATTGATTGTCTTGGCGCTTGCGATCGCTGTGGTTGGCGCGGGCGCTGTCGGTATGGCATTTCTACCTGCTGCGGTGACGGAGCCGGTGGTCAAGCCTGTGACTCAATCTGTCGAACTTCTGACCGGCGACGACAAGCCCGAGACCATTACCGTTGATTTTGATGAGCAGCCGGCTGTGCTGGGTATTAGCAATTATCCGCGTATTCAGCTTGGGGCCATGCGCTATACCACGGATACAAGCCTGATCGATAGGGCGTCCGAGCTGCTCAAGGGCAAAACATTTAAGCGTTGGTACGGATATGCGTCCTATCGGGCAAAAGCGAACGACATGGTTGGCGGATGCCACTCGTCCATCGAGCTGGACACTGCAAACGGCGCAAAGTTATGTGATGTCTCGTACGATCCGGGCTACGAGGGCAATGAGGGTCCGGGCATCTACATCATGGACGGCGATGTCGCCTATGTCATGGAGGGCGACCAGACCGAGCTCAACGATTTTATGGGTCAGTGTATCCAAGATGCCTATAAACAGACCTGCTTGCCTGACCCGCAGACTGCACGCGATAGTGGGTCTGCCCGTACATGGCTGTTCGAGGATGAGATGCCCTGGACCGTCGAATCGGGAAGTACGGGTTCGGCGAAGGAGTAGAGACCGCGACCACCACAAAGGTGCCTGTCCTCTTTGTGGTGGTTTTCGGTCTGTCTCGATCTGTAACATCTTGGCCGCTAAAAGTGGGCCTGGTGTTACAGATTTAGATTTTCGACTCAGGTGTCTTCGTTCGTCTCGATTTGTAACAGTTAGACCCTAATTTGCCGAGTAGATGTTACAGATTGAGACAAACGGTTGCCGCTGGTCATTTCATCTTGATCTGTAACATCTAGGATCAAAAATGGCTGCTAGATGTTACAGATCGAGACGGTAGTGCGCCTGGGCAGCGGCGGGCTGACATCTCAGTACCCTATCCATCAATCACTCAGAAAATCTTATATATAGAGACTTAGATTTGTGTATAAGATCGCGCAAAGCTGGCAACAATACTTCTCGAACAACGTGAAGCCGCCCCGTAGGGCGGCCGCCCCAAGAGAGGTGATTCCATGAGAATCGATAAGCTAGCAATGACGTCGCGCGAGGCGCTGCAGACCGCCATGAGCACGGCCGCCGACGCGCAGGCCGGCGCGGTGGAGCCGATTCACCTGCTGTCTGCCCTGCTCGGTGCCGGCGAGCGCAATATCTCCGTAATCATCGAGCGCATCGGTGCCGACCCGGCCCAGCTTGCGCGCTCCACCCAGGACGCCATCGACCACGCGCCCAAGGTTTCGGGCGAGGGTCAGCAGATGGGCCTGTCCAACGAGCTCGTCCGCGTTATCGAGAAGGCCGAAAAGAAGGCCACCAAGATGGGCGACAGCTTTGTGGTGACCGAGCATCTGCTGATGGCACTTGCCGAGGACAAGGGCGAGGCCGGCCGCGTTCTGCGCGACGCCGGCGTTACCAAGGAGCGCATCGAGCAAGTCTACGAGGAGCTGCGCGGTGATGACCGCGTGACGTCTGCCGAGGACAAGACCCAGTTTGAGGCGCTGGAGCAGTACGGACGCAACATCTGCGACCTCGCCCGCGCCGGCAAGCTCGACCCGGTCATCGGTCGTACCGATGAGATTCGCCGCACCATCCAGGTTCTGTCCCGTCGCACCAAAAACAACCCCGTGCTCATCGGTGAGCCGGGCGTCGGCAAGACGGCCATCGTCGAGGGCATCGCCCAGCGTATCGTGGCCGGCGACGTGCCGAGCACCCTGCGCGACCGCGACCTCATCGAGCTCGACATGAGCGCGCTGGTCGCCGGCGCCAAGTACCGCGGCGAGTTCGAGGACCGCTTGAAGGCTGTGCTCAAGGAAGTGCAAAAATCTGAGGGCAAGGTCATCCTGTTCATCGATGAGCTCCACACCATCGTGGGCGCGGGTGCCACCGAGGGCTCTATGGACGCCGGCAACATCCTCAAGCCGGCGCTTGCCCGTGGCGACTTACACGCAATCGGCGCGACTACGCTTGACGAATACCGCAAGTACATCGAGAAGGATGCGGCGCTCGCCCGTCGTTTCCAGACCGTTATGGTGAGCGAGCCTACCGTCGAGGACACCATCTCGATCCTGCGTGGCCTCAAGGAGAAGTACGAGATCTTCCACGGCGTGCATATCACCGATAGCGCGCTCGTGGCCGCCGCCGACCTCTCCGATCGCTACATCGCCGACCGCTTCCTGCCCGACAAGGCCATCGACCTGGTCGATGAGGCCGCAAGCCGCCTGCGCATGGAGCTCGACAGCATGCCGGTCGAGATCGACGCCACCACGCGTCAGCTCACCCAGCTGCAGATCGAGGAGCAGGCGCTCATGAAGGAGACCGATGACGCCTCCAAGGAGCGTCTGGAAGCCCTGCGCCAGGAGATTGCCGAGGTCCAGGAAAAGCTCAACGTGCAAAAGGCCGGCTGGCTCAACCAAAAGAACGCCATCGACCACGTGCAGGAGCTCAAGGGCCAGCTTGACGAGGCCAAGAGCGAAGAGGAGCGCGCGACGCGCAACGGCGACCTGGGCCGTGCGTCCGAGCTGCGCTACTCTGTGATTCCGGGTCTGCAGCAGCAGATTCAGGATGCCGAGGCCGCGCTCGAGGCGCAAAAGCGGCAGGACGGCGAGGGTCTCAACGAGCAGGTGACCTCCGATGAGATCGCCGAGGTCGTGAGTGCCTGGACCGGCGTGCCCGTGTCCAAGATGATGCAGGGCGAGCTCGACAAGTTGAAGGGCCTGGAGGGCGAGCTGCATAAGCGCGTCATCGGCCAGGACGAGGCCGTGTCCGCTGTCGCCGCAGCCGTGCGTCGCAGCCGTGCGGGCCTCTCCGATCCGGACAAGCCCATCGGCAGCTTCTTCTTCCTGGGCCCCACCGGCGTGGGCAAGACCGAGCTCGCCAAGGCGCTTGCCGAGTGCCTGTTCGATGACGAGCGTGCGCTCGTGCGTATCGACATGTCCGAGTACATGGAGAAGTTCAGCGTCCAACGTCTGATCGGCGCGCCTCCGGGATACGTTGGCTACGACGAGGGCGGCCAGCTCACCGAGGCCGTGCGTCGTCGTCCGTACTCCGTAATCTTGCTCGACGAGATGGAGAAGGCTCATCCGGATGTCTTCAACGCGCTGTTGCAGGTGCTTGATGACGGCCGTCTGACCGATGGCCAGGGTCGCCAGGTGTCCTTCAAGAACACGATTATTATCATGACGTCCAACGTGGGCTCCAAGGCCATCGCCGATCTGTCCGGCAAGGACGAGGAAGAGATGCGCCATCAGGTCGACGCGGCCATGGCTCAGACCTTCCGCCCCGAGTTCCTCAACCGTATCGACGATATCGTGGTGTTCCATCCGCTCGGCATGGCGCAGATCGAGAAGATCGTCGACATCCAGCTTGCCGACGTCCGCGCGCGTCTGGCCAAGGAGCGCATGACGCTTGCCATCACCCCGGCGGCCAAGCAGATGCTCGCCGTGGGTGGCCTGGACCCCGTGTTCGGTGCCCGTCCGCTCAAGCGCCTGGTCCAGCGCGAGGTCGTGGACGCCATCGCCGCCGCCATCATCGACGGTACGGTGCGCGAGGGCGATCAGGTGACGGTCGATGCCGACAAGGACGGCGGCTTTACCGTCGTGTGCGACAACACGCCGTCTGCTACCTACGAGGTCCCCGACGCCGAGTAGATTTATGGGACATGCCTTAAAATCTGCCAGCCGTCTCTAAACGCCAAGGGCGGCGGATCCAATTGGGTCCGCCGCCCTTTTTCGTGCGACAATCGATAATGTTGAACACGATTGCATGGCAAGGAGATATGCAGATGATAGACAAGAACAAGACGAATGCGCCGGTCGCCAACGCCGCGCCGGCCGCACCCAAGCCTGCACCCAAGCCTGTGCCCAAGCCGCGCGACCCCTACATCCGTGCCGAGAACGAGGATGACGACGGCTACGATCCTTATAGCGATCGTCGCCCCGAGCGCGAGCCCCTCTTCGAAGCCGACCCCTGGCGTTAAGTAGCTCATTTGGGACGGGGCTTTTTTGGCTACTTTGTTTTCGGCTAGAGGCGTTCATGCCTGCTCCCCTCGGCCGCTCGATATCCTCCGGGAGGGGCCACTAATAGAAAACTTGCTTACCCTTTAATCAAGATACGCATAATCTTGCTCTCCTGCTAATCAAGAATCGTTATAATCTTGATTAGCAGGAGAGCAAGATTGGAGAATTATGGCATTCAACGACTTGGTGGCTCAAAAAATAAAGGACTTTGAGCAACAGGGGATTCCGCAGGTCTTTGAGCGCGACCTTGATCTGGGCAACCCGCAGGAGCCAAAGCGCGACAACATCGTATATGTGATTGTGGGCGCCCGTCGTTGTGGAAAGACGTATCGCCTGTATCAGGAGATACGGCGGCTTCAGGGCCAAGGCGTCGAGCTTGACCGGATGCTATATTTCAATTTTGAGGATGAGCGCTTGCGTCCGTATGAGCCATCGCTACTAGCGGACGTGCTCGATACATTCTATGCACTATATCCTGCTGCTCGAGGCGAGGGCGCCTACCTTTTCTTTGACGAGATCCAGGAAATACCCGAATGGGGTGCGTTTCTGCGACGCGTGGTCGATACGGAGAAGGCGACCGTTTACGTGACGGGATCTTCTTCTAAGATGCTGTCCTCAGAACTTAAGAGCGAGTTCAGGGGCCGTTCTCTTGTGCGAGAGCTTTTTCCGTTGAGTTTTTCGGAATACGTCCGATATAAGACGGGGAGCGTTCCTGAGTCGAACGCACCCTTCTCCTCGAGCGATGCAGCGTTGCTCCGACACCATCTGGTCGGATATCTCGAGCGAGGGGGATTCATCGCGACACTTGAGCAGACGCCCGCAGACGCGATTCAGCTGCTACAGGAATATGCGTCGCGAACGGTCGCCATGGACGTCGTTGAACGTTACGACGTCAAGAACCCCCGTTTGGCCTCGCTGTTTCTGGCGCGGTGCATGGCATCTTCGGGACGAGAGCTGTCAGTGAACAAAGTGTACAACGAGTTCAAGAGCAGACAGATATCCGTCAGTCGAAATACGCTCAGCGACTTACTTGAGTATTACGAGGACGCCTACCTGCTGTTTTCGGTGCCGGAGTTCACGCGTTCGCTTGCAAATAATACGCGGTCTGCGTCTAAGGTCTACGCCGTCGATCCTGCGATGTTCGGAGCGTTCTCCCCCGCATCGGCATTGGATCATGGTCAGAGGCTCGAGACCGCGGTGTTCAATGCGCTCAGAAGAAGGACCCCCGCCGTGCGGCCCGGTTCGGTTTGCCGCCTGCTGATTAAAGATAAGAATAAAAGCCATGAGGTGGACTTTGTGGCTGGGGATGCACTGCTCATGCAGGCTTACGGCCTGATTCAGGTAAGTGTGGATATGACAAGCGAGAAAACGCGCGAGCGCGAAATTGCCGCGCTCGATGCCGCGATGGCCCAGTTTGATCTTGGCGAGTCGGTAATCGTTACCATGGATGAGCAGGCCGATATTCCATGCAAACACGGCGTGGTACATGCTGTGCCCGCATGGAAGTGGCTCCTTTCCTAATCGTCTATGGATTTGCGAGGCCAGGACTCAGGTGTCATGGTCCGCTAGTCCTGGGCCTTGATGCTCGGCAGGAGAATCTGGGCGAGGTAGTCGGTCTCGAGTTTGGTCGCAGCGTCGGCCTTGCCGTCTTTGCCGACCAGTACGTTCTTGATCTGGCTATAGGTGTAGCGGTTGCCGGTCGTGAGCTCGACAAGCTCAATGGCCGAGTCCATAGGGTAGGTCGACACGGGATTCTGCGTCCGTCCGTTGATGGTCTGGGGCACCACGTACGGATAGACGGGACCGCTGGCGTAGACGGTATAACCGTTGCCTAGGTTGGCCGCACCCAAAACCGTATCGCCCTCATCGGGCGTAAAGCTCTCGCCCTCGCGCACTGCGACGAGCGTCACAATCGGTGTATCGCTGTCGCCGGCAAGATAGATGCATAGCGTGCTGCCATTTTGCCAAGTCTCGACCTTGCCGTACCACTCGACGGGGATATCGAGCTGGTAGAGGTCGGTTGCCTTGTGGCGGGCGTCGGCATCACGGGCCGCCTGTGCCTTTTGCGCGCTCACGGCATTGACGGCGGCGTCGCGCCGCGCGGTTGCCGCCTGCTGGAGCACCTTGGCGGTGGCGGCGGAGCTCGCGCCTCCCTCCTCGGCATATTTGGCGGCGGCATCGATCTGGTCGTCAGTCACCGTGTCGGCCGAAGGCACCTTGAGCTTAAAGGCGGCCTGGCTGCTTAGGTCCTGTCCGTCGCTCTTGATCGTGACCTGCGCCTTGGTGGTCGGGACGGTATAGATGGTGCCGTCGGCCGCGATGGGAGAGGCAGCGATGGAGAGCGTGTAGTCACCGGGTAGCAGTTTGATGCCACGGCCGTGCTCGTCAACATAGAGTGTTTCGCTCACGGAGGATCCGTCAGAATCCTGGCCACTCACTTGTACGGGAATCTTGGAGCCGGCGGAACAGTCGAGGCCCGCGGCATGCACGCCAATCTGCACCGACATCATCGTGTGGGCATTGGCGGCGACAGCGGCAGCCTGCTCTTGCTGATATCCGTTCCAGGCAGCATAGCCTGCACCGCCGGCGACGAGCGCGACGGCCACGACACCGGCGACCATCAGATTGCGGCGCTTGGGCGACATCTTGCGATGGCGGACCTCGGCTTCGTGTGCCGAGGGAACGGACGGCAGGGGAATATCGCCCATGGCGATGGTCTCATCCACGGCTGGTGCGGAACCCAGGCCAGGAAGCTCGCGAGTCAGCGAATCTTCGGCCGGTAAGCTGTCGAGCAAGACGGTTTCCTCGCCCGTGTCGGATTCGGGCTGGTCGTCGGCCTCGCTATCGTCCTCTTCGGCTTCGTCAGGAGCGTCTTTGGCGTCGCCGTCTTCGTCCTCAGTGTCTTCGTGCACCTCGTCTTGCGCGTCGACGACCGAATCGCTAAACGAGAGCTCGTCTAGCGCGATCCGGTCAAGGCTCTCCAGGGCTTCGGCACATGCTTCCGCATCCTGGGCCGCATCCTCGCGGCCATACGTCTCATCGCTCATATATCCCCCAATGCAATATCGGCTCAACACT
The DNA here is from genome assembly GCA_023708985.1 of Collinsella sp. Classification (GTDB taxonomy): domain Bacteria; phylum Actinomycetota; class Coriobacteriia; order Coriobacteriales; family Coriobacteriaceae; genus Collinsella. The sequence continues at coordinate 14,942 of BREX01000016.1, forward strand.
GTACCCAAAAATGGAGCCATATAAAGCGCATACAAAATATAAGATCCGATTTAACCTGAGCGCATCGTTCGGCCGCATCCTCGCGGCAGCAAAAGGCCCCCGGAACGCGGACGAATCACATTCCGGGGGCTCTGCAATGCGTTGAGTTGCGCGGAGCCGGCTATGCTGCTTCACATTCAAGCGGCGTTTGCGCCGGGCATGTTACTCGGCGTGCGCGTAATCAACCTTGGCGCGGCGAGCGGTAGCCTTCTCCCAATCGCTGGTGCCCTCAAAGACGTCCTGCTTGTAGGGATTGCGGCCGAGCTTCTTGGCACGGTAGACGATGTAGATGATCGCGGCGACGTTGGCGACCAGCGCGGCGATCGAGACCGCGGTAGCGGCGCCGGGGTCGAGCGTGGAGTGGGTCACAAAGATGGACTCCTCCTGGAAGTACGGGAATACCTGGGCAAACATGCACCAAATAGCCAGCGTAAAGGCACGGTTCTGGATCCAGCCGCCCTTGTTCCAGATAAAGGCGGCGACGGTGGGCGCCAGCAGCAGTGCAAAGCCGCAGAACCAGGAGTGGGTGGGCAAGCAGTTGTAGGTGTAGCAGAAGTTCCAGATATCGTAGGCGATGATGTAGACCCAGGTCATGTCGGGCCACAGCATGTCGGTCTTGTCCTCAGAGGCGTAGACACTCCACCAACCGGTCATGCAGAAGATGTTGATGATACCGGCGATGCCGTTGAACACGTTGTTCCAGCCGGCGAGCTGCGTGGCGCCCTCGGAGGTGACCCAGGTGGACTCGCCCAGGACAAAGAAGTGATAGGCGCTCTCAAAGTCGGACACGACGGCGATCATGATGTTGATGGCGACGATCACAAACGGCCACGCGCGGAACCAATGCGCCTTGCCGATCTTGCCCCACTGGTACTTAATGGCAATGAAGCCCCAGCAACCGGCCAGCGCCGCGTATACCTTGGCGTAGTGGAACCAGCTGTTCTGGTACACATGGGTGGGGTTGGTGAGCGCCCACTCGGCACCCTGTGAGACGCCGATGGCGATAGCGACGCAGTAGATGGTCATGGCCAGCGGAGCCACGCCAAAGATGATGGCCGCGCCCAGCTTGGTGCGGCGGCCGACCTCGTTGAGCACGATCAGGCCAATAAAGACCATGGCCCAGCCGGCCCAGTGGATAAGGGTATTGCTACCCCAAACATCGAACAGCATGCTGCTCTCCTTTCACAAGCCCGCGGCCCCTCTTCTGATCGCGGGCAGTTTGGCCAAATGTCGTCAGTTCTGGGGCTTGCGCTCCTGATACTTGGCGGTATAGCCCTCGATATGGAGCGTCGAGGCGATGATTTCCTTGACTGTCTCGTCGGGCACATCGGGGTGCGTGCGGATATACATCAGCAGCCCCATGATGAGGGTGTAGAACGTCTCGTAGACATGGTCGATGCGTAGCTCGTGATGGGCGACAAAATCCACCACGGTGGTATCGCAGATATACTGCGCCACGCGCTGGACCACGTTGTGCAAAAAGCCGCCGTAGAGCGCGCCGCTGCTCGAGGTGAGCGTGCTCGGCAACTCGTGGCCGCTCACGACCAGGCGCTTAAAGAGCGGAGCAACGGTGTCGAGTGCGCCTTCGATGTCGCCAACCGTGCGGCTGGCGTTCCACTGCTCGAGCTCGGAGATAAAACCGTCGATTGCCTCGTCCATGACGGCGGTGACGGCGGCGTCCATATCGGCAAAGTAGTGGTAGAACAGCGAGCGCGTGCAGCCGGCGCGTTTGGTCACGGCCGATACCGATAGGTGGGAAACGCCCAGCTCGGAGCTTACGGTGCGCACGGCATCGAGGATCTCGCGACGACGTTCGTCGCCCGTCAGACGCTTGGCCGCGCTATCGGGCGCGGGGACGGCGTCGGCCACAGAGGTATCTGCTGTGTTGTTGCCCATGTTTTGCCGCCTTCCATCCTCTTTTGCCTGACCGTTCGCCTAACAGTCTTGAATATTGTTGACGGTTCGTCAATACTATTTTTGACACAATGTCAACTAATGGCGGGTGAACGGCATGGGGGCATGTCCGGCCTGCAAAAAAGAGGGGCGCTGCGGCCTCGTCGGGCTGCGGCAAGAGAAGGGACAACCATGATTCTCAACGGACCGGGGATTAGTTACACCGAGCCCGATATCGGCGTGGAGTTTGTGCCGCCGCTGCCGGAGCATCCGCGCGAGGCAATCGTCAAGCTGTGCGAGCACTGCACCAACCGTCTGCTGCGTCGCGACGAGCTGCTGGGCTACGAGTACTGGTCGTTTGCCGAGGCCGCAACCGACGAGCAGGCCGAAGTGCTCTGCAAGATGAAGATGCGCCGCCCCTATACGCTGTCCGAGATGGTCAAGCTCACCGGCATGCCCGAAGCCGATATCGAGAAGATGCTCGACGACATGAGCTACACGGGTCTGCTCGAGTACAACTGGGAAAACCCCGAGCGCGCCAAGCAGTGGGTGCTGCCCATGCTGGTGCCGGGTTCCGCCGAGTTCCTCAACATGCGCGTGAGCCAGCTCGAGGAGCACCCGGTCTATGCCAAGTTCTTTGAGCAGGCGTCCAAGGGGCCGCTGTCCAAAGCCACGCCGATGGTGCCGCCCGGAGGCGCCGGTATCGGTATGCACGTCATTCCGGTCGAGAAGGCCATCGACGCCACGAGCACCTCGGTGCCGATCGAGCATATCGAGCACTGGCTCGACAAATACGAGGGCAAGTATGCCGCCAGCACCTGCAGCTGCCGCGCGAGCCGTCGCGTGATGGGCGAGGGCTGCGCCGACGACCCGGCCGATTGGTGCATCGCCGTGGGCGATATGGCCGACTACGTGGTCGAGACCGACCGCGGCCACTATGTGACGCGCGAGGAGGTCTACGACATTTTGCGCCAGGCCGAGGACAACGGCTTTGTGCACCAGATCACCAATATCGACGGCGAGAACAAGATCTTCGCCATCTGCAACTGCAACGTCAACGTGTGCTACGCCCTGCGCACCTCGCAGCTGTTCAACACGCCCAACCTGTCGCGCTCGGCCTATGTCGCCAAGGTCGAGAAGGACAAGTGCGTGGCCTGCGGTCGCTGCGTTGAGGTGTGCCCTGCCGGTGCCGCCAAGCTCGGCCAGAAGCTCTGCAGCAAAAAGGCCGGCGGACAGGTGCCCGAGTATCCGCGCCAGGAGCTGCCCGATGCCACCAAGTGGGACCACACCAAGTGGTCGCCCAACTACCGCAACGATAACCGTATCGAGACGCACGAGTCCGGCACCGCGCCCTGCAAGACGGCTTGCCCCGCGCACGTTGCCGTTCAGGGCTATCTGAAGCTTGCGGCACAGGGGCGCTATGACGAGGCGCTGGCGCTCATCAAGCGCGAGAACCCGCTGCCCGCTATCTGCGGCCGCGTGTGCAACCGCCGCTGTGAGGATGCCTGCACCCGCGGCCGTGTGGACGCCGCCGTGGCTATCGACGAGGTCAAGAAGTTCATCGCCCAGCGCGATCTGGATGCCGCGACCCGCTACGTCCCGCCCGTGGTGACCCCGACGCGTGCCGGCGGCTTCGACCAGAAGATCGCCATCATCGGTGCCGGTCCGGCCGGCCTGTCCTGCGCTTTCTACCTGGCCGAGAAGGGCTACAAACCTGTCGTGTTCGAGAAGAATGAGTGCCCGGGCGGCATGCTCACCTACGGCATTCCCAGCTTTAAGCTGCAGAAGGATGTTATCGAGGCCGAGGTCGAGATCATTCGCCTGATGGGTGCCGAGTTCCGCTATGGCGTGGAAGTCGGTCGCGACGTGACGCTCGACGAGCTGCGCGCACAGGGCTTTAAGGCCTTCTACGTTGCCATTGGCTGCCAGGGCGGCCGCCTCGCCGGTATTCCGGGTGAGGATGCCGAGGACGTGGCCGTGGCCGTCGACTTTTTGCGCGAGGTCAACAGTGGCAAGATCGACGCGCTGCCCGGCCGCACCATCGTGGTGGGCGGCGGCAACGTGGCTATCGACGTCGCGCGCAACGCCTGCCGTCTGGGCTCCGAGCACGTTGAGGTGTTCTGCCTGGAGAGCGAGGCCCAGATGCCCGCCAGCGAGGAGGAGCGTCGCGAGGCCGTTGAGGACGGCGCCCACATCAGCTGCGGCTGGGGTCCCAAGGAGGTTCACCTGGACGAGACCGGTCGTGTGTGCGGTATCACCTTCAAGCGCTGCACGCGTGTCTTTGACGACGAGGGCCGTTTTGCGCCCGAGTACGACGAGAACGATCTGCGCCGTGTCGATGCCGACCGTGTCGTCATGTCGATTGGCCAGTCCATTGTGTGGGGCGACTTGCTAGCTGGCTCCAAGGTGGAGCTCGGCCGCGGCCAGGGTGCCCTTGCCGATCCTCAGACCTATCAGACCGCCGAGCCCGACATCTTTGTAGGCGGCGACGTCTACACCGGTCCGAGCTTTGCCATCGACGCCATTGCCGCCGGTCACGAGGCCGCCGTGTCCATCCATCGCTTTGTGCAGCCAGGCTCCACGCTCACCATCGGCCGCAACCAGCGCCACTACACCGCGCTCGACCGCGACGATGTCGTGATCGAGAGCTACGACAACGCGAGCCGCGAGGTTGCCCACGTGGACCGCGAGCGCGAGAAGGCCGCGCCGTTTAGCGAGTACGTTGAGACCTTTACCGAGGAGCAGGTGCGCGCCGAGACCGCCCGCTGCCTGGGCTGCGGCGCCTCGATCGTCGACCCCAACAAGTGCATCGGCTGCGGCCTGTGCACCACCAAGTGCGCGTTTGACGCCATCCATCTGGATCGCGACCGCCCCGAGTGCTCCACGATGGTCAAATACGAGCAAAAGCTCCCAAGCCTTGGCAAGTACGCGCTCAAGCGCGCCATCAAGATTAAATTCGGGAAGAAGTAAGAAACGCAACAAGCAGGAGAACGGCGCAGAGAGCGGTTGGACAGCGAGCGAGTCCCAGGCGTGGCGAGGTGCCTTGAAAGAGGAGGGCATAGGGCTTTTGCCCATGCCCGACGATTGAAAGGCAGATCGCCCGTCTGGGGCTCGCGCAGCGTCAAGCCGACCGCCGTTCGGTAGAACGGCGGAAGGAATTAAAAGTGCACGAGCTCGGAATCGTGTATCACATCATTCGCGATGTCGAGAATGTGGCGCGCGCTCATGGCGTGCGTCGCGTTTCGAGCGTAACGTTGCTGTTGGGCGAGGTCTCGGGCGTCGTTCCCGATTTGCTGCTCGACGCTTGGCGCTGGGCAGCAGATAAAAAGCCTATCGCGCAGGGCGCGGAGCTTATCGTGGAGCCCGTCGAGGCCGTGACACATTGCGAGGCGTGCGGCCGCGACTACGCGACGGTCGAGCACGGCAAGACCTGTCCCCATTGCGGTAGCGGCGAGACATACCTGCTGCAGGGCCAGGAGGTCATGATCAAGCAGATCGAGACCCCCGACGAGGACCCGGCAGACGCTGTCCCCGACGGTCCTTCCGACGTCCCCGACGCCGTCGACGCCGCCAACCCCCTCCACATCGCCTAGGATTCCCTATAAGTTGCGGTGAAATAGTTCCTAAATTCAGCCTTCTGGCTCTTAAACAAGAACTATTCCACCGCAACTATTTTGAGTGGTTTCATAGATCATAAGTCACGAAAATAGTCAAGCCATGTCTGTTTAAACAAAATAGCGGCAGTACAAGCGCATTCGCGCTTGCCTAAAATCGATATTAATGAACAGCCTGCTTGTATCTGTAAAATGCATGGCTTGATGAGCGACGCCTTGTCGTGTAATGAGTCAAAAAGCAGTAACGTAATCAACTTGTAACAAACCTAGACGTTTAAATAAATAATCCAACCTTTTGCGGATTTAGCTATAATTCCACAAACCAAACAGCTATACTCCTTTCATGTCGTGTAGGAAATACGTAGACAAAAAGGAGGTTATGTGATGGTAAGTATTGTTCTTGCTAGCCACGGGGACTTGGCAGCTGGAATCAAGCAGACGGGCTCGATGGTCTTTGGCGATCAGCCGTCTGTTGCCGTGGTCTCGCTCGAGCCGAGCATGGGCCCCGACGACTTCCGTGCCAAGGTCGAGGAAGCAATCGCTTCCTTCGAAGACCAGGAGCAGGTGCTCTTCCTCGTTGATCTGTGGGGCGGCACGCCGTTCAACCAGATCAGCGGGCTCATCGAGGGCCACGATTCCTGGGCTATCGTCACCGGTGTCAACCTGCCTATGCTCATCGAGGCATATTCGCAGCGCTTTGACGCAAAGAACACTGCACATGCGATCGCAAAACATCTCGTGACTGAGGCTAAGGCTGGCGTGCGTGTCAAGCCCGAGTCTCTGGAGCCCGAGGAGAAGAAGCCGGCTGCGGCCGCCGCTGCTCCTGCAGGCGCCATCCCTCCGGGAACGGTCATCGGCGATGGGCACATCAAGATCGCCCACGTCCGTATCGACACCCGTCTGCTTCATGGTCAGGTGGCCACCACGTGGACCAAGCAGATCAACCCCAACCGCATCATCGTGGTTTCCGACGGCGTTGCTCACGACGAGCTCCGCAAGACCATGATCGAGCAGGCTGCCCCTCCGGGAATCCATGCCAACGTCGTGCCCATCAAGAAGATGGCCGAGGTCGTCAAGGACACGCGCTTTGGTGACACCAAGGCCATGCTGCTCTTTGAGAACCCGCAGGATCTGCTCAAGGCCATCGAGGCCGGTGTCGACATCAAGGAAGTCAACATCGGTTCCATGGCTCACTCCAAGGGCAAGGTCGTCGTCACCAACGCCGTCGCTATGGGCGATGATGACGTTAAGACTCTCGAGGCCCTCAAGGCCAAGGGCGTCAAGTTCGAGGTCCGCAAGGTTCCTTCGGATTCCTCCGAGGATCTCGACGCCATGTTGAAGAAAGCTAAGGCCGAACTGGCCGCTCAAGCATAGTAAAGGAGGGTCCGATACATGTCTGCAATCACTATTCTGCTTGTTGCGATTGTCGCGTTACTTGCCGGTATGGAAGGCATTCTGGATGAGTTCCAGTTCCATCAGCCGCTCGTGGCATGCACGCTTATCGGTCTCGTAACCGGTCACCTTCAGGAGGGCATCCTCCTGGGCGGTTCGCTCCAGATGATGGCCCTTGGCTGGGCTAACGTCGGCGCCGCTGTCGCGCCTGACGCCGCTCTGGCCTCGGTCGCTTCTTCGATCATCATGGTGCTCGCCCTCAACGGTGGCGCCACCGATTCGGCCAAGGCCGTTACCACCGCTATCGCCGTCGCCGTCCCGCTGTCGGTCGCTGGTCTGTTCCTGACCATGATCTGCCGTACCATTGCTACCGCTATCGCTCACGCCATGGACGGTTGCGCCGAGAAGGGCGACTTCTCCGGCATCGAGCGCTGGCAGTATGCTGCCATCCTCATGCAGGGCCTTCGTATCGCCATCCCGGCAGTGCTTCTGTGCGTCATCCCGGCCGAGGCCGTTACCAACGCGCTTAACGCTATGCCCGACTGGCTGTCCGGCGGCATGGCTGTCGGCGGCGGCATGGTCGCTTCCGTCGGTTACGCCATGGTCATCAACATGATGGCCACCAAGGAGACCTGGCCGTTCTTCGTCCTCGGCTTTGTCCTTGCTGCCATCCCTCAGCTCACGCTGATCGCCCTTGGTCTCATCGGCATCTCCCTTGCCCTCATCTACCTTGGCCTTAAGGATCTGGCCAAGCAGGGTGGCGGCATGGGCGGTGGCTCCGGCGACCCGCTCGGCGACATTCTGAACGATTACGAGTAGGAGGGGAGTGATACATATGGCAGAGAACAAGATTCAGCTCACCAAGGCTGACCGCAAGAAGGTTTGCTTCCGTCATCAGTTCCTTCAGGGCTCGTGGAACTACGAGCGTATGCAGAACGGCGGCTGGTGCTTCGCAATGATCCCTGCGATCAAGAAGCTCTACACCAGCAAGGATGACCAGATTGCCGCTCTTAAGCGCCACCTGGAGTTCTATAACACCCACCCCTATGTTTCCGCCCCCGTCATTGGCGTTACCCTCGCTCTCGAGGAGGAGCGCGCCAACGGTGCCCCGATTGACGACGTCGCCATCCAGGGCGTCAAGGTCGGTATGATGGGCCCGCTCGCCGGCGTCGGTGACCCCGTCTTCTGGTTCACCCTTCGCCCGATTCTGGGCGCTCTGGGCGCTTCCCTGGCCATGTCCGGCAGCATCGTCGGTCCGCTGCTGTTCTTCTTCGCGTGGAACATCATCCGTTACGCTTTCCTGTGGTACACACAGGAGTTTGGCTACAAGGTCGGCTCCTCTATCGCCAAGGACCTCTCCGGCGGTCTGATGGGCAAGGTCACCGAGGGCGCTTCCATCCTGGGTATGTTCATCATCGGCGCCCTGGTCGAGCGCTGGGTGTCCATTTCCTTCACCCCGATCGTCTCCACGGTCAAGCAGTCTGCTGGCGCCTTTATCGACTGGGCTAGCCTGCCCTCCGGTTCCGAGGGTATCAAGGAAGCGCTGACGATGTACAACTCCGTCGGTGCTACCGCCCTTGATCAGATGAAGGTCACCACGCTCCAGGGTAACCTCGATCAGCTCATCCCCGGCCTTGCCGCCGTGTGCCTGACCCTGCTGGTCTGCAAGCTCCTCAAGAAGAAGGTCAGCCCGATCGTCATCATCCTGGCTCTCTTCGCCGTCGGCATCATCGGTCGCTTCTGCGGCTTCATGTAAGCACGCTTCGGCTTAAGACCGAGAGTAGCTAGACAAGGGCTTTTGAGCCATTGAAACGGACCGCACCCGGTGGGTACACTGGATGCGGTCCGATTGTTTTATTTGGAGGGCGAGGCGCGCATGGCGCAATCTCAGAACAGCACGGTCGATTTGGCAACGCCGGCAACCTGCCTGATGGGGCTTACCAGCCACGGTAACGTGATGGTGGGCAATAAGGCGTTTGAGTACTATAACGAGCGCAATCCCGAGGATTATATTCAAATCCCGTGGGATGAGGTCGACTATATTGCCGCCGAGGTTTTGCGCGGCACCAAGAAGATCACGCGTTTTGCCATCTTCACCAAGGACAACGGTCACTTTACGTTTTCGACGCGCGACGACAAAGAGACGCTTCGTGCGGTCCGCAAGTACGTTGACGAGGATAAGCTTGTGCGTTCGCCCGATTTTATCGATGTGACGGCCAAGGGCGCCAAGAGCATCCCCTCCGTTATCAAAAACCTCTTCCACAAAGGCAACTAGTCATTAAAGAGCGCCCCCCAAGTGGGACGCAGTTTCCCATGGGGCTCGATCGGGAAAGTGCATCCCAGTTCGAGCGCCGATTCCGGGATGTAGTTTCCGGAACGGGGTCGTTTGGGAAACTGTGTCCCGTTTCGAGCCGAAATTCTGGGACACAGTTTCCAGCGAGCGTCCCATTGGGAAAGTTTGACCCAGAATTTGCCTGGATAGTGGGACACACTTTCCGGAGGGCTGTTCCACCGCAACTTCGAAGAGTGGCTATACGCTGTATTACAACGGCGTAAATCTGCTACACTAGTACAACATGCCTCCGTAGCTCAGGGGATAGAGCACCGCTCTCCTAAAGCGGGTGTCGACGGTTCGAATCCGCCCGGGGGCACCAGAGGATTATGACGGCGTCGCGAGAGCGGCGCCGTTTCTGGTTTGTGGGACCGCCGGTGGATTCGAGCCGTCGACACCCGCGTCACCAATTTCCCCGCGGGGGGAGTTTTCGAATCCGCCCGGGGGCACCAGAGGAATATCGAGCCCGGTACCGTTACGGTGCCGGGCTCTTTTGGTTTAAGGCATGCCGTAGTGTTCGCTGCTTCAGATAAAGAAAGCGCCCGCTTGCTGGGGGAGCAAGCGGGCGCCTGTGAGCGAATATGTTTGCGGCGAAAGCTGTGATGAGTGGTGGGGTGGCGACTAGTTGGTCGTACCGGAATCGTCACCCGTGCCCGAGCCAGAGCCCGAACCCGAGCCAGAAAGTGCGACTGTTAGCGTGATCGTGCTGTCGGTGGACTGCTTGCCGGTGGGGGAGACGCCCGTAACGGTGGCATCCTCGTTACCGCTCACGGGATTGCCGTTCTGGTCACAGAAGCCGATGTTATAGAAACCGGCGTTGTTGAGCGCGGTGACGGCGGCGGAAATACTCTTGCCGTACAGGTTGCCCGGGACGGTGGCCTTGCCGGACTTCTTGGCAATGACGACGGTAATCGTGGCGCCGGGCTTCTGCTTGCCGCTGGGGTTCCAGCTGATCACGGTGCCCTCGGTAACCGAGTCGTTCTCCTGGTAGCTCACGTCGACGCCAAAGCCTGCCATATCGAGGGCGTTGCGCGCCTGGGCCTCGGTCATGTCGGTCAGGTCGGGGACGGACGTGGTATCCGGGCCGCTCGAGACCTTGTACGAGATGGTCGTGCCCTTCGCGACTTCCTTACCGGCTTCGGTGCCCTGCTCAAAGACCTGGCCCTCATCAGCCTTGTTGGCCTCCTCGGAGGCGTTGCCCTTCAGGCCAACGCTTGCCAGTGCGGCTTCTGCTTGGTCCTTGGTCAGGCCGACAAGTTTGGGAACCTCAACCTTTTCGGAGGGCTTGGGGCCCTTGGAGATTACCAGGTTCACCTTGGTGCCCTTGGTCTTCTTGGTGTTGCCGTTGGGCGTCTGCTCGGCGACCTTGCCCTCGTCGACATCGTCGTTGTAGCTTTGGTCGATGGTGCCGACCTCGAGGCCAGCTTCCTTGATCAGCTCGACGGCAGTCTGCTGGTCCTTGCCCAGCACATCGGGCACGGTGACCTGCTCGCCGCCAAAGAGTCCTGTGGCAAAGGCCACCACGATGCCGATGACGGCAACGACTGCCACCACGGCGGCGATGATCTTGTTCTTGTTGGATTTGGGCTTTTCGACCTCGTAGGAGCCGGTGGAGCCCGAAACCGAGCTACGGGCGGTATTTTGGCCGCTCACGCCCGAGACGGGACGCACCATGGCGCGCGTCTGATCGGAAAGCTCGCGAGTCTTGGTGGCACCCAGCTCACTGGGGGCACCGATGATGCGCGTGGGCTCCGAGACGTTGACGGCACGGCCCGACAGGTAGCTGTTGAGCACCTGACGCAGCTCGTCGGCGGTCTGGAAGCGGTTTGCCGGGTCCTTCTCCATGCACTTGAGGATGATGCGCTCAAGGTCGGCGTCGACACCGGAGTTGATCTGGCTCGGCGGAATAGGCAGCTCGTTGACCTGCTTGAGTGCGACCGAGATAGCGTCGTCACCGTCAAAGGGGACGCGGCCGGTGGCGCACTCGTACATCACGACGCCCAGCGAGTAGATATCCGAGGTGGGGCCGAGGTCCTGACCGCGGGTCTGCTCGGGGCTGACGTAGTGGGCGGTTCCCAGCACGTTGTTGTCTTGCGTGAGGTGGCTGTTCTTGGCGCGCGCGATGCCAAAGTCCATCACCTTGATGTTGCCGTCGGGCAGCACCATGATGTTCTGCGGCTTAATGTCGCGGTGGATGATCTCGTGCTTGTGGGCGACCGAAAGCGCAGAGCTGATCTGCGAGCCGATCTGGGCGACCTTCTTGGGGTCGAGGGCGCCGTGGCTCTTGATGCCGCTCTTAAGGTCGGTGCCGCGCAGGTACTCCATGACGATGTAATAGGTGTCGCCGTCCTTGCCCCAATCGTAGACGCCCACGATATAGGGGGAGGAGAGACCGGCTGCTGCCTGGGCCTCCTGCTTAAAGCGTGCGGCGAAGGTTGCGTCGCCAGCATACTGCGGCAGCATGATCTTGACGGCTACCGTGCGGTCGAGAACCTGGTCCTGTGCACGGTAGACGGTCGCCATGCCGCCTGTTCCTACCTTATCCTTGAGGAGGTATCTTCCCCCGAGGACCCTCTGTTCCATTCCTGCTCCTAACATAACTATTCGCTCAACGATGTGTGTAGTACCTATGATGTGGCCGCTGGGGCCGTGTGGCGCGTTGCCGCTAACCCTTAGGCCGCGGCGCGCCTCGGGTGTCCGATTCGATCATGGGCATCACGCTCCCTGTGCGGCAAGCGCCGCGGTCAGGACGATACCGGCGATCTTGGCGGCCTTGACGTCATGCTTGTCGAAATCCTCCAAGGCCACCGAGATGGCGACCGTGGGTGAATCGTAAGGTGCAAAGCCAACGAACATCGAGTTGACGTTGGTGCCGCCGGTCTCGGCCGAGCCGGTCTTGCCGGCGACCTTGACGCCGGGGATTTGGGCATCGGTGCCGGTGCCGGACTGGACGACGGCAAGCATGGCCTGCTTGACCTGGTCGGCCGTGGCGGAGCTGACGGCCTGACCAAGCGAGCGGGACTGCGTGGTCTTGACCACGGTTCCGTCCGGGGCGAGTACCTGGGCTACAAAGTACGGGTCCATGACCACGCCGCTGTTAGCGATGGCGGCGGCAATCACGGCGTTTTGCATGACGGTGGTCTGCGGGCCGGGCGTGTGGTCCATGCCGACAGGCTGGCCGGCGCCGGCCCAGGCGGTCTCCCACTCGGTCATGAGCGACGGGTCGGCCATGATGGAGGCCGCGGAGGTCAGGTCCTGGCCGAGCTTTTGGCCGTAGCCAAAGGCGTTGGCAAACTGCACGAGCGTGTTTGCGCCAACTTCGTTTGCCACCTGGCCAAAGACGACGTTGGAGGACACGGCAAAGGCCTGCTGCAGGCTGATGGTGCCGTAGCTCTCGTTGGCATAGTTGGTGACCGGTGCGTTGCCGATATCCATGGAGCCGGGCGCCTGGTAGGTGCTGGTCAGGCTGGCGGTACCGGTCTCGAGTGCCGCGGAAAGCGTAACGACCTTAAACGTGGAGCCCGGCGTGTACAGCGCGTCCATGGCGCGATTGTACATGGAGCCGTCCTCGCCGCCGCCCGTCTGCAGCAGGGCATCGATGTTGGTGTTGTCGTAGGTGGGCGAGCTGGCACATGCGAGCACCGCGCCGGTACGCGGGTCGATGACCACTACAGCGCCCTTAAAGCCCTTGAGTGCCTGCTCGGCCGCCGTCTGGATACGCGAGTCGATGGTGAGCTTGGCGGTGTTGCCCGGCTGGGTCTGGCCCGCGAGCGACGCGATGGCATTGTTCCAGCTGGAGTAGTCCTTAGAACCGGTGAGCGTGTCGTTCATGACGCTCTCGATGGCGGTGGTGCCATACTGCTGGCTCACGTAGCCAACCACGTGCGCTGCCAGGTTACCGTTGGGGTAGGAGCGTACGTAGGTGCCGTCCTCCTGCTGCAGCGACTCGGCCAGCGTCACGCCGTCGGACGTGATGATGGAGCCGCGCTGGATGTACTTGGAGCGGGCGATGGTGTGGTTGTTGGTCGGCATGTCCTGATAGTCCTTGGCCTTAATGACCTGGACATAGGTGAGGTTGCCGATAAGGATGGCGAACAGCGCCGTAAAGGCGAGCACCGCACGGGTTAGACGGTTGGCGAGCGCAACGCGGCCGAGCACACCGGATTCAGGCGTGTCGAGCAGGCGACGGCGCATGCGCGAGCCGACGGAATGGCTGCCGCTGCCGTAGGAAGACGAGGTGGCAAAGCGCGTGCCCGTCGGGGCGGCGGCAGATGCGACCTGATCATCGGTGATGGCGGCCATGGTGCCGGTGCCGGTAAGCTCGGCCTCGCGTCCGGTCGCCTCGTCACCGGCGCGCAGCAGGAGCGCGACGATGATAAAGCTTGCCAGCAGCGAGGAGCCGCCCTGGCTCATAAAGGGCAGGGTGACGCCGGTCAGCGGGATCAGGCGGGTTACGCCGCCAACGATCAAGAAAGCCTGGAAGCTGATGGCTGCCGTAAGACCGGTGGCGCTAAAGGCGGCAAGGTCGGATTTAGCGCGGGCAGCCGTGGTGAGGCCACGCACGGCAAAAAGCATAAACAGGATGAGCACGGCGCCGCCGCCCAAAAGGCCCATCTCCTCGCCGATAGCCGAAAAGATAAAGTCGGACTCGACGACGGGGATGTTGTTGGCCATGCCGTTGCCGATGCCAACACCGACCAGGCCGCCATCGGCAAGCGAGAAGAGCGACTGGACGATCTGGTAGCCCTGGCCCTGGGCGTCCTTAAACGGATCGACCCAAACCTGGAAACGCACCTGAACGTGAGACAGGAACTTGTAGGCGCCCACAGCTCCAACGGCTAAGAGCGCAAGGCCGATAACGACATACGAAAAGCGCCCCGTGGCAACGTAGAGCATCAGCAAGAAGATGGTGTAGAACAGCACGGCCGAACCCAGGTCGCGTTCGAAGACGACGACGAGCAGGCACACACCCCACACGGCAAACAGCGGCAGCAGCAGTCGCAGGCGAGGGATCTTAAAGCCCAGGATCTTGCGGTTGGAGATGGAGAGCAGCTCGCGGTTCTCGGCCAGGTACCCAGCCAGGAACAGCACGATAAAGACCTTGGCGAACTCGCCAGGCTGGATGGTAAAGCCCGCGATGCGAATCCACAGCTTGGAGCCCGAGATCGTGGTGCCGATAAAGATGGGCAGCATCAGCAGGATGATGCCGATGATGCCAAAGGTGTACTTGTAGCGCATGACCACGTCGAGGTTTTTGACCAGTGCGAGCGTTCCCACCATCAGGGCCACCGAGACAAACAGGATGATGAGCTGTGAGATGGCGAGAGCGGGGGCGAGGCGTGTCACGAACGTGATGCCGATGCCCGAAAGTATAAATACGATGGGTAGGATGGCGGGGTCGGCGCCGGGCGCCAAGATGCGCACGGCGATATGTGCCGCGGCGAAGGCGGCAAAGAGGCCGATCGGCACGGCGAGCGTCTCAAAGGAGATGGCGGCGCCCGCGGTGAGCACGTACATCGCATACAGCAGGATGACGGGGAACGCCGAGGCGATGAGCAAGAGCAGCTCGGTGTTGCGGCGACTCATAAGCGGCACTCCCTTTCTAATTCTTATCGGAGGCTTCGGCCTCGGCGGACTGTTCGGCGGTTTTCTCGGAATCTGATTCGGAGGTCGATCCCTGATTGGTGTTGTCGCGAATCGTCTGCGCGTCAATCACCTGGCGGGTCTGCTCCTCGTCGATCTGGTGGCGGTACTTGGATATCGTGTCCTGCGCATCGTCGACACTTGTTTGCGGAATGCCCGCCTTGAGGCGGTTTTGCGTGTCTTCGGGCAGGTCGGATAGCTTGATGCTGGTTTCGCTTTCGAGCCAGTGGAGCTTGAGTCCGAGCGGCTTGCCGGGCAGGCCGCGCCAGACGGCGACATTGCCCTGGTAGGTACCCAGGTAGTACGAGCCGGTGACACCCGTGTAGGCCCAGATGCCAGCTGCCAGCACAAAGACGAGGGCCAGAATGGCGGCGATAGTAATGTTGCGGCGACGCACGCGCTGCGCCTCGCGCATAACGCCATCGTCAACCAGGTCAACGACTACTACGGTCACGTTGTCGTGGCCGCCGGCGGCAAGCGCAGCGTCCACTAGGTTGTCGACGCAGATTTGCGCGGTTGAGGACTGCGTGGCGATGTTCTCGATATCGCTATCGGGAATCATGCTCGAAAGGCCGTCAGAGCACAGGATCAGGCGGTCGCCTTCCTCGATATGCAGAGTGAAGTGGTCGGCATACATGGCGGGGTCCGAGCCCAGCGCACGGGTGATGACCGAACGGTTGGGGTGGACGCGAGCCTCGTCTGCCGTAATCTCGCCGGCGTCCACGAGTTCTTCCACATAGGAGTGGTCGCGGGTCACGCGGATGAGCGTGCCCTCGTGGAGCAGGTAGGCGCGCGAGTCGCCCACGTGGGCGATGGCGAGCGTATCGTTTTCGATATAGGCGCAAGTGGCTGTGCAGCCCATGCCGGGCTTGCCCAGGCCATTCAAGGCGGCCTCGATTACGGCGGCGTTAGCGGCCTCGACGGCTGCCGCCAGGCGTGCGGCGTCGGCGGACTGCGGGGCCGTCTTGGCAATAGTCTCAACGGCGATGGAAGAGGCCACCTCGCCGGCAGCGTGACCACCCATGCCGTCGCATACGCAAAAGAGCGGCGACTGCACCAGGTAGGAATCCTCATTGTGCGGGCGCACGCAGCCAACGTCGGAGCGGGCGCCCCACATGAGTTGCGTGGTGGTGCCGGCATCATAGGTCGAGTCGGTCTCGATGCGCTCCTCGGTCAGGGGCTCAAAGCTCATGGTCGACCCGGGGTCTTTGAGCTTGGCCTCAACGGCGGCAACGTCGATTTCGGCTGTGTCACCGGGAGAGACGGTGTCGGTCTCGGCGTTTGATTCGGAATCGCCGGTGTCCGGGGAGTCGGGCTCCTCGGAAACGCGGGCGGTCGGCTCGTCATCTTGCGGGCTGACGTCTATAGGCTCGGGCGCCGGCGTAGACGCGGGCGCAACCTCGGATGCCGGGGCTATGGGAAACGCCGGCGCGGCGGGCTCGGGTGCCGCAAACACCGCAGCGCTCTCGTTGATTGCCGCGGCGACGGGCTCTGCAAAGTGAGCCGGCGCCGGGGTTGCTTCGGGCGCTGTGGGCTGTTCCGCAGCATGTGCGCCGATGGGCGCCGCTACGGCATCCTCTTCGTCCTCGTTATCGGCGAGATCCGAAATATCATGCGTTACTTGCGAAAGAGGCAGGGAGAACACGGTGTCCTCGGGCTCCACGGGTGCGGAGCCCGCCGGAGCGGCGTGGGCCGGCGCAGCTGTGGCGGCGGCCGGTGCCTCGGTCATAGTTGCGGACTTGTTCTCCTCGTCGATCATCGACGGTTCACCTTCATGACCACGTCGCCAATCTGGACTTCGTCGCCCTCACGCAGCGTCGCGGGCTCCACGAGCTGGCGGCCGTTGACGAGCGTGCCGTTAAGCGAGTTGAGGTCCTCGATGATGAGCGCCGGGCCCTGCAGCGAAAAGCGCGCATGCGAGGCCGAGACGAACGGTTCGTTGATGCAGATGTCCGAAGACGGAGAGCGACCGACGATGACGGGGCCGAGCATGTCTACGTGGATGCCGCGGATACCGCGCGGGCCCTTGTCCACATCGATCGTCCAGATAGCCGAGTCGCGGCGCTGCCCGCGCACGAGTCCCACGCCGGTCTTCATGACGGCGAACAGGAAGATATAGAGCAGGGCGACCAGGACGATGCGGCCTGCAAAAAGGACGATATCGATGTTCATAAGCGACTATCCCCTAAATTCAAAGGTACTCAGGCCAAACGTCAGCAGATCGCCGTTGCGCAGCGGGCAGCGCGTAATGCGGCGGTTGTTGACGAGCGTGCCGTTGGTGGAATTGAGGTCCTCGATCGACCAATCCGAGCCCGTAAAGGTGAGCTGGGCGTGGCGGCGCGACACGTTGGGGTCGCGCAGGGCAATGTCGGAAACTGAGCGCTCGCGACCGATGGTCACCTGTGCGGAGGTGATGCTATGGCTCTCGCCGCTCACGACGTCGACGAGCTGGGCGAGCGGGCGCTGCGGGGCGCGAGTGCTCGCCATGTTGGAGGCGATACCGGCTGCGGCGCCTAGGCCCACGGCGGCACCGGTCGCGGCGGCTCCGCCCATGCCGGCAAGCGCGTCGCGCGAGACGGTCTGCGGCACCGGGATAGGAGCGGCGGGGTCGGGGACGCTAGGCGCGAAGGGATCTGCCACGGCAAGCGGGTCGGGAGCGGCGGCGCGAGGCGTCGGCTGCTGCTGGGGCATGGCGGCGGGGCGCTGCTGCTGCGGGGCAGCAAACTGCTGCTGGCCGGCGCGCGGGGCGCTGGCGGCACGGCTTGCCGCGGAGTTGTTCTGGCCCAGGCCGTTTTGATAGGCGCGCTCTTCCTCGTACAGGCGACCGAGCGTGGGGGCATCGACGTTCTCGGCAAAGACCGAGAACTTGCCGGCGCGCAGCTGCGGATCGATCATAAAGCGCACGAGGGGCTCGCCGACAAAGACATAGCGGCGCTTTTCGGCCTGCGCCTTCACAAACTCGCGGACCTCGCGCGAAAGCTCGGGGTAGAACGGGGCGAGCATGGGATCGTCGTCGGCGGCGATAAGGATGGTATAGAGTGCCGGCGCCGTGTTGACGCCATTAATCACCAGAGTCTGATCCTCCATGTCGCGAGCGGCCTGCTTGGCAAGCTTCTTAAAGGAGAACGGGGCACGGGTGGCACCGAAGATGCCGGCCACGTGGTCCTCGAAGATGTTCAGGAAGTTCACGAAAGATCACTCTCCGTATAGGTTCTTTGGTATCCGAGCAAATATAGGCATATCCCAACGATTATAGAGGATAGGGTTCCCGCAACCGCCGCCTTGGCGACGACCGCGGCTGCAAGGCCGGCAATTTCCATATGGTGTGCAAGACAGGACGCCGCTGCGCAGCCGATGCCGGTGACAGCGATGGCAGCGATTGCGGCAAGGTTTGAGCCCTGATCGGCACGCTTGGCATGGGCATTGAGCAGCGCGGATGACGCTGCGGCAGTTGCCGCGACCAGCACAAAGGCAGCCCAAAGGAGCGGGTCTCCCAGCGCTGCGGCAACGTTACCGAGCCCCAGCACGCCTCCGGCTGAAAGCGCGACCGTGGCCAGACGGGCAAAAAGCGCGCCCATGCCCGTTGCCGCGGCGGCGCTTGCCGGGCCGAGCCAAAATGACGCGACGCCGGCGGCGACCCCAGCTGCCAGGAAGGTATTGCCGGTCAGACAGCCAAGCGCGAGTGCACAGGTGAGCGTGGCGCTCGCGGCAGCCTCGGTGCGACCCCAGGCGATCCACCAACCGGACATGGCGGCGGCAAAGATCACCGCGACGGGCAGCATCGACAGGATGCCCTGTGCCTGCATGGTGGCGTTGGCCATGAGCACCAAAAAGCCCACAGCCGAGATGGCCGAGCCAATCTGGGGGGCCAGGCCAGCCGCCGCTCCGATCGCGATGGCCGCAATGACCAGGCCGGGAAGCGCCGCGACCCCGGCCGCTTGCATCAGCAAAAAGCTAAAGGTTCCGCACGCTAGCGCCGAGATAGCGCGCATGGTGTAGTCGCGCGCATGGCTCCAGCGCGTGCCCGCCCAGCCGAGTGCGGGGTCGACCTCTATGGCGTCGTCCTCATAGTGCGACGGCTCGATATCGTCGGGCTCCTGCTCGTCATCCGAAAGCTCGCCCACCATCTGCTCCAGGCTGCGACGGCCCTCGCGCACGCTGCCCAAGCCGGCGAGCAGCTGGTCGCAAAATGCCTCGATGCTGTTGGGGCGGTCTTGCGGCATGGGGGAGAGGGCGCTCATGAGCGTAGCCTCGGCTCCCCGGGGAAAATGCGGGATGAGCTCGCTGGGGTAGGTGGCGCCGCCGATGATGCGGCCGAGCGAGTCGCCGGGCGTGGCGGCCATAAAGGGGGCACTGCCGCACAGGCCCTCGTAGATCACGCAGGCAAGGGCAAAGACATCGGCACGTTCGTCGACCGTGCCGGTCTCGATATCGAGCTGCTCGGGCGGCATGTAGCCGATGGTGCCGCCGCGCGATCCGCCAAAGCCGCCGGCGGACGACAGCCGCGCCATGCCAAAGTCGGTGATCTTTACATTGCCCGAATGGTCGATAAGCACATTGGCGGGCTTTATGTCCAGATGAAGCACGCCGTTTGCATGGGCAAAGGTGAGTGCCTGACCCAGCGCGTCGGCAATGGCCGCGGCCTCGTCAAAGGTGAGCGAGTGGCCGTCCACGCGATGCAAAAACTCGGCCAACGACATACCGTCGACATACTCCATGACCAGGTAGGCATAGGCGGTGTCGTGCGTAAAGTCGATAACCTGCACGATATTGGGATGTTGAAGCATGGCGGCGGTATGCGCCTCGCGCAGCACGTCCATGATGTCGCTGGCGGGCATGCCGGCGCCGTTGATAAGGGGGATGCGCTTAATGGCCACGCGACGGCGCAGATGCGTGTCGCGGCAAATCTCGATGGAGCCAAAACCGCCGGTCGCAAGCGTCTCGAGCGGCTGGTACCGCTTGAGCAGCTCGCGAGAGCTAGTGCCCTCCAAGGGAACGTCCGGCGAGAACCGGGCGGTATGTTGCGAGAAAAGCGGCATGGCCAACCCTCGTGCGTTTAAAGTTCGTTTGCGAGCGGCGGGCGCGGGGCCGAGCCGTTCGCGGTGGCATAGATGCTGCTAGTGTAGCACGCTCAGGCGGATGGCGAGGATGGCGGGATGCGAGGCTGCCTGTCTGGCTTGGCCTTCGTCTCGACCCATCCGGAAAGCGCGCCCCAGTTTGCGGCCAAATACTGGGACACGCTTTCCGAATGGGGTGTGCTGCGGAAACTGCGTCCCAGAATATTGACTCAGAACGGGATACAGTTTCCAGATCGACGCTCAAAAGGAAACCGCATCCCGCTTTGATGCGGGGACTGCGGACAAAAGCTGAACCGTGATCTGGCTCGGATTGGAGTTCGCCTGAATCGTTGATGCTGGCTGGTGTGGGCGTGGAGATAAACGAGCAGCCCGAGCGATATAATGACACGCTATGGAGGTCATATGCTCTTTTCCCGCTGTTCTGCCACATCTGCTTTCGCCATTGCGCTCGTCGTAATGGCGGTTACCCCTTATCACCGGTTTTCATCTTCAATCGGCTTGGCATCAGGTGCAATGACCTGGCTCGTTATCCTTGGCGCATGCCTCGCGGCGTTTGGTCATGGTGTTGCGCTCCGCAAGGGGAGAGAAATAAGACGGCCGGGTCGCCTTGGCGTCTTCGGTGTTTTCCTTGCTGCTATTGCGGTGGTTCCCGAATGGGTCGACTTGGCCTTCTATGCTCGCGGAGATTCTATTCCAATCGTGTTTGCACCAATCTGGTTGTTGCATCGTGTTTCGTGTGCCTTGTGCTTCACTGGGTCGTTGCTCCTCTCATATGTAATTTGGGATACGGCGGGCTCTCCTTTGATACGGGGGGCGGCGCGGGACGGCGAAAGGGGGACCCGCCGATCGCAGAGCACGCTTTTTGCAGAAACAATAGTTGTCCTGTCTTGCCTGCTGTTTTGCTGTCGAATTTCATGGAGAGTCGTTCCCGAGCCATGGGGGATGCCCTCTGTAACGGCCGCATCAATTGGCCTCGTGCTTTTAATTCCGCTGGTCTATCTCGTATTGGCTGCGGTCCCGCTGCTTTGCTGTCCCCGCGCCTTTGGTCGGGGGCAGGGCGACGTGTTTGCCCGTTCTGTGCTTGTAGCAGTTCCCATTGGCCTTGTTCCGGCTGTCGAGGTGGCATACTTTGCAAGCGATGCCGCAGTCATTGCATCACTGTCGATGGGGTCCGCTATTGCTGTTGCCGCCTTCGTATGCACATTGCTAAGGGAGAAACGGGACAACAATTCGGATACCCCTCGCACGTCCGACCCATTCGATGCGGGGGTGTTTTCCCCTGCCCTGTCGCCTCGAGAAGAGCAGTTTGTTCGACTGCTGCTCAAAGGGAAAACGCCGGCGGAAATTGCCAGGGAGACGGGTACGAAGCCATCGACGGTGCGAACAACGCTTCACCGAGCATACGGGAAGGCATCGGTTGCGGGCTCACGCGAGCTCGTGGCATTGTTTGCGGGTGAGGGTGATGCTACAGGGCCTGGTCTGCTGCAGCGGCATGCTGGTGATATGTTGACATCAGTTCGGACGCGCCGGCTGTTTCGATACCTGCTCACAACATTTTTTATCCTCCTTGCGGCGGGCCCCTTGGTAATGGCGGATAGCGATTGGGGATCCGGTGTTTCGCGGGCAGTCGCCTTTTCTCTCGCAAGCTATGCATTGGGTCTCGGACTGCTTCTGTCGCTGCACTACGCGGGTGAAAAACTGAATCGTGAAGTTGCGCTGACTAGAACGGATGGGGCGATTGGGCTCGGAAGCCCGTGCGTATGGGCGGTGCTGTCTGCCGTGGAATGGTCTTTTGTCTATATCGCGGCATGGAGGTGTATATGCGATCCGTTGATGGCTGCGCCGGTCCTGCTGTGCGGCGTGGCATCTACGGTCTCGCTCGCTGTTGGGCTGCGTCCGTTTAAGGTGCATGCCCGTGTCCGGGCTATCGTGCCGTTGGTGTCAATAGGTGCGGCTACTTTAATCCATGCGGCCACTAGGGGGCGAATCCATGGGTTCGCGGTGCTGACGGGGATGTTGCTCACATACATAGTGCTGCGTAGCTGTCCGCAGCGCAAAATGCTTGGGATATGGATGCTTTGCTTTGGGGCGGCGGCTCCTGTCTGGGTTGTCTTGCTCAACATGGTGCAGGATCTGACGGTTTTCGAGCCTCTGTTCCTTGCGTCGTTGCTGGGGCAAAGTTCGGCCGTCAATGTCGTCGTGGCAACGGTGATTGTTTGCTGGTCTGTGCCCATGCTCGTTACGCACATCGTGCTCGTACGCTCGGTTGAGGACGAGAAGGCCGTCTTGAAGTACCGTGCGAACGGGTCCACCGAAGCAGCTCACGTGCGCCGGCTGGCTCTGCTTACGTCGCGCGCCCTGTCCGATGTTCAGGCCCGAATATTGTTGATGACGGCAGAGGGCACAACGACAAAGACCATTGCGCAGGATGTCGGTTACGCTGCATCTACGGTGCAAGCGCTGCGATCCGCGTCCTATCGCCAGTTGAAGATCAAGAACAAAGCAGAGCTTATTTCATTGTTATCGCAGGTAGATAACGTGTAAACGCCTGGATTATCAACTCAATAGCGAGTGTTTACAGACATCTTTCTCCATTCATGCAAAGGTTGCTGTGCGTCGACGCATTGTTAGCCGCTTTTGATTGGAGAAGGCCATGATTAAGCCAAGGAGCGCTATTACTCGAATCGGAGTCGGGTTGGCGATTGCTGCGGGTCTGTCCCTAGGGGTTCCCGCTGCATCGTTCGCGCAAGAGGAGTTTGACACCTCTCAGGTTTCTAGCATTACTCAAAACGCCGATACGGGAATTACGACCTGTACGAACAATGCCGATAGGGCATTTAGTTTTCAATGTGCCGGGACGAGTGCAACTGGCTACCGTCAAAAGGATGATTCCTCATCGCTCTATCTGGATATCCAAGGTTATACGGGAAATCCGCTTCGGTTATATACAGACGGTGCGTATAACACAAGCGGTAGCGGCAGCATGAATTGTACTCAGGGAACGTATCGTTCGAATCACAAGGGACAGTGGGAAATGTATAACCTCGTCCGTGAGAACGGGCGATCTGCGGCGCGACTGACTGCATGGGCGGAGTCTGGCTACGGCACTGTTATTGGTGTATGGAGCCCCGACTGCGTCGGGCATTTCCGCAAGCTTCCCGCATAGTTGTTTGAATTGGCTCCCTTCCGGCTTTCTGGGTCGGAAGGGGGAGGAGGACGTATGAACCAAAGGCTCGTAAGATATGAGCTGTCGAAAACGATAAGACGCCCAGCTTTTATCTTTGCTCTCTTGATTGCAGTCGCAGTTGCAATAGCTGCTGCGCTGGAGCCGTGGGCAAATTTGGAAAAAGAACGTCACAACCTTCTTTCTTTTGGTTACGGCGTTGGCATGCAAGCCAAAAACTATCTCGGTCAAACACGTGAAAGCAGCTTCGGTAACTGGATTGTTGTGAGCGCGAACGCGCCACTGTCTGCGTCGGTGTTTTTCTATGCACTGCCCCTGCTTGCAATGTTGGCCGGATCTTGGTCGTGCCTCTTTGAGCGTTTGAGTGGTTATGACATGCAGATATGCACGCGCGTTTCCAGAAAGGCATACGTGAACGTAAAGGTGCTGTCTGCTTTCCTCTCCGCGTTTACAGTGACTGCCATTCCTCTGCTCGTCAATTTCCTGATTGTCTCGATGCTTTTTCCTGCGTATCTTCCTCGGGTCGATGAGTCGACCTACGTAGGGCTTTACCTACATAGCTATTTCTCCGGTCTATTTTATTCACATCCTTTGTTATATGTGCTTGCATACACGCTGTTCGATGCGGTCACGCTCGGGACTTTATCCATGGCTGTAACTGGCTTCTCAATTTTGTTTCGTAGCAGAATCAAAGCGATAATTGTCCCGTATCTGCTAATGGTTGCGTGGCATTTTGCAAATGGCTGGATCTTCGGCGTAATGGCTTGTGTGGGGTTTAACTGCAATATCTTCAACAGCATCAGGTCGGAATCGCTGAATAACTGGCCAGACATTCGAGCCGGTTTTGCGGAAATCATATTATTGACCCTTGCTTCGTTGGCTTTTTCTGGGGCGTGGAAAAGGCGGGAGATGGTCTGATGCTGTTTAGGCTGGTCGCCGCGGACCTGAGGACCGTTTTGAAGAAGAACATCATTACCTTTATTGCGATTGCGGCAGTGACCGTTGCGAACCTGGTGTACGCCTACGGTTTGTCTTCTGTGTATGGGGTCAGGACGGATGCCTTGGGGTTTGCGGACAATCTTGCGCTCGTGTTTGCCGGATCTGCTCCGTTTGAGCCTAGGCCCGGGGTCATGTTTGTGCCTCCGCTAGGATGGCTATTTCTCATTCTGCTTATTCTCTATACAACACTCGATTATCCCGCCGAATCGTTGCACGGGTTTGGTTTGCAAACGCTTGTCCGATGCCGGGCGAGAACCCTTTGGTGGGTCTCGCGTTTTATCTCAGTGGCGGCGATAACAGCATTTTCGCTGCTCGTGGTGGTTTGCTCTGTTGTGATTTGGAGCTTGATGGTGAGTGCCTCGTTCAGCGCGGTCATCCATGGCGAGTCGCTTCAGCTGGCTAATTTGGCGCCGTGGTTTCTCAAGGCGAGCGAAGCAGGTGCACTGCCGTTTTTCGCAGGTCTCTTTCTTGCTTTTGAGGCGCTTGCGTTTGTGCAGGCAACGGTTGGGTTTGTGCTTGGGCCGTCAGTTTCATTTGCGGTTGTAATGAGCTACCTGATCTGTTCGGCATATGCGCGGCATTGGGCGCTACTGGGAAATGCCTTGATGCTGTTGCGCTGGGGTGGAATCGTCAAAGAAGGAATTGCGACGGGCTCGAGTGGCTTGTTTTCAATTGTGATTATGTCGTTATGCCTATCGTTGGGTGGACTGTGGTTTCGAAGGGCCGACCTTATCGAAAAGAGGGACAAGATATGAGTGTGATCGTTAGGGACGTATCGAAGCGCATGGGCAAAAACGATGTCCTGCGCAACGTGTCTATCGAGGTTGACCCTGGGACTGTGGTCGGGCTTCAGGGGATAAACGGTTCGGGTAAGACCATGCTCATGCGAGCGGTCTGCGGATTGATTAGACCCACCGAGGGCGAGATTATTATCGATGGCCAAAGACTTGGGGCGGATATCTCGTTTCCGCCGAGTCTGGGGATGTTGATAGAGGCGCCTTCCTTTTTAGGATATCTGTCTGGTTACGACAATCTGGAGCTCATAGCTCAAATCAATGGCGTTGCCACCCCCGAGGACATTCGCTCTGCCCTGCGGCTCGTGGGGCTCGATGCAGACGAAAAAAAGAAGTTTCGAGCATACTCGCTTGGGATGAAGCAGCGTCTGGGAATAGCTGCGGCAATTATGGAAAAGCCGAAGCTGCTTGTTCTCGATGAGCCAACGAATGCCCTCGACGAAGCGGGCGTGGAAATGCTCAAGCGCGTTGTGGCGATGGCGGCATCAACGGGTCGCGAGGTTCTTCTGTCTAGCCATGACGGAGAGGTGCTCGAGGAGCTAGCCGATCGTGTTTACTGCATGCGCGACGGTGCCGTTGTGAAAGTTCGGGAAAGGTCGTGAGCGCGATGAAGAAGGCCCTGTTGACGAGAAGGTCGATGCTCGCGCTTTTTGGCTGTGCTGTTACCGGCCTTGCGGGCATGAGGGTGAGCGTCGTTAACGGGAACCGGACAGTCATTCCTGAAAAATATTACGCGGAGGGCGAATGGCTCTCGATGGATGGGGCGTTTCTGGGGTCGAAGGATGTGGCGACTGACGGGTATTCGTTTTGCATAGACGGGGCAGAGCTGCTCACGCCGCGCGAGTATCTCAAGCGTGCGCATGATGATTATTCAAAATATGGCATCGTAGATACGAAAACGAAATTGAAGGACGCCGACATCACGTGTGTTATCGCCGTAAAGATGCGTGTCAGGAATAAGGACAATGTCGAAGGCGGAATTAAAGCGTATGTTTGGCATTTGGTGCCGGAGTCTGCGCCAAACTATGACTTTGTGGTCAATACCGATCTGATAACGCAGGCAATGCCGGTGCTGGGCGGTTCTGCTGCGTTTGCTGTACAGGTTGGGGCGGAGAACGAGTTGCTCGTCCCATTCATGATGCAGAACACCAACGACTATTTCGAAGGTTACGAGACCGTCCGTTTTGAGAAAGCATTTCCCGGGACTTACACGATGAAGATGACCGATCTGCCGGAGCGGAGGCTCTTAAGGTTTGAAGTGAAATAGCTCGAGAGCAAGGCAAAACGGGTCCATTGGCGGTACGCGCGCCCGATTCCAGGCGCCCCGGCCCGGAATCGGGCGCGGGACGAGGCGCCTTCGGTGTCGGCCGGCCTACCGCTTCTTCTTGCTCTTCTTCTGCTTGCGCTGCTTGCCCTTGGTCTCCTGGGGCTTGTCGCCCTGTTTTGCTTCGGCAGCGGCCTTTTCTGCCTTCATCTTCTTGCGTTTGGTCTCGATGCGGAGTTTTTTGTTGATGCGCGCCTTAAGGAAGGGACCGAACTGCTCGGCATCGCCGCGGACAAAGGTGTCCTTAGGGATCGTCACGCCCTGGTCGGCGAACATGGCCACAAAGATGCGCTCGCCGTCGAGCACGTGGTCGAGCTTTTCAAACGGGAAGAACTGCGACTTGCCGCTCGTGCCCCAAACCATCAGGCCGTCCTCGTTGGCGGCGACGCGGCGATAGCGGCCACCCATGGACTCGTCGGCCTCAACGGCGTCGATAAAGTCGCGGGCGAGGGTGTGGTGCAGGTTTTTGCTCCACCAGGCCAAAAAGGCGCCGAATACGATCAAGACGACGCCAAACTTGATCCAGTTGCCGCCGGCCACCAGCATGCCGATGCCGATGAGCGCGGCAATTGCCGCGGCGACATACAGCGAGCCGCGACGCCTGGGCGAGGCGACCAGGCGGGCGAAGTCGGTGACGAGGTCGTTTTCGTATTGGTACTCGTTGAGGTACAGGATGCCGTCGTCGGCTGCGGCCTGCTCCTCGAGCGCGACCTCGACCTGGTCGGCTGCTTCGGAGGGAACGAGGTTGCTCTCTGCGTCTGCCATGCTCTTTGGACTCCTATCGCGGCGGGCTCGCCGTACGGGTTATTATGAAATGCAGTATGCCGTGCGACCGCATGGCCGCCGCGGCAACAAGACTCAGTATACCCGGGGGAGCACCCATGGAATCGTTGTACCGAAAGTATCGCCCGCTCACCTTTGACTCCGTGGTGGGCCAGCAGCATATCGTCTCGACGCTCGAGCACGCCATCACCGAGGGGCGCCTGTCCCACGCCTACCTGTTCTGCGGACCGCGCGGCACGGGCAAGACCACCATGGCGCGCATTCTGGCCAAGGCGCTGCTGTGCCGCAATGCCGAGGCGGCGCGCGCCGAGGGTGCAAGCGGCTGCATGCCCGACGGTACTTGCGAGGAGTGCGAGCTCATTGCCGAGGGTAACCACCCCGATGTCTACGAGCTCGATGCCGCCTCCCGCACGGGCGTGGACAATGTGCGCGAGGAAATCATCAACTCCGTCAACTTTGCCCCGGTGCGCGGCAAGTACAAGATCTATATCATCGACGAGGTCCACATGCTCACGACGGCGGCGTTCAACGCGCTGCTCAAGACGCTCGAGGAGCCGCCGGCACACGTGATCTTTGTGCTGTGCACCACCGACCCGCAAAAGATTCTGGAGACCATCCTCTCGCGCTGCCAGCGTTTCGATTTCCATCGCATCGGCAACGAGGATATCGAGCGTCGCCTGGCATACGTGTGCGAGCAGGAGGGCTTCGATTACGACGATGAGGCGCTGGCTATCGTGGCGCGCCATGCCAAGGGCGGTATGCGCGACGCGTTGTCCACGCTGGAGCAGCTGAGCGTCTTTGGCAACGGTTCTGTGCATGCGGACGACGCCCGCTCGCTTTTAGGCGAGGTTTCGGACCAGATTCTGGGCGAGTTTTCCCGCGCCATTGCTGATCGTGATGTCGCCGAGCTGTATGGGCTTATTCGCGCGCAGGTCGAGGAAGGCAATGACCTGCTTGAGCTGACGCGCGACCTGGTGGCGCATGTGCGCGATGTGTACGTGGCCTGCGTTGCCGGCGCCCGCGCCGAGCTGTTTGAGGGCGGGGCCGAGCAGGCCGAGGCGCTTGCTGCCGAGGCCGCTGCCTTTGGCGAGCACCCTGCCGATCGTTTGGCCCGCGTGCTGACGGTGCTCGACGATGCCGCCTTGGAGATGAGGGGCGCGAGCGACGTGCGCCTGGTGCTCGAGATCGCCTGCACCCGCCTGACGCGTCCCGAGGCCGATTTAACGATCGAAGCTTTGGCTGAGCGCGTGGCTCGCTTGGAGGCCATGGTTGCCAACGCTGCCGTTCCGGCGAGCGTGGCTGCTGCTCAGGCCGCCGTGCCTGCGGCGTCCGTACCCGTTGCTGCTCAGCAGCCGACGCTGATCTCGGGTGCCCGAGCCGCTACTCCCGCGGCGACTGCCGCCCCCGCTGCTACGTCCGCGCATCAGGGCGGTATGCCTTGGGACCGTGGTGCTGCCGCTCCGGCGGCTCAGTCTGCGCCCAAGTCCGCGGCTCCTGCGTCGGCGCCCAAACCTGTAACGCCTGCACCTCAACCCGTTGCGGCTCCCGCGCCTGCGGCATCGACCGTGCCGGTGTCCAAGCCCAACACTGCCGCTCAGGTTGCCGCCGCCGGCGCCGCCGAGACCCCTGCGGTTGAGGATGCCGGCGAGCTCCAGCGCAAATGGGCCGAGGTTGTCGAGCGCGTCAAGGCTCGTCAGGCCTCCTACGCGGGACTTTTGCTCAACGCCCGCGCCACGGCCGACGACGGCTCCAAGCTCACGGTCTCGTTCCCCGCGGGCTCGACCTTTGCCATCAAGATGCTCGGACGCGCCGACACGCAGTCGGTGGTCCTGCCGACAGTCAGTGCGGTCTTCGGTCGTCGTACCGTCGACTATGTCCTGGATGGGGGTGGCACGCCGGCTCCTCAACATGAGGAGCATTCTCCATCTGCACGGGCTGCGGTATCTGCGGACCCGCAACCCGTGTCCTCGGCGGCCCCTGTATCCTCGAGCGCCAGCGCTCCGCAGCAGCAAGCGACGCCGGTGATGGCACCGACCCCGTCGGCGCCTGAACCCGTTGCGCCCAAACCGGCTGCCCCGGTCCCCGGGCCTAAGCCCGCCGCCGCGCCTGCGCCCAAGTCATCCGACCTGGCTAAGGCCCCCTGGCTGCGCTCCGACAACCCCGCCGGCGCTCCTGCCACGGGCAAGCTCCCGACCGAGCCCGCACCCCGAGCGCCCGAGCGCGCGTCCGCTCCCAAGGCTCAGCCCGCCGCGCCGTCTGCGCCGTGGGAATCCGAGCAGGTTCCCTACGACGATGTCATGGTCGGCGGTTTTGCTGCCGATGCCGGCGGGGACGATCTGCCCCCGTTCGACGTGCCGGGTGCGGCGTCCGCGCCCAAGCCCGCTGCAACTGCCCCCAAAGAGGAGGACGCTCCTGCGGCTCCCTGGGAGTCCAACCCCGGCGCGGGCAGCCCCTTCGGCCATCAAGGCGCAGCCCCAAGCATCCCGCAGACCGAGGACGAAGCCAAAGCCCTCATCCGTAGCGTCTTCGGCCAGTCCACCATCTTCAAACCGGTGGAGTAGCTGTACGGGCGGGTATACTGCTCAGGAAGAGACTTCTTTGAACGGAGCGAGCTTATGATGTGGGAATATGTCCGCCTCGAGGACGATACGCAAGTTTCGTATTCCGAAGTCCGTGAGGACAACACGGTGAAGGTCGTTGTGGAGCGCCCGCGCGATTGGGGTTTTGACGCGGCGGAGTGTATCTTGCCGGCATTCAATTGGGTGTCACATGAGGGCTTTAGCGAAGCGGACCTCAAAGAACTCGATGATTTCGTGCGTAACAATGCCCCGCTCATCCTGCGTTTTGCCTACGAAGGCGGACGAGTCTATGCCTAGTCTCTTCCGACTCGGCCATATATCACTTTCTTTTGTCCGGGCGCATCTGTATTTCGGACATGTGTAGTGTGGTGCCGCGTATATCGCATTCGAGCAGACAAGCGCGTGACGGTCGGCCTAGGATGCTGAGGTCGATACGATACGTCGCATGGCCGTCCGTGTACTCGACTTGCTCGGCGTTGACGGTTGCTCCGATTGTAAATAAAGAGCCCAGTTCGGCATCGACAATCTTGGAGTCCTTTATCTTGACCTTGAACTCTTGGTAGAGGGACGGGCTGTTGTAGTAAATGGTTCGGGTTCCGTCGGTGCATTCATCGGTCGTCTCCCATTTGACGACGGGCTGGTCCGAGCTGGCTATCAGCAGTTCTGCTCCAAAAGCTATGGCATGGGTGATGACAACCAGCAATGCCCAGCCGACAAAGAGATAGAGAACCACATATGCAACGGGGTGTTTTGAGCGGATGTTTTGGAGCGCGTCGGGGGCATTCATGGGGCACCTCCAAATTGCAATCTATGACAATCAAATTATACCCTGCCGCCATGTGCTCCGCCTCGAGCAGCGGTTTGGCATTTAGCTATTTAGTGGCACACATGAAATGCCGGATTCGGCTCTACTAGATTGAGTATGCGATATTATGCAACCTTGCATAATTCGGCCTTGCATAATCTTTGCGCGTGGTTTGTATTGGAGGACATGTATATCGACTGAGGTAGCGTGTCCGCCCCGCTTGCTGGCCTCGCGCCGTGGTACGATTTTTGAGTTTGAAAGTCCCGTCGCGCTCCGGCTGCCCTTGCAGCTCGGCGTGCGGCCACACGTAAAGGAGCCATCATGGCTGGTATGAACATGCAGCAGATGATGAAGCAGGCCCGCAAGATGCAGGAGCAGCTTGCCGCCGCGCAGGAGAACCTCAAGTCCCAGACCGTCGACGCCTCTGCCGGCGGCGGTATGGTCAAGGTGACCGTTAACGGCGAGATGGAGCTCGTCAACCTCACCATCGATCCCGATGCGCTCGATCCC
Organism: Collinsella sp.; assembly: GCA_023708985.1. Lineage (GTDB taxonomy): Bacteria > Actinomycetota > Coriobacteriia > Coriobacteriales > Coriobacteriaceae > Collinsella. The sequence continues at coordinate 45,911 of BREX01000016.1, forward strand.
GAGGACGTCGATATGCTGCAGGACATGATCATGGCTGCTGTCAACGAGGCCGTCCGCGGCGTCAACGAGCTCGCCAACAAGCAGATGGGCGCCATCACCGGCGGCCTCAACATCCCGGGCATGCCGTTCTAAGACACGCATATATATGAGTGCGAATCACAGTCTGCAAAAACTGCTCGATGAGCTGGGTCGTCTGCCGGGCATTGGTCCCAAGTCGGCCCAGCGCATCGCCTATTACCTGCTCGAGGCCGATGCCGAGGAGGCCCGCCGCCTGGCCGAGGCTATCCTGGAGGTCAAGCAGGAGGTCCACTTTTGCAGCCGTTGCTTTAACTACGCCACGGCCGACGAGTGCTCCATCTGCCAGGACCCGATGCGCGATACCACTCGCATTTGCGTGGTGGGCGAGCCGCGCGATGTCCAGGCGATTGAGCGCACGGGCAGCTACCATGGTCTCTACCACGTATTGGGCGGCGTGATCAGTCCCATGGACAAGATCGGCCCCGAGCAGCTGCACATTCGTGAGCTGCTGGCGCGCCTGGGCCACGAGGACATCCACGAGGTCATCATCGCCACCAACCCCAATATTGAGGGCGAGACCACGGCGAGCTACCTGGCCCGCACCATCAAGCCATTGGGTGTTGAGGTGTCGCGTCTGGCGAGCGGCCTTCCCGTGGGCGGCGACCTGGAGTATGCCGACGAGCTTACGCTTGGGCGCGCTATCGAGGCCCGTCGCACGATTTAGTCGCCGGGTGCTCCGCGGCATGGCCGGCCGTTCTGCCGCACGGGGTACTCATAATTAGGCACGCGTTCGCTTGTTTGTTGTGCAACAAACCTGCTCTACTTTCGCTTATCGCGTGGATGGGGCCGTTTGTACTCCGTATTTGCTCATTCGTTGCGCAACCTTTTAGATTCGCTGATACACTCACATATGGATATGAATGAATGCGCCGCTCCTGAGCGGCGTGTTTTTGTTAGAGGAGAGCGCATGCGACCCGGGGGCACTCAGACAAAGCGTGGCACCGTGGTGCGCATTCGACGCCGGCTGGGCCTGGCACCTCGGGCGTACGTGCTGCTGTCGTGCTCGCTGACGCTCGTCGTTGCCGGCGTCTCGGCCTATGGCATGACGGTGCCGTCCATGGTGCAGGCGCATGCTGCGCGCGAGTTGCATATAGGGCGCAAGGCCAAGAACGACCTGGGGACGACAACCGGATATGCATGGGCAAGCGTGGTCGGGCGCACCGTGTTTGGCGTCGATCCTGCGGACGAGGGCGAGCAGGCGTCCAACGAGATCACGCTGGCAAACGGCAAGACCATCGTGCTCACCAACACCAAGGTCATTACGAAGCTTTCCAATAACAGCGTGGCTTCTGTCATTAACAAGGCTGAGCAGCAGAAGGAGCAGGATACGCAGCAGGCGGGTAAGCCCGGCGGCTCGGAAGGGTCCGGTTCTGGCACCGGTTCGGCGGGCTCGGACGGCGGTTCCGGCTCCGCCTCTGGCGGTGGATCTTCGAGTGGTGGCTCGACGGACGGCGGTGCCGGCGGCGACACGGGCTCGGGTGGTCTCTCGGCTGCCGAGGAGGAGAGTATCCACAGTTGGCTCGTGACCAAATACAACATGCTCGATGGCTATGTCGCCCGCGCCAATAGCGTGGTGTCGACCTATAACGCCACGGGCGACACCGGACCGTGCGACAGCCTGGTCAATGACATGTTTGTTATCCGTGCCGAGTTTGGCCGGCAGACGTTTCCTCCCCAGTCAAAGTGGTATCGACAATTCGCCAACCTTTGGGGCTGTTACACCAACCTATGTCAATGGGTCGGCCATTACGGCGATGATGACGTCGCGCTCGGTAACTTCAACAATAACGTGGCGGCGCTTGCCCTATGATGACCGATCTTGCATCCACCACACCACAATCGCTCGGTCGCGATCCCATGGTCGGCCTGCGCCTGGCGCGTGTCGACGGGTTTGAGCCGGCCATTGCGCTCGGTCAGGGCGAACTGCCTGCCTATCTGCGTCGTTTTACGATGCTGTTTGCCGACGATGCCGCCATGCGCCGTGGCGGTATCGGCCGCGTGACGCGTGCCGTCAACGCCCAAGGCGAGGCCGTGGCACTCAAACAGCTCATCTTGCCGACGCGCGATGAGTTTGACGACGATGCCGCTCACGAGGCGCTGGTCGCCAAGTTCAAGGCGGCGTTTCGCGAGGAATATGAATGCCATCGCGCCCTTTCGGGCCTTAAGGGCTTTCCCCGCCTCTATGGCTGGGGCGAGGTCGACGGTGTGCCTGCAATTGTCATGGAATGGGTCGAGGGCGAGACGCTTGCCCGCTTGCGTTCGCGACTTGCCGTGGACGATGCCGGACGCCTGTCGCCGCTTGTGGCGGCGCGTCTGGGTCGCGACCTGTTCGATCTGCTCTGCCGTATGAGCCTGGTGGGCGAGGGCTTTGTCCATCGCGATATCTCGCCCGCTAATATTATGGTGCGTACGGCGCGTCTACCGCTTGACCGGCAGCTTGCCGAGGGCACCTTTGACCTGTGCCTGATCGACTTTGGCTCGTCGCTGGCGCTTGAGCCTGCGTCGGCCGTGGCCGGTACCGGCGGCAAGGCGTCGTTTACGGAGCGTTATGCCACGCTGCGTCGCGCGACGGTTGCCTATGCCCCGCCCGAGATGCTCACCGACGATATTCCCGACCTGCGCGCTTTGCGTATGTCGCCGGCGATTGACGTCTATGCCGCGGCAAGCACGGTTTACGAGCTCATTGCCGACATCGCGCCATACGAAGCCGCGCCGAGCACTTCGGGCACCTCGGGTTCGCGCAAAAAGACGCGCGACATCGCGAGCCCCTACCGTCTCAAGATGGACACGCGGCCCGACTATCCCATTGGTGCCCATGCGCCCGGTTGTGATTTGACGCAGCTGCTTCATCGCGAGCCCGATGTGGCGCTCGCCGCGGCCGAGCAGGCCCAGCAGCTGGGGCTTGAGCCGGATTCCGAGGAGCTACGCGATGCGCTGGCGTTTGTCGATGCCCAGCTGTTCGACGTGGTGATGGCCTGTCTGTCCAGCCATCAAAAAGATCGTCCCGAGCCGGCGGCGGTCGAGGCGGCGCTCTCGGCGTTTTGTGACCACTATGCGCAAAATGTCGGTCGTTCGCTCCGCGGCGAGCCGCTCACGCCGTGCCCCATGGATGCGTCCGGCCGCGCGGTTCGTCGCGCGCTGATGGTCGGCGCGGCGGTCGTCTGTGGCGTGGTTTGGGCTGCGGTCGTGGTTTCGGCCGCGCTGCTGGCGTCGGGCGCTCGCGTGACGGCGACTTTGGGATCGCTCGTGTGGTCTGGGTCGCTACCGGGTGTTATTGCCGCACTGGCGCTGGCGCTGCCAGGCATGGCCGGCGTTGCCGCGGGGGCACTTGCGCGCGATCGACGCTCGGGGTTCCTGCAGGGTGTGCTTGCGCTTTCTGCCTGCGAGGTTCCGGTACTGGTTGTGACTGCATGTAGCGTATTTTCCCAACGCGCCGTGATGGGCGGCCTTGTTGCCGCTTTGGTTGCAACCTATACGCTTACGTGGTTTTTGCTTGCGATGGGCTTTGCCTTTGAACTTCCTGTTTCGGCACCGCGACGCACAAAAGCCCAGATGGCGACTCCGCTTGCCGGTGGAGCCGCAGCTGCCCGTACTTTTGGCGGACCTGTCGAAGTATCGTCCGATTCTATTTCTACGACCAAGGAGGCCTAGGTCATGGCATCTCAAGTTGAGCTCACCCCATGCGGGGCCATGTTTGACATCTTTAAGCGCGCGGCGCATCTGAGCCATATCGAGCTGTGCGGCTTGGTGCTTTCGTCCCGTCCGCTCGCCGACGGCCGCAGCCCGCAGAGCCGAGCCGCCGATCGCTCTTGGGTTTCCCGCTTTATCGTTCGCGCGCCGGTCGGCACGCTTCAGCAGCGCTACTTTGCCGAATACGGTACCTCGGCTGCGCGTATTATGTCGCAACTGGCCCTGCGCCAGCGCAATCCCATGGACTCCACGGCTGTAATCAATATGGTGTGCGGTCCTGCAGGTGAACCGATGGTACGCGCGCTCGAAGAGTGCCACCAGGACACGAATCTCTATCGCAACGCGCTCGATCGCCTGTCCCAGGCGGCGGAACTCATGCCCGCCGAGCGCGCCGAGGCCGTGCTGGTGCTGTTTGTCGCCGTCGGTTGTTCGGCGGATGTGCGGTCCTCGGTGAACTATGCCATCGACTACGCGCACGCGACCTGTGGCGGAGGCACCTCCACGCCGCGTTCGCTTGGCATGTCGATGACCGCGGGCGAACGCGACCCCGCCCCGGCGCACCCTTTGGGCTTGCTGCGCATACAAAACAGTTTTGTCGTGAGTGCCCCGCGCTGGATTCAGCCGAGTGAGCAGGGTGTTGAGATTGGCGCGCTGGCCACTGGTGAGGGCGATATTACCGACGTCGGCGACGATGTCTCGGCCCGCCATGCCCATATCTGGTGCGATGCTCAAAATATCTGGCACGTCGAGGACTTGTCGTCCACCAACGGAACCGTGGTGGTAAACGGGGCCACGCGTGTCTGCATTCAGGTCGAGCCCGGCCGTTCCGTCCAACTCAATCCCGGCGACGAGCTCAAGCTCGGCGAATCCACTACCTACGCCATCCTCTTCGGTGCCCTCTAGCCAGTCCCGCCAAATGGTCCCTCCGTCCCCAAGGGATCATTTTGCTCCCGGCAGTCACCCGAGGTAAACCTTTACCGCCCGCCTATATTTGCCGAAATTACACTTGACGGCGGGGTACAATAAACCCGCATGCGGATTTCCGTTGCGGGCGCTTCCCATCGCCGGGGCGTGCCCGGGAGCATCCGGCGTGCGGCCTTTGCGGCGCTCGGTCATGTGCAAGACGGGCGGTCGGGTCTGTGGGGCGCATCAGTTGCCCCTCGCCTCGGCATGTCTTCTCTCCACGCCACGTACCTGCTGCTGAGCCTGCCTGCCAGATGATTGGAAGCAACAGCGTAAATCCCATCACGCCAATATCCCGGCAATCGCCGGGGCCTGTATACCTATATGAGAGGAGAGGGGTATATGGCGCGTAAGTTTAAGTCTATGGACGGCAACGAGGCGGCCGCATATGTTTCGTATGCGTACACCGAGGTAGCGGGAATCTATCCCATTACGCCGTCCAGCCCGATGGCCGACCATGTCGACCAGTGGGCGGCCCAGGGTCGCAAGAACATCTTCGGCACCCCGGTCAAGGTCGTCGAGATGGAGTCCGAGGCAGGTGCGGCCGGTACCGTTCACGGTTCGCTGGGCGCCGGTGCTCTGACCACCACCTACACGGCTTCTCAGGGTCTGCTCCTGATGATCCCGAACATGTACAAGATCGCGGGCGAGCAACTCCCGGGCGTCTTCCACGTCTCCGCGCGTTGCGTCGCTTCCCACGCCCTGAACATTTTTGGCGATCACTCCGACGTCATGGCCTGTCGTCAGACCGGCTTCGCCATGCTCGCCGAGGGCAACGTCCAGGAGGTCATGGACCTCTCGCCGGTGGCTCACCTTGCCGCCATCGAGGGTAAGACCCCGTTCCTCAACTTCTTCGACGGCTTCCGCACCAGCCACGAGATCCAGAAGGTCGCCATGTGGGACTACAAGGATCTTGCCGAGATGTGCGACATGGACGCCGTCCAGGCTTTCCGCGACCACGCGCTCAACCCTGAGCACCCGCACACCCGCGGCAGCCACGAGAACGGCGATATCTTCTTCCAGAACCGTGAGGCCTGCAACAAGGTCTACGACGAGCTTCCCGCCGTCGTCGAGGGCTACATGAAGAAGATCAACGAGAAGCTCGGCACCGATTACGGTCTGTTCAACTACTACGGCGCTCCCGATGCCGACCGCGTCGTCGTGTGCATGGGCTCCTTCTGCGACGTGCTCGAGGAAGTCATCGACTACCTCAACGCTCACGGCGAGAAGGTCGGCCTGGTCAAGGTTCGTCTGTTCCGTCCGTTCTCCATCAAGCACTTCGTCGACGTTCTCCCCGAGACCGTCCAGAAGATTGCCGTCATGGACCGTACCAAGGAGCCGGGTTCCATCGGCGAGCCGCTCTACCAGGACGTCGTCTCCGCTCTCTACGAGGCCGGCAAGACGGGCATCAAGGTTGTCGGCGGCCGTTATGGCCTGGGCAGCAAGGACACGCCTCCCGCGTCCGCGTTCGCTGTCTTCGAGGAGCTCAAGAAGGACGAGCCCAAGCGCGAGTTCACCATCGGCATTGTCGATGACGTAACCAACCTGAGCCTGCCCGAGGCCGAGGATGCGCCCAACACCGCAGCCCCCGGCACCATCGAGTGCAAGTTCTGGGGTCTGGGTGGCGACGGTACCGTCGGCGCCAACAAGAACTCGATCAAGATCATCGGCGACCACACCGACAAGTACGTCCAGGCCTACTTCCAGTACGACTCCAAGAAGACCGGCGGCGTCACCGTCTCGCACCTGCGCTTTGGTGATTCCCCGATCCGTTCGCCGTACTACGTGACCAAGGCCGACTTTGTCGCTTGCCACAACCCCAGCTATATCGTCAAGGGCTTCAAGATGGTCCGCGACGTCAAGCCGGGCGGTACCTTCCTGGTCAACTGCCAGTGGAGCGACGAGGAGTTCGCCGAGCACATGCCCGCCGTGGCCAAGCGCTACATCGCGAACAACAACGTCAACGTCTACCTGATCGACGCTATCGACCTGGCCGCTAAGGTCGGCATGGGCAAGCGCACCAACACGGTGCTCCAGTCCGCCTTCTTTGCGCTGGCCAAGGTCCTGCCCGCCGAGGACGCCCTGCAGTACATGAAGGACGCGGCCACCAAGTCCTACATGAAGAAGGGCCAGGCTATCGTCGACGCCAACCACAAGGCCATCGATGCCGGCGCTACCGCTTTCCGTAAGTTCGAGGTTCCGGCCGACTGGGCTACCGCCGAGGACGCCGCTCCCGTCGAGCTCTCCGAGGAGACCAAGTCCGCCATCGCCCAGCAGGTCAAGAACCTGCTCGAGCCCATCGATCGCATGGACGGCGACAGCCTGCCTGTTTCCGCCTTCGTCGGTTGCGCCGACGGCCAGTTTGAGCTGGGCGCCTCCGCATACGAGAAGCGCGGCGTCGCCGTGGTCGTTCCCCACTGGGACGAGACCAAGTGCATCCAGTGCAACCAGTGCGCCTACGTGTGCCCGCATGCCACCATCCGTCCGTTCGCGATGACCGAGGACGAGGCTGCCGCCGTGCCCGAGGCTACCCGTACGCTCGACGCCATGGGCCCCAAGGCCAAGGGCATGAAGTTCACCATGGCCGTGTCCCCGCTCGACTGCATGGGCTGCACCAACTGCGTCAAGGTCTGCCCCAAGGGTGCCCTCGAGATGGTTCCCACCGAGCAGGAGATGGACCAGCAGCCTGTTTGGGACTACATGGTCGAGAACGTCTCCGAGAAGAAGGAGCTCATCGCGGCCAACGTCAAGGGCAGCCAGTTTAAGCAGCCCTACCTGGAGTTCTCCGGCTCCTGCGCCGGCTGCGCCGAGACCGCCTATGCACGTCTGGTGACCCAGGTTGCCGGCGACCGCATGTTCATCTCCAACGCCACCGGCTGCTCCTCCATTTGGGGCAACCCCGCTGCCACCGCTCCTTACTGCAAGGACAAGGACGGTCACGGCCCGGCGTGGAACAACTCCCTGTTCGAGGACAATGCCGAGCATGGTCTGGGCATGGCCGTTGGCTATGAGGCCGTTCAGCACAAGCTGATCGCCGCTACCCAGGACATCATCGCTGCCGATGGTCCGTCCGACGAGCTCAAGGCCGCCGGCCAGGCTTGGATCGACTCCGTCAATGACGCCGAGGCCTCCAAGACCGCTGCCGCTGCCTACGTTGCCGAGCTCGAGAAGTGCGGCTGCGAGGCTTCCAAGGCAATCCTCGCCGACAAGGCTTACCTCACCAAGAAGTCCTTCTGGATCTTCGGCGGCGACGGTTGGGCCTACGACATCGGCTTCGGTGGCCTGGATCACGTCCTGGCTTCCGGCCACAATGTCAACGTCTTTGTCTTCGACACCGAGGTTTACTCCAACACCGGCGGTCAGGCCTCCAAGGCCTCGAACCTGGGCCAGGTTGCTCAGTTCGCCGCTGCCGGTAAGGTGACCAAGAAGAAGTCCCTGGCCGAGATTGCCATGAGCTACGGCTACGTCTACGTGGCGCAGGTCGCCATGGGCGCCAACCCGGCTCAGACCCTCAAGGCCATCCACGAGGCCGAGGCCTACGACGGCCCGTCCCTCATCATCGGCTACAGCCCCTGCGAGATGCACTCCATCAAGAAGGGCGGCATGCAGAACTGCCAGGCCGAGATGAAGAAGGCTGTCGAGTGCGGTTACTGGAACCTCTTCCGCTTCAACCCCGAGGCTGCTGCCGGCAAGAAGTTCTCGCTCGATTCCAAGGAGCCCGCGGGCGGTTATCAGGAGTTCCTGATGAACGAGGCCCGTTACGCTTCGCTGACGCGTTCCTTCCCCGAGCGCGCCGAGGAGCTCTTCAAGGAGAACGAGCAGGCCGCTATGGATCGCTACGCTCACCTGCTGAAGCTCAAGACGGTGTACAACGAGGCTTAGGTCTCCCACCGCAGGATCTGAGGGCTGACCTTCGCGGACGTCCTCGGACATGAAAGAACCCCCGCTGCGCACTACGTGCGGCGGGGGTTCTTTCGTCCTGCGGAGTGTCCGCGAAGGTCAGCCCTCAGATCCTGCTACGACTACGTCCTCGGATTGTGGGGCTGGATGAAGGACGTGGCTGATGGGGTGCCTTGTCCCGGTCGCTGTTTCGCGGCTTTGCCGCGAAACCACGCGCTGCTTTGGGTATAGAGGGGGACCTGGTCGCGGACCCAGATGGCCTAGAGGGATATGGGTGCAAACGAGAAATCGTTGTTGGGGTCGTCCTTTTCCATAAACTCATCGAGGCAGAATGTCATATAGATTGGAACGTACAGGACCTTGCCCTCTTTGCTGAGGTTCTCGTGGCTTAGCACAACGGCCTCGGGGATTTTGTACTCGCTCACGCTCATCAGACGGTCGAGGGCCGCATGGGCTCGAACCTTCTTGCCCGATTTGACCTCGATTGGGACAACGTGCCCGCGGGTGCCTTCGATCACAAAGTCAACTTCGCCGACCTCGCGTGTCTGGTAGTACCATGCATCAGTTCCAAGGGCGACAAGCTCCTGCGCGACCACGTTCTCATAGAGACCGCCGAGGTTGGGGGTTTTCATATCAAGGTAGACAGCGCGTGCCGTGCTGCCGGGATACCGTGATGCGAGCATGCCTGTATCAGACTCGTATAGTTTAAAGGCGGTCGCCTTCTCTGTCCTCTTAAGAGGACTCCGGGCCTCCGTCACCTGGGCGACCATCAAACCGACGCCCGCGTTCACCAGCCATAGGAAATCCTGCTCGTATTTTTGAAGGCGAGCCCCCTCGCCCAGGGATGAAACAACAAAGCGATGGGACTCCGCCTCAAGCTGAACAGGAATTTGTTCGAAAATCGCGCGAACGTTAAACGCTCGAGTCGATGCATATTTAGAGATATCGCTTTTGTACTGATCGACCAGCTGAATTTGAAGCTCACGCGTCCTCACGAGTGAATAACCCGAATCGATATAGTTCTGTACGACCTCCGGCATGCCGCCGCAAACGATATAAGCTCTAAAGTTTTTGAGCATCGCCTCATGAATATAGTTTTCGACGGGACGCCTCTCGACAAGGCAGCTGCGGATGTCTGCAAGCACATTCTCGCTGATGCTGTTTGCCCAACAAAACTCTTCAAAATCCATTGGCCGCATAACAATGTGCTCGACATACCCCACCGGGAAAGAAGAGATCCCCTTAAACTCAGTCCCAAGCATAGACCCCGAGAAGACATAGCTAAAGCGCCCGTCCTCGACCAGCGCCTTCATGAGCGTGACGATCTGCGGATACTCCTGTATTTCATCGACAAAGATAAGCGTATCTCCCTCAACAAGCGGTGCATCCGCAAGAAGGGCCACGCGGTTGATAAAGTCAACGGCGTTCTTAGCGCCAATGAGCACATCTCTTGCCTCGGTATCGAGCAGCAAATTGGCCTCAAAATACGACGCGTAGTTGTCTTTACCAAACGCGCGAATCGCATAGCTCTTGCCAATTTGACGCGCACCGGTAACAAGCAATGCCTTATGAGAGTTATTTTTCCAGTTCAAAAGCCTATTAGTGACCTTACGGCGTAGCATTAAAACCCCCAAATGACAAAAATTGGCAAATAGATTTGCCCTAATCATACAAAAATTGGCAGATAGATTTGGCTCTAATCATACAAAAATTGGAAGATAGCAAAGATTCGCTTAGGTCTCAAAGCCATCGAGTCGGCGCGGTGCCATGCGAAAACGCTGGGGACGCCGTTAGCGTTCTCGGCTGCTTGGGTGGGCAGGAGCGAAAGGGCATCAGCGGCGTTCATGCAATACCCGACGGTAAAGTTCCATACTGCAAACTCACAGTCGCTTGCCGCGGGATGAAGCGCGTTCGGCTATCCCTTTTGTTGGATGAAAAGCCCCGTGTTATTGCAGGGGTGCATACTTGTCTTGCAAGTGCATAGAATCTCGTATAGTGCGAGTAAATAATTGCAGTGTCCGTTATGTGTTTAGCAAAGATATAGTTTGCATAATCCAGCCTAATCTCTGCTCTAATTAAATAAAGTCGCACGTAGATGACGTAAACATGTGTGAGCTGGGCTTCTTTACGCTGAGCGGGTAAAAACGACCGTTCACCGTTAAACTATTTTCAAAATGAATAAAATGAGCGATAAAGAGAATATAAACCTTAATAAACTCGCGTATTGCACGGACGCGGGTTATTAATGGGTTGTAGGCCTTTTACAGAAAGGATTCCAGCAATGTCTAAGCCTCTTGGTAAGCCCGACCGTATTGTCGTCGCCCTCGGCGGCAACGCCCTCGGCAACAACCCCGTCGAGCAGATCCAGGCCGTGAGCAACACCGCCCACGCTCTCCTCGGCCTCATCGAGCAGGGCAACGAGATCATCATCACCCACGGCAACGGCCCGCAGGTCGGCATGATCCAGAACGCCTTCGCCGCTGCCCACGACGCCATCGGCACCCCCGAGATGCCGCTGCCCGAGTGCGGCGCCATGTCCCAGGGCTACATTGGTTATCACCTGCAGCAGGGCATCGGCCGCGAGATGCACAAGCGCTATAAGCGTTGGCACGCCGCCACCGTCGTCACCCAGATCGAGTGCGACCCGGACGATCCCGCGTTCAAGAACCCGACTAAGCCGATCGGCCCCTTCTACACCGAGGAGCAGGCCAAGGAGTTCATGGCCGAGGATCCCTCCAAGGTCTTCGTCGAGGATTCCGGCCGCGGCTGGCGTCGCGTCGTCGCCTCCCCCGACCCCAAGAAGATCGTCGAGGCCGACTCCATCCTCAACCTGCTCGACAACGAGTTCATCGTCATCGCCTGCGGTGGCGGCGGCATCCCCGTCGTCCGCGACTACGAGAACAAGGGCTGCTACAAGGGCGTTCCCGCCGTCATCGACAAGGACCTGGGCGGCGAGCTGCTGGCCGAGGACTGCGACGCCGACGTTCTGTTCCTGCTGACCGCCGTCGAGCATGTCGCCATCAACTTCGGCAAGCCCAACCAGGAGGAGCTCGAGGACATCACCGCCGACGAGGCCGAGCGCCTGGCCGACGAGGGCCAGTTCGGCAAGGGCTCCATGGAGCCCAAGGTCCGCGCCGCCATCAAGTTCGCCCGCTCCCGCAAGGGCCGCACCTGCATCATCGGCGCCCTGGACAAGGCCGCCGAGACCATGGCCGGCCTCTCCGGTACCCGCATTCACGAGTAGCCTCTACTCTGTTGCCTCTCTCGTGGGCGCCAGGCAAAGCGCCCACAAACTAGCCTCTCTTCATGAGCCCCGCAGTCCGCTCCGACTGCGGGGCTTTTGCTGTTTGAGATGTGTGCAGGGGGTAAACAAGAGCAAATTTGGTTAGATGCTCAGGTCATGGGATGCCTGAAACCAGACGATGACTCCGAGAATCCTGATTCGGCGTTTGTCCAGCACAATATCCGGTTCCGACGTGCGATATGAGTAGGATGACAGCATCACGGTGTTCGTGCCGGTGCTATATCGCCGTATGACCATTCTGGAATTATCGGCCAAGGCGAGGACGGAGCATCCGTTCCAGGGTTTCAGGTTGGGGTCCACTAGGAGAAGGGATCCTATCGGATAGCATTTGGACATGGCAGATGTGTCCATTTGAACAAAGAAGCACCCGCGATGGTTTTTGAATACGGATGAGGGGAGCGCCGTTGTTCCGGTCTGCTTGAGTCCCGTTCTGCCTCCATTCATCTGAATTTTAAATACATCACAAAGGGAGTCAGTAGTAGTTTCCTTGGATTCCCCCTTCCGCCCCTCGTGGTCGAGCTTTGCGGCAAGCCCTGCGGTTTCCGATGCGAGGTCGTCAAACTGCAGATTGAATTTCGAAACGATCTTGAGCAGTGTCGACCGGCGGATGGCATAGCGGTCCTTTTCCCAACGGCATACCGTTTCTTTGGAGACGCCGACGAGTGCCGCGAACTCCTCCTGCGTGAGCTGGTCGCGCTTGCGAAGCGCCTTTATGTTTTGACCCGTTCCCATGTTATGAAGCGCGGACGAGGGGAAGGCAGAGGCAGTTGGGGCCGCCAAAGCCGTTTGTCAGCTCAAAGATAGAGATGGGAACAAGTTCAATACCGGCCTGCTCCAGTGCCTTGTTAGTCTCGGTGTTCTCTTCGTATACGCAGACCTTGCCGGGCTCCAGGCAAAGGGTGCTTATGGCATTGTTGGTTCTTTCGACCTCTGCCGCTCCGGGATTTGAGCCGCCGCAAGGGATAAATTGCGGTGAACTTAAACCCAGGGCTAATCCCAGCGCTTCTTTTAGTCCGCCTTCGACATGACGCGCCCGGGTTGTCCTTTCCGATCTGCCTCGTGTAATGCAGTAGACTCGCGCTTGGTCCAGGAGCTCCCGGTCAATGAGGAATGTCTCATAGTTAACACGAGCAAAGTATGTGTCGAGATGAATGCAGAGATCATCGTAGGGGACCTGAATGGCCCATACGGACTCAATAGTCGAGTTCTCGTCCCAGAGCAAGTTATTCGCTAGGGTGTCTATAGCTGCTGGCTCGGTTCGTTGAGAGATGCCAACGGCTACATTTTCGCTGTTGAGGTTGTGAAGGTCGCCGCCTTCAATGTGGTAAGTCGATTCATGCTTGAAGAACTGAGGGGTCTCGCGGAAATCTGGGTGATAGGTAAAAATCGTTTTGTAGGCGATAACCTCACGGTTGCGCTCTGGCCAGTACATATGGTTGAGCGTGACACCTTCGCCGATGACGCTTGCTGGATCGCGCGTGAACCACATGGTGTTAAGGGGGGCTATGAGAAGGTCGTCGGGTGAGTATGCGTCTCCCGTCAGCTTTGAGAGGCTGAACACCTCCTTGTTCGTGTCGAAGACCTGGGAGTAGCGAACGCCGTTGACGGCTGCCTGGACCAGGTCGCGGGAACCTTCGATATGCTCAAGATACTCGCGAATGGCAGACTCGAGCTCAATGCCCCGCGCGCCGCATTCTGAAATGTAGCTATCGATAAAAGAGCGACGCGCTTGCTCTGTCGCATCAAGGGCTTCGGTAAGAAGGTTTTCAAGATAGAGAATCTCTACCCCTTCGTGCTCGAGCATCGCCGAGTAAGCATGATGCTCCCTAAGGGCTTTATCAAGATCGAATGAGCTGCTAGACGGACGCAACGTAAAGACCCGATTGAACTGCCCGTCGGGGTAGTTGCGCGTTTCGGGGCCGGGGCAGTGCAGGAGGGCCTTTTTTAGCATTCCTATTTCGTTTTGAACATGTAGTGCGGACATAAGACCTCGCTTTGGCGATGAGTATTGATTGCTTCCATAGTGGCACATTACGAGTTCGATTTAATTTACATCATATCTGTCACAGGTTAATGGCACGAACCGGCTTAGTAATTGATGTTAAACATCAATCTAGAAAGCAAATTGATAAATTACGTCAATCTAAAGTCCGTTTACGGGTCGATGCGCTTCGTTGGCGGGCGAAGAGACGGAAGGGTGTTTTGCGCGATGACACAATGGCTTTGCCGGCAACGAAAAACCCCTGAATTAAGGAGGAGAGATGGCAGAGACAGAAAAGAAGCGCACTCTTCGAGTCCCGCACGTGTACACCATCATTCTCGTCTTGATGGCCGTATTTGCCGTTCTGACCTGGGTCGTGCCTTCGGGTTCGTTTGAGCGCCAGGAGGTTAACGGTCGCGAGGTAACGGTCTCGGGCACCTATGAGCCTGTCGATAAGGTCTATACGGACGAGGACGGCAACGAGGTCGATCTTCGCCAAGGCATCTTCGAAGTACTTGAGGCCCCTGCGATCGGCATCCAGCAAGCGGTCGAGGTCGTTGCATTCATTATGATCGTGGGAGGTTCCTTCCAGGTCATCACGGCGACCGGAGCCATCACGAGCGGCGTCGCCCGAGTGGTGAAGAAGTTCAAGAGCAAGGACGTCCTCATCATTCCGATCCTAATGGTGCTTTTTGCCTTGGGCGGCAGCACCTTTGGTATGGCAGAGGAGACGCTTCCGTTCTTTGCGATTCTTATGCCGATCATGATGGCCATGGGCTTCGACTCAATTACAGCGTTCATGACGGTGTTTGTGGGTGCCCGTATCGGATACATCGCATCTACCGTAAACCCGTTCAACGTCCTGATTTCCCAGGGCATCCTCGGTATCCAGGGCAACCCCCAGCTTTGGTTGCGTACTATCGCCCTTGTCGTGCTCACTGCAGTTGCCATCGCATGGGTTGTGATGTATGCCCTCAAGGTTAAGAAGAATCCCGAGGCATCCCCAGCTTTCCACGATGATATCGAGAAGCGCAAAGAGTTTGGTGCGGACGAGAATCTCCTCGATAGCGAGTTCACCGGTAGGCAGAAAGCCGTTATGGTTATTTTCGTGCTTGGACTCGCCGCCATCATTTGGGGCCTGGTGGCCCAGGGCTGGTACATGAACGAAATCTCTGCGATTTTCTTGGCCATGGCCCTTCTTTCGGGTGTAGTTTCCGGGATGAACGAGAAGGAGATCGCGGGAGAGTTCGTTAAGGGAATTGCAGACTTCGCGTTCTCGGCCATCGTTGTTGGCCTCGCCCGCGGAATCCTCGTAATCGCCAATGACGGCCTCATCATCGATACGATTCTCAACACGCTCGCCACGGCTCTCTCTGGAGTTCCGGCAGTTATCTTTACGAGCATTCTCTACGTCGTGGATAACCTTCTGTCGATCCTCGTTCCGAGCTCCTCGGGCATCGCTGCTCTTACGATTCCCATTTTCGGCCCGCTTGTTGAACTGATGGGCTTAAACCCCGAGGCTGCAGTTACCGGCCTTTCCATGGGCAGTGCTGCCATGTCTCTCATTTCGCCGACAAGCGCGATGCTCGTTGCCGGTCTTGGCGTCTGTAAGATTCCGCTTGGCCAGTGGTGGAAGGTCGCTTGGAAATTCTTCCTGGTCGTAAGCGTTATCTGCATGGCATTCACTGCGGTTTCGGGTCTTATCCCCCTGCCGTAAATGCAAAACCCCACATACAAGTTGTGAGAAAGAAGGATAGAGATGAACAAAGGACTGAACGTTCATAGCGAGATTGGCGCCCTCAAGAAGGTGTGCGTCCATCGCCCCGGTATGGATCTTGTAAACATGAAGGCGGAGGATTTCGACCGCGTTTGGATTCACGACGCGTTCTATCTGGACTATGCCCAGAAAGAGCACGATCAGTTTACCGACCTTCTTCGCGGCGCTGGCGCCGAGGTCGTCTATATGGAAGAGCTGCTCGCTGAGACGTTTGACAAAGTCGAGGGCACTCGCGCAGAGTTCATGACGAAGTTCATGGGTGAGTCCGGCATCTCCAACGCGGCCCTTCGCCAGGCCGTTGTCGAGAAGCTTGATTCGATTAAGGACAACAAGGAGTTTGTCCTTGCTGCCATGGGCGGCCTCTACGTTCGCGACCTCGAGATCCCCAAGGTTGGCGGTTCTCTTGCCAGTATGGACGGCGAGGAGTTGAAGGCTGACGATATGGTGCTGTTCCCCATGCCGGCCTCGTATTTCTCCCGTGACCCTCTGGCTGTCGTGGGCAAGGGCGCTACCATGAACCGCATGTACTGGAATCAGCGCAACCGCGAGGTAATCTTCTACGAAACGGTGCTCCGCAACCATCCCGATTATGCCGGTAGCCCCATCTGGTACGACCACAACAGCGAGTGGCATATCGAGGGCGGCGATATCCTCAACATCAACGCCAAGACGCTCGCCATCGGTATTTCCGAGCGCACCCAGACTGCGGCCATCGATGAGCTCGCCAAGAATATGTTCTGGGGTTCCGATGAGGCCGAGATCGAGAACATCTATGCCATCAAGATTCCGCACGGCTATGCCTACATGCACCTCGACACCGTCTGCACGCAGGTCGATCGCGATAAGTTCACGGTCTATCCCGGCATCTACCAGACGCTTCGTGCCTACCGCCTGACCAAGGGCGATTCGGAGGGGGAGGTGCATATCGAGGAACTCGAGGGCACCCTGCAGCATATCCTCGAGCTTGCGACGGGTATGGACCATATCACCATGATTGAGTGCGGTGGCGGCGATCCGATCGAGGCTTCCCGTGAGCAGTGGAACGATGGTTCCAACACTCTTGCGGTCGCACCGGGCAAGGTCTGCGTGTATGAGCGCAACGTTGTCACCAACGATGCTCTTTACAAGGCTGGCGTCGAGCTGCTCGTCGCTCCCTCCGAGGAGCTTTCTCGCGGTCGCGGCGGCCCGCGCTGCATGACCATGCCGTTCTGGCGTGAGGAAATCTAGTCAGCTTTAGCGTATCTGGGCGGCGCGTGTGCGTCTGCGCCGCCCATCCCTCCTTGTGTGTTCCAACAATCGAAAGGACTCAAATCATGGCTCTTAATCTTTCTGGTCGAAGCGTTCTTACCTTGCTTGACTTTACGTCCGAGGAAATCGAGTACATGCTCGACCTCTCAAAGAACTTCAAGGATATGAAGCGCGCCGGTTATCCGCACCGCTTTCTCGAGGGCAAGAACATTGTCCTGCTGTTTGAGAAGACCTCCACGCGCACGCGCTGTGCCTTCGAGGTCGGCGGTATGGACCTGGGTATGGGTGTGACCTACCTCGACCCCGGCTCGTCGCAGATGGGCAAGAAAGAGTCCATCGAGGATACCGCCCGCGTGCTCGGTCGCATGTATGACGGTATTGAGTATCGCGGCTCCGACCAGTCGATCGTCGAGGAGCTTGCCGCCAAGGCTGGCGTTCCCGTCTGGAACGGTCTGACCAATGAGTACCATCCCACCCAGGCCCTTGCCGACATTCTTACCATGCGTGAGGAGTTTGGCGACACGCGCGGCATGAAGCTCACCTATATGGGCAAGGAGCAGGGCAACGTCAGCGACTCCCTGATGGTTATCTGCGCCAAGCTCGGCATTAACTTCTGCTCCTGCGGACCCAAGGGCGATGTCGAGGGCGCCACGCACTTCGATCCCGAGCTTCTTGAGCGCTGCCAGGAGATCGCTGCTCAGAATGGCTGCACGATCCAGCTCACTGAGGATATCGATGAGGGCGTCAAGGATGCAGATGTTATCTATACGGACGTTTGGGTCGGTATGGGCCAGGCTGAGGAGCTGTGGAAGAGCCGAATCGATCTTCTCTCTCCCTATCGAGTAACGCCCGAGGTCATGGCCAAGGCAAACCCCGGCGCCATCTTTATGCACTGCCTGCCGAGCTTCCACGATACGCAGACCACCATCGGCGCCGAGATTGCCGAGAAGTTCGGCGTGACCGAGATGGAGGTTTCCGACGAGGTCTTTGAGAGCGCGCAGTCTCGTGTGTTCCAGGAGGCCGAGAACCGCATGCATACCATTAAGGCCATGATGTACGCGACGCTTCGCTAGTAGCTGGGAAGTGAACGAACACTATGAGTAAACCGTACGGTAAGCCCGACCGCATCGTCGTCGCCCTCGGCGGCAACGCCCTCGGCAACAACCCCGTCGAGCAGATCCAGGCCGTGAGCAACACCGCCCACGCTCTCCTCGGCCTCATCGAGCAGGGCAACGAGATCATCATCACCCACGGCAACGGCCCGCAGGTCGGCATGATCCAGAACGCCTTCGCCGCTGCCCACGACGCCATCGGCACCCCCGAGATGCCGCTGCCCGAGTGCGGCGCCATGTCCCAGGGCTACATTGGTTATCACCTGCAGCAGGGCATCGGCCGCGAGATGCACAAGCGCTATAAGCGTTGGCACGCCGCCACCGTCGTCACCCAGATCGAGTGCGACCCGGACGATCCCGCGTTCAAGAACCCGACTAAGCCGATCGGCCCCTTCTACACCGAGGAGCAGGCCAAGGAGTTCATGGCCGAGGATCCCTCCAAGGTCTTCGTCGAGGATTCCGGCCGCGGCTGGCGTCGCGTCGTCGCCTCCCCCGACCCCAAGAAGATCGTCGAGGCCGACTCCATCCTCAACCTGCTCGACAACGAGTTCATCGTCATCGCCTGCGGTGGCGGCGGCATCCCCGTCGTCCGCGACTACGAGAACAAGGGCTGCTACAAGGGCGTTCCCGCCGTCATCGACAAGGACCTGGGCGGCGAGCTGCTGGCCGAGGACTGCGACGCCGACGTTCTGTTCCTGCTGACCGCCGTCGAGCATGTCGCCATCAACTTCGGCAAGCCCAACCAGGAGGAGCTCGAGGACATCACCGCCGACGAGGCCGAGCGCCTGGCCGACGAGGGCCAGTTCGGCAAGGGCTCCATGGAGCCCAAGGTCCGCGCCGCCATCAAGTTCGCCCGCTCCCGCAAGGGCCGCACCTGCATCATCGGCGCCCTGGACAAGGCCGCCGAGACCATGGCCGGCCTCTCCGGTACCCGCATTCACGAGTAGCCTCTACTCTGTTGCCTCTCTCGTGGGCGCCAGGCAAAGCGCCCACAAACTAGCCTCTCTTCATGAGCCCCGCAGTCCGCTCCGACTGCGGGGCTTTTGCTATTCACCTAGTCATTGGGGACAAACCCGGCACTTGGGGACGGTCCTTTCCTGCCGGCAGCTTGGGACAGTCCTTAATAGTCATTGGGGACGTTCTTAAACGACTAGTCAAACAAGAACGTCCCCAACGACTACTCATTTAAGTCTGTCCCCAATGACTGCCCAATGGCTGGGAAGGCGCATCCCACACCGACGCATTGCCTTCGGGCCCTCTCCCCAGGCTCTCCATAGCTCAGCTGGACTCCCCGCAACCTGTTCCGAGTTGGCGGAACGAGCGCGACGTGGAGTGTCATTCTTTACCGCGGTAGACTAGACGCAGGGAAAGGAGGAGGACATGGATGCTCGCGTCAAGCAGCTTGTAAATATGATCGAGAACGCTCAGCCTGTCGCTGTTGCGGTACTTGCCAAGCGTCTCGAGGTAAGCGAGCGCGCCGTGAGAAACTATATCCATCGCGCAAACGACAACCTTGCAGGGGTTGCACGCATCGTTGGCAGCAAGGGGCAGTATCGTATCGATGTTGCACGTGCAGATGAGCTTGCTCGCTTGCTAGACGGTGCGGCTCTGGCCCATCCGGGCATTCCTGACACGCGCGACGGCCGTGTGTCCTTCCTTCTTAACGACCTCCTCATGCGGTCCCAGTGGGTGACGATTGAGGAGTATGCGGATTTACTCTACGTTTCGGCGCGGACTCTGTCCAATGACATGCGTCTGGTAGAGCAGAAACTCGCCCAATTTGACTTAACGCTCGAAAAGCGCCCACGCTACGGAATCCGCGTTGCGGGCGGGGAGTCACAACGGCGCCTGTGCCTGGCCTCGCTGGTGAGGCCCGTGTTGCCCGACACCGACGATGCAAAGCTCGCCGAGCGCCTGCGGGCCATCGCCGCATGTGTGGACGATGCCCTGACGGCCTCGCCCGTCACGGTGAGCTCGCTGGCATCCCGCAATCTCATCATGCATCTTTACATCGCTCTTGGCCGCATCGAGCAGGGCTGCTATGTCCCAGCTGCAGAATCGGACGTTCAAAAACTGGAGGGAACGCGCGAATACGCCGCGGCTTTCCAGATTGCCGCAAACATCAAGGATGCCCTGGGCGTGAGCATGCCCCGAGAAGAGGTTGCCTTTATCGCAATCCATTTGCTCGGCAGGGGCACGGGCGTGCCCGAGAAGGGCTCTGCCGTTATCTCGGACGAGATGTGGGAGATTGCTTCCGAGATGGTACGTGCGGTCAACGATGAGTTTAGGTTTGACTTTAGCGGCGATCTTGAACTTCGCATGAACCTTGCTCGGCATATCGGCCCTCTGGGCTATCGCCTTGAATATCACATGCATATGGATAACCCCATGCTGCCCGATATCAAGACGAGGTTTCCGTTGGCCTATTCGATGGCAGCTGGCACCTCGCAGGTACTCGAGCGTCATTTTGGCAGCCAGCCCTCTGATGAAGAGCTCGGCTACATCGCCATGGCATTTGCCCTGGCCCTCGAGCAGCAAGCCGACCAGCCGCGTCGCAAGCGCATCCTGATCGTGTGCGCCTCGGGAGCGGGAAGCGCCCGTATGCTCGAGCACCAGTACCGCAAGCAGTTTGGCATGTATATCGATTCGATTGAGACATGCGATGTCGCCCGCGTGGGAACGTTCGATTTTTCGCACATCGACTACGTGTTCACAACGGTGCCGCTCAACGTCAAGTTGCCCGTGCCCGTCCGCGAGGCCGATTTCTTCTTGGAGACGAGCGATGTCAACGCTATCCGCAAGGTGCTGAGCGACGACACTGCGCAATCGGACTCCGTAAGCTCTTTCTTTAGCCGTGCCCTGTTCTTCAACCGCGTTGAGGCGTCGTCGAAGCAGGCCGTTCTCCGATATCTCTCCGAGCGCGCCGTCGAGAGCGGCCGTGTCGATGCCCAGTTTGCCCAAGAGGTCGCCGAGCGCGAGAGCGCGAGTGCCACCTCGTTTGGCAATGGGGTAGCCATGCCCCATGGGATGCATCCCTTGAGCGCCGAGGCCTTTGTTACCGTGGGCCTGCTCGAACATCCCATTCTTTGGGACGAATACGGCCATGAGGTCGATATCGTCTTTATGGTGTCGTTTGCCCGGTCGGGCGGCGATGAGGCGCGGATCTTGAGCTCACTGCTCGCCGAGATCTTTATGGACCGCCAGGGGGTCGAGCGCCTACGCGAGCGCCGGTCCTGGCATGAGCTGATGGCGCTTGTGCAAGCGCATACGGCTTAAGACTTCTTTTGTCGATAACCCTGTCTGTCTACCTGCAATAAACCTCGAGGATTGCGGGCGGGAGATAGGCGTTTCGAATATTCAAGTACAAACCAAACATCACGGGAGAGGAGACCGTTATGGACGATCAGGGAACCGAGATGGTTTCGTTTCAGCTGGTCGCTGCAGCGGGAGAGGCACGCAGCCTTGCCTTCGAAGCCCTTGAAAAGGCAAAAGCGGGGGATTTTGACGCCGCCGCCAAACTCATGAAGCAGTCAAAGGATGCGGGAATCAAGGCTCACCACATCCAAACGCAGCTGCTTTCGACTGAGGCAGCGGGCGAGCATCTGTCGGTGGATGTGTTGCTGGTCCATGCTCAGGACCACCTCATGTGCTCCATGCTTGCTCAGGAGCTCGTGCAGGAGCTGATCTGCCTGTATGAGTGCACTGCAACCAAGAACGCCTAGCGGCGTGCGGTGACTATCCAACCAATCAATGCGAAGGGAATCCCTTATGAAGATCCTTCTTGTTTGCGCAGCTGGTCTGTCTACAAGCATTCTGATGAAGAAACTCGAGAAATATGCGGAGCAAAACGGCATCGAGCTCGATATCGATGCGGTGGGTATCGGCGAGTATCAGGAGACGTGCGCCAATTATGACGTGCTGCTCTTGGGGCCGCAGGTGTCCTACCAGCTCAACACCGTCAAGCAGGGGAGCGGTAAGCCGACCGCGGTCATCCCCGCACAGGACTACGGCATGGGCAACGCCGCCAACGTGCTGGCACTCGCCCAGTCGCTGTTGGGCTAGGAGGCGACCATGGAAAAGTTCATGACCCTGCTTCAGGAAAAACTGACCCCTATTGCCAATTTCTGCGGCACCGAGCGCCACTTTGCCTCCATGCAAAAGGGCTTTATGAGCGCGATCAGCTTCATCTTGGTCTCTGCCGTCTTTATGATCATCGCCAACCCGCCGGTCACGGCCGACCTGGTGGCGCAGGGCGGGTTCTGGTCCGTCTTTGGCCCTTGGCTCGATTTTGCCACGGCCAATAAGCTCACGCTGCTCATCCCGTTCAACATGACGATGGGCATACTGTCGGTGATCGTGACGTTCGCAATCGCCTATAACCTGGCGGGCACCTACAAGATGCCCAAGCTTAACGCCGGTATGACCTCGCTGGTGATGTTCCTGATCGCCGCGGCGCCGTCGTCCTACTACCAGCTTGCTGATGAGTCCGTGCTCCAGGCGGTCCCCTGCACCTATCTGGGTGCGCAGGGCCTGTTTACCGCCATCATCGTTGCCCTGGTCTCCGTCGAGGTCACGCGCTTCTGCCAGACCAAGGGCATCACCATCAAGATGCCCGATGGCGTGCCGCCGTTTTTGTCCGAAACCTTTGGCGCCATCGTGCCTATGCTCGCCAACATCCTCATCTTCTTTGGTGGCAACCTGCTGATCCAGATGATCGATCCCACGCTGTCCATCCCCTCGGTTATCGAGAAGCTGCTCGCTGCCCCGCTTTCCGTCGCAGTTGACTCTGTGCCCGGCGCACTGCTTATCTGCTTCATGACGCTGCTGTTTTGGTGCTTTGGCGTCCACGGCAACATGATCGTGATGCCCATCACCGCCCCGGTCACGCTTGCCGCCTTTGCTGCCAACGCCTCGCTCTACGTTGCTGGGCAGCCGCTTGAGTTCCACCCGGTACTCATGTCGATGGTCATCAACCTCATCGGCGGCACGGGCAATACGTTCTCTTTTGTGGCGCTCTGCGCGTTTAAGGCAAAGTCGCAGCAGCTCAAGGCATTTGGCAAGGCATCGATCGTGCCGAGCTTCTTCCGTATCTCCGAGCCCGCGATCTTTGGCGCACCCATCATCTTCAACCCGATCCTCATGATTCCGTTTGTGCTGGGCGGTATGATTTCGGCCCTGCTGTATTGGGGTGCAATCTCACTGGGTCTTGTCTCTAACTTCTACATCTTGGTGAGCGGCACGTTCCCCATCTTCGTTCAGGGCTTTATCCAGTGCCTCGACCCGCGTATCTGGGTATTTACGATCGTTTTGATCGTGGTCATGGCTGTGGTCTGGTACCCGTTCTTTAAGGTGTACGACAACCAGCTCCTGGCACAGGAGCAGGAGAACGCCGCGGCAGCTTCTGCCAAGGATACTGAGTAGCATGGGTTACTTTGACAGAACGTCTGCTGCCGGTATGCCCGAGGGCTTTTTGTGGGGCGGCGCGCTCGCTGCCAACCAGGCCGAAGGGGGCTGGAACGAGGGCGGCCGCGGTATGTCGCACTCCGACCTGATTCCACAGGGTCCCGACCGCTGGGATGTGATGTTTGGCAGGCAAAAGCCCGTGGATGATCCGGACAGGCTGTATCCATGCCGTTGGGGCAACGACTTCTTCCATCATTGGCGCGAGGACGTCGAGCTCTTTGCCGAGATGGGCTTTAAGTGCCTGCGTCTTTCAATTTGTTGGAGCCGTATTTTTCCCACAGGGATGGAGGCCGAGCCCAACGGTGAGGGCTTGGAGTTTTACCGTCAGGTATTCGAGGCGCTGCGCGAGCATGGAATCGAGCCGCTCGTGACGCTGACGCACTACGACTATCCGTTGGCTCTGGTCGAGCGCTATGGTGGCTGGCAAAGCCGAGAGATGATCGAGCGGTATGCGCACTACGTCGAGACCGTCGGACGTGCGTACCAGGGCCTCGTGCGTTATTGGCTCACCTTCAACGAGATCAACAGCGTGGCGCTGTCCTATCTCAACGCGGGCGTCACGCTCGAGGATGAGCGTGACCGTGCAGCCGTGACCGCGGCGTTCTCGCACCATATGTTTATGGCGAGCGCTCGCGCTGTCGAGATCCTGCACAAGATCGATCCCGCAAACAAGGTGGGCTGCATGATCGCTGCCGGTGCGACCTATCCGTACCGTTGTGCGCCCGAGGACGTATGGCTTGCGTATGAGGAGGACCGCGGCCGCTACTTCTACACTGACGTGATGGCTGCGGGCGCCTATCCTACTTGGAAGCTGCGTGCGCTCGAGAAAGAGGGTGTTCACGTGCCCTTTGAGCCAGGCGATACGGAGTATCTGGCCGAGCATACCGTCGACTTCATCTCGTTCTCGTACTATTGCTCGCGCTTGGTGTGCACCGATGACCAGGTGATCGCTGAGAAGGCGGAGGGTAACGTGTTCCCGACGCTGCGCAATCCGTACCTCAAGGATAAAGAGACTGCTTGGAAATGGCAGATCGATGCGCTGGGTTTGCGCGTGACGCTTGCCGGCTACCACGATCGTTACCATCTTCCGCTCTTTATCGCTGAGAACGGTGTGGGCGGACTCGATGCGCTGGAAGACGGCAAAGTCCACGATGCGTATCATATTGATTACCTGCGCAGGCATATTCTTGCGCTACGCGATGCAGTTGTCGAGGACGGTGTTGACCTGATGGGATACACGCCGTGGGGCTGTATCGATCTGGTATCGGCCTCGACGGGGCAGATGAAGAAGCGCTATGGCTTTGTTTATGTCGATGCCGATGATGCGGGCAAAGGCACGTTCGATCGCTACCGAAAGGACAGCTTCTGCTGGTATCAAAAGGTCATTGCATCAAATGGCGAGGACTTGAGTTAACCCTTGCAAGTCTGCTGCCCCCCGCGGCCCGTTTTGAACTGCCTCCCATTTCTTGGACATGAGAAATGGGAGGCTTTCTTTATGCGC
>BREX01000017.1 GCA_023708985.1 Collinsella sp.
TTATCGTCCCGGCTCGAAAAAGTGCTAAATGTCAATTCTGGTCTAACAGAGCCTTACCTTATGCTCTTTGTGGCAACGGGGGCGCTCGCTGACCCCATCCAAGGCGTGGCCACCGTCGAGCGCTTTTGCGACAGCAAGACAGGCGGGCACTTTGGCACCACCGAAACTACCGTCGGACGTGGCTTTATGAGCAGCCTGGAGCAGCCGCGCACTGTCGCCCCCAACCTCGGTCTGCTCAGAACCCATGCCGACAACTGCGCCGACATGCAAATCCATCCCCTCACACGCGATCCGCGCGGCACGGTAATTGGGTCCTTGCCCAAAACCTCGCCCAGCATCACCGATGTAGGCACCGATGCATCGCGCGAGCATCTCCGCATTTGGCTCGAAGGTGGACGCTGGTACGCCCAGGGCCTTGGATCGACCAACGGCACAGTGCTCGAATCGGGCGCGGGCGACGGCGATATTGTGATTGAGCCGCCGCGCGACCAACGCGAACCCGGCAAGATCTATCCCCCGGTGGAAATCGAAAACAGCGACAGGCTTCACTTGGGTCTCCATACAACGTTTCTCGTTATTGTGGACTAGCGCGGGCGGTGATCGAAAGACGGTCACCGCCCGTCTTTCGTCTACTGCCTTCTACGTCGTAAACGACAATACCCAGCGGTATACGTGGGCAGTGCGGCTATCATAGTACTTTACCGATATCCGCACTGCCCACGTATACGCGCGGCAACCCATGCCAGACAAAGGAACGCCATGGATACTACCGATAGCGCCTATGGCGACAAACTCATCCGTCTCGATACGTTCGATACCGCCGTGGCAGTCGACCCCAGTGCCGAGGACGACGCCAAACGCCGGTTTATGACGCTTATTCTTCAGACGGCATACCGCGACAGCGGCAATATCGGACATGTGCTTCGCGCGACCAACACAAGCGGCGAGGTTTTTGCCGTCAAGCTACTCAAGGACAACGCCATCCTTTCCGGCCAAGCCCCCGACCGCTCCGCCGAGCAATCGGCCGCGCACCTGGCCAACACCGCCGCACTGTTCGAGGAGTACCGTCATCTGTGTACCGTCTCGCACCTGCGCGGATTTCCGCGCGTCTATGGCTACGGATCGTGCGAGGACGACCCGCTTATCCTCATGGAGTGGGTCGAGGGCACCTCGCTCAAACAGGCGCTGCCCTTGCTTCCGCACGACGCCTCGGGCGGGCTGACCACCCAGATGGTCGCCGCCGTCGGAAACGCCGTGCTTCGCGCGCTCTTGATGACCCAAGGCCTTGTGAATCCGGTCGTCCATCGCGACCTGTCGCCTGCCAATATCATGTTCCGAACCACCAGCCGAACGCTCGAGCAGCAGATTGCCGATTGCTCCTTTGACCCCTGTCTCATCGACATGGGCTCCGCGACCATGGCCCTCGGCGACGACACGATCACCCGGCGCGCCGACATCTGGCGCTTTGCCACGCCCGCATACGCCGCGCCCGAAATGCTCACGCAGGATATCGAAGGCATCGCGGCCCTTCGCCGCTCGCCCGCGATCGACGTCTATGCGCTTTCGAGCATTCTGTACCAGCTCTACAGCGGTCGCAAACCGTTCGATGTCGAGTCGACGGGTGCCGCGGCGACCGGCTCGTTCTACCTCATAAAGACCAAGACCAAACCGGCGCCGCTCGAGCCGCGCTGCGAGGGCGACAAAGCGCTTGTCCAGATCATCATGAAAGGCATCTCGGTCGAACAGGGCGATCGCCCTACCGAGCAGCAGATGCTCGAGGTGCTCTCGACATACCTCCCCGCTGCAGAATCTGAGGACCACGAGGGTGCAGGAGACGAGGCCGCAATTGATATCGATTCTCGCACGCACCTTAAGGTCGACGTCGCCGGCGAGCGCGCGCGAGAGATTTTGGAGCAGGCCCGGCACGACGTCATGACACGCCGTCGCTTTGTCATCGGCGGCGTCGTTGCAGCCGTTGCGGGGCTCGGCGTTATCGGGGCGGCAACCCATGGCTTTGGCATCCCCGACTACCTGGACGGCATCCGCGGTTCGCTTGACGACTACACCTGGGCTCAGCTGCAGGAGATTTCGCTCAAGATTAAGGCCGCCGAGACCCGTAGCGAGGTACACGAGATTGCCAAGCGCTACCACCTGCTCGACGTTGATGGGCATATCCCCTATCCGTGCACCAAGCGCGTGAAGCTCGCCAACGGGCTGGAGGTCGGCGCTCAGCTTGTGGGCATCCGCCACGATGAGCTTCTGGACGGGACGGGCAAGGCCGGGCTGACGTTTATGTTCGACGCGGGTATTGCCGAGCGCGATGCTGCGACTGAACCGCCGAGCGCCGGCTGGGCAGATTGCGAGCTGCGGGAATGGCTCGACGGCGACGGCCTTAAGCTGCTGCCCAACGAGTTGCGCGCGCTCATTAAAGGGGTCAAGAAGGTCTCGAACAATGTGGGCGCCGCCAACAGTGCATCGTGTCTGAGCGAGTTGCCCGCAACCCTTTGGCTGCCCGCCATGGTCGAGCTGTGCGGTACGCAACCGCCCGATTCGTTTGCCGAGGGCTATCACTACCTGGCAGACATCTACAACGGCGAGGGCAAGGAGTATCAGCTCTTCCGCGAGCTCAAGGTGAGCCCGTATTCCACGAACGAGACGATGGTCCGCCAGTGGAAGGGCAAGGACACCTGCTGGTGGGAACGAACGGTGAGTCCCGACACATCGGAGAGCGAAGGCACGCTCTATATGAACCGTGTGGGCTACGACGGCGACGTCTTTACGTACGCAACGCCTGCGGAAAAGCCAAGCAAGCGAACCTGCGTGATCCCCGGGTTCTGCATCTAGGGAGCGGGCGTCTTGCCGTGACGGGACCCCTCCCCGGCAATTGTCTAGATCTGTAACACCAGCTCGGCAGATACAGGTCTAGATGTTACGGAACGAGACAAAACCCCAACCCCGCGAGACAACATCTCAATCTGTAACAGTAAGGGGTCAAAAAACTCTCTAGATGTTACAGATTGAGATGATTGGTTGGGACGGCCACCGATTGAGCAGCCGCCCTCATCTGTAATGAAAAGTCATACATTCCAACCATTACTGGACACCCCCAGGGGGTATGG
The DNA here is from genome assembly GCA_023708985.1 of Collinsella sp. GTDB lineage: Bacteria > Actinomycetota > Coriobacteriia > Coriobacteriales > Coriobacteriaceae > Collinsella. The sequence continues at coordinate 3,120 of BREX01000017.1, forward strand.
GTGTATAGTATCAGCAGGTTAACAATTCCAACAGCGAACCACAGAAAGGAGAAGCCATGGCTCAAGATAAGTTCGACGTGGGTGGCATGACATGCGCCGCCTGCCAGGCGCACGTGGATCGTGCCGTGAGCAAGCTCGACGGCGTCGAGAGCGTCGCGGTCAATCTGCTCGCCGGCTCTATGCTGGTGGACTACGACCCCGCGCAGGTCACCCCCGACGACATCTGCACCGCCGTCGATCGCGCTGGCTACTCGGCCTCACCCGTCAGCACGGGCACCGACGCCGCCCAAAGCGGCGGTACGCAAGCCAGGTCCGGCGCCGCCCATATGGAGTCGCCCACCAAAAAACTGGAGGCCGCCGCCTCTGCCATGCGCACTCGTCTCATCGTCTCGATCGTATTCCTCATCCCACTGTTCTACATAGGCATGGGGCACATGCTTGGCTGGCCGCTGCCCGGCATTTTCACCGACCATACCCACAGCATGACGCTCGCCCTCACCGAGCTCGTCCTGCTTATCCCCATCGTCTATGTCAACGACGCGTACTTTATCAACGGGTTTAAATCGCTCGCGCACGGCGCGCCCACCATGGACGCCCTTATTGCCGTGGGCGCCACCGCTTCCGTCGCCTGGTCGTTCTATGCCATGTTTATCATGGCCGACCAGCTGGCCGCCGGGCAAATCCACGAGGCCATGATGACGAGCATGGGCAACCTGTATTTTGAGAGTGCGGGCACGATCCTGTCGCTCGTCACCGTGGGCAAATACCTCGAGACACGCAGCAAATCCAAGACCGGCGGCGCCATCGAGGCGCTCATCGACCTGGCGCCCAAGAGCGCGACCGTCGTGGCAGAGGACGGCACCGAGACCACCGTCGACGTCGACAGCATCCTTCCCGGCCAGGTCCTGCGCGTACGCCCCGGAGAGTCCATCCCCGTCGATGGCGTGGTGCTCGAGGGCAGCTCGGCCGTGGACGAGAGCGCGCTCACCGGCGAGTCCATCCCCGTGGAAAAGACCGCCGGCGACACTGTCAACGCGGCCACGGTCAACCGCACGGGCTCGTTTACCTTCCGCGCCACGCGTGTGGGCGCCGACACGTCGCTCGCCAAGATTATCCAGCTCGTCGAGGACGCCAACGCCACCAAGGCGCCCATCGCCCGCATGGCCGACAAGGTCGCCGGCGTGTTCGTGCCCGTGGTGTTTGTAATCTCGGTCGTGACCTTTGTAGTGTGGATGGCACTGACCGGCAGCATGAACGAGGCGCTCACCTCCGCCGTGGCCGTGCTGGTGATCAGCTGCCCGTGCGCACTGGGTCTGGCCACGCCCGTCGCCATTATGGTGGGTACCGGCAAGGGCGCCGAGATGGGCATTCTGTTCAAGAGTGCCGAGGCGCTGGAGAATCTGCGCAGTGTGGGCACCGTGGTGCTCGACAAGACGGGCACGGTCACCCGCGGCAAGCCTGCCGTGACCGATATCGTAGTAGCCACGCGTGCTGACGGCTCGCCCGCCATGAGCGAAAAGTCGCTGCTCAAGCTGGCCGCCGCGTTGGAGCGCTCGAGCGAGCACCCGCTGGCCGAGGCGATTATGGCCGAGTGCGAGGCACGCGGAATTGTCGCGCGCATGGTCGAGGACTTTGCCGCCGTGCCCGGTCGTGGCGTAACGGCGCGCGAGGGGCAGAATGTCATCGCCGCCGGCAACGTACGCCTGATGAACGAGTTGGGCGTTACCGTGCCCGCGGGTCTTACCGAGCAATTTGCCGCCGAGGGCAAAACACCGCTGTTCTTTGCCAAGAACGGCGAGCTTGTCGGCACCATCGCCGTGGCTGACGAGGTCAAAGAGACGAGCGCCGGGGCCATCGCCGCGCTCCGCAAGCTCGGCGTCGACGTGCGCATGCTCACCGGCGACAACCGCGTGACGGCCAAGGCTATCGCCCGCCGCGTGGGACTCACCAGCGAACAGGTCATCGCCGACGTCCTCCCCGCCGACAAGGAACGCCACGTGCGCGAACTGCAGGATGCGGGCGGCAAGGTCGCCATGGTGGGCGACGGCATCAACGACTCCCCCGCCCTGGCGCGCGCCGACGTGGGCCTTGCGATCGGCACCGGCGCCGACATCGCCAAGGAAGGCGCCGACGTGGTGCTCATGCGCAGCGACCTTATGGATGTTGCGCGTGCCATCGAGCTTTCGCGCGCCACGATCCGCAACATCAAGCAGGACCTGTTCTGGGCGCTGTTCTACAACGGCATCGGCATCCCACTCGCCGCAGGCGTGTTCTTCCCCCTCACCGGCTGGCAACTCTCGCCGATGTTTGGTGCCGCCGCGATGAGCCTGTCGAGCGTCTGCGTCGTGACCAACGCTTTGCGCCTGCGAACCTTTAAGCCCAAGACGGCACGCTGAGGCACCCGACCTTGCCCCTCAAACCGTCGCTCGCGTACCCAAGTACGCTTCGCTCCTCTTTCGGGGCAATCTCGGGCACCTCAGCGCACCTTTAAGATGACTCTGTTCACGACTAAACTGTCAGAAAACCTCAATCGATAAGGAGTACAACCATGAACTACACGATCAAAACCTCGGGCCTTATGTGCGGCCACTGCGACGCTACTGTCGAGACGGCACTGCTCAACGTTGCCGGCGTGACCGACGCCGATGCCGATCACGAGACTCAGACCGTACAGGTGGAGTGCGCCGACACCGTGACCGCCGAGCAGCTTGCTGCCGCCGTCGAGGGCGCCGGCGAGAAGTTCCACGCCCTGTCCGTAACCGCCGCGTAGCAGCTACCAGAGACATTCGACCCCATCGACCAGAAACGAGGACCCGCCATGATGGCAGACCATAAATCGGTGACCCGCATGCTCAAGACGGCACGCGGTCAAATCGACGGCATCCTGCGGATGGTCGAGGAGGACCGCTACTGCGTCGATATTTCCACGCAGCTCATGGCAACGCAGGCGCTCCTCGCGCGCATTAACGCCGACGTGCTCAAGGCCCACATTGAGGGCTGCGTCGCCTCGGCCATCGAATCGGGCGACGAGGAGCTCAAAGCCGCCAAGCTCGCCGAGATCGAACGCGTCGTCGACAAACTCGCCAAGTAATTGGTGCAATGGGGACAGGTACGTTTGCACCACATTGGTGCAGATGAACTTGTCCCCCTTGCTCTAAATCGGGTATAAAGGCGTGCAGCATATCGAATGAAAGGCAATGTGCATGAATGACTTTATGAAGGGTCGCAACGGCGCCGATGAGCTCACCATCGTGATGGGCTTTGCCGGAATCGTCATCGCGATGATCGGATCGATGGCCCGTATCCAGTGGCTCAGCTGGATCGCCATCGCCGTGATCGTGTTGGGCGTGCTGCGCGGCCTGTCCAAAAACATCGACGCGCGCCGCAAGGAGAACGATGCCTTTGTCGCGGCGACCGCAAACGTCCCCGGCCTAGGCAAGTTCGTCGCCAGCTTGGGCGGCGGGACTGCGGCCGCCAACGCCTCGCGCGCGGCCGGCACCAGCAAGGAAGACTTTGAGCGCGCCAAGCGAACGGCCAAGAAGATGTGGAAGGGCCGCAAGACCACGGCGTACCTCAAGTGTCCCAACTGCGGTCAGATGCTGTCCGTCCCCAAGGGCAAGGGCAAGATCCGCGTCACTTGCCCCAAGTGCCACGCCAAGATGGAAACGCGCTCCTAGCAGCTACACCATAGGAAAAATAAAAGCCGAGGCCTCGTGTTGAGACCTCGGCTTTTTGCATGCGGCAACGGAGCTGCCCCTTTGTCACATCTACGCCACACCGTCGCGGGCCAGCTCCTCAGCCAGCGCCTCGGCAGGCATGGCCATAATCGCGTCGAGCTCGGCGTCCACCTCGGGAATACGCTTCACCTTGAGCTTGCGTACCAGATCACCGCGACACATCACATGCGTCGGCTCACGCAGGGCACACAGATCATCGAGCGGATTCTTGCGCGTCACCAGGATATCGGCGGCCTTGCCGCACTCGATCGTACCGGTCTCGCCGCCCAGCCCCAGGAGCTCGGCATTGACCTGCGTGGCCGTATGCAGCGCAAAGGCGTTGCTCACGCCCACGTACTTGGCAAAATAGGCCACCTCGCGCCACATGTCGTACTGCGTCACGAACGGGCAGCTTGAGTCCGTGCCCAAGCCCACCTTAACGCCGGCATTCAGCGCCGCACGAGCACTCTCGATAATGCCCGAGCACACGATGTCGCCGTTCTTCTTTTGCGTATCGGTCGAATGGGTCTTTTCCGGGTCGAGCAATACAAACGGTAGCGCCGGGCTGATCGTGCAGGTAACGCTGGGCGCACGTCCCTCGAGCTGCGTGCCCGCGGCGCCACGGTACAGCTCCAGGATCTCGGGCGTCATCGGGGCACCGTGCTCGATCGTATCGACGCCGGCCTCAAGCGCGGCCTTCACGCCCTCGGTACTCTCGACATGGGCCATAACCGGCAGGCCCACCTCGTGCGCCGCCTTGCACGCCGCCGCGGCAACCTCCACCGGCAGACGCAGCACGCCCGGCTCGCCCACCTCGGTCGCATCGAAAACGCCGCCCGTCACGAACAGCTTGATGACATCGGCACCGCGCGCATACAGGTCCCGCACCTGCTCGGCTGCCTCGACGGGGCTGTTGGCCACCTGGGCGAACAAGCCCGCACCATGGCCGCCCGGCACCGTGACGCCCGTTCCCGGCGCTACCAGACGCGGACCCTGATACTTACCGGCGTCGATAGCGTCGCGCACGGCAATGTCGGCAAACAGCGGGTCGCCCGCGCCGCGCACCGTGGTCACGCCGCTTGCCAGCTGCTGCTGGGCACTGCCCTTGAGGATGCGGCGGACGATGGCACGCCCCACGATATTATCGAGCTTCTTCATCAGCGCTCCCGCATCGCCGGCCGAGACAGGCTTGCCCGAGCCGCACAGGTGCGCGTGCATATTGATGAGACCGGGCATGAGATACGCACCGCCCAGGTCGATAACCTCGGCACCCGCGGGCGCCTGCGCCACAGCACTCGGCCCCATCCAGGTGATGACGCCGCGCTCAACAGTCACGGCCATATCGGGTTGCGGCTCCATATGCTCCGAACCATCCAGAATGGTCGCATTGATAAACAACGTGGAACGATCGGCAGTCGCCATATCGAGCTCCTCCCTCTCAGAAAACTTCAACATTTGTCCATTATTACCTAGCGCGGCGGAATTGCTGCGGACATATCGGTTAACGGAGCAAGAAGGAGATGCGGGGAACGAAATGCGTTGCAGTCCCACCCCAGCGACATCAGGAAAATGTCTAGATCTGTAACAGGTAGACCGGGTTTTAGCAGCCAGATGTTACAGATCGAGATCTTTCGGCACCGCGTCCAACCTTTGTCTCGATCTGTAACAGTTAGAGCGGTTTTTGGCCGTTAGATGTTACAGATTAAGATATTCTCCAGCCCTGTCGTCAAACATCTAAATCTGTAACAAGTAGACAGGTTTTCGGCCTCTAGATGTTACAGATTGAGATCTTTTAGCGGCAGCCAACCTTCTGTCTCGATCTGTAACAGCTACGAGGCCAAACGGCCCCTTGTTGTTACAGATCGAGACAAACTCGGCAGAAACAACCACATTCGCGTCAGTTGCACCCCTTAGCACCCATACCACTGACGCTTCCATCCCTCAGCCAAATCGGCCCGCTGCGAAATACCCGCCAGCCTCATCTTTTCAGCCAGCTTCCCTGGGTTCTTGAGCTCATCAAACGTAAACCTCAGCACCTTATGTCCGAGCATCGTCAGATGAGACTCTCGCTGACGTTCTGCCACGAATGGGTCGACCGACTCCCGACCCTCGTCGTTCTGTAAGGCATACTTTCCCTTTCCATCGAGCTCGCCAATCACGCACGTCCCGTCCTCTAGCCTCCAGAAATAATCAACGCGAAACACTTGGCTCGAATCAAGCGGGTCACGAAACTCCACCTGCAACTCTGGCACCGGAAAACCGTATGCAATAAAGAACGCCCGGAACCGAGACTCGCCACCGTTTTCGGACAGCCCGTCCGCATGCGACGCAATCACCTGAGCTCTGCGATACCCGCGTCTGCCCTCGCAATCGGCCTGGAGCCGTTCGCAGAGGTCGTCGCGCGATATGCCCTTCGCCCGCAGCGCAGAATCGGCGATCGCCAGACCATACGAAAACGGCGCACGCAGCAGACAATCCTTCACCGTGCGCCAAAACGACGTCACCCGCACGCCATCAACACGCTCGAGCGTGCCCGCCATCTGCGGACGCAACAACCTGCAGCCGCTGCTCAACGTCACCGAGCAACCTGTCTTAACAAGATATCGTGGCCCAAGCAGATCATTCGGCACCTCCAAACCCCACAAAAGTGCCGCGTCATAACCCCAAAACGCCCAATCGGGATGAAACTCTGCAAGCCCTTTGATGGTACGCAGCGCTCGCTCCGCCGGTGTCAACGTATCCCAATCATGTTGAAAACAGAACAGATACGACTCGGGCTCCGCGATATCGTCGGTTCCGACATGGCGTCGCAGCCACATGAGCTCGGCATTGTCATGCGTTGCGAGCAGTGCACCTTGCTCGGTCGCCTCCGTGAGCCGCGCGAGCATCCTGCTCCGCGCCAACGTGTTGCGAGTCGTATGCTTGTGTTTGAAAACGGTATTAGACACTTCCATCACCACATCGGACAACTGGACCATCGTCACCGTTGCCGCCGCCGACAAACGTCTCGATCTGTAACAGGAAGACCAACTTTTGGCCGCTAGATGTTACAGATTGAGACATCCCCCCCAACCAGGTGCCAAACGTCTTGACCTGTAACAGGTAGACGTTCTCCAGGTCCCTAAACGTTACAGATCGAGACATAAAGACAGAGGGCAAGGCAGGCGACAGCTGCCCATCCCCTACTTCCACTCCTGCTCGTAGATGTTGAGCGACTTTACGTACCGCCCCCGGGCGCCCATGATGTCGCGGACCAGACGCAAGAAGAAGCTGATGCACGAGGTGTCAAAGCCGTCCTGCAGGTCCTCCGGATGCACCGCACCCGGCCCATCGACCGCCGTATCGCTCAGCCGCGCGATGTCATACAGGTAGAGCTGTCCCGCCGTAAGCCAGACATCGTCGACGCAGGCGAGGCGCACCGCAATCGCGCCGTCACTCCAGTGCTCCTTCTGCACGATATGCGGATCGTAGACATCAAAGCGATGATCGGTGCGCGTGTCCTTCAGCACGACCATGCCGGACGCAGGATTCTTGTCCAAAATGCCAAAGCGCGAGAAATACTGCGTGTCGCGTACCTGCTCGAGCCGCTTGAGCGAGGCAGGCGAAAGCGATGCCGGCGGCTCGTCAACATACAGCTCGAGCAGCGTTTTGCCATGGCGATAGGGGCGCTCAAACAGCAGCCAATCGGTAAACGCCATGTTGTAGGCCATGATTTCGTTTTGCGAAGGCTCAGTGCAATAGCTGAGCCACGGGTCGACAATGATCTCGAACTGTTCGCGCGCCGGCTCCAGGAATTGAAACTTCCGCAGTATCCAAAAGTGAGCCATGTCGGCAATATCGTTGCCGACGGCTTCAGCCAGCTCTGCTCGGTCTAAAGCGTGGTCAGTCATGGCATCCTCCTCAAACTGATGGACCTCAATTTGAGCTTACGAGGAGGGTGGGCAGCCACGACCAGCACGGGCAAAATAGGCCTCCGGCTGCAAACCAGATGCTGACCAAACACTTGACGAAAAGCTTGACCGAAAATGCGCACCGCAACAAAACCGGAGGTAGACATAGACGGCCAACCAGCCCTTTTGAGCCAGATGCCCGCAGCCACCACAGAAACAACAGGTGACCACAGCCCAAAAAGTCGACAAATGAACATCCGTACGTCGACAAACGAGCAAATCGCTCGCAAAGAGTGTCCCCAACGACTAGACAAAAATGACCAGTCATTGGGGACGTTCTTAAATGACTACTTTACAGCTTCAGCGCGTCGGCGACTTCGGCTGCGCAGGCCAGGGCGTCGGCCATAGCGTTCACCACGAGCGAGCTGCCGTTGCGGGCGTCGCCGGCCACATACACCGGCGCGGCATCCGCAGCAACGCCATCCACGCGGGCCGCGAGGTGCGAGCCCTCGGCAGCCATCACCGGCAGCGGACGACCAGCGGTGGCAACAGGCACGCTCACCACATCGAACACGCTGTGCTCCGGACCCGTAAAGCCACAGGCGATGAGCACCAGCTGCGCCGGCACCTCGTGCTCGGAGCCCGCAATGCGTTCGGGCTTGCCGGCCGACCAGTTCAGATCGACCACGCGCAGCCCCGCAGCCGCACCCTTCTTGTCCAGCAGCACCTCGAGCGTATCCACGCCCCAGGCACGCATCTCGCCACCCATCGCAGCGATAGCCTCCTGCTGGCCGTAATCGGTCTTCTTAACGTTGGGCCACTGCGGCCAGGGGTTGCTCGCCGCGCGCTTATCGGGCGCAGCCGGCAAGAACTCAAACTGGCGCACGCTGCGCGCGCCTTGGCGCACGGCGGTACCCACACAGTCGTTACCGGTATCGCCGCCGCCAATGACCACAACGTCCAGGCCACGCGCATCGACCGCGGGCTCGCCGCCATCGAGCACCGAGACGGTCGAAGCCGTCAGATAGTCCACGGCGTACACCACGCCCGGGGCGTCCACGTTCGTAGCCGAAAGACCGCGCGGGGCACGGGCGCCAGCAGCCACCACCACAGCGTCAAAGCCGTTGAGCTTGGCCGCCACCGCAGGGTCCGTTACATCGGCGCCCAGCTCGAACACAATACCCAGCTCGCGCATGAGCGCCACGCGACGCTCGACCACAGACTTCTCGAGCTTCATGTTGGGAATGCCGTACATGAGCAGGCCGCCGGGGCGGTCGTCGCGCTCAAACACCGTCACGCGGGCGCCGCGACGCGCAAGCTCCCATGCAGCCACTAGACCAGCCGGTCCAGAACCAACCACGGCGACCGTGGGCGCATCCTCCCCTGCCGGCTCAAAGCGGCGCGGGCCGCCGTTTGCCCACTCATGGTCGCTGATCGCACGCTCGTTATCGTGAATCGTCGTAGGCTGGCCGTCGACCGAGCCCAGGTTGCACGCGGCCTCGCACAGCGCCGGGCACACGCGGCTCGTGAACTCAGGCATGGGCGAGGTGAGCGACAGGCGCTCGGCAGCCTCATCCCAGCGGCCGCGGTACACCAGCTCGTTCCACTCGGGAATCAAGTTGTGCAGCGGGCAGCCGCTCGGACGTGCCTTGCCAAAGCTCGCGCCCATCTGGCAAAACGCCACGCCGCACATCATGCAGCGGCTCGCCTGGGCGCGACGTGCGTCGTCGTCGAGCTCCACGTACAGCGGATCGAAATCACGGCTGCGCTCCTCCACGGGGCGAAGCTCGTGGGTCACGCGATCGATATCAAGAAAAGCACCGGGCTTACCCATGGCACTTACGCCTCCTTCTTGGTCGAAGCAACAGGGCTGGCAGCCACGGACGCAGCGCCCGCAGCACCGCCCGCAGCACCGCCCGCAATATCGAAGCGAGCGACATCCGCGGCGCTCGCGCGACCGGTCACAATGTCAAACGCCAGTTCCTCTGCCTGCGCATGTGTCTTGCCGGCAGCCTCGCTCGCAGCGACAATCGCCAGCACACGCTCGTACTCGGTCGGAATGACCTTCACAAAGTGCTTGCTCATCGTCTCAAAGCTGTAGAGCAGCTTGATGCCGCGCGGGCTCTGCGTCGCGTCCACGTGCTCCTGGATGAGCTCGCGAATCTGCGCCAGCTCGCCGGCAGTCGGGGCCTTGAGCTCAACGCTCTCGTGGTTCACGCGGGCATCGAGCGTGCCGTACTGGTCAAAGACATAAGCCACGCCACCCGTCATGCCGGCAGCGAAGTTCTGCCCGACCTCGCCCAGGATGAGCGCCAGGCCACCCGTCATGTACTCGCAACCGTGGTTGCCGCAACCCTCGACCACCACGGTGGCACCGGAGTTGCGTACGCCAAAGCGCTGGCCGGCCAGGCCGTTGATGAAGCCACGGCCGCTCGTGGCGCCAAAGAACGCAACGTTGCCCACGATGATGTTTTCGTCGAACTTATAGGTCGCATGCGGGTTGGGGCGCACCGACACCTCGCCGCCCGAAAGGCCCTTGCCAAAGTAGTCGTTGGCGTCGCCGCACACGTTGAGCGTAATGCCGCGCGGCAGGAAGGCGCCAAAGCTCTGACCGGCCGATCCATCGCAATCGATGGTGATGGAGCCGGCGGGCAGGCCCTCGGGATGTGCCTTGGTCACCGCGTTACCCAGGATGGTGCCCACGCAGCGGTTAACGTTGGCGATGTCGGCATGGAAGCGAATCGGGCGCAGGTGCGCACGGGCATCGGCCGTATAGGGCACAAACAGCGTGGAGTCGAGCGTCTTGTCGAGCTCGCTGTCCGCGGCCATCTGGGGCAGGAAGTGACGACCGTCGGCACCCGGGATGTGGGCACCAAACTCACAGGTCGCGCTTGCCAGCACGGGCGTCAGATCGAGCAGGTTAGCCTTGCGGTTACCCGGGACCTCGATCTGGCGCAGGCACTCGGGATGGCCGACCATCTCGTCGACGGTGCGGAAGCCCAAGCTCGCCATGATCTCGCGCAGCTGCTCGGCCACAAAGAGCATAAAGTGCTCGACGTGCTCGGGCTTGCCGCGGAAGCCGCGACGCAGGCGGCAGTTTTGCGTGGCGATGCCGGCGGGGCAGGTATCCTGCTGGCAGTCGCGCTGCATGAGGCAGCCCATGGAGATGAGCGGCATGGTCGCAAAGCCAAACTCCTCGGCGCCCAGCAAGCAGGCGACGGCGACGTCGGTGCCGTCCATGAGCTTGCCGTCGGCCTCGAGCACCACGCGGGAGCGCAGGCCGTTTTGCAGCAGCGTCTGCTGGGCCTCGGCAAGGCCGAGCTCCAGCGGCAGGCCGGCATGCCAAATGGAATCGCGCGCCGCGGCACCCGAGCCGCCATTGTGGCCGCTGATCAAGATCTTGTCGGCAGCGCCCTTGGCCACACCGGTTGCGATGGTGCCGACGCCGGCCTCGCTGACCAGCTTGACCGACACGCGCGCGCCGGGGTTGGCATTCTTAAGGTCAAAGATCAGCTCTGCCAGGTCCTCGATGGAGTAGATGTCGTGGTGCGGCGGAGGCGAGATCAGGCCGATGCCGGGCGTGGACTGACGGACCTCGGCAATCCAGGGGTAGACCTTCTTGCCGGGCAGGTGACCGCCCTCGCCGGGCTTGGCGCCCTGGGCCATCTTGATCTGAATCTCGAAGGCGCTGCACAGGTAGCGGCTCGTCACGCCAAAGCGCGCACTTGCCACCTGCTTGATCGCGGAGTTCTTGGAATCACCGTTAGCCAGCGGGGTCTCGCGACGCGGATCCTCACCGCCCTCGCCCGAGTTGGAACGGCCATGCAGACGGTTCATAGCGATAGCCATGCACTCGTGCGCCTCTTTGCTGATGGAGCCATACGACATGGCGCCGGTGTTAAAGCGGCGGACGATGTTGAGCGCGGGCTCGACCTCGTCGAGCGAAACCGGCGTGCGGCCGCTGGCATTAAAGTCGAGCAAGTCGCGCAGACGCACGGCACGACCGGTGCGGTGCAGGCGGGCGCTGTACTCCTTAAAGGTGTCGTAGCTGTCCTCACGGCAGGCGGTCTGCAGCAAGTAGACAGTCTGCGGATCGATGAGGTGATCCTCGCCGCCGAGCGGGCGCCACTTGGTCAGACCCAGCGTGGGCAACTGATCGGGAGCCGGGCTCTTAAGGATAGCGAGCGCGGCGTCGTAGCGCTCGTTTTGCTCGCGCTCAACGTCCTCGACACCCATACCGCCCACACGGCTCACCGTGCCGGCGAAGTATGCGTTGACGAACTCCGGCGTAAAGCCCACGGCCTCGAAGATCTGCGCCGAATGGTAGCTCTGCACCGTGGAGATGCCCATCTTGGACATGATGGAGACGATGCCGGCGGTCGCAGCCTTGTTGTAGTTGGCGATGCCCTGCTCGGCCGTCACGTCCAGGTCGCCGCGTGCCGCCAGATCACGGATGCACGCATGTGCGTTGTACGGATAGATACCGCTCGCGGAGTAGCCCACCAGTGCCGCAAAGTCGTGCGGGGACACGGCGTCGCCGCACTCCACCACGATGTCGGCAAAGGTACGCACGCCAGCGCGGATCAGGTGGTTGTGCACGCAGCCCACGGCGAGCAGCGAGGGCACGGGCACCTCGCCCGCAGCGGCACGATCGCTCAACACCACGATGTTCACGCCGTCGCGGACCGCAGCCTCAACGTCCTCTGCAAGCTGCTTGAGCGCAGCCTGCAGCGCGCCCTCGCCGGCATCGCGGCGGTACACGGCACGGAAACGGCGGGTCTCAAAGCCCACGCGGTCGATGGCGCAGATGCGGTCAAGGTCTTCCTCGCTCAGCAGCGGACGCTCCAAGCGCACCAGCTGGCAGGCTGTACGGGAGTCCTCGAGCAGGTTGCCGTGGTTGCCCAGGTAGAGCGTGGTAGAGGTGACCATATGCTCGCGCAGGGCGTCGATGGGCGGGTTCGTGACCTGGGCGAATAGCTGGTAGAAGTAGTCGTAGAAGGAGCGTGTCTTTTTGGACAGGCAGGCCAGCGGCGCATCAATGCCCATCGAGGCGAGCGGCGCCTTGCCCTGCTGGGCCATGGGACGCACGACCTCGTCGACGTCATCCCAGTGGTAGCCGAGCTTGGCCATACGCACGGTGGCAGGCACCTCGGCGTCCTCGGCGGGCGTTGCCGCGGCGGGCCTATCGAGCGCGTCGACGGTCAGCGTCTCCTCGGCAATCCAATCACGGTAGGGCTTTTCCTTGGCATAGCGGGCGCGCAACTCATCGTTGTAGATGACGCGCCCGCGGGCAAAGTCGACCTCGAGCATCTGGCCCGGCCCCAGACAGCCGCTCGTCAGGATGTACTCGGGGCTCACCTCGATGGTGCCCACCTCGCTTGCCAGCATAAAGCGACCGTCACGCGTCACATAGTAGCGGGCGGGACGCAGGCCGTTACGGTCGAGGGCGGCGCCCAGCGTGCGACCGTCGGTAAAGGCGATGGCCGCCGGGCCATCCCACGGCTCCATGAGCATGGACTGGTAAGCGTCGTAGGCACGGCGCTCCTCACTCAGGCTGTCGTTGTGGTCCCACGGCTCGGGCAGCAACATGGACGCGGCGCGCGTGAGCGGGCGACCGTTCATGACCAGGAACTCAAGCACATTGTCCAGAATCGCGGAATCGGAGCCCTCGCGGTTGATGATGGGCATCACGCGCTCAAGATCGTGCTGCAGCACGGGGCTGTACAGGTTGGGCTCGCGGGCGAGAATCCAGTTGACATTGCCCTTGAGGGTGTTGATCTCGCCGTTGTGGATGATAAAGCGGTTGGGGTGCGCGCGCTCCCAACTGGGTGTGGTGTTGGTGGAGTAGCGCGAGTGGACGAGCGCCACGGCCGTCTTGACGGCGGCATCGTTGAGATCGATGAAGAAGCGACGCATCTGCGTGGCGACCAGCATGCCCTTGTACACGATGGTGCGCGAGCTCATGGAGCACACATAGAAGATCTTGTCGCGCAGGGCAAACTCGGCGTCGGCCTTCTTTTCGATGGTGCGGCGGCACACGTACAGGCGGCGCTCGAAGGCGTCACCCGCCGGCGCATCGTCGGGACGGCCCAGGAAGGCCTGCAGGATAGTAGGCATGCAGGCGCGGGCCGTCTCGCCCAGGTCGTGCGGTTCGACGGGCACCTCACGCCAAAAGAGCAGCGGCACGCCGGCCTCGGCGCAGCCCTCCTCAAACACGCGGCGGGCATCCCCTACGCCCTTGTCGTCCTGCGGGAAGAACAGCATGGCCACGCCATAGTCGCCCTCTGCCGGCAGAATCTGGCCGCACTTTTGGGCCTCTTTACGGAAAAAGTGATGCGGAACCTGAAACAAGATGCCAGCGCCGTCGCCGGTGTTCTTCTCGAGTCCCGTGCCACCGCGGTGCTCCAAGTTGACCAGAATGGACAGTGCATCGTCCAGGATCTGGTGATGGCGCTCGCCGTTGATGTCGGCAAGCGCGCCGATGCCGCATGCATCGTGGTCGAATTCGGGGCGATAAAGGCCCTGCTGCTGAGCGGAATCTGCCTGCATCGCGATCCTCCCCTAGATATTAGTCAGTCAGTTGAATAGGCATACTAGGAGCATCGCCGGCCCGCTGTGTTTCCCGCCCGTTTCGAAACAATCGCGTAACGCACGCCGGCCATCAACGTCTTGCTATCAAACGTGTACTTCAGCGCCCAAGTTCGACCTGTAAACTCACCGCTTCAAACATCTCAATCTGTAACAGGAGGAGCCGATTTTGGCGCCTAGATGTTACAGATTGAGATTTTCTGCGGGACGGTTTTGGTTTGTCTCGATCTGTAACACGAAGGGCCGGTTTTGGCGGTCAGCTGTTACAAATCGAGATTTTCCATAGGACCATTTCTTCCTGTCTCGATCTGTAACAGCTAGGCCCAATTTCCATCCCCAGTTGTTACAGATCGAGACATTTCGGCAGTCCCCTTGCGCCATCCTATTCAAATACAACTATTTTGTTAGTCTTGGTTAACTTTTGAACCTAAAACGGGTATCCTTTGCGGCGTCAAGCAAACGGCACGCAGGAGCTCACCATGCTCAACCATCTCAAACAACACTTTGGCTCCCGACACACCGGTGGTCACGGAGGCCTAGACATTGCGCGGCATATCGGCCCCGGGCTGCTCGTGACCGTCGGCTTTATCGACCCGGGCAATTGGGCCTCCAATATGGCCGCGGGCTCGCAGTTTGGCTACGCGCTGCTGTGGATCGTCACGCTGTCCACGATTATGCTCATTGCGCTGCAGCACAACGCGGCACACCTGGGTATCGCCACGGGCGCCTGTCTTGCCGAGGCCACGACCCGTTACCTCCCCCGCTTCGTTGGACGCACGGTACTCGCCAGTGCCTATCTCGCGACCATCGCCACCGCCATGGCCGAGGTCCTGGGCGGCGCGATTGCCCTTCAAATGCTCTTTGGGCTGCCCGTGCGCGCGGGCTGCGTCATCGTGGCGACAGTATCGATGGCGATGCTCATGACGAACTCCTACAAGCATGCCGAACGCTGGATCATCGCCTTCGTAGGCGTGGTAGGACTCTCGTTTTTGGCCGAGCTTGCACTAGTCAAGGTCGACTGGCCGCAAGCCGCCGCAAGCTGGATCACGCCCAGTATGCCCACTGGCTCTGCCGCGATTATCGTGAGTGTCCTGGGTGCGGTCGTTATGCCACACAACCTTTTTCTGCACTCCGAGGTCATCCAATCCATGCACTTCGAAGGCCAAGGCGAGCAGGTTATCGAAGAGCGTCTGCGCTACGAGCTCTTCGACACGCTCTTTTCGATGGGCGTGGGCTGGGCAATCAACTCGGCCATGGTCATCCTGGCCGCAACGACCTTCTTTGCGCACGGCATGGTCGTAGACGACCTCGCCGTCGCAGCGGCCACGCTCTCCCCCATTCTGGGCCCGGCAAGCTCGACCATCTTTGCCGTGGCGCTGCTGTTTGCGGGCCTCTCGAGTAGCGTGACGGCGGGCATGGCGGCGGGCACCATCACCGCGGGCATGTTCGACGAGGAATACGACATCCACGACCGGCATTCCTCGATCGGGGTGGCGGCCTGTTTCGTCGGCGCAGTGACGGCATGCCTGGTCGTCCCAAATCCTTTTGAAGGTCTCATCTGGAGTCAGGCACTGCTGTCGCTTCAACTGCCGATTACGGTCTTTGTGCTCATACGGCTCACCAGTTCACCCCGCGTCATGGGCAAATACGCCAACTCGCGCCCACTCAACGCGCTGCTCGTAGGGATCGGTGCCATCGTGACGATTCTCGATGTCGTGTTGTTGACAGGAATGTAATGGGACGGGGCACCTACCCAGGCAAACGTCTCGATCTGTAACATCTAGACCCGCTTTTGATGTCTAGATGTTACAGATCGAGATCATTCCGAAGGACAGCTCCGTTTGTCTCAATCTGTAACAAGTGGACCCAATTTCCACCGTTAGATGTTACAGATTGAGATCTTCTTCCGGACGGTTTTGGTTTGTCTCGATCTGTAACAGGAAGACCCGTTTTGAGCCGTTAGACGTTACAGATTAAGACAAAAGGTCGGCCGGACTCACAACAGACAGGATCGGCCAACAGCAACCGTGATCCCTTGGGGGCGGAGAAAAAGGGTCCCGGCCGGGATATCCGACCGGGACCCTTGGACAGAGCTATATGTTGCCGTGAGCCGAGTGCCGACGAGCTACTCCTCGACGAGCTCAAACTGATCGGGACCGACGCCGCACACCGGGCACACATAATCCTCGGGCAGCTCGGGCGTATCGACCTCAACCTCGTAACCGCAAACGACGCACACGAACTTATACGTCTTCTTCTCCTCAGCCATGATGTTCTCCTCTCAAACGCGACTGGTGATGTTCTTCATTTATCAGTATAGATTCTCAATAATATAATGCAAGTATTTTTAAAACATTTCTAGCCTTGATACGAGGACGCCTTCGGAGGCGTCTTGCCCTTCAGGACCTTATGGTAGTAATCGTAGGTGAGCGGCGTCTCGTCACTCAAGCGCTCGGCATCCTCGACCTCGCCGATAAACAGTAGATGCGTGCCAACATCCACAGTGTCGATCAAATGGCAGCTAAACAGGGCCGCCGCGTGCTCGGGCACATAGGGCATGCCCAGAGCCGTCTCGCGGGTCTCGTATTTGGCAAACTTGTCATAATCGCTGCTGGTGCGGAACCCAAAGTTACCGATGTAGAGCATATCGGCGGTCTGATCGATCACGGTCAGCGCGAACGCTTTGGCCGAAGCGATGACGCCCGAGGTGACGTTGTCCTTGTTCACGGCAACCGAAATGCGCGGCGGCATGGACGTCACCTGCACCGCAGTGTTGATGACGCAGCCGGCGCGCAGCCCGTCTGCCGCGGCGCTCACCACGTACAGACCGCTCGGCATGGTAAAGAACGCAGTTTTGTCCATAACAATCACTCCCCTAACCCGGGTTGGAACCTCATGGATGTATGTACCCACAAAAAAGGCAGCGCCCATAACAGACGCTGCCTTTGAAACATATGTGTCAGAACAGTATAAGCAAGATGAGACGCCCGCAGTTGCGGTGAAATAGGGACTGAATAGCCCCCTCAAACAGGCAAACCAGTCCGTATTCCACCGCAACTTATGAAGGACGGTCAGCGGTTGCGTTCCTTGAGGGCGCGGTCGATCTCGCGTTGGACATCACGCTTGGCCATGTCCTCGCGCTTGTCGTAGAGCTTCTTGCCGCGACCCAGGCCCAGCAGCAGTTTTGCGCGACCGTCGGTATTAAAGTAGAGCTCCAACGGAACCAGCGCATAACCACGGTTGCGAAGTTTGCCGTCAAGAAAGTCGATCTCCTTGCGGTGCAGCAGCAGACGGCGCCGACGGTCGGGATCGCGATTCCACACGCCACCATGGCTATAAGGGTGGATATGCAGGCCGACGAGCCAGCACTCCCCACCACGAATCAGTGCGAAGGTATCGGTAATCTGGCACGCGCGCTCGCGAATCGACTTGACCTCGGTACCGCTCAGCTCAATACCGCACTCAAACGTCTCATCGATAAAGTACTCGTGATGTGCCGAGCGATTCTTGGAAATGAGCTTGCGCTCGCGCTTACTGGGCATCGCCGGCCTCCTTGGCGCCATCGGCGTTTGAACCCGCAGCCTCGCGCTTTGCCCTGCGCTCGGCATTAAGCTCGGCATCGCTCTCGCGCACCAGCTTGATAATCGCCGCGCATGCCTCCTCGCCCACCAGGTCGCGGGCACGGACCGTCAGACGCGTAGCCTCCTGCTTGTCGCCGTCGCTTGCAGCATCGGTCGCGCACATGATCAGGCAGATGGCGATCTCGGCCGAAGGCGAGGTCGGCACGCCCTGCAGGGCGAGCTCACCCATCACATGGTCGTCACTCTCGTCCGCGGCATCCGGATAGGTGGTATGGATCTTGTTGAGCAGGCGCGTCGTATGCGCATCATTGGGCGCCAGGCGCAGCGCCAGACGCGCGCAGCCCACGGCTGCCGAAATGTTCTCGGTCTCGGGCTCCAAGAAGTACTGACCCAAGTTGGTGTAGGCACGTGCGGCGCACTTACCGTCGCTCGCGCGCTCCAGCACCGAGAACGAGAGCGATGCCCACTCCTGCTTGTCCTCGAGCGCGCGGAACAACTCGGCCAGGTCCAAGCGATAGTTGCAGTTCATGGGATCCCAACGCACGGCCCGCATCAGGGCATTCCGAGCACTCACATAATCCTGCTGGCGAATGTAGGCAAACGCCATGTCGGAGTACAGGCGGTCAAAGGGAACCTCGACCTGCACCAGCTCGCGCGGATCCTTCTCCACGCGGCGATAGGCCAGGCGCTCAAACTTGCTGTCGAAGCTAAAGTACTGGCGCTTCTCCTCCGTCTTGCACTCAGCGTCGATATACTCCTCGGCGAGCTCCACCAGACGCTCAAGCAGCGGCGTCGCCGTAGCCAGGTCGCCCTGCGCCAGATAGTTCTCGGCATACGTGATGTCTTCCAAGCTGATAGGCAGGTCCATGACAACTCCTCGGTCCGGGCGGCAGACTCAACGCGCGCCTTAAATATCAGTCAATACACAAAACCCGGGTCTCTTACGAGGCCCGGGCGCTCAATTTTGGTAGCCCGTACCAGATTCGAACTGGTGATCTCCGCCTTGAGAGGGCGGCGTCCTAAACCGCTAGACGAACGGGCCATATGTAGCAAATGCAATGGCTGGGATGGAGGGAGTCGAACCCCCATTGACGGAACCAGAATCCGCTGTCCTGCCATTAGACGACATCCCAATGACTGCATCGCTGCGCTCGGCTGTGCCTTTGCGCAAGAAAGAAATATACGGGAAGTCTCGCCGTGACGCAAGCCCCAATTTTGACTTTTTTGAAATTCAGTCAAATACGGCCGACACGTGAAGGACCTGTGAAGCACCAGCGACACGTACGGCGCCAAAGCCCGTAAAACATCCCACATCTACCGCTGGTAGATTACAACAATGCAGCACTCACGGCTGATGGCACAATCAAACCGTCATCATTACACGGATATCGAGGCGCCATGGACGAAGAGCTTGATTACCTATGGGAGACCCTGGGCCTCGAGATCACTGCTGACCTTTGGCCCGAACGGGACAAAATCCATCCCACCCTGCGCCCCGCCATCACGGTGATGCAGGCAAAATACCGCCGTGCATCCTTTTTGATCATGCGGATGTCATGGCACGCGGGACTCCCCGACCTTAAGCGAATCCAGGCAAGCCTCGTCGAGCTGTCCGGTATGCCGACTGTCATATCCGAGGCGCACCTGGAGCAGCGACAGCGCGAGCGACTGCAACAGCAGCGGATTCCCTTTATCTGCCCCGGCGTTCAGGCATATCTGCCCTTTATGGACGAGGAGTACTGGAGCGGCAAGCCCAACAAGCACGTAAAGGTCTACGATCCGCACGAATGGGCACAGCTCAAGGATTGAGCCGAGCGAGCCCGCCGATGGAAAACACGTCCCGCCCCGAGCGCTCAAAACGGGTCGCACTTTCCGCAGCCGCTACAGCAACGCCTCGGCCCAAGCCGCTTCCCTAAAGCCGGAAATCGCAAAGTCGTCGCCCACCAGCAGCGGACGCTTGACCAGCATTCCGTCGGTCGCCAGCAGCTCGTAGCACTCCTGATCCGTCATGCCCGCATCCAGACGCGCCTTCAGACCCAGCTCTCGATATTTCATGCCCGACGAATTAAAGAAGCGCCGCACCGGCAGCCCCGAACGAGCAATCCAGGTCGCAAGCTCATCAGCCGTGGGATTGTCCAAAACGATATCGCGGTCGATATACTCTACCCCATGTTCGTCCAGCCATGCCTTGGCCTTCTTACAGGTCGAGCACTTGGGATATTCAACAAACAGTACGGTCATGGGAATCCTCCGAATATAGATCGGCCAACGCAGGCACACGCCACACGAGGCGCCTTCGCATGATGGGCCAATTGTAGCCCACGGGTCACACGCTAAACGAACCGTACCCCGAATCCGCGTTTGATGAACGGCAGCAGCTCCATTGCCTCGGGCGTGATATGGCCCGCAACGTTCATGCGCTCGTCACCGGGAAGATCGACCCGCGCAATCTCAAGCTCGCCTTCGTAGCGCCCATATCCGCTATTGCTCACAGCGATCGACCCCGCCTTTCGCGGCAGGCCGGCTCCGGCATCCGTCGGCACGGAATCCGGCTTATGCGTCGTACGTGACTCCTGAGACCTAAAGATGAGGACACTCGAGTCGGGCCGGTCGTGATGAATCTGCCCGCGCACATAGGCATAACCGGGCTCAAGCTCGCATTGCAGGTCCACGTATCCGGCGGAAACTTGAGCAAACTGCACCCAGCCCGCATCGGAAAGATCGGGGTCGCCGACCAACACAATGTCGCAATCGGCGCCATGTGCAAGCTCAAGCATATTGAGGGCAACCTTTGACGCGCGACCGCGCTGCGTCTCGACCGTCGGCAGTCCCTCGAATACCGGCCCGCGAACGTTGGCATCGCCCGGCACAAAAGCCATGATTTCGAATCCAAGCGCCGCAAGACGAAGATTCACCCGAGCAATGTCCTCCAGAGCTAAACCGGTATAAGGCTTGGGGTAAAAATTGTGGCAGGCGGCAAAACGAGTCACATCGGCACCGGCCTCACGCCACGATGCGATTTCATCAGAACTCACCGTCGATGCATTGACCACAATGCGAAATACACCGGACAGCTCCGCGACCCGCCGGGCGCTAAAGCCATAGTCCAAACGAAGGTATTCCAACCCCAGATCGCGCAGGTCCTCGATGCGCTCAAGCCCGAGCAAATCGCACGTGCGCGGCCCCACATCGGCAATGAGCGCAATGCCGCGGGCGGAAAGCAGCGACAGCACATGACGGACCTTATCGGTATACGCCGCTCCCCCATCCTCGGGAATATGCAGCGAGGTGAACGCATAGCGCGCACCCGCCGCGGCACCGTGTTCAATCGTCCGCTCAATATCCTGCAGAGGGTTGGAAAGATAAATCGAAATACCCGTTTTCACGCTTCAACACTCCTTTAAAAAAGGCCGGCGGAGCAGTTAGCCCCGCCGGCACAACCATAGCATCAAGAAATCTGCCGCGCGCCGCGAGCCCTGAGCAACACGGCTCGCGATATCAAACTACTCGCCAAAGAACTCGTTGATCTTCTGCTCGTCGACGCCAAAGAACCACGTCAGGACAAAGCCGGCGGCATAGGCAAGCAGCATAGCGGCAACGTAGCCGAGCTGCTGACCAGGAACGACGATCAGCAGGCCAAACAGACCGGAAACGCCCTGAGAAACCGTGCCGATGTGAAGCAGCGCCGCGAGCGCGCCGCCAAATCCGGCACCCAGGCAGGCCGTTACAAACGGACGAACGAGCGGCAGCGTAACGGCATACATCAGAGGCTCGCCCACACCGAGGATTCCAACGGGAATGGACTCTGCGACGTACTTCTTGAGCTTGGCGTTCTTGGTCTTAAAGTACAGCGCCAAACCGGCACCGACCTGGCCGCCGCCAGCCATCATAAGGATGGGGAGCAGGTAATTGATGCCCTTGGTAGCGCCGTCGGGATCGTTGAGCATAGCGTGGATCGGCGTGAGCGCCTGATGCAGGCCGACGGAAACCAGCGGCAAGAAGCCTGCCGACAGGATATAGCCGCCCAGGACGCCCAGCTTCTCGAAGATAAAGGTCAAAACGCTAAAGATGGCAGTCGTCAGCCATGCGCCAACCGGCTGGATGACGAGCATCAGAGCAAAGGCGCCGATGATGAGCACCAGCAGCGGGGACAAGAATGTGTCGAGTGCGTTGGGCATAACCTTGCGAATCTGACGCTCCATCCAGGCAAAAAATGCGCCAGCGATAAGAGCCGCGATCATGCCGCCCGCTGCGGGGTTGTACTGCGCATTGGTGAGCGGCAGCAGAATGGCAGTGGCAGGATCGGCCGCGCCAGGCGCAAGCAGGGGCATGGCACTGTTGGCGATACACATCATGCCGGCGATGCCGCCCAGCGCAGCGGAGCCACCAAACTCACGTGCCGCGTTATAGCCCACCAAGATGGGCAGATAGGCAAACAGGGCCCAGCCCATGGAACGAATGCCCTGGTACCACCACTCGCCCGCAAGCGCGCCTGCCGTCGAGACGTTAATGACGTTGCAGATACCGTTGATGAGGCCAGCCGCAATGATGCCGGGAAGCAGGGCGACGAAGACATTGGAAATCTTCTTGAGGAAGGCCTGAACCGGCTTGGACTCGTACTTGGCCTTCTGCGCGGCCTTGTTTGTGGCCGCAGCGTCGACCACGCTCTCGTCAGCAACGCCTTTCGCAAGGCCGGTGAGCTTGGAGAACTCCTCGAGCACCTTATTCACCTTGCCCGGCCCCAGCACGATCTGCATCGTGTCGTCCTCGACCAAGCCCATCACGCCGTCGAGCGCCTTAATACCCTCCGTGTCGACGTTGCCCGTGTCTTTGACGGTCACGCGCAGGCGCGTCATGCACGCCGCGTTTGCCAACACGTTGTCTTTACCGCCCAAAAGGTCCAGCAGCTTTTGAGCCAGCTCTTTGTTCGTCATAACTCCTCCTTGTATTGGGTATCTCGTCTGGATGTCATATCAGCTCACGCCGCGCACCTATTGGGCATCGGCATTGCTCTTCTCATGGCCACTCACCGCAGCACGGACATGGCCTCTCGCTCGCTCAAGAGCTACCGCAGCCTGCTCGGCATCGCAGCCCAGCAGTACCGAGACAATAGCGGTTTTTACGTGGCCGCCGGCATCTGCAAGCGCCTGAATAGCGCGCTCGCGCGTGCAGCCGGTCGCCCCCATCACGATGTTCTGGCCGCGCACCACCAACTTCTCGTTCGTCTGCTGCACATCGACCATCAGGTTTTGGTATACCTTGCCGATCTTGACCATGGCACCGGTCGAAATCATGTTGAGAATGAGCTTTTGAACCGTTCCCGCCTTGAGCCTCGTTGAGCCGGTCAGCACCTCGGGACCGGGCACGGGTTCAATGGCAAGATCTGCGCTCTCCCCGATCTTCGACCCTTGGTTGCAGGCAATTGCAATGGTCTTGCACCCAGTTGCCTTGGCGTACACAAGGCCGCCCACCACATAGGGAGTACGACCGCTTGCCGCCAGGCCAACGACAAGATCCTTGTCCGAGAGTCCACGCTCCCGCAGGTCGCTCGCGCCAAGCTCCTCGCTGTCTTCGGCACCTTCGACAGCCTTGATAAACGCCGTCTCGCCTCCGGCAATGAGCCCGACAATCAGATCGGGTGACACGCCAAACGTGGGCGGACACTCCGAAGCGTCGAGTACACCCAGACGACCGCTGGTGCCTGCGCCCATGTAAAAGACGCGCCCGCCGCGCTCGAGTGCCTCAGCAGCCCAGTCGATTGCTGTGGCAACCTGAGGCAACACCTTCGTGACCGACTGGACGGCACGAAGATCCTCATCATTCATCGTCGTGACGATTTGCAGCGATGTCATCGTATCGAGGTCCATAGACCTTTGATTACGCTGTTCGGTCGTGAATTTTGTTAAATCGAGCATTTCATTCACCTCATCTTTCCTGTTTCTCGATGTAGTTTTGCTTAATGACATGCGTCGCCCGTTCGTAGTCGCTGGCAACGTAAGCAGCGTACAGGGCATCGACAACCATAAGCTGGGCCATACGCGAAGCCATGGCACCGCTGCGGACCAAGGGCTCACTCGCAGCGACGCCGAGCACGGCATCGGCCATGGTGGCAAGCTTGGATGATCCATCTACTTTGGTCACGGCCACAACGGGACAGTTGTGACGTTGGGCCTCGGCGGCGCAGTCCAGCACCTCTTGCGTCAAGCCCGAGTAGCTAAAGGCGATTGCCATATCGCCCTCATGCATGTTCTTGGCACACAAGAGCTGATCATGCCAGTCGTCGTACAGATAGCACTCTTTGTCGACACGCATGAGCTTTTGCGCCAGATCGTGCGCGACCAAACGAGAGGCACCGATACCGAACAGATTGACCGCGCGTGCCCGCTTAAGATAGGCCGCACATCGCTCCAAGACGGTGTAATCGAGCGTTCGCGCTGTCGCTTCGATCGTGCGCACGTTGCTTTTCATCACCTTCCCCACGATACGTTCGACGCTGTCATCCATGGAGATGTCCTCGAGGGCAACGTCTTTCTTGTCACCCAAGAGCGCCAGCTCGGCAATCAGTTCGCGCTGGAACTCCTTGTAGCCCGCAAAACCCAAGCGCTTGCAAAAGCGCAAAATGCTCGAGGGCGAGGAGAACGTGGCATCGGCAAGACCGCGGACGGACAGCCCGACCACCTCGTGCGGATGAGCGCTCACATATGCGATGACATTGCGTTCCGCCGGGCTCGCGCTGAGCTCACGCTCGCGAAGCCGCAAAAGCAATCCGTTTGCCATCTCAAACACCTCCGTTGAGAAGAATTAAAGACCAACGAACGATTCGTACCGGATACAAACAGCTTTTACGGTACATTGTGCCGCATCGTGGCGCACAAAGGACGAGCGTTCTACCGCTCGCCCCTCAAATCCGACCGCTCGGAAATACGCGCGACACAAAATAATTCAACAAGGTCGCATGATCAGAAACGGGTTTGTTACCGGCTAGCGCCTCGCATGGGCGCCGATGGGGCGCGTCTCGTGGTGCACCCATGCGGAGACCAGCAATACCAACAGCATCGCGGTGACATAGCCCGCAGCATCGAATCCTAAATCGATAACGTCGAAATGCCTGCCGGGAACAAAGATCTTATGTACCTGATCGCCAACGGAGCAGACGGCGCAAAAGAGCAACACGGGCACGCAACGGGAGCAAACGCTCCACGGACGCCTGGAAAAGCAAACCACGGCCACCGAGGCGAACAATCCGACGAAGAAAAACTCTACGGTATGGGCAACGCGACGGACGTTCGTGCCCACCCACATGCGAATGGAAGCAAGTCGGCCAGACCGGACATTCGAGGCAGCCGAATCGATGCCCCCGGTCATCCCGTTCTCGGTCTGAGCTTCACCCGTGGCATCGGCAGCCTGAACGCCCGTAGCCTGACCCTCCACCACGCGCGCGGTGGACTCGCTCAGCAACGACGTCTCCACCGCATTTTGCTCCGTCAGCACCCAGATGCCCGCCAGCGTTGCAGCGAACAGAATGATCGCGGTCCATCCGATTATTTGTTTTACGCGCGCCAAGGGCCTACCTCCTTTTTTGAATATCAGCGAGTGTAGCCCCAAATGACATCGTCACCGTATCAAAATTTGAATCGCAACAGGAAGCGACAAAGCGACGCAAACCCCTACCCCGCCTCGCGCATCCAGCGATCGAACGTCCCCACGCACACGCCCAGGCACTTTGCTGCCTGGCTGCGGGTAATATCGCCCGCCTCATAGCTATCGCGCACCAGCTCAAACTGAGGAGGGCACGGCTTGCGAGGTCGACCGAAACGGACCCCTCGCGCCCGCGCCGCTGCAATTCCCTCCGCTTGGCGCCGATGGATATTCTCGCGCTCCACCTGCGCCACGTAGCTCAGCAGTTGCAGCACAATATCGGCAATCAGGGTATTAGTCACATCCGGCGTGCCGCTTGCCCTGGCGCGCGTGTCAAGCAATGGCATGTCCAACACCACAATGGCAACCCCGAGCTCCTTGGTAATGCGACGCCATTCCTCAAGAATCTCGGAGTAATTACGACCAAGTCGGTCGATAGAAAGCACCACCAGCACGTCCCCGTCTCCCAGGACGTGCAGCAGCTCGCGATAGCGCGGTCGATCGAAGTCCTTGCCGCTCGCATGGTCGGCATAAATATTCGCCGAGCTCACGCCATAGGCGCCCAGCGCATCCAGCTGCCGATTAAGATTCTGATCGCGCGAACTCACCCGCGCATAACCATACACCGTCGCCATCTCATCCCCGCTTTCTTGTAAACCTGCCAAAAAGGGACAGGTTTATTTTGGTAGGTTTTACCTCTCGAATAGCAGGTAAGCGGGCGGCCGAGCAGACGGCAAGGTAGCCATGATCCAAATGCGGAGGGCGGCCCCGAAAGACCGCCCTCCGCTCTCCCGCCATGAGTCGAGATTTGGCTAATGGATAAGCTTAAAGTCCAAGTGCCCACGCGTGGTATTGACGCGCGAGACCTCGATAATCACGCGCTGACCCAGTTCATAGCGAGTCCCCGTGTCGGCACCTGTGAGCGTGAGCGCATCCTCGTCGAACTCGAACCACTCGTTGCCCAGGCTCTTGATCGAAACCAAGCCTTCGACCTGCGTCAGGTCCAAGCGCACAAAGAGGCCCATGCTGCTAACCCACGAGACGGTTCCGGCATAGCGCTCGCCCAGACGGTCCTCATAGTACTGGGCAATCTTGATCTTTTGCGTCGCATGGCTAGCGGCATCTGCCGCGCGCTCGGCATCGCTGCATGCGCGGCAGATCTGCGGCAGAATGCGCGGCAGCGACTCGCGCCCCTTGCCGATCAGCCGCGGCGTACGGACCAGGGCGTCCTTGCCGCCGAGCTGCTCATAGGCCAACTGCAGTTTGAGCACGCGGTGCACCACCAGATCGGGGTAGCGACGGATGGGACTCGTAAAGTGACAGTAGCACGGCGCGGCGAGCGCAAAGTGGCCCTCGTTGCGCGGCTTGTACAGTGCGCGCTGCATGCTGCGCAGAAGCAGCGTGTTGACGAGCGGTGCGTTGGCCGTACCGGCGGCAGCATCAACTGCAGCCTGTAGCTCATCGGGACTCCCCAGGGCGATACCGGCAGCACGGCGATCGTCGATGATGCCTAGCTGCGCCAGCGCAACGGCGGCACCGTGCAGGCTATCGGGGCTCGGATCCTCATGCACGCGATAGCAGGCCTCGATATCACGGTCTGCCAGCCACTCTGCAACGCACTCGTTGGCGAGCAGCATGGCTTCCTCGATAAGCGACGTGGCACACGAACGCTCGCGCGCCACAATCTGCACGGGTACTCCGTCCTCATCCAATAGAGCGCGAATCTCGGCCGTGTCAAAATCGACTGAGCCGCGGGCACGACGAATACGACGGCGAAGTTCGGCGAGTTCGTTGGCGGCGACAAGGAAATCGCCGAGGTCGACGTTATAGCCGCGAGCAGTTTCCTCGCACGCAAGACCGCGCTCAAGCGCCTCCTCGCGCGAGGCCTCAGCAGCCGCAACATCCTCAGCGGCGCCTTCCAGCACCGAATACTCAACCGCGCCGGCACGCACCAGCAGCGCCTCGGCGCCGTCATAGTCCATACGCACACGCGAGCGAATCACGCTGGGGTAAGGATCGTAATGCCGCACGCGACCCTGCGCATCGAGCTCAATGTCAACGGTAAACGCAAGACGGTCCTCGTCAGGGCGAAGCGAGCATAGGTCACAGGACAGGCGTTCGGGCAGCATGGGAAGCACGCGATCGGCCAGATACACCGATGTCGTACGATGGCGAGCCTCAAGATCGATATGCCCGTCCCAAGCCACATAGTGAGAAACGTCAGCGATATGCACACCCAGCTTGTAGCCACCCTCGGGCGTGCGCTCAAGCGAAATGGCATCGTCAAAGTCGCGCGCGTCGACCGGATCGATGGTGATGACAAAGCGGTCGCGCAGATCGCGGCGGAGCGGGTCCTTAAGCGCCGCGGACACATCGAGCGAAAGCCCCTCGGCCTCGTCCAGCGCGGCCTCGGGATAGCTATCGGTATAGCCGTAACGCGCCATCACGTATTGAACGCCCAAATCGGGCGCGTCATCTCCGCCAATGCGGCGTTCGATCGTCACGGTGCCCGATTCCAGGCGCGTCGGGTAGGTCAAAATGCGCGCGACAACGGCATCACCCGGGTGGACGCCCAGACGATCCGCCGAGGTATCCTCGGGCAGAATGAAGAAGTCGGCCTTCAGGCGCGAATCGAGCGGCTCGATCACACCGAGCGGACCAGCGGTCTGGTACGTACCCACCACGCTTATGGCTGCGCGCTCAACCACGCCTTCGATCACGGCGCGCCGCTCACCGTGCGGGCTGTTCTTAATGCTCACGGCAACGGTATCGCCATCCATGATCTCGCGCTTACCGCGGCCCATAACCTTGTAGTCGCCGCTCTCGGTTATGACATAGGCGCCATGCTCATGGAGCTGCACGCGCCCGGTCAGGCTCGGACGGCGTTCGCTGCGCACCGGCCCACGCTTATTGCGAGCACCGCGCTTATGCTTGTTATTGCGCCCCATGGCGCCTCCTTGCTATCGATGACGAACTCCAAAGAGTCTACCCAAATGATTCGCTTTCCTGCCGTCCCCTAGAGATCAAAAAACGGGCCGCCCCATAAGAGACGACCCGTTGGAAGGGATGAATTCCAGGCATGCCTACACGCGCAGGTAGCGGCGCATGGCTATGGCAGAACCAAAGAGACCGATAATCACACCGACCAGAATCAGCGCAGCATAGGTCACCAGGTAGTACTGCATCGGCAGGGCAAACGACATCCAGCCGATGCTCTCCTGCAAACGCGGAATCATCAGATTGCGCAGCAGCTCCAGAACGCCGATGGAAAGCAGCGAGCCCAAAATGGCCTGCAGTACGCCCTCGGTGATAAACGGGCCGCGAATGAAGCCGTTGCTGGCGCCGACCAGACGCATAATCGCAATCTCACGACGACGCGCCGTGATGGACAGGCGAATCGTGTTGTTGATGAAGATGAATGCGATAAAGGTCAAAAGGCCAACGAGCACCACGGCGGCGATGCGGATGTAGTTGGTCACCTGGAACAGGCGGCTCACTTCCTCTTGGCCGTACAGCACGCTCGCGTTGACGTCGCCGTCATCCGCGATCTTCTGGAAGTCGGCGTTCTTCTTGAGCTTCTGGGCCGTGCTCTCGACCTTGGACGGATCGTCCATCTCAATTGCAAACGAAGCCGGCAGCGGGTTCTGGCCATCGAGCGCGCTCATGGTGGCGTCGGCGTTGCCCGACATCTTGCTCGTATACTCGGCCAGCGCGTCGTCCTTGTCCTTGTACGTCACGGACTTGACGTTGCTCCACGTCTTGAGCTCAGCCTCAAAGGCCTGAACATCTGCCTGGTCGGCGTCATCGCTAATAAAGGCGTTGATGACGACCTGATCCTCGACGGTGCCGATCACGGAGTTCAGCATCGCGGAGCCCATGATGAACAGGCCGATGATAAACAGCGAAAGGAAGATCGTGATGACGGCGCCGAGCGAGGTAGTCCAGTTACGGAAGAAGTGACTGATTGCCTCTTTGAAGGAGTAGCCCACGTTAGTTGGTGCCATAGTTGCCGTAACCTCCCCTCTCCTGGTCGCGGATAACGTGGCCGCCCTCGAGGGCGATCACGCGACGGTGCATGCTATCGACCATCTCGCGGTCGTGCGTGGCGACGATCACGGTGGTGCCGGTGCGGTTAATACGCTCGAGCAGCTTCATGATGCCCAGCGAGATCGCCGGGTCGAGGTTACCCGTGGGCTCGTCGCAGATCAGCAGCGGCGGACGGTTGACCATAGCGCGGGCGACGGCGACGCGCTGCTGCTCGCCACCGGAAAGCTGGTCGGGCAGCGAGTCCATCTGATCGGCCAGACCGACCAGACGTAGCACCTCCGGCACCTGGCTGCGAATGACGCCCTTGGGCTTGCCGATGCACTGCAGGGCAAACGCCACGTTTTCGTAGGCGGTCTTTTGCGGCAGAAGCTTAAAGTCCTGGAACACGGCGCCAATCTGGCGGCGCAGGAACGGAACCTTGCGGTTCTTGATCTTCATGAGGTCCTGACCGGCAACCAAGATGCGGCCGCTCGTCGGCTTGACGTCGCGGTTGAGCGTCGACAGCAGCGTGGTCTTACCCGAGCCGGAATGACCGACCAGGAAGACGAACTCGCCCGGATAGATCTCGATGTTGATGTCGTCGAGTGCAGGCTTGTTGGGCTGTGCCGGATAGATCTTGGTGACATGCTCCATAAGGATGACGGGCTCGACACCGGCCTGCTTGGCCATCTTCTTGCGGCTGGCTTGCGGATCGATGGGCGCAAACACCGACGTAAAATCGGGGTTGTTGAGCGCGTTATCGAGGCTTGCGACCTCGGCGGCCTGATCGCTCTCGACCACCGGGGCAGCAGGCTGCGTGGGATCGGGAATAGCGGCAAAGAGACCGGACTGCGCAGGCTGAGGAACCGGCGTCGCAGGGGCCATGGGGTCGGGAATGCCGGCCATGGTAGGCTGCGGCGTGGCGGCGCCAGCCTGAGGCTGCTCCACGCGAGCGGTCACGGCCTGAACGGGCTCAAAACCCGCCGTGCCGGAAAGCGCGACATCGCTGGTGGGATTGTAGGCAAAGGGATCGGATGCCGGCTGTGCCTGATCTGCCGGCTGAGCGGGGGCCTGAGCAACAGGCTGGCCCTCTGAATCCGGAGTGGCGAAACGACTGCCCTGGACGCCTGTCTGCGTCTTGGGGGCATCATCGCCCGCACCGGAGGTACGGAAGTGGTTACCCACTGGTGCTCCTTATCGTCGTGCGTTTAAACTACATGAGCGCTTTGTATTTTAGCAGCATTAGCTTTGCTGCACATAAGAAGCATGGCGGGGTTTGGGTCTCACCGGCCGGGCGCAGGGTTACCTCCCAAATCGTCCTCGCGCATGGCCGGCATTTGTCCTGCTCCTGCGGAGCTGCGGACAAACGCCGGCCTGCGCTGCGGAAAGATTTGGGAGGTAACCCTGCGCCCGGCCTGCGGCTACTATGGGGCCGACGCACCAACTTGAGATGCTGCGCATACAAAGTTGGAAGGGTCTGAATTGCACTTTGTTGGGATGGGCCCGTTTCCCCATGGGAACTTTGCTTGGCAGGACTCTAATTTAAATTCAGCATAAACAGGGGCGCCCTCTTTGAGGACGCCCCTGTTCTGGCTTGTTTGCGGTTGTCGACGCGATACTTTGCCTCGTCTTGCCTTATGCCAAGAACTCCTTGGTGGTCGCCACGATGTTGGCGGCGTCCAGGCCGTACTTGTGCAGGAGCTCGGCACCCGGGCCGGACTCGCCGAAGGTGTCGTTGACGCCAATCTTCTTGAGCGGCGTCGGGCACTGCTCGCACAGGACGTCGGCGACGGCACTGCCCAGACCACCGATCACGGAGTGCTCCTCGACGGTCACGACGTGGCCGGTCTTGGTAGCGCTCTTGACGACCAGGTCGGCGTCGATGGGCTTGATGGTGTGCATGTTGATGACCTCGGCGTCGATGCCCTCGGCAGCGAGCTGCTCGGCGGCCTCGAGGGCCTCGCCGACCATCAGACCGCAAGCGATGATGGTCACATCGGCGCCCTCGCGCATGACAATGCCCTTACCCAACTCGAACTTGTAGGTCTCGGGGTCGTTGATAACCGGCGAGGCCAAACGGGCGAAGCGCATGTACACCGGACCGTCGCACTCGTAGGCGGCGCGCGTCACGGCGCGGGCCTCCACGTCGTCGGCGGGAACAATTACGGTCATGCCGGGGATGACGCGCATGAGGGCGATATCCTCGCAGCACTGGTGCGTGGCGCCGTCCTCGCCCACCGAGATGCCGGCGTGCGTGGCACCGATCTTAACGTTGAGGTGCGGGTAGCCGATGGAGTTGCGGACCTGCTCAAAGGCGCGACCGGCAGCGAACATGGCAAAGGTACTCGCGAAGGCAACACGACCAGTGGTCGCGATACCGGCGGCGACGCCCATCAGGTTGCTCTCGGCAATGCCCACATCGAAGAAGCGGTCGGGGCAAGCGGCCTTAAACTTACCGGTCTGCGTGGCGGCGGCCAGGTCGGCGTCGAGGACCACAAAGTCATCGTGCTCGTTGGCGAGCTCGACGAGGGCCTCGCCGTAGCTTACACGCGTGGCGATTTTCTTGACGTCTGCCATCCTAGAGCTCCTCTCCGGCGGCCGTGAGCTCTGCCATGGCCTGCTCAAACTGTTCATCGTTGGGGGCCTTGCCGTGCCAGCCAACCTGGTTCTCCATAAAGGACACGCCCTTGCCCTTTGTGGTCTCGGCGATAATGGCGGTCGGCTGCCCCTTGGTGGCGCGAGCCTCGGCAAAGGCGGCGCGGATCTGGTCGAAGTCGTTGCCGTCGGCGAGCTCAACCACGTGGAACTTGAACGCGCGGAACTTGTCGGCGAGCGGCATGGGGTCGTTGACCTCCTCGACGGGACCGTCAATCTGAAGGCCGTTGTGGTCGACGATCACGCAGAGGTTATCGAGCTGCTGGTTGCCGGCAAACATGGCGGCCTCCCAGACCTGGCCCTCCTCGCTCTCGCCATCACCCAGCAGGGCGTACGTGCGATAAGTATCGCCCCAGTGCTTGGCGGCAACGGCCATGCCCACGGCGGCGGAGATGCCCTGGCCGAGCGAGCCGGTGGACATGTCGACGCCCGGGGTATCGTTCATGTTGGGGTGACCCTGCAGGTGGCTGCCGATGTGGCGCAGCGTCTCAAGATCCTCCTTGGGGAAGAACCCGCGCTCGGCGAGCACGGCGTACAGGCCCGGAGCGCAATGGCCCTTGGAGAGCACAAAACGGTCGCGATCGGCCTTGCGGGGATCGGACGGGTCGACGTTCATTTCCTCAAAGTACAGATAGGTCATGATGTCGGCAGCACCGAGCGAACCGCCCGGATGGCCGGACTTGGCAGCGTGCACGCCGGTGACGATGCCCTTCCTTACCTCGTTGGCAACCTTTTTGAGCTCTTCGTCGCTCATTGTGCCTTCCTTTCATCCTCTTTAGACAAGATGCGCACGGCACCGAAGGTAATCCCAACACAGCCGCAATGCACGTACGTCATTCATTATGCTGGAAACTGATGGCTTTACCAGAGTTTTTATCATTATTTGAACAATTTAGCAGGCAGAACCGCTGATGAAACGGTTTATCAATGTGAACGTCTTTTGGATGGAACGCGGTCGCCCCTACGCGCTAATGTCCTTGAATCCCTCGCCGAAGGCTTCCGTAACGTCAGCGACCGTCACAATGGCGTGAGGATCGCGCTCGCGCACGATCGTCTTAAGGGTATTGAGCTCTCGACGGCTCACGATGACCATGATCACCGGCTTCTCAGCACCCGAATACATGCCAGTCGCCTTAAACTTGGTACAACCACGACCCAGGCCATACATAATATCGGCAGCGATATCAGGGAACTTGTCCGAGATGATGAGTACCATACGACGCTTGTTGCCGCCATCGACCACGGCATCGATCACGTAGCCGCTAATGACCATCGAAAGGCCTGCATATAGTGCATTTTCGATTGAAAAGACCGGAGCCGACAGCGCACATACGGCAACATCGATCGCCATGACGGTCGAGCCCACGGGCAGCGAGGTATTACGCGAGATGATTTGGCCAATCGTGTCCGAGCCGCCGGTGTTGGCGCCGGCGCGCAGCACCATGCCATAACCGATGCCCGTGATGATGCCGCCCCACATAGCGGGCAGCATCAGATCGGCATGTGCCAGCGGCGCCACAAACGGAGCGAACAGGTCGGTGAAAAAGCCCAGCAGCACAAAGCCTGTCGCCGTCTGCACCACGTAGAACATGCCGCCCTCGCGCATAACGACCAGCAGCAGCAAGGCGTTCATCACGATCGTCTGAATACCAACGGGAAGCGATAGACCGCGCGATGCGCCGACCGCCTGGATAATGGTGGCAAGGCCCGTAACGCCACCGGCAGCAAGGCCGTTAGGAATCAAAAACAGGTCGGTCGCAATAGCGGCCAGAGCGCACCCCAACATAATCTGGGGCAGGTCGTGAAAGAAGTTCATCGAAAGAATGCGCTTAATGTCCAGACGATATGCCATGCTGCCTCCCTCAAAAAAGCGCACCCCATCGGATGCGCTTTGAACTTCTTCTTGTATTCGATTCTACCGATTCGCCGGACAAAAACCACCCCTGCGCAGGGTTTATTCCGAACACAAACCCGTCCAACCGTTGGGCTTAGCATCGGCTTGAAGCCGCCCGATGTTTTAGATCTCCGAGCCTTCTGCATCGGCGTTGCCGGTGGCCCAGCGATGATAGCCAATAACAAACGGGTCCAGGTCGCCATCGTCAAGAACTGCCTCGACGTTGCTGGTCTCAACGCCCGTGCGTAGGTCCTTAACCATCTGATACGGGTAGAGCACGTAGCTGCGGATCTGGTTGCCAAAACCAATCGTGGTTTTGGGTCCGCGAATCTCATCGAGCGCCTCGGCGCGCTTCTCGAGCTCAATCTCGTACAGGCGAGCCTTGAGGATCTGCATGCACGCGGCCTTGTTCTGGATCTGGCTGCGCTCGTTTTGGCAGGTAACCACAATGCCGCTGGGGAAATGCGTCACGCGCACGGCGGAGTCGGTGGTGTTAACGCCCTGACCGCCCGGGCCGCTCGCGTGGTACACGTCCACGCGGATGTCATCGGGACTGATTTCGATGTCGATATCATCGGGTAGCACGGGGATGACCTCGACGCCGGCAAACGTGGTCTGGCGGCGCTTCTTGTCGTCGGTGGGGCTAATGCGAACCAAGCGGTGGACGCCGGCCTCGGCGCGCAGCATGCCAAATGCGTCCTTGCCCTCGACGGTAAAGGTCGCGCGGTCGATGCCGATGACCTCGGCTGCGGGACAGTCGTTGATGGTGACCTTCCAGCCGCGACGCTGGCAGTACTTCATGTACATCTTAAAGAGCATGAAGGTCCAGTCCTGGGCCTCCAGACCACCCTGTCCGGGCTTGATGGTCACAATGGCATCGCCGTGATCGAACTCACCGGTAAACCAGCTCGAAAGCTCAAGCTCATCGATGACACGTGCCAGGCGCTCAGCCGTGGCTGTAGCCTCCTCACGAAGGGCGGCGGCGTCGGGGTCATCCCCCATCTCCTCGGCAAGCTCCAGCGCCGCGCGGGCGTCAGATAGCTCGCCGCGCGCGTTGTCCACGGCAGCGATATCTTCCTTGGTGCGCGCGATTTCCTCCATGGCGGCACGAGCGGCGTCGGCGTCATCCCAAAAGCCGGGGGCCACGCTTTTGGCCTCGAGCTCGGTCACGCGCGTGCGCTTTTCGTCCAAGTGGAGATACGACTCGACCTCACCGAGCCGGTCCGCAAACGCGTCCAGCTCGGCGGGCGTTACCTCTAAAGCCTCAGCCATTAACGATTCCTGCCGTGGCAGTACTTAAACTTCTTGCCGCTACCGCAGGGGCACGGGTCGTTGCGGCCCACGTTGACGTACGGATCGTCGCTCTCGGACTTGCGATAGGTGGTCACCTTGCCACCGTTGTTGACGGCAGCCGGACCACCCTGGACAGCCGTGCGGGCCTGCACCTGCGCCTGCTTGCGCAGCACCGAGTCGCCGTTGTCACCATCGACCTCGGCAGGACCGGAGAAGTGCGCACCCTCGAGCGCGGGCTCCTCCTTGTGCTCCACGGCACGCGGGGCAGCCTTGATCTCGATGCGCAGAACCGTGCGCAGGTAATCCTCGTACATGGTGTCGACGAGCATCTGGAACGCGCCGTAGGCCTCGGTCTTGTACTCGACCAGCGGGTCGCGCTGGCCAAAGCCGCGCAGGCCGATGCCGGTCTTGAGGTAGTCCATCTCCTGCAGGTAGTTCATCCAGCGGGTATCGATGACGCGCAGCATGACCTGGGTGTTGAGCTCGCGCATCAGGTCCTCGCCCAAGCGCTCGGCTTTCATGTTGTAGCACTTCTCTACGTAAGCCAGGACATCGGCAGCTAGGGCCTCATAATCCTCGTCGGGGAACTTCGGCGTATCGATGTGGCCGGTGAGCTCCACAACCCACTTGCGCAGGCCCTCCAGGTCGCGCTCGCCATCGTGACTGTCCTTGGTGCAGAACTCCTGCACGCAGCGGTACACGGTATCGTGCATGACCTCGGTGATGTGGTCGGTCAGATCCTTGCCGTCCAGAATCTTATTGCGCTCGGCGTAGATGACCTGGCGCTGCTTGTTCATGACGTCGTCGTACTCGAGGACGCTCTTACGCATGGAGAAGTTGATGCTCTCGACCTTGTGCTGGGCGCTCTCGACGGCCTTGGAGATGATCTTGTGCTGGATGGGCATGTCGTCGCCCATGTCGGCCGTGACCATCATCTTGGAGACGCGGTCCATCTTGTCGCCGCCGAACAGGCGCATGAGGTCGTCCTCGAGCGACAGGTAGAACTGGGTCTCGCCCGGATCGCCCTGACGGCCGGAGCGGCCGCGCAGCTGGTTGTCGATACGACGGGACTCGTGGCGCTCGGTGCCGATAACGGTCAGGCCGCCGGCGGCAAGCACGCGCTCGCGCTCGGCCTTGCAGGTCTCCTTGGCCTCGGCGTTAAACTGCTCAAGCTGCTCGGGCGTCACGTCCTCCATGGTCAGGCCCTCGTACTCAAGGCGCTCGCGCACCAGCTCATCGGGGTTGCCGCCCAACAGGATGTCGGTACCACGACCGGCCATGTTGGTAGCGATGGTCACGGCGCCGTAGCGTCCGGCCTGGGCAACGATATGAGCCTCGCGCTCATGGTGCTTGGCGTTGAGGACCTCGTGCGCGATGCCGCGCTTCGTGAGGGCGGCCGACAGCTTCTCGGAGCTCTCGATGGAGACGGTGCCCACCAGGACCGGCTGGCCCTTGGCGTGACGCTGCTCGACATCGTCGGCGACGGCGTTGTACTTGGCCTGAATGGTACGGTACACCAGGTCCTCGTGATCAACACGCTGAACGGGTTTGTTGGAGGGGATGACCTCGACGGGCAGCTTGTAGATCTCGCGGAACTCGGCATCCTCGGTGAGTGCCGTACCGGTCATGCCGGAGAGCTTGTCATACAGACGGAAGTAGTTCTGCAAGGTGATAGTGGCCAGCGTCTGGTTCTCCTCGCGTACGAGCACGCCCTCTTTGGCCTCGATGGCCTGGTGCAGGCCCTCGGAGTAACGGCGGCCTTCCATAATGCGGCCGGTGAACTCGTCGACGATCTTGACCTCGCCGTTGGTGACCACATACTGCTTGTCGCGGTGGAACATGTACTGGGCCTTCAGCGCCTGCTGCAGGTGGTTGACCAGCTGGCCGGAGAAATCGGCATAGATGTCATCGATACCCAGGCGGCGCTCGATCTTCTTAAGACCGCGCTCGGTGGCAGCGATGGTGTGCTTGGCCTCGTCCATGACGTAGTCGCCCGTGGGTTCAACGTCCTCGGTGGCGGTAAGCATGTCGTGCGACACGTCCTCGCCGCGCTCAAGGCCACGCACGGCACGCGCGAAGTCCTTGTAGGTACTGGCGGACTTGGTGCCAGCGCCCGAGATGATCAGCGGGGTGCGAGCCTCATCGATCAGGATGGAGTCAACCTCGTCGACGATGGCGTAGTTGTGGCCGCGCTGCACGCGCTGCTCGGGACGGGTAACCATGTTGTCGCGCAGGTAATCAAAGCCGAACTCGGAGTTGGTGCCGTAGGTGACGTCGGCCTGGTAGGCCGGGCGCTTGAGCTCGAGCGGCATGTTGTTCTGGAGCAGACCGACGGTCATGCCCAGGTACTTGTAGATGCGGCCCATCCACTCGGAGTCGCGCTTGGCAAGGTAATCATTGACAGTAACGACGTGCACGCCCTTGCCGGCAATAGCGTTGAGATAGCCGGCCAACGTGGAGACGAGGGTCTTGCCTTCGCCAGTCTTCATCTCGGCGATGTGGCCCTCGTGCAGTGCCATGGCGCCAATGAGCTGCACGTCAAAGTGGCGCATACCCATGGTGCGCTTGGAAGCCTCGCGCACGGTGGCAAAGGCCTCGGGGAGCATGTCGTCGAGCGACTCACCGTTGGCGTAACGCTCACGGAACTTATCGGTCTGGCCGCGGAGTTCCTCCTCGGTCATCTTCTCAAACTGGGGCTCAAGACCGTTGATCTGGTCGACGATCTTGTAGTAGCGCTTAAGGTCCTTATCGGATCCAAAGGACAGCAGCTTTGACATGAATCCCATGTGGTTTTCCTTTTTGGCCATCGCCCACGCCGTGCAGCTGCGGGCGAGTTAAACACAGATGATTGTACTTTAGCCAAACAAGGCGCGGCCTATACGGTCGACCTCGACCGCCACGTAATAACTATGACCAGCCTGCCGCAATGGAACAGGTTTATTTTGGCAGGTTTTATCTGAGCAAACGCCGTCTCTCTGCCATTTGGTGCCACGGGGACAGGTTAGCTTGCGCCAATAAAAAGAAAAGGGCCGCGCACCCAAATGGATGCACGGCCCTCATGCCATGAATGCGAGTGATTCCGCGGCGAGCTATTTACTCAGCAGCCTCGGTGGTCTCGGCCTCGGCAGCGGCCTCCTCGACGGGAGCCTCTGCGGGAGCCTCGGCGGCCTGCTTGGCAGCCTCCTCGGCGAACTTAGCGGCACGCTTAGCCTTCTCGGCAGCCTTAGCCTCAGCGGCGGCCTTGCGAGCGGCCTCGGCCTCAGCAGCCTTGGCGGCCTTGGCAGCCTTGGCCTCCTCAGCCTTCTTGAGCTGGGCGGCAGCGGCGCCACCGAACTTGTCGGCGAAGCGCTGGACGCGTCCACCGGTGTCGACGAACTTCTGCTGGCCGGTGTAGAACGGGTGGCACTCGTTGCAAAGCTCGACCTTCATCTCGGACACGGTAGCGTGCGTCTTGAAGGTGTTGCCGCAGGAGCACGTCACCGTGCACTCGACATACTGGGGATGGATACCCTGCTTCATGGTAGGACTCCTTATTGGTCAGGCGCTGGTTACCGATCAGCGCATAAGGCGTCTTGGTTTCCGACCAAGACAACAAACTCGGCTATGGTACCACGGCGCCGCGCGTCCCACAAAAGGTTCACGGTCTTTTCGGAACGACACGAATCTGACCCATCGAAACACATCTCCACCGTTCCTTCAACTGGGAAAATGCCGTCCCCGGGGCCTGAGAAGGGCCCCGGGGACGTTCGACTGACTGCGGGAACGGCCTTTCCGCTCAATGTGTTCGGCTGAGATCGGAAATCAACCAAACTGAACTAGGTTCAGTTGACATGGTTAAAAAACGAGGGGCGACGCTTTTGCGTCACCCCTCGTCCCGGCCGGTTGCTTTAGTTGTACACACGGTAGTTACACTTGAACTGGGTTATGTGTCCATAGTTGGAGCGGTACCAACCCGACGTATAGCTGATTGCCTCTGCGCCTAGATAGTCGTAGCCCTTGTTGTAGCGAAGCTGACGGTAGGTCGTGTCGTACTCTGCTACGTAAAACGTGTCTCCAGAGAAGGCTTTGTACCGGTCTTTAACCGTCGAAGCCATGTACGCGGGTTCGACATCGCCTTTCTCTCCGTTGAGCGCATAGACGGGTGCCGCGATTCCGCATAAAGCCGTTGCCACGAGGATGGCGTAGACAGCCATGCGCGACGCGTTGGACTTCAGCTGTTCAAATAGTTTCATGTCATTCACCTTCCTCGTATGTATCGAGGTATTCCTGCTTGAGCGTCTGCGAGGACGACTTGATCTTTTCCACGAGCGTGCCGGCCTCGATGAAGTAGAACGAGTTGGTGAGGTCTGCCAGGTCGTCGAGCAGATGGCTTGAAAGGAGCACGCTGCGTCCCCGCGCCACTTCGCTGCGCATCGCGTCGCAGGAGGTTTTCCGTTTTCCCGGATCGAGGCCGTTCAGCGGTTCATCGAGGATGAGGTACGGGCAATCGGTCGCTATCGCCATGGCAAGCTTTACCTGCTGCTTCATTCCTGTCGAGAGTTTACGGGTCGGCTTGTCGAGATATGGGGAGATTCCGAGGGAGTCGCAGAGCGAGTCGATGTCGGCGGCCGATTTCCACGCCTCCCTAACGAAAGCAAGGTGCTCGATGGCCGATAGCGTGGGATAGAGATCCGCGCTGCCCGAAGAGCTCAGGTAGACGAGTTCTGCAAATTCGGCTGATCGACGTTGGCAGATTCCGTCTGCCGCCAGGCTTCCCGAGCGGATGCGGGTGGGAAATTGGCCCGACAGCGCTTCAAGAAGGGTGGTTTTCCCCGAGCCGTTGGGAGCAATGAGGCCCGCCGCCGTTCCCGGGCTCAGGAAAAGCGATCCGATTGAAAGTATCGTCGTGCTTCCGTATCCCACGCTCGCGTCCAGAAGCTCGAGCCCATGGTGCTTTTTCGCGGGTCCAGGCTGTTTGGGCGAACGTGTCGCAACGGCGCCGACCGCAAAAAAGACCGCGACGTATATCAGGGCCACGGCAAGCATCGATGCACCGCTTGAACCGGAGCCAATGAATTCTGTCGGGAAGCATCCTACGTAACCCGTTGCCTCGATAGGCGAGAATACGGCCAGCGGCAGGAGATTGAGCGCGGCGTTATGCTCCAGTGCCGAATCGGACAGTAACGGGAATACCGGGGCCGCGACAAGCAGCGCGGAGGTAAGGGGGCCCGCGAGGACGCGCCTCGTTGCGGTCGATAGGACGACGGAACAAACGGATATCAAGGTTCCGCCCGCAAGAAGCGCGATAAGCAGGGCTGTGAAGACGTTTCCCGCAGTCGTGGTGGTAAGCGCGCCGTCATGGAAGAAGACGATCGGGTACCCAATTTGCCCGAAGCCGTTTAGGGCCAAGGCGTAAATGCCCCCGGGCGCAAGGCCGGCGAGGAGCATCGCGGTCCCCGCGGCGATTATCGAAAACACGATCTGGATAAGGCGCCGGAATTTGGGCACGGGCGCCTTCGCCGCCAGGGTCGCAGGCCTTGTGGCCCCGAGCAGGAGTATCGACGAGAGAAGGAAGGGGATGAAGGGAAGGAAAGACGGCACCATGGCAATGGCGTAAGGCAGGAAGGAAAGGAATGGCAGGTCGCTTGCGGAGGCCGGGATATCCGTGATGCCGGAACTGCTCAGGGCACGGCAATATGCGAGCTCCGCGTCATTGGTCTCTTGGTCTCCCACGATGGACCCGGATTGGAAGCCTTCGCCCATGAGCGCGTAGTAGCTCTCGGCAGAATCGAGAAAGGCGGCGTCGGTTTGAGCGGCAAGGGCGGCGTTCGCGTATCTTGCAAGCTCCGCGTCATTTTGCTGCTCTGGAGATAGGTCTGTGCCGCTGGCCTGGGGCGCGCGCGTATTGAATGCGTCGACAAAGCTCTGCATGCCCTGTTTCATAAAGAAGGGCCCGTAGATGGGTGAATTGAACGCAATGGGGACGGAAAAGGCTGCAGCGAGAACGAGCGTAAAAATCCATACGGCCTTGTCTCTTAGGATTAGTTTGAGAAGAAGTCGACAGTACATTTAGAAGCACCTACGTTCCTCAAAGAATTGTAAGATTAATAATGACAGACCGAATGAAGATGCGTGCGATGGGGGCGAGGCGAATGGCTGAGCGGTATCGATATGCGGGTTCAACGGTATTATATTGACCACATAGATTTTTAACTTACATTTCTACCCGCCCTTTTCGTAGAGTCGCCGATACGTGCTTAGCGCACCCTCGGCGCGTCCGGCAGGCTTTGCGAAATGGGATCCAGGAGACTTCGGCGCAGCATCATCTTGCGGAATGCTTCTAATGAGCCTCCCATCCTTCAAAAACAGAATCTCATCGCACAGCCTATCGACCGAATCCAAGATGTGGGATGACATGATGATGCACGTACCAGAATCGGCCAGCTTCCTGAGAATCTCGGAATGCAAGTCCACCCTGCTGGGGTCGAGCGCGTTCATGGGCTCATCTAATAGAAGGTACCGCGCGCCCGTCGCATACGCAATCGCCAGGGTAAGCTGCTGCTTCATGCCCTGGCTCAGAGTGCGGATCCTCATCTTCGCGAACTCGCCTATCTGCGTTTGTTCCACTATCTCTTCGATATCGCGAGCATGCGGCCACATATCGCAAACCATCTTGAGGTGATCTTCCGCACGCAATCCGGGATACAGCAGCGTCCCCTCACCAGGTGCATAGAAGATCATAGAACGGACCTCTCTCGCACCCGCACCCTGCACCTCATCCAGAACGATGCTCCCGTCCACGCGAGGACCCGGCAAACCTGCCATCGCACGCAGCAACGTCGTCTTTCCATGCCCGTTCGGAGCGACGAGACCGTAGACCGTACCCGGGGCAAACTCAGCGTTCACCGAATCTACGAGCACCTTCTTTCCATAAGAGATCGTCAGCGTTTGAAGGTCAATCATCGAGATCATCCCCTTTCGATCTTTGGAACACTCAGGCGCACCATCAACGGAGATACGGCGCCCAAGACCACCAGCAGAGCGCCCGATGCGCCGACGACCTCTCCAAAAGGCATCGCGTTCGTCCCTCGCCCAAGGAACCCAATCGTCCCCACCTGGGAAGCGGGATCAAACGAGGCGAATGGAGCCAGCAGCGCGACGCCCATGCCCACGCTTTCAACATGAGCGCTCAACGAACCCAACACCAAGAGAACCGCGCAAACCATTCCGGTGACAACGGGGTTGCGGCTAATCGCTGCTGTCAACGCAGCGACGACGGAAATCACGCCGTATGCCATGACCAGCAACGGAATACTGCACAACACCGCCTCCCCCACCATGGACGTTGTCGAAGCTCCCGCCCGAATGAGAGCGACGGGATACTCCGATCCACCCGCACCGTTCTTAATCACGGACACAACGACAGCGGGAACCATCGACACCAAAAGCAGCACCAAGCCAAGCAGGAGAGCCAGCGCAACAGCCGTCAGAAAACGCACATGCGCTGTTGCGGGGATCTGGAGAACCAGAAGGGAACGACACTGCAGGTGGGTGCACGCGAGCGATGTGACAACCACGGGCAACAGCAAAAATAAGGAGGGAAGCGCTGCCTGGAGATGCGAAAGGAGGATTAATGGGGGCATCTTCGTACTTAACTCGTAAACCTTGGGGTCCGGCAAGCTCGCGATCGACTCAAGCAGAAGGGCGCGCGCCTCCGCACGAGAAGGAGTCTCCGGCTCGATTCCAATCGATTGCAGGAGAGTCGCATCTGCCGCGCCCAGCTCACCTCGAGCGCGCTCGTACGTCGCAAGGCTTCGAAACCCCTCCGCAGGCATAGGCGCGTACACGAAACCCGAAAGAGCATCCCGCATGTCTTCCAGGGCCGCTTTGCCCTCGACGTCCATATTCGCAGCGTTCTGCTCTAGATACCGATTTATTGAACGGAGCTCCCCATCCCTATACCGAACAGCGGAAACGTTATCAGCGTCAGGAAACATCTCGACCAGAGCCGGGGCCAGCATCGTCGTCGACATTGCAATCGCGCATACGGCGAGGGTAGGAGAACGCAGGAGCAGTTTCCCCATCGTTCTTACGTATGCAACGGCGGAGGCACAAGCGCTCGAACGAGTTGCCGTTCTCGATGCAGTGAAGGAACCTCTCTCAAGACAAATCGGGGATATCGGGCACGCGCAGCCGCTCTTTCCAGCAACGCAAAGCAGGCTAATTGCCAGCACCTCGATCCCGATTGCGCATACGAGGGCAATCGCGCCACGCTCGAAGCAAAGTCCAGGCAGATTCACTATCTGCGTTGTCGGGTACGGGCTATAGGCGCCGACGGTCAACTCAGTGTTCGCATACGTAAGGGGATTCAACAGGGCGAACTCACGTAAAGCGATGGATCTTCCGTAATACCCGGGAACCATCGTCACCCCCATCAGGGCACATACGAACACGATTCCAAGCGTAGGGTTATTGGCAATCTTCACGGCAAGGTGAACGACAAGCGAGATGAACGCTGCCACCAAGAATTGCAAGATGGCCGTC
The DNA here is from genome assembly GCA_023708985.1 of Collinsella sp. GTDB lineage: Bacteria > Actinomycetota > Coriobacteriia > Coriobacteriales > Coriobacteriaceae > Collinsella. The sequence continues at coordinate 46,924 of BREX01000017.1, forward strand.
TGCGCGAACACCAGCCAAGCCGGTTTGATAACCGGAGTCGCATATTGAATGTAGCCTATCGGATAGAACGGCGAGCCCGGGCCATTCTTCACAAGCGCGGCGATTATCCCTGGAAGATTGATGGCGAGGACGGCAAGCATTGCAAAAACACTCGCCCATACGCTCGATGCAACAAGTCTACCCAGCTCGCCCATCGGTGCCTGGATGATGAGCTTTTCACGTTTGTTAAGACGCGCGGCAAGGAACGAGACGGCAACGGCCGTTGCGACCCATAGCAAGTACTCCTTCGATCCGTCATAATAGGTGTACTCTCCATCCGATATCTGCAGAAACGGAAGTAGGGGAGAGAGCGGTGCCAAGATAAGACGTCCCGCGGCAAGAGGGTACAGAAGCGCGGGCATGCTTGATGAAGAGGTATAGACACCGTCCTCCCCCGCATTCACAAGCGCATCCGCATAGGATGCTGACAATTCCTGCTCAACACGGGTTATTCCCGACTCGAGGTATTCGACCCGTCCGTCGATGCCAGCCGCGCTCCTGAAGACGGGCAGAGCACAAAGAACCATCAACGCAACAACGACAACACAGAGCGACCTGGAGGAGAGAAGCGACCTAAAGATCGCCTTCGAGATTTTGAGCATATTCATCGCCAACCTTAACCTCATCCAGTCGGAACAGAGGGGCCGAACAAAATGCTCGGCCCTTCCTCGCATCTAGTAGGTGCTATAGACAAATTGCCATTTATCAGTTGTGCCAAGAACACCACAGGAGCACATTGCAGCGAGGCGGGATTCCCTATGATGCGCGGATCGGCGATAGCCATTTCGGTAGGAGATCGTCTTGTAAGAGATGTTGAACATCGAGATGCTGTGCCCGCTTACGCCGCGAGGACAGCTGTAGCTCCAGTAGGTATCGACGACGTCGTCCGTATACCCGAGGGGCTCAACGAGGGCACACTGGCTGCTCTCCTGGGAAGGAGGCATCGGGGTATCCGCAAAAGCGGGGGCTCCCGGCAGCAACAGACAAAGAGCGAGGCCGAGGAAAACCAAGAGCTTACACGACTTAACAGTACTGAACATAATCCTCTCCAATCTAGAGGGGTTTCGGTTGCAGCATGCTGTGATTACTTGCAGGCAAAGTCAATTTAACATAAACTGTTAAAAAGTAACCTGAGTTTTTTAAATTCTTCGGAGGTTATTATGAGTTCCGACAATCGCACTCCCCGGCTTCATTCCTTCCGCATCGCATGTGCGATAGCCTCTGCGACCCTTTGCGCCACCGCCATCGCACAAGTGGCGTTCTCCTTAAAGCCAGCAATCGAAGTGCTCGACAACCCTGTAATTGCAGACTCCCCCGCGTATCCAGCCCTTGCGATCTCGACATTGGTCCCTGCCGTCATCGGTATCGCTACGACCATCCTCAGCGCCGTTCTCGTGTGGACGATCAAGAGCGGAGACCCCTTCAAGAAAGGGTCTGCGACATGCTTGAAGGTGCTCGGCATTCTCTTCGTTGTTCAAGCTGCCACCAGCCTCTACGCCGGCTCACTCAAAACCTCCGTTTCGATGTTTGGCGGCGAGGGGGCCGTCGGCGCCCAAGAGATCGCTTCATCATTCGATTGGACCTCTCTGGTTCTCGGCATCGTCCTGTTCATGCTTTCCCAGCTCTTCTTGTACGCCCGAGAGCTGTACCTCGACTCCGACGAGATTGCGTAAGGAAACGCCATGCCCGTAATTGTTCGCCTCGACAAGATCATGGCCGAGCGAAAGATTTCCTCGAACGAACTTGCCGAAAGGATTGGAACCACGCCCGTGAACCTGTCCCGTATTAAAAAAGGGCATATTCGCGGCATTCGCTTCAACACACTCGAGCAGCTATGCCTCGCCCTTCGTTGCCAACCCGGAGACCTTCTCGAAGTCATGAGCGAAGAGGATGCCCGAAAGGAGTTCGGACTCGATTGGTCCGCCGAGGATTAGAGGGCGGTCGTACTCGCCCTGCACACGGGGATGCGAATCGGCGAGGTCTGCGGCCTTCGGTGGTGCGATGTGGATTTCGAGACGGGCCTGATCTCGATCAGACACTCGGTGGCGTACGCGAAGGGAATGGGTTCGTTCATCAAGGACACCAAGACCCATGACGCCAGGGGTATCCCCATCGACCCGGTCGGCCTACTCCCCTTCCTGAAGGAGACCCACGAGATCGACTGCGGAAAGCTGCGCTTGCGCGGCCTTACCGGGGCGGTCGAGATCGGGGACTGCTACATCCTGTCGGAGCCGGGCGCGACCTTCGCGACGACAAGCTATATCCGCAGGGCGTTCAAGACGTTCTCGGAGACCAACGGCCTCATGGGCACCAACGACGAGCTGATCACGTTCCACGGCCTTCGCCACACGTTCGCAACGCAGTGGATCCGCCAAGGCGGCGATATCAAGGCGCTCCAATCGATCCTCGGCCACAAGGACGCCATGGCGACGCTCAACGTCTACGCCGACATCGAGCCCATCTCCAAAATCCATAACATGCTGCGCGCCACGCCGTGCCTTTGGCGCGGGCACCTCGGGCCGAGGGTCGATCCGGGTCCCATGTTCCAACAGAGGATCCAGGAGTCCATCGAGACGCTCCAGGCGTTCGGCTACGGCATCACCGAGCCGGACGACCGAAATATCGCCATACGCGACGTGAAGACGAACAGTTGGCTCTAGCTCACCGAGTACGCGGCAGTGCTGGGCCCATCCCAACTGAGGTCACGGTGGTCCGATAGGGGCGCCGCCCGCGGCATGCGCCGCGGAGCGGTATCCCCTACCGAAGGGCGGGGATGCCCTCCGCTTCCAGTTCGGAATCAGCCGTCGGAGGCGTTCGGCTGACTGCGGGAACGGCCTGTCCGCTCAATGTGTTCGGCTGAGATCGGAAATCAACCCAACACGAGCCGGACACGCGCCAGACGGCTCTTCCCCGTGCGGCCTTCCCCCTTACGCTCATGTTGCAGGCATGTAACGCCGCAGCGAGCGCGCCTTTTTTGCGCCAGACAGGTACAATGATGAACACCGTACCGTAGCGGAGCGCCCCGCGCGCGCCGCAATCACGCGAAAGGGTTTCCCATGGCCGAGATCTCGTCCTCCCGTATCGTCATCACCGTCCTTGGCAAGAACCGCCCCGGCATCGTCGCCGGCGTCACCCGTGTCCTAGGCGAGGCCAACGTCGACATCCGCGACATCACGCAGTCCATTATCGAGGACATCTTCACCATGACCATGCTGGCCGATACCGCCGAGTCCAAGCTCGACTTCGCCGAGCTGCAGAAGGCGCTGGCCGAGGCCGGCGAGCTTTCGGGCGTCAACGTGTCCATCCAGCGCGAGGACGTCTTCAACTTTATGTACCGCCTGTAGCGAGCAAGCCGCTGGGGATAGCCTGACGCGCGCATGCCCATGCAAGTCACCCCGATGCGGCCCGGAGAGGAGCGCGCATGGCCTACGACGCCAAGAAAATCTATTACCGCTTCGATGACCACTTGAGCCGCCTGGTTCTGGATTACGAGGCGAGCCGTCAGATTTCGCCCGAAAGCGAAAACCTCTACCACGGCCTGCCGACCGACCCTTATGACGAGGGCTTGTTCGAAGAGCACAATGTCAAGCGCGGCCTGCGCAATGCCGACGGCTCGGGCGTGGTCGCGGGCCTCACTCGTATCTCGGATGTGCACGGCTACAACAAGGTCGACGGAAAGGTCGTGCCCGATCAGGGCAAGCTCACGCTTCGCGGCTACAGCATCGAGGATCTGGTCAACAATGCCCAGGCCGAGAATCGCTACGGCTACGAGGAAGTCGCCTATCTGCTTATCACGGGTTCGCTGCCCAACAAGGAAGAGCTCGACGGCTTTTGCGAGCGCCTGGGCGCCTTTAGACATCTGAGCGACGAGTACGTTAAAGAGTTCCCTATGACCACGGTATCGTCGAGCATCATGAACGTGCTCCAGCGCGCCGTACTGCTGCTCTACGCCTTCGATGCCGAACCAGACGTGATCACGCCCGAGCACGAAATCGACGTCGCCATTTCCATGCTCGCACGTCTCCCGCGCATCGCCGCCTTCGCACACATGGCCTCGGTCGCCAAGCTTCGCGGCTCCGAGGTTCACGTGCCGCACCCCACGCCCGGTCTCTCCACCGCCGAGACCATCCTACAGGTCCTGCGCGGCGGCATGGCGTTCACCCGCGATGAGGCGATGCTGCTCGACGTTATGCTCATGCTGCATGCCGAGCACGGCGGCGGCAACAACTCCACCTTCGCTTGCCGCGTGCTGTCGTCTTCGGCCACCGACCCGTATTCCGCCTACGCCGCGGCTATCGGCTCGCTCAAGGGCCCGCGCCACGGTGGTGCCAATGCCAAGGTCGTGTCTATGCACGAGGACATCCGCGCGCATGTCTCCAACTGGGAGGACGAGGACGAGGTCGCGGCCTACCTGGGCAAGATCCTCGACAAGCAGGCCTTCGACGGCACGGGCCTCATCTACGGCATGGGCCACGCCGTCTATACGCTCAGCGACCCGCGCGCCGAGGTCTGCCGTCGTTACGCGCGCACACTTGCCAACAAGAAGAACCTGGGCGATGAGTTCGCGCTCATCGAGCGCATCGAGCGCCTGGCACCCCAGGTCATGCGCGACCACGGCATGACCAAGCCCATCTGCGCCAACATCGACCTGTACACGGGCTTTATCTACAAGATGCTCGGCGTGCCCGAGACGCTCTTTACGCCGCTGTTCGCCGTCGCCCGCATGGCGGGCTGGTCGGCACACCGCATGGAAGAACTCTTCTGCGCGCACCGTATCATCCGCCCCGCCTATCGTCCGGTGATCGAGCCGCTAGAGTACAAGCCGCTCGCTGACCGCTAGGACGCGGACCGTTATAGAACTCGAGCGTGGCCAGGGCATCGCCGCCCTCGGCCACGCTTTTTATGCCAGCAGAAAGGGCTGCATCAAATGATTGTGTTTTCCGATATGGATGGAACGCTGCTGACGAGTGATAAGCAGATGAGCGACGCCACCTGGGCGATGCTCGACGAGCTTGCGCGCCGCGGTATTGAGTTTGTGCCCTGCACAGGCCGTCCACTGTCAGGCGTCTTTGAGCCCATCCTCGCCCATCCCGCCGTGCACTACGCGGTCTGTGCCAACGGCGCCAGCGTCTGGCAGCTCGACGAGGATACGCCCACCGACGCCTCGCGCGCCACGTGCATCTTGAGCCGTCCGCTCGACCGTGGCATTGCCCACCGCATCCATCGCATTGCCGCCGGCCACGATGTGACCTTCGATATCTTCGCGGATGGGCAGTGCTTCCTCCCCCGCTCGCTATACGGGCGTCTGGATGAGTTCTGTGGCGGCGACCCCCACATCGCGGCTTCGCTCAAGCGCACACGAACGCCGATCGACATGAATATCGACAGCAAAATCGACGAGGTCGAGACGCTCGAACGCATCGCTATGTACTGGCACGACCCCACCGATCGCGACGCCATCGCGGCGGCGCTCGACACGCTCGGAGGCATTGAGGTCACGCGTTCGTACGCCATGAATATCGAGGTTATGGGCGAAGGCGCCACCAAGGGAACGGCCCTCACGTGGCTGTGTGAGCATCTGGGCGAGCGTCTCGCCGACGCCTGGGCGTTCGGCGACAACATCAACGACATCCCCATGCTGCAGGCAGCGGGCCATGGCATGGCCATGATCAACGCCGAGCCCGAAGATCGCGAGGCCGCCGACGCCATCACCGAATACGACAACGACCACGACGGCGTCGCCCACACCATCATGGCCGCCCTCGCCTAGTCATTGGGGACGTTCTTAAACGACTAGTCACTGGGGACGTTCTTGAATGACCAGTCGTTAGGGACACTCTTCGCGAAAAGCTGCAAGGACTGTCCCCCACTGCCGGCAGAACGGGAACGTCCCCAGCTGTCGGATTAAGCGAGGCCCTCTAGCACGTGACGAAGCTCCTGTTGAACAGCGTGGTCGCGGTTGTAGCCTACGACGCGATCGGCAACCGCTTTGAGCGCGGGGCGCGCGTTTTCCATCGCGCAACCCGTGCCGACAAAGCGAATGATCTCGTAGTCGTTCATCGAGTCGCCAAACGCCATGACCTCGTCGCGCCCAATGCCGTAATGCTCCGCGAGCTGCGCGATACCCGAGGCCTTCGACACACCAAGCTGCATGGCATCGATCCACGCGTTGCCCGAAGGCGCAAAAGTAAAGAGCTGACCAAGTTCGCGCTGTAGCACGTACGCACTGTCCATAACCGCACTGTCGTCGCAAAAGATACTCGCTTTGATGATATTTACGCTGGGATCGGGCAGCTCCCAAATACGCTCGGCATTGGGAAGGTCCTTATCGACCTCACGCACGAACTTGCACTCGTCATCGAGCAGGAAGGACTTGGTTCGGTCAAAGAGCGCAAGATGCAGATTGGGAAACGTCCTGACGGCTTGGGCGAGCCTTCGAATCGCCAGGTGGGAATACACCTCACGGTCTACCATCTTACCGTCGGCGTAGACTTGGGCGCCGTTAGCGGCGACAAAGTCCATCTTGTCGCGAACGGGCGCAAAGAACTCGCACAGGCGATCGTAGCGACGACCTGACGATGCGGCGAAATGCACGCCATGCTCGTGTAGCGCCAGAATCAGTTCGTAGGTCTCGGGAGGCACCTGGCCGTTTTCGTCAAGCAATGTGCCGTCCATATCGGATGCAATCAGTTTAAACATAGAAAAGCTCCCTTCGGGCTTGTTGGAATCGAACGTGTATCCGATTCCAACGTACCCAAAGGGAGCTCAAATAAGACTCCGCGGGCGTAAACGTTACAAGGACCTGGCAAATAGCTCACACATGCCAGAGGTCTCACGGTCGCGGCGTCAGGCGACACGCCACCCCGACGGATAGTCGTTTAAGAACGTCCCCGATGACTAGTCGGCGTAGGTGAAGGTGGTGACGTCGAACATGCCCTCGGGGCGGATGCGGAGCGTCGGGATGACCGGCAGGGGCAGGAAGATGATGCCCATGATGGGGTCGAGCGGCGGCTCGATACCCATGGCGCGCGCCTTGACCATAAAGTCGTCGTGCTGCGCGGCGACATCCTCGGCCGTGCCCTCGCTCATAAGGCCACCGAGCGCCAGCGGAATGCGCGCCACGACCTCGCCGTTGCGCACCAGCACGTGGCCGCCCTGGCCCACGGCCTCAACGGCAGCCATCATATCCGCCGCATTGTCGCCCACCACGCACACGTTGTGCGAGTCGTGGCCAATCGTGGAGGCAATGGCGCCACCCGTGATGGTAAAGCCGCGCACCCAGCCGCGACCGATATGCTTGCCAACCAAGCCCAGACCCGCGGGGCCGTCACCGTCGGCGCCCTCGGCCTGCAGCGACACGCCGCGGCCGTGGCGCTCGATCAGCATAATGCGTCGCAGGCCCTCGGCACTCTCGGGACGAACCATACCCGTGATAGCCATACCCGGGATGACATCGATAACGGCCTCGCCCGGCTTAAAGGCATAGTCAAACACGTCGAGCGAAAGCTTCGGCAGCTTAACGGAGGCGCGCAGCTCATCGGCAAGGGCCGCAACCTCGGCCATCTCGGGTGAGATCTCGCCCACAAAGGTGCCGTCCTGCGCCACCAGAGCACCGGCGGCATATACTCGATGCGGAGCCGTAGCAAACGTCAGGTCATTGAGCACCAGCAGGTCGGCACGCTTGCCCGGGGCAATCGCACCACGCAGCTCGTGCGGGTCGCGGCAGCCGTGATCCAGGCCAAACGCCTCGGCCGTGGAGAGGGACGCCATAGAGATAGCGACCACGGGGTCGATACCGGCCTCAATCGCCACGCAGCAGGCATTGTCGATCATGCCAGTCGCAAGCGCATCGGAAGGGGCGCGGTCGTCAGTCGCAAAGCAGCAGCGGCGGGCGCGCGCGGGGTTCTCCAGCAGCATCGGCGACAGATTGGCCAGGTCATGGCTGCACGTGCCCTCGCGCAGCATCACGTACATGCCGCGAGATAACTTGTCGAGCGCCTCCTCGGGAATCGTCGACTCGTGGTCGGCGATAATACCTGCTGCGGCATAGGCGTTGAGGTCCTTGCCGACAACGAGCGGCGCGTGGCCGTCAACCTGCTTGGACGGCGTCTGGTTGGCAGCATCGATGCGAGCACAGGTCTCGGGGTCGGCCATAAAGACGCCCGGCAGGTTCATCATTTCGCCCAGACCAAAGACATCGCCTGGATGCTCGGCAAAAAACGCCTGCATATCGGCAGCCGAAATAACGGCACCGGCCTGCTCGTCGGGCAGCGCGGGCACGCACGAAGGCATCATGTACTTGATGGAGATGGGTGCGCGGCGGCCGTCCTCGATCATAAAGCGCAAGCCGTCGAGACCGGCAACATTGGCAATCTCGTGGCTGTCGGCAATGGCGGTGGTAGTACCGCGCGTCGCGGCCATGCGAGCATACTCGGCGGGACGGATGTTCGAGGACTCGATATGCAAATGCCCGTCAATAAAACCGGGAGCGAGATAGCGACCCTGGCAGTCGATGACCTCAGTTGCCTCGTAGGTGCCAGCAGCATCGTCGCGACCATCGTAGAGCACGCCGACGATCACACCGTCCTTGACGGCAACGCTACCGGGCGCCACACGCTGGCCATACACGTCGACGATCTGCGCATTGGTAAACAGCGTGTCGACGGGCACGCGCCCCTCGGCAGCATCGATCACAGACCTCATGACCTCAACGGACATACATTCTCCTTTAACCGTAGAAAACAGCTGCGGAGCGGACAGGCCTTCACCGCAGCAAGACAATAGCCATTGTATGCCCAAAAGAAAGTCCCGCTAACACCCCTTCCGCTTAACGGCACACGCCGCTTGGCGCAATGGGGACAGGCTGCTTTGTACCAATGACAAGGAGTGTCCCAAAGTGCCGGCACAAAAGGAACGTCCCCAAGTGCCGCAAAATGATGAGAGTGGATAATCTCCCACTTTGAACCCCAAAGGGGGGTGCGGACGATTTCTTGGACCGCGCCTAGGCGTATCCAAGCTTCCTGCGG
>BREX01000018.1 GCA_023708985.1 Collinsella sp.
CATAAAGAAAGCCTCCCATTTCTCATGTCCAAGAAATGGGAGGCAGTTCAGTGGGCACGGCGGGGCGGACAAGCAGCTATGGGCAGCAGGCTTAGAACAGGCCGGTAATGTTGCCGTCGTTGTCGACGTCGATGTTTTCGGCCGCGGGCACCTTGGGCAGACCAGGCATGGTCAGAACACTGCCGGTCAGCGCGACCACAAAGTGGGCGCCGGCAGAAACCTTGAGCTCACGCACGGTGATGCGGAAGTTCTCGGGAGCGCCCAGGGCCTTGGCGTTGTCGCTAAAGCTGTACTGCGTCTTGGCGACGCACACCGGCAGGTTGCCAAAGCCATTCTCGCGCAGCTCGGCGAGCTGGCGCTTGGCGGCCGGCGTAAAGTCAACGCCGTCGGCGCGGTAGACCTTGGTGGCAACGGCCTCGAGGGCATCAGCGACATCAGCGCCGTCCTCATAGGCAAACTTGAGCTCGCTCGGCTGCTCAATCAGACGCATGACCTCATCGGCAAGCTCGAGCGCGCCCTCGCCGCCCTTGGCCCAGACCTCGGAAAGCTTAACGTTGACGCCGAGCTTCTGGCACTCGGACTCGATGAGAGCAAGCTCGGCCTCGGTGTCCGTCGGGAAGCGATTGATGGCGACCACGCAGGGCAGACCATATACGTTCTGGATGTTGTCGACGTGACGCAACAGGTTGGGCATGCCAGCCTTGAGTGCCTCGAGGTTCTCCTCGTTGAGATCGGCCTTGGCGACGCCACCGTTGTACTTAAGCGCACGAGCGGTAGCGACGATCACGACGGCGCTGGGGCGAACGCCCGTCATGCGGCACTTGATATCGAGGAACTTCTCGGCACCCAGGTCGGCGCCAAAGCCGGCCTCGGTAATGGCAACATCGCCAAAGCGCATCGCCATACGCGTGGCCATGATAGAGTTGCAGCCGTGAGCAATGTTGGCGAAGGGACCGCCGTGGACAAACGCGGGCGTGCCCTCGAGCGTTTGCACCAGATTGGGCTTGAGCGCGTCTTTAAGCAACGCGGCCATGGCACCCTGGGCCTTGAGGTCGCGGGCACGGACGGGCTCGCCGGCATAGCTGTAGCCGACAACGATCTCGCCCAAGCGCTCCTTAAGATCGTTGATGCTCGTGGACAGGCACAGGATTGCCATGACCTCGGAGGCGACGGTGATATCGAAGCCGTCCTCGCGCGGCACGCCCTGGGCCTTACCGCCAATGCCGTCGATGACGTGGCGCAGCTGACGGTCGTTCATATCGACGACGCGCTTCCAAGTGATGCGTTTAACGTCAATACCGAGCTGATTGCCCTGCTGGATGTGGTTATCAAGCATGGCGGCCAGCAGGTTATTGGCGGCACCGATAGCGTGGAAGTCGCCGGTAAAGTGCAGGTTGATATCCTCCATGGGGATGACCTGAGCCCAGCCGCCGCCGGCAGCACCGCCCTTAACGCCAAAGACGGGGCCGAGCGAAGGCTCGCGCAGGGCAACGGCACTCTTGACGCCGCGACGACGCAGGCCGTCGGCCAGACCGATGGTCGTGGTGGTCTTGCCCTCGCCCGCGGGCGTTGGGTTGATAGCGGTCACGAGGACGAGCTTGGCCTGGTGATCAGTCGGCTCGTTGAGCAGTGAATAGTCGACCTTAGCCTTGTCGAAGCCGTACGGAATAAGGTGCTTAACGTCGACGCCGGCGTTCTTGGCCACCTCGGTAATAGGCAGTGGCGTGACAGAACGTGCGATTTCGATGTCAGTAGGCATGGGCGGTCCTTTCGTTACCGAATGAGAAAAAGACCAATTCAGCATAGCACGGGCGCGCAATAGTAAAACGCCCATAACCGATGAACGGCGATATGTTTACCCGATGCCCAGCGATAGCCCAACAGCCCGCCAAAACAAAGCGCCCTAAACGGTAGGTTCAATCCCCAGGTGCTCAAAGGTGCGAAGGGTTGCCTGACGGCCCTGCGGCGTACGAATCATCAACCCGCACTGCAGCAAATAGGGCTCATAGACATCCTCGAGCGTGCCCGGGTCCTCGCCCACCGCACTGGCAAGGGTCGTCAGGCCTACAGCACGGCCGGAGAACGTCTTGGCAAGCGTCTCCAAGATACGAATATCCATCCAGTCCAGACCGAGCTCGTCGATCTCGAAGAACTCGAGCGCCTGGCGGCAGATATCGAGCTCGATAGGGCCGCTGCCACGCACCTGTGCGTAATCGCGCACGCGCTTGAGAAGGCGGTTGGCAAGACGTGGCGTGCCGCGCGAACGCGAGCCGATCTCGAGTGCACTGGGATGGTCGATCGTCACGCCCAGGATAGTCGCCGAGCGCGTCACAATCTGCGCGAGCTCCTCGACCGTGTAGTAATCCAGGCGATACGAAATGCCAAAGCGGTCGCGCAACGGGCCGGTCAACATGCCTGAGCGGGTCGTTGCCGCTACCAGCGTAAACTTGGGAATATCCAGGCGAATCGAGCGCGCCGCCGGACCCTTGCCAATCACGATATCGAGGGCAAAGTCCTCCATCGCGGGGTACAGGACCTCCTCGACCGAACGGTTGAGGCGGTGGATCTCGTCGATAAACAGCACATCACCCGGCTGCAAGTTAGTAAGGATGGCCGCCAGGTCGCCCGTGCGCGCGATGGCAGGGCCACTCGTGGTCTTGATCTGAGCGCCCAGCTCGTTGGCGATAACGGTGGCCAGCGTGGTCTTGCCCAGGCCCGGAGGACCCGAGAAGATCACGTGGTCGAGCGTCTCGCCACGGCTCTGCGCCGCTTCGATCAACACGCGCAGGCTCTGCTTGATGTGCTCCTGACCACAGTAATCGTCCAGGCGCTGGGGGCGCAAAGTGCGGTCGACATCGAGGTCCTCGGCCGTCAGCTCCGAGCCCACCATGCGCTCGCCGTGCGCCATGGATGCCGCCGGCGAGTTGCCGGGCGTCGCCCACAGGTCCTGAGAGTCATCGGCTTCCCACATCACGCATCCATTCCGAGTCGCTTAAGCGCCGCGCCGAGCAGATCCTCGACACGCATATTCTGCCCATCATACCCGCTCAGGGCAACATCGGTCTCCTGCAGGCTAAAGCCCATGGAAAGGAGCGCCGCACGGGCATCATCGATCGCCGAAGGAGCGGCGGCGGGAACCGGCATCGCAACCTGGCCGGGAATCACGTCGACCGGCACAAAGCCCTTATCCTTGGCAAAGGTGCTCTTGAGTTCCAGGATCAGGCGCTGAGCTGTCTTTTTGCCCACACCGGGTACCTTGGCCATGCCCTTGTCGTCCTCGGCCATCACCAGCGAATACAGCTGCCCCACGGTATAGGTGGAAAGCACGGCGAGCGCCAGGCGCGGGCCAACGCCCGAAACGGACACGAGCCGGTCGAACATCGTGCGCTCATCCTTTGAGGAAAAACCGAAAAGTGTCATGGCGTCCTCGCGCACCTGCATACGCGTGTAGAGGCGGACCTCGCCGCCGGGCGTCGGCAACGAGGCCGCAGTGCTGCCCGAGATGCCGAGTTCAAAGCCAACGCCCGACACGTCGACGACAGCAGAGCTCATCGTGGCCTCGACAAGCGTTCCGTGGAGCTGGGAAATCATCAGTATCCGGTTCCTCTCTGTTGATAGAACTCGCCACCGGTGAGGGCGCGGGTGCGGCTGAGGTTTACGTGGCAGATGGCGCAAGCCAGGGCATCGGCGGCATGGTCGGGATGAGGGTCGTGGTCGAGCTGCGTGAGCGTGCGCACCATGTAGGCGACCTGCCGCTTGTCCGCGGCGCCGGTACCCACCACAGCCTGCTTGATCTGCATAGGCGTGTACTCGCCGATCTCGAGCGCGCACTCCGAAAGCGCCACGAGTGCGGCACCGCGGGCATGTGCCGTGGGGATTGCCGAGCGGACATTAGCGCCAAAGTAGATGCTCTCGATAGCAGCGGTATCGGGTCGATAACGCTCGACGACACCCTTAAGGTCATGGGCGATATGCGACAGGCGCACCGCGAGCGGACTTCCGGCACTGGTCTCGATGCAGCCATAGGCACGGCAGCGAACCTCGCCACGCCGCTCCTCGATAATCCCCCAACCCGTATGAGCCAAACCGGGGTCGATACCCAAAATGACCAAGCCAACCTCCCCTCGTCACAAGTACAGCACAAGGCAAGGCCCCGAGCATCATTCACGAACGTCTGTTCTAGAATAACACAACGGGACCAAGATGCTTAGTTGAAGTGTCGGGGTTGGAAGCGAATCCTATCCCATAGTTAGTTCTGCGAGAAAAAAGGAAACTGACGGGGATCCACCGGCGGATGCGGCATCGGTCCGCCCTGGGGCCCACCCTGCGGGCCACCCTGGCCGCCCATCATCTTATCGATGGCGTCCTGAACCTCGCCCTCGAACTTTTTCATGCCCTCGTGCAAACGACGCTGACCGTCCTCAGAGCGCAGCTCCTCCATCTGCTCGGGCGAAATACCCAGCAGCTCACCCAAAATGCCCATCATCTCACCGCGCATACGGTCACTCGTATCGTCGTCGGCAAAGCGACGCACCTCGGCGCGCGCCAGCGAATCAACCGTCATGCGCTCCTTGCCGTTAAGCCCCAGGTCGGACCACGCGAGCATGTACGGCCAGGCGCGCTCGACAAACGAACGGGCTGAGACGATCGACGCCGTCGGCAGCATGCGGCGGGCGGCCTCGCCCTGACGCACGAGCATCAGCAGCAGCGAGCAGGCCTCAGGCTTGCCAGCGGCCATCGGGATGTCGTCGAAAGATCGATTGCGGTCCACGTGCGCCTCGAGCGCGCCATCGACCTCACCCGGCTCAAGCCCGCCGAGCAGCTGTGCCGCGCGGTCGAGCATATCGACCGGACCGTCGAGCGTCGAGAGCGCCTGCGCCAGCACGCGCTCCATACAATCTTCCACCGCGTTGAGCGTCACGAGCTCTTGGGGCACCACGGCAGACGCGCGGTTGCGCACACGCGCCACAAACTCAAGCGTCGACAGGTACACATCGCCAAAGGGCGCGTAATCGCCCTGGTAGCCGCCGCAAAGCGCCGGCGCCGCCAGCGCGTACTCGGTTTTGGACAGCGGGCTCAACGCCATAGCACCCAGCTCGAGCGCCGTATCCTCCAGCATGAGGCCCAGCGTGCGAGAGCGTAGGCGCTCGGCGTCGCCCGCCGACACGTCGCGATCGAGCACACGCGCGGCATCCGGCGCATCGCGCTCAACCGTGCGAATATGCAGGCGCTCAGCAATGGCGCGGACGGCGGCACAGCGAGCGGCCTCGGCCTCCTCCTGCGCCGGTGTAAAGATGCGGTTGCGCCCCAGCACCAGGCCGATCACGTTGCGCGAGCCCAATGCATCGACAGCCAGCGCCGCCAGCAGGGACGACGGCAAGTCGCCCTCGAGCGCCACCACGGCGCGCGACGTACCGCGGGCGCGGGCGTTATCGCGCGCAGCGAGCACCAGCGCCTGCCACAGCCATTCCTCGGAGCGAAACTCGGGCAGCTCGTGGTCCTCCAAGGCATCGAGCATCACACCGCGCTGGATCTTCTGAACCAGCAGGCTCTCCTCAAAACACGGCGCTTGGGCCACCACGCGACCGCAGTCGTCGAGCACAAACGAACCGCCGGTATACACCGACTCGTCATAGGCACCGACCGGCGCCATACAGGCAAACCACACACTGCGCTTGGATGCGATCTTGCGGTAGGCGCCGCTGCGAACGGCGGCAATGGCGGCAGTCTCGCGGTCGGTCATGTCAAACGCATTGAATTGGAAATACGCAATGAGGTCAACACCGGTCGGCAACATCTCGAGTTCGCGGTCCAAGTCAAAAATCACGGCGATGCGCACGCCGTCCACGTCGAACACCGGCGGCGTCCAACGTGTGTCGTTGTTCTCGCCACGCTGCAGGGCAATGCTCGAACGCGCCGGCACCACATGACCGTCCTTGAGCATCATGTAGTCGAGCAGCGGCTGGCCCTCAAACGAAACCGCCGCGGGCACGATGCAGATCATATCGAGTTCTTGGATACGCTCGGCAACACCGGCCAGGCCTGTCAGCATGTCGTGCTCAAAGTCGGCAGCGCCTACCAGGCCGCCGGGCAGGGCTCCCATAAAGAGCGGAGCCGGCACGCACAGTACGCGCGCCCCGCGCTCGTGGGCCAGACGAGCCTGGTCCTCGATGCGGCCGCAAATGCCCTCAATATCACCCAGGCGCATATCGATCTGTGCAAGTGCGAGCTTCATGGCTCAGCCCTTTCCGTCGTAAACCATCGTTGTCGTAGTAAAAGCGCCGGCCGCATGATGCAGTCGGCGCTCGCATGTGCATATGCTAGCTATGATACCCCGAGCGGGGACGCGCTCCTAGAACGTCGCGGACCACAGCCCATGCAGGTTGCAATAGGCATAGACGGTACCGGTCTTGGAACCGCCGGCAAAAAACGTCGCAGGCTTCATGCCGGGCTGGAGGTAATGGACCTCCAGACGGCCCTCGGCCTCGAGGGCGATCCACTCGATGTAGTGCTCGGGCACCATAGGATGCTCGACCGAGCCCACGCGTGCGCGGATCACGTGACCGTCGCGCTCGCTCTCAACGACGGGCACGTGCTTCTCGTGCGCCGCGTCCTCAGTGTTTGCAGTCAGTTCCGTGCAACCGGCAGGGGTCGCAACGTCGTCGCCAAGGGCGGCGATGAGCTTGCCGTCGGGGTCCTTAAAGAATTTCGCCATGATGTTCTCCTTTGCTAATGTGCCAATGTTCTTGATAGTTCTTATGCCCAAAGGCAGACAAACCATCCACGGCATTGCAAATGAACACATAACGGGCGGGGACGATGGGACAGCGTGTGCCATCCGCCCTGACGGCCCCACCCGAGTGGGTTAGCGCCCGTCGCCGCCGAGCAGCGCCAGAACATCCTCGCGCGTGAACAGTGCCGACGAGATGCCGTCGCCGCCGAGCACGCTGTTGACCAGATCGCGCTTGGACTCCTGCATCTGCATAATGCGCTCCTCGATCGTGTCCTTGGCGATGAGCTTGTACACGGTCACGGTATGTTGCTGGCCAATACGATGCGCGCGGTCAGTCGCTTGGTCCTGCGCCGCCACGTTCCACCACGGGTCGTAGTGGATGACCACGTCGGCCGCCGTCAGGTTAAGGCCCACGCCGCCCGCCTTGAGCGAAATCAAAAAGACCGGAACCTCGCCTGCTTGGAACTGCGCGACCATCTTGGCGCGGCTCTCTTTAGACGATGCGCCCGTGAGCTTAAGGAAGGCGATATCCTCCTTGACCAGGCGCTTGCCAATGATATCGAGCATGCCCGTAAACTGACTGAACAGCAAGATGCGATGACCACCGTCGAGCGCGCCGTGGACGAGCTCCATGCACGTATCGAGCTTGGCGCTTCCCGCCTTGTAATCCTCGTAGTGTAGACGCGGGTCGCAGCAGATCTGGCGCAGCTTGGTGAGCTCGGCAAGCACCTTGAGCTTGTCTTTTTTAAACTCGGATACCTCGCGGTGCTGCACTTGTTGGGCGATGCGGTCCTGGTTGGCCAGGTAGAGCTTGCGCTGCTCGCCGGTAAGCTGCGCCATCACCGTATCCTCGATCTTCTCGGGCAGGTCGGCCACCACATCTTCCTTGACGCGACGCAGCACAAACGGCGACACGAGCGCCTGCAGACGAGCGGCGCTGTCGCCCTCGGCATGCTCGACGGGACTCTCAAAGCGCTTGGCAAATGAGTCGCGCGTGCCCAGAAGACCCGGCATCAAAAAGTCGAAGATACTCCAGAGCTCGGACAGTCGGTTTTCGATGGGCGTTCCCGTCAAGGCAAAGCGCACACCGGCCGGCAGGCGCTTGGCAGCACGGGCCACCTGGGTGAGCGGGTTTTTAATGTACTGGGCTTCGTCGAGCACCACGCGGGCAAAGTCCTGCTCGGCGTATTCGTCGATGTCGCGACGCATGAGGTCATACGACGTCACGACCACGTTATGCTCGGCCACGCCGGCAATTTGCACGCGACGCTGAGCCTTGGCGCCCACGATGGCGCACGCATCGAGCGAAGGCGCAAAGCGCTCCAGCTCGGCAGTCCAGTTGTACACGAGCGACGCGGGGCATACCACGAGCGTGGGCTTGGTGTCCCCCGCCTCCACGCGCGCCAGAACATGCGCGATCATCTGCAGCGTTTTGCCCAAGCCCATATCGTCGGCCAGGATGCCGCCAAGGCCCAGGTGCTCAAGCGAGCCAAGCCACTGATAGCCGTCGACTTGATAGCCACGCAGCGTGGCCTTGAGTGAGGCGGGTACCGTAAAGTCCATCTTGCCGAGCGTGTCCAGGCGCTCGACAGTGCGGCGGAACGCGGCGTCGCGATCGGCTTCGAGCGCCGGCGTGCGCGCAAGCATGCTGTCGACGAACAGGGTACTCGACGCGGGAAGCGACACGCCGTCGAGCAGGTCGACGGCGTCGACCCCCAGATCCTCGGCAAGGCCAAACGCGGCGCGCGCTCCCTCATCCAGGCGAATGATGTCGCCCGACGTGAGGCGTGCAAACGTCTGGTGGCGCTTGTACGAGTCCAGATAGACGGCAAGATCTGCCGCCGAAAGACCGCTCGCGCCCAGTTCGACGTCGAGCAGGTTACTCTTGACGGTTGCACGCACCGAGAGCTTAGGTGCAGGGCGTACCGAGATCTGGCGCAGGCGATCGCTGAGCATGACCTCGCCCAGCTCGGACAAAGCCGCCAGTCCCTCGGTCAGCAGGCAGAACAGGCGAGCGTCATCGCGCTCCTCAAATGCCAGGCCGCCCTCGTAGAAATCGAAGTACAGGGCCGCCGTGTCCATAACGCGAAACTCCGCCACCGTATCGCGGGGCGGAACGCCGGGGCGCTGTTCTTCGAAGGGACTGCCCGGAGCACCAAGACTAAAGAGATCTGCCGACCAATCGCCGTAGGTCACCGTAATCTTGCAGGTCACAAAACCATCGTCGACGCCAATCGCCATGGCAAAACTCGGCTCGGGCGCCACGGCGTCGAGCGCGGCGGGAGCGGTCAGGTCGGTGTAGTCGCGCAAGATGGGCAGCGCCATGCGGCAGAACTCGCCCACCTGGTCGGCCGCGATATGGACCGGCGTGCGGCAGGGCAACAAGTGCGATAGGAACGGCGCCGCATGTTGGGCAAACGCTGTGTCGGTACGGCGCGCACGGCGCGTACCGACCAGATAGGCTGCGTCGCCTGCGACAAAGCAGTGCGTATCGGCCGGAAGGCGCAAGTCGTAGCTACCTCCCGCCGCCGGTGCAATCTTGGCGGCAAGGAGCGGCGGGCACTTAGCCGGGACTTCGCCCTCCCCCTGCGGCGACGGCTCGACTGCCACCTCGTAGGCGCGATGCGTCGTCGTTCCCCGCGACCAAGCAGGCTCAAAGGACAGGGTCCTGCCGCGCAGCAAGTCGAGCACGGACACGATGGAATGCTCGGATACCGGCAACTGACGCTCGGCGACAAAACCGTTGCGGGCAAAGTCATACGACGCCGAGCGCGAGCTCGTAATATCGCCTAGGTAGGCGACCGTCATTGCGATAAAGTCGAGCAGCTTTGTCGACACGTCATCGAAAGCCTCGGGCACATGAACAAACGTAAGCTTCTTGCCATAGGAGAACGTACCGCCGCGCACATAGGCATCGGCCATGCCGTCGATATCCTTAACCACGTAGGACACCGAACCGCAGCGAATGCGGAACTCGAGCGCCCAGCTAAAGCGGTCGGCGAACAGCGGATTGTAGTATGGCACCAGCGAGGGCTCCAACACCGCTTTGGGCGCATCGGGGTCAATGGTGCCGGCGAGTTTGCGACGCATGGCCACGAGCTCGTCCATGCGCGCGTCCGAAAGATCGGAAAGCGCCGCCACAAGGCTCGGGCTCGTGGGGACGGGCGCCGGAAAGGGAAAGTTGGGGTTGACCGCAGATGCGGTGGGCGCGGGGCGTGTGGGCTGCTTGGACTGTGCGGGCGGTACCGTAAACGTGCGGACTGGCGTGCGCAAACCCTCAACGGGCTCGGCGCCGCTGGCATCCAGATACGCCAACGCCGTGGCGACGGCGTGCTTGCACATGCCGGAATAGCGGAAGGCGGCCGGGCAATCGCAGTCGTAGTCGATCACCTCGTGCTCGTCCATGTCGAGCGCCACGCGCGTCTTGTACAGGTCGCCACGCGAACCGCGCACCGAGCCCTCAACCGTCACGTTTTTGGAGAAGCGCGAGCCGCTGTCCTCGATCGACAGCACGGCGCCGTTGAGCATGAGCGAACGCCCCTTCATAAAGGTGCCACTCAGCGCCGCCTCTTTCCGGAGCGCCTGCACAAACGTCCCCTGCGCCATCACTTCCTCCAATCTCACCCGGGGTAGCTTAGATAACCGTCACGCGGCCTTGGTTGCCGACGATGGCCTTTGCCTCTGCCAGCAGCGGAATCGAGCGTGCATTGACCTTGGCCGGCACCTCGGCACGCAGCACGCGCCCGTCCACCTGCTCGATAAAGATCTCCACGCGGTCGCCGCCCGGGTTGGTGGTGAGCACCGTGGCCAGGCGCGCCATATTGCCCTGGCTAAATCGGCTGTTGGGCACCATGACCTCAAAGACCTTGGGCTTGTTTTTCTCCTCGCTAAGCTCCAGCGGCACAATCTCCTGCGCAATGATCTGGTCGCCGCGGTCCGAGCGCTCGAGCTTGCCCTTAATGCGCACAAACGCGTCGGACAGCTGCGCGCCGGTCTCGGGATCGACCTCGCCATACAGATACCCCTCGGCCTCCTTGTAGGTCTTGGGGAACACCACGACCGTGGCCTCGCCTTCCATGTCTTCGAGCTGCACGATGCCCATGGGGTCGCCGTTTTTGGTCACGCGCTTGGACACGCTCGAGACCATGCCGGCCCACCACAGCGCCTTGCCCTCGGGAATCTCCTGGTTGATGGTACCGCCCGTAGGATTCTGAACTTCGTAGCCAGTGTCGATCTGCGAGAACGAGAAGTCGCGTGCCTTGGCCAGCGCATACTCAAACGGGCGCAGCGGGTGGTCCGAGACATAGATGCCCAGAACCTCCTTCTCCTGGCTCAACTTAAGGTGGCGGTCCCACTCCTGGCCATCCGGATCGGGCACGCTCACCTCAAAGCCCGAGCCCTCAACATCACCAAACATGTCGAAGAACGACGTCTGGCCGCTCGCACGATCCTTCTGGCGCTTCACCGCGGCATCGATGATGTTCTCAGGGTTGTTCTTATCCACAAAGTGCATCATCTGGCGACGCGGATACCCCGTGGAGTCGAAGGCGCCTGCCTTGATGAGCGATTCGATCACACGGCGGTTGGCCTGGCTCGAGTCCACGCGCTCGACAAAGTCGTGCAGCGTCTTAAACGGACCACCCGCCTCGCGCTCGGCGATAATCGCCTGCGCCACGCCGGTGCCCACGCCGCGGATACCGGCCAGACCAAAGCGCACGCCTTCCTTGGTAGCCGTGAACTCGGTACCGGACTCGTTGACATCTGGCGACAGCACGGGAATGCCGTCGTGACGGCACGCCGAGACGTAGTGAACGATCTTGTCGGTCTTGCCCGTATAGGACGTCAGAACGGCCGCCATGTACTCGTGCGGATAGTGCGCCTTGAGCCACGCCGTCTGCATAACCAGGATGGCGTAGCCGGCGGAGTGCGACTTGTTAAAGGCGTAGGACGCGAACTCGAGAACATCGTCCCAAATCTTCTGGGCGACCTCGCGCGTGTAGTTGTTCTTGATAGCGCCGTTCATCCAGTGGTCGTAGGTGGTCTCGTCCGAGCCATCCTCCCAGTGCAGCACCGTCGACGTGAGCAGCTTGATCTTTTTCTTAGCCACGGGCTTACGGATACGCGAGTCCGATTCGCCCTTGGAGAAGCCGCACATCTCGACGGAGATGAGCATAACCTGCTCCTGATAGACCATGGTGCCGTAGGTTTCGCCCAGGATGTCGTCCAGGCGGTCGTCGTAGGAGACGGCCGGCTCCTTGCCGTTCATACGGTTGATGTAGGACGAGACCATGCCGGCGCCCAGCGGGCCCGGGCGGTACAGGGCGATCAATGCCACGACGTGCTTGTACTCGGTGGGCTTCATGTTCTTGATCGTGGCCGTCATGCCGGCGGACTCGACCTGGAAGACGCCGGCGGTGTGACCGGAGCCCATGAGCTTAAAGATCTCGGGATCGTCAAAGGGAATCTCTTCCTCTTTGATGTCGATGCCGAAGTTCTTTTTGATATTGGCCTTGGCCTTGGAGATAACCGTCAGCGTGCGCAGGCCCAAGAAGTCCATCTTGAGCAGGCCCATGTCGGCAACGGTATGGCCCTCGTACTGGGTAATCTCGACGCCGCCTTTGGTGTCGAGCTTGGTGGGCACGTGCTCGTTGACGGGGTCGCGGCAAATCAGAACGGCGCACGCGTGCACACCCTCGCCACGGGTAAGGCCCTCGATCGAGAGCGCCGTGTCGATGATGCGGCGGGCGTCGTCGTCCTTTTTATATGCCTCGGCAAAATCGGGGTTAAACAAATCCTCTTTGCCGGGTTGCTTTTCGAGCACCTGCTTGAGCTTGACCTTGGGGTCGCTCGAGACCATCTTGGACAGGCGCTGGCCCATGTAGACCGGATAGTCCAGAACGCGCGCGGCGTCGTTGATGGCCTGCTTGGCCTTAATGGTCGAGTAGGTGATGACGTGGGTGACCTTCTCGGGGCCGTAGAGCTGGCGAACGTGCTCCACGACCTCGAGGCGCCGCTCATCGTCGAAGTCCATATCGATATCGGGCATCTCGGTACGCTGCGGGGAGAGGAACCTCTCGAACATCAAGCCGTTCTCGAGCGGGTCGAACGCGGTGATGTTCATGGCGTAGGCGACGATAGCGCCGGCGGCCGAGCCACGGCCGGGACCGACGCCGATGCCGTTGTCCTTGGCCCATTGCACGTACTCGGCAACGATCAAGAAGTAGGCGGCGAAGCCCTTGTCGCAGATGACCTTGTATTCGTACTCAAAGCGCTCTTTGATGTTGACGCCGCCGATCTCGCGCGTGGCCCAGTCGTCACCGTAGTGCTGGCGCAGGCCCTTCTCGCACTCGCGGCGGAACTGGCTCTCGTGCGTCTCGCCGGGATCGAGCAGCGGGAAGCGCGGCAGGATGATGGAGTCCCAGTCCAGCTCAACGTAGCACTTGTCGGCAATCTCGAGCGTGTTGTCGCAGGCCTCGGGGCAATACGGGAACATCGCCCGCATCTCCTCCTCGGTCTTCATATAAAACTCCGAGCCAGTCATGCGCATGCGGTTGGGGTCGTCGACCTTGGCGTTCATGCCAATGCACATGATGACGTCCTGCACGGGAGCGTCCTCGCGGCGCAGGTAGTGGAAGTCGTTGGTGGCGATGACCTTGACGCCTACCTGCTTGGCGATGTCGATGAGCGTGCGGTCCATCTGCTCATCGGTCAGGCCGTTGTCGGTGGTGATGCCGTGTTCCTGGATCTCGATATAAAAGTCGCCAGGTTCGAAGGTATCACGGAAGGTCTCGGCCCACTTGATGGCGCCCTCCATGTCACCGCGGTCGATGTATTTGGGAATGATGCCCGCGATGCAGGCGCTGGTGCAGATCATGCCCTTGGCGTGGCGGCGCAGGTTGTCGAGCGTCACGCGGGGCTTGTAGTAAAAGCCCTGCACGGCTGCCTCGGAGACCGTCTGCATCAGGTTGACGTAGCCCTCCTGGTCCTTGGCCAGAAGGATCATGTGGTAGAGCTCGGGCTTATGGTCGCGAGCAAGGGTCTCGTCCGGCGTAAAGTAGACCTCGCAGCCAAAGATGGGCTTGATGACCAGAGGCGGCTTGAGCTCGTCGATGTTGCCCTTCTCGTCCCACATGGCCATGTCCTTCACATACTGGGCATGCTCGCGCGGGTTTTCCTCGGGATCGGGCTCCACCAGCTCGTCGCGGCGATCCTTTTCCAAAAAGGCCTTGTCGTGACTCCAGGTTTTGTACTCAGGCGTGTTGTGGTTGACGGCGTCGCAGGCCAGCGCCAGGTCGGGCACGCCATACATGTAGCCGTGGTCGGTAATGGCCACGGCGGGCATGCCCAGCTCTACGGCACGGTTGACCATATCCTGGATACGGGTTGCGCCGTCGAGCATGGAGAAAACGGTGTGGTTGTGCAGATGGACGAATGCCATGTGATGAGCTCCGATGCGGGTTCGTGTTCTGACTGAACGATTTTACCGCACGGCGCGGATAGCACCCGAACCTAGCCAAACCAACACGGGTAGTCAATTTGGGACCTTCAAAAAGGGGAATGAGGGCATCCAGATATATCGAGTATTACTGGAACCCCGGCGATGCGCGGAATGATTTGTGACGAATAGTCATGTCCATCAAGAAGGCTCGACGCTTCGGATAGCTCGTCAATCGATATATCAATTCTTGGAGACCTGTATTCCAACCATTTTTAATGAAACAACGGCGGTAATTGCTATCGCGATTGCACCAATAATACCGAGCGCTATCTGAATGGGATATAACCCCAACACATGTCCAAATATGGAGAAAAACACTGCAGAAAAGAGAGCCCTTACCAGAGACGCGACGGAAAGGATCGTCGCGCGGAGATCGTCCGCTATCGCGTCTTGGATTAAGTTTTCCGAAGTGATGTACACCACTTCTGGGAGAAAACAAAGCACCATGCTAAGGCCAAACAAACACAGCGGATTTGAAGCGAACCACGGAAGAATCATGAAAAGACCGGCCTCGATTAACATCGAGCCGAGCATGGTATTTCTTTTCCCGAAACGCGATGAGAAGAAATCTGCTGCAATGTAGGCCGTCGCATTTACTGCATAGGATGCACCGAAAAAGATTCCTATTATGGAGACGGGAGCATCAAATGCGTCGAATACCAACTGATTCAAGTTGTAATAACTCCCATAGAATCCATCGAGCATGCTTGTGCCGATTAGAAGAAGCAATACCGCAAAAGCGGATTCTCCAATGCACCAGGTTTCGCGTCTGAAGATCTTGGCTACGTCAAACCTTTCCTCCCCAGAGTTTTTGGAATGGGTCGTTTCCATCCTCTCAATGGGATACAGAAGGAAAAGCTGCAGGAGATAGAAAACGGAAACGCATACGTAGAGGACACTCCAAGATACTTGGGCAATGAATGATCCAAGTACGATTGCCACTCCCGTCGCGATTGATTGCGCGGCAAGCAGCCGAGCGTTGATGGTGAGGAAGCGCTCTCCTTGACCGGCATTTCGGGCAATTTCATATAAAAGTGCTTGTTCGGATCCCGATTGAAGGGAGTAGGCGAGTGCCTCAACAAGGGAAAGCGAGACGAGAAAGGGGCCTGAGAGTAACAGCATGCCAGCCGTATGGAAGAAAAGCAGCAGCACGCCCACTTGAATCGAAAACTTCTTTCCAAAGAAATCGCCTATCAGCCCTGTTGGCAGCTCGAGAACGACCGTTGCAATGTTAAACAGGGCTTGATAAAGCGCGATTTCCGTGACAGACATTCCTTTCTCCGCAAGGAAAAGTAGAAACACTCCCCGATTTAAAACAAATCCCGCGAGAACGAAAAAGGCGGAATAGATGTGCAGCTGCGTAGCGGCATTCTTATTCATTTGGCACTTCCAACAACATTTTTTGTCGGGCTGTTCGCTACTGACTCGAAACCCGAAGCGTTCACGGTTTCCGATGAAGAGTCACCTTACCTTTTGCGGTATGGGCGCTTCTCGTACTTATAGCCGTTGAGCCTGTTGCGGCTGGGACACTTGCCCGTGGCGTTCTCGATATCCTGCATGATGGACCCCGCCAGAGCGTCAAAAAGCTCCTCCGGCGTCACCTTAAGCGTTTTGGTGAGCTGCATGATGGCCCCTTATCCGTTTGAACCGTTCGGGCCATTGTACCGCCCCAAGCTCTCCCATGCGTTGCGGTGCCATTTGGACGATTGAGGGCCTTACGGCCGCAAAACCAACCAAATAGCACCATAAAGCCTGAGGTGGCTAGAGGCTGTAGGTGACCACCTGAGGCTCGCACGGGTTGGCGGGGTCGACTTGCTCCACGCGGACGAACTTGACCGTCACGGCCTCAAAGCCCGCCTTGTGCAAAACATCAGCGTAGACGCGCGCCTGCAGGGCATGCTTCTCGAGCAGCTGGTCGGGCGTCTCATCCGGCGTGCCACCCGTCTTGTAGTCGATGACCAGTGCGCGTGACGGATCGGCCGGGTCGGTCGCCAGTGCATCGATGGCGCCCTCGGCATAGGCACCGTAGCGAGCGATGTCCTCGTCCTCACAGCCCAGCGAAAAGAACGGCGCTTCGGCACGGACGCACGGCCAGGCAAGCAGCTCGGCACGGACCGCCGACTTGAGCCAGCGGTCCAGGGCAACGTCGAAGCGTTCGCGCCGCTCCGGCGTCAGGCACCACAGGCGCGCCAGCGCATCGGCACGCTCAGCGGGCAGCGCATCGGCACCCATCTCGATCAGCCACTGGCAGGCGGCATGGAACGCCGAGCCCAGCGCCATGGGGTTGCCGGCGGGCTCAACGGCGGCCACGTCTGCATCGGCCATCTCCGAGCCATCCGACTCCGCATCATCGCCGGACTCGTCCATGGGCACACGCGCCTCGGCGGCACGGTCTTCTGTCTCGGCATGGAGCGCCGCGGCGATTGACGAGTAGCTATACGAGTCACGCGCCGGGAACGGACAGGTGCCCATGCGCACGCCCACTGCCTGGGGATACACAAGCTCAAACGAATCGGGCTCGGGGTCGGCAGGACCGGGCACAGTTGAGTGCGCAGCATTATCAGCAACATCGACATCGCCGCGAACAAGCCTACCCTCGGCATCCAGCGAAGCGTTAGCCTCAAACGCCTGCTCGCCAAAGGTAAAGTCCGCCAGCGAGATGAGCTCGTAATCGCCCGGCTTGGAGTTGTCGAACACCAAACGGTCGCTATCGAGCTGCGGCATGTCCAGACTGTCGGTCGGTAGGATGCGACGCAGCACGTCGTAGGTCAGATCGGTCTCGGCATCGAAGGTCGGCGCACACACCTTGCCGCGGCTCACGCCGGCATCCATCGCCAGAATGACCAACTCGCGCGCTCGCGTCATGGCGACGTAGAGCAAGCGGGCCCGCTCCTCGAGCGAGAGCCGCAGGTCATCGTTGCGCAGGCGAACGAATGCCTCGGCGGGAGAACCTGTCGCGCAGACATCCTCCATGAGCTCCGGCGACAGCCACAGCGACGTGCCCTTGCCCTTAAACGCATGCTCAAACTGCTTTTTGACGTCGTCGCCCTTTACAAAGGTTCCGTCGGCGAGCTTAACGCCGTCGAAGCGTGCCGGCAGCGCCACGACCTGCGCCCCGCCGTCGACGCGACCCATCTGTGCCGCACCGGACGATTTGCGCACGCCAAAACACTCGGCGACCGCCACGACCGGATATTCCAGACCCTTGGAGGCGTGCACCGTCATGATGCGTACCGCGCCGTCGCCCTCCTCGTTGAGGGCACCCGGGGCTTCCTTGCCCGCCAAAAAGCGGTCGAAGGCCAGCGCGATGGAACGCGGCGAGTTACCGAACTCGGCCTCGGCCTCAACCACAGCATCAAGCGCCTTGAGCACGTTGGCGGCGATGGCCTTGCCCTCGGGGCCACGCTGTGCCAGACGCACAAACCAACCGGAGGCGTTGACCACGTCGCGCGCGATGGCAGCGAACGAATCGCGGCCCACGCGACGAAGCGCATACCGCAGCACCTCGCGGGCGCGCGTCACGAGCGGCAAGTCTTGCAAACCCGGCACGTCGAAATCGCTCATGATGCCCGCGTCGATATTCCGGCGCGAGGTCTCCCCCGTCTCGCTATCGAGCTTGGTCGCCAGCGCCAGGAACTCCTGGGCGCCGAGCGCAAACATCGGCGAGGCGAGCAGCGGCATAAGGCCCTGCGCCGTATCGGCCGGGTTGGCGAGCGCGCAGACTAGGGCGCGCACCGTCTGCACCTCGGCTGCCTGGGCAAAGACCGAGCCACCCGCGATCACGCAGTCGAGCCCCTGGTCGCGGAAAGCCTGGGCATAAACGTCGGCGTTTGTCATGCGGCCCAGCAGCAGCACCATGCCGCCCTGGGGCTGGCCGGCATCGGCAAGCGCGCGGAACCGCTCCGCGATCGCGCGGGCCTTGGCCTGTGTGCGCTCCTGCGTACTGCCGCCGGCAACAAAGAGCGCCTGGCGACGCGAGGCGTCCGCTACCAGCGTGTCCTTGCGGCCGTCGCTCGCCTCAAGATCCAAAAAGCCCTGCATGAGGCCGCCGTCATCGCCGTCGAAGACGCGTGCCACGTAACGCAGCACCTCGTCATGGCTGCGGAAGTTGCGCACGAGCTTGACGAGCTCGCCGGCGGGGACATCGGCAGCAGCGCCAGCGACGGCCGCCGCCTCGGCCGTCCCCGAGGCGTCCACTTTGCGCTCCTGGCGGCGGAAGACCTCGACCTCGGCGCCGCGGAAACGATAGATCGACTGCTGTGCATCGCCCACGGTACACAGCGCACGCTCGCCCGCGCCGGTCAGGTAACGGATCAGGTCGACCTGCATCTGGTCGGTATCCTGAAACTCATCGATCATGACCATCTTAAAGCGGCCCTCGTATGCCTCTCGGATGGCCGGGTAATCGCGCAGGGCCTCGTAGGCCATGCGCAGCAGGTCGTTGTTGTCGAGGGCAGACTGGGCAGCCTTGAGCGCGCGGTACTCAGCCTCTACAGAGCGGGCCAAGCCCACCAGCGCATCGAGCGCCGGACCGCCGCAGGCAAGCACGATATTGATAAACGCATCGGCAGCCTCGGCCTTGAGCAGCTCGACCTGCTCCTTGGGGAACGCCTTGCTCGCGCGCGGCATGGTGCACGACATCATGAGTCGTGCCGCATCGGCCATGGTCTTGCCGCTCGCCTCGAACGCGTCGATGGCATCGAGCGCCATCTGCGCTTTCTCGGTCGCGGCCTTGCTCGCACCCAACGCCGCGCGATAGGCGTCGGCAAGCGCAGAGGTGTCGGCCTGGCCGCGCGCCACGCACACATCGTCCATGCTGCCCGGCAGCTGGCTCGATAGCTCCAGCAGGTCGCGCACCAGACCTTTGATGGTGGTACCGGCGCCAAACGGCCCGCCCTCGCCCGCCATGGGATACCAAGCGTAGAGGGCCTTAAGCGAGGCGGCGAGCTCAGGCGCGGCATCGGGCGCCGTCGCGCGCCCCAGCACATGCTCGACAGCCTGATCCATAAGCTCATCGGTATCGGTGAGCACCGTGAATTCGGGATCGATGCCCAGCTCCAGCGCGTGCGTGCGCAGGATACGCGAGCACATACCGTGAATGGTCGAAATCCAAGCGTCGTCGACGGTCAGGGCCTCTTCGTCCATACCCTCTTCGATAAGCGCGCGGCGCACACGGTCGCGAATCTCGGCCGCGGCGTCTTTGGTAAAGGTAATGGCGAGCACCTGGTCCAGGTGCTCGACAAACGGACCGGATTCGGGCGAGAGCGCGTAGACGATGCGGCGCGTGAGGGTAAAGGTCTTGCCCGAGCCGGCGCCCGCCGAGACAAACAGCGGACGGTCGAGCGTTTTGACGATCTGCAGCTGTTGCGGCATCAAAGTCGAAAGATCCATGGTCTACACGTCCCTCCTTACAAACGTTCCTTCGTGGTTATACGAGCAGCGCGCATGCGCGGCCTGAGCCGACGTCGGGTCGACGGCGGCAACGTTGCCCGCCTCGAGCTCGCGCAGACGCTCGGCAATGCCGGTCTCCACGCGATCGAGCAGCGCATCGAAGTCCATGTTGCCGCCCTCGCCGGGAAAGCCCTTCTTAAGGCCTGGGATGCGGCCGTCGCCGCGCTCTTCCTCAAGCAACTCGGCGCTCGCCGCACCGCGCAGCGCGGGCTTGCCGCCCTTGGTCGAAAAATAGAGTGCGGCGCGGGTATCCAGATCCAGAGCCCGGCGCATGGCCTGCGCGTAGATGAGTGTCTGAGTATGGGGCGGCAACCAGCGCGGGTCGTCGATGGGGGCCTCGCCCGACTCCTCGTCGCGCACCGTGGGATCGGCGAGCTTAAACTCCTCGACACCCGAACGATGCTTGTAGTCGATTACCACGGCGCGATTCTCGGCATCCACATCCACGCGGTCGATGCGCCCGCCGAGCGGCCAGCCGGCATACTCGACCTGGAGCTCGTTGAACGCAAACTCCAGGTAGCGCGGCGCGAAGGGCACGAGCGCCTCGGACTCGTAGGCAAGCACACCCTCCAGCTGCGGCAAAATCTCGGCCACCTGGCGCTCCTCCACTGGAGAGAGCGGCACCAGCGGGCCCTCGGTACCGCGCTTGCCGGCGTGCTCGGCCAGGGTCTCGGCAAAGACCTCGTGCAGCAGCTCCTTCGCGCGCGGCAGGTTCATGGGCGTCACGCGCTCCATGCCCTCCTGGGGCAGACGGGCATGCAAGTGCTCCAGCATGTCATGGACAAAGTTGCCCTTCTCCATGTTGCCAAAGCCAGCGTCGATCGACTGGGGCTTCACGCGGTACGAGACGAACCAGCATAGCGGGCAGGTCGAATAGGCCTCGATCTGCGAGGCAGACGTCAGGCGCGGCACCAGCGGCGCATCCTCGCCCTCGCCATCGCGACGACGCAGGACCAAATACGGCACGGCCTCGGCACTCAGATGCTGAGGGGCTTCACAGGCCACGCGCTCGCGCTTGAGACCTTCGCCCGCCGCGGGATCGAAGTCCCTTACGATATCACCCTCACCCACGCACTTCGCCTTGTCGGCGCCAGCGGTCTTAGCGTCGTCAGCTGCTTTAGCAGCTTCAGCGGCCTCGGCAGCGCCAGCGGCCTCGGCATGCGCCCGCAACTCAGTCCACACGGCAGCCGGGTAGCACTCGCGCGCCTGGCGATCGTGCGTCACGCGGGCAAGCGTAACCGGACCGCGCGCGGCCTGCATCGCGCGACCAAAGCGTACGCGCAACAAGGCGGCAGGCTCAAGCGTCACACCGCTGCAATCTAACTCTGCCGTCAGCGTGGCCAGCGGGCCCTCCTCATGTGAGAGCGGATAACTGTCCAGATCGACATCGGCAAACAGCACAGCATCGTAGCTGCCGGGGCGCAGAGCCGCCGCATCGGCAAGCGAAGCAAAACGAACCTGAGCACGTGGCGCACGGTCAACCTCGTAGGTCTCGTAATCGTAGGCGGTACTACGCTTGTCCACCTTGGTGCGAATGCCATCGAGCACGGGCACGATCGCGGCCTGCGACACGTCGAGCGCGCGGGCGCCATTCATAAGGATGCCGATGACGTGGCGCAGCAGGGCCACCTCCGCTTGGCGACGGGCTTGGCCATCCAAGCTGCCCAGCGAGCGATCGGGCAACGCCTCGGCAACGGCAAGCATGGCCTTGAGCGCCGTCACGGGCTTGTCACGCCACAGCGCCTGGAACACGTCCGAGACCACGCACGGCACGTTCTTAAACCAGTTCTCGTCGCTCGCCGCCTTGCGCGCGCCCCTCACCTGGCCTTGGACGCTCTGCAGCAGGCTCTTAACGCCCGCGGTAGTCTTGCTGCGCGAGAGACGCATATTCTTATCGAAGGTACGGGCATTGACGGCATCAGCGCCCGAAAGCGGACTGTAAATCCAGTCGGTAAGCTCCGGCGCGGGCCACCACTCAGTCTTAGAAGCTGCCCCTTCGTCGGCGGCCTTCATACGCTCGATCAGGTTGGCGAGCGCCGTGAACTGCCTGCCCGCAATGGATTGAGAAAACGCCGTGAACTCAACTGTCTCGGCAGCGATATGACGAGCCGCCAGACGAGAGGCGAGCTCACCGAACAGCTGGGGTGCCCGGGCAGAAACAACGAGCACGCGTACGGGGTCGGCGGGCGTTGCAGCAGCCTTATCGTCCTTGGACTCCTTGTGCGTTTTCGCCAACTTATCGATGGCGTCCGCATAAGCATGGGCACGGGCATGGGGGCCGGCGACCTCAATAAAGGCAGGCTGAGCGGCGGTCCCGCAAGCGGCATCAGACGCGACGGCGTCCTCCCTCAGCGGCGCGGCCTCGAACAGCACACCGCGGGCATCAAATGCCGCGGCAAGCTCCTCGCGCATCGCCGCCTGCTCGCAGGCAAGCAGTACGACGACCTCTCCCCCATTGTTCGCCACGGCAGACAGCAGCTCGAGCAGGCCGTGCGTAAACGACGTGATACCGCGCACGCATACGGCGCGGGTGCACGCCGGCAGGTTATCGGCCAGGGCATCGGCCATAATGTCAGCCGCCTCGCAGGGCTCGACCATATCTCGACGGTCCAAACCGCGCGCATAGGCGCACAAAAGTTCAAACACGCGAGCCTCGGCGTCGCTTTTGGGCTTGGGCTTGCAAACGTTGTCGCAGCAACGCTCGGTGCCTGTCCCTGCCACACCCGGCAGCACATCGCGAGCCATACGCGCGAGCATACGCACCGTGCCCTGGCTGCGCGAAAGCGGCTGCAGGTCGGCGTCGTCGAGGCGCGCTACCATGTCCGAAAACAGCATCTGGCGCTGCAGGTTGTCGACGAAACCGCGCCCGTCGCCCAAAAGCTCCCAAAGCGAGCGAAGCCACGATGTAGGCGTCTTGTAGTCAATACCCAGCGAAACGCCGGCTTCCGCCGCATCATGACGGCACAGGTCGAGCTCAGCAAACGTTGGCGCCAGCAGCACGGCACGCCCGTGGCGGGCAATAAGGTCGGCAAGCAGCGCCGCCTCGGCATCGCTCAAATCCGCGCCGGCGTTGGTGGTATAGATTCGAACAGGCATGGTCCTCCACTCAAACCGTTCGCAATATTCAATGTTTCCATCCTACCCGCCCGCGCGGACAGATTTGCCCCACGCCAACAGATTTGACCCCTTGGAGACGGAGGAAAATGGATCACCGAGGAGGTCAGTCTAACCCAGCGATCCGTTTTCCTCCGTCCCCAAAGGATCAAAAAACCGCCCCCGAAGGGACGGTTCTGCGCAATTCGTTTGTTGCCGCTGGCCTACTCGCCATCCTCCAGTTTGATGAGGATCTTGCGATAGCCGCCGTACTCGCCGTTGAGTGCCTTTGAAACGCGGCTCACCGTAGTGGACGAAGCGCCGGTGCGGGCCTGAACCTCAACATAAGGCTCGCCCTCATCCAGATAACGCGCAACCTGCAGACGCTGCGATAGATCGCAGATCTCGCGCGGCGTGCAGATATCGGTCAAAAACGCTTGGATATCCTTCTCGTCATCCAAAAGACTAAATGCGTGGACCAGCTGCTTGACATCAGGCTTGTCAAACATGTTCTCGATATTCATCGATCACCGCCAAACCCGCCAAAAGGCATCGAAGTTGATACTGACATCGGGCATCGTTCGCCCGTTCTATGCAATAGGGCAACGCGTGTGGCTTTTGCCCGTAGCAGTTTAGCACACCACCAAACTAAAGCGACAAAACTCTCTGCCAGCGGCGCATTTTCTAGGACGAACGCCGTTTTGAAACCGAATGCGCACGTAAGCTCCACGAATATCTGAGACAATGGGCGGCCGAACAAGGCGGCACACCCGAGCGGCCGTCCAAGCTGCCGCAGCAAACCGCTTCACGCGACACCGACGCACCCTGCGCAAGAAAGGATTCACACCATGCGCTTTATGCTTAACTGGCTCTTTACCTCGATCGCCATCGCGATTGCCACGTTCCTCGTTCCCGGCATCCAGCCCTTCGGTTTTGCCGAGGCCTGGGTCTGTTTCGCCTTCGTGGGACTGTTCCTGAACATCGTCGATTCGCTCGTCAAGCCGTTCCTGACGGTCATCTCGCTGCCGCTCACGATCATTACGCTGGGTATTTTTCAGCTCGTAGTCAACAGCTTTATGCTCGAGCTGGCCAGCTATCTGTCGGTCAATCTGCTGGGCGCGGGTATCTCCATCGCCAGCTTTGGATCGGCCTTTATGGGCAGCATCCTGGTGTCCATCATGCGCAGCATCCTCGACAGCATCGCCGAGGGCTAAAACGGCCATTCCGGCCGCGCCCGTCTCAACAGCCCAAAACAAAGGCCGCCCATCGCAAAAATGGGCGGCCTTCTTATTTGCCAAGTCTCAAAGGGCGAGAGAATCTGCCATTTCCACCCCGTCCCCAAATGGCAGGTGGGCTAGATCACGTAGTCGTAGCCTTCGTTGGGAGCGACAAGTTGATCAAGCGTCACACCGTCGAGGTAGTCGTTGATGAGCTTGTCCAGGTTCTTCCACACGTCGAGCGTGGGGCACTCGTCAGAGCGCGAACAACCCTTGCAGTCGCCATCCAGGCAGGCGACCGGCGCCAGGCTGCCCTCGGTCAGGCGCAAGATCTCGCCCACCGTGTACTGCTCGGGCGGGCGCGTGAGCACATAGCCGCCGCCCTTGCCGCGCATGCCCGAGAGCATGTTGGCGCGCACGAGCGTAGCCAGAATATTCTCGAGGTACTTCTCCGAAATCCCCTGGCGCGCCGCGATCTCTTTGAGCGGGATGCGACCGGCCGCCTGATGCTCGGCCAGGTCGACCATAACGCGCAGGGCATATCTGCCCTTTGTGGAAACCAACATATATAGTGCTGCCTTTCGGTCTTTTAGTCCGTTGAAATTCTAGCCGAAAAATTGGCTTTGAAAATACCCGTTCCGGTCAAGATGGTTAATCAACTTGCAATAATCTCCTATTTCCTATTGCATTACTAGGCTTTGGTGTCTACTATGCTTCCCAACAGCTAAACGAACAACCTATAAGGTTTATGGGTTTAGCTGCTAGACACACCGTAAAACCACACGGTATCCAGTCATTTGAACACTTTGGAGGTTCATCATGAGCAAGGTTTACACGTCCATCGATCAGCTTATCGGCCACACCCCGCTCCTGGAGCTCACCCACTTTGAGGCCGATGAGGACCTCAAGGCCCGCGTGCTCGTCAAGCTGGAATACTTCAACCCCGCCGGATCCGTTAAAGACCGCGTCGCCAAGAACATGATTGACGAGGCCGAGAAGGCAGGCAAGCTCGTGCGTGGCGGCGACTACACCATCATCGAGCCCACGAGCGGCAACACCGGCGTCGGCATCGCCTCGGTGGCGGCCGCCCGCGGCTACAAGGTGATCATCACCATGCCCGAGACCATGTCCGTCGAGCGCCGCAAGCTGATGCAGGCATACGGTGCGCAGCTCGTGCTCACCGACGGCTCCAAAGGCATGAAGGGCGCTATCGCCAAGGCCGAAGAGTTGCAGAAGGAGACCCCCAACAGCATCATCGCCGGCCAGTTTGTGAACCCCGCGAACCCGGCCATTCACAAGGCCACGACCGGCCCCGAGATCTGGGACGACACCGACGGCAAGGTCGACATCTTCGTCGCCGGCGTCGGCACCGGCGGCACCGTGACCGGCGTGGGCGAGTTCCTCAAGGAGCAAAACCCCGAGATTCAGGTCGTCGCCGTCGAGCCCGCCACCTCCCCGGTGCTCTCTAAGGGCCAGGCCGGCCCGCACAAGATCCAGGGTATCGGTGCCGGCTTTGTGCCCGACGTCCTCGACACCCAGGTCTACGACGAGATCATCCCCGTCGAGAACGACGACGCCTTTGCCACCGGCCGCGCCGTGGGCCACAAGGAGGGCGTGCTCGTGGGCATTTCGTCCGGCGCCGCCGTGTGGGCCGCACTGCAGCTGGCCAAGCGCCCCGAGAACGAGGGCAAGACCATCGTGGCGCTGCTCGCCGACACCGGCGAGCGCTACCTGTCCACGGCACTCTTCCAGGACTAGAGCTCTCGTTCTTAGAACGAGTCCAAGGCACGCCGGTCTCCCCTCTCTTCTGGCAGCCTGAGCTCATCCCAACAGGGTGTCCCACAGGACGCCCGAACTTGCTACAATGTCTGCGGCGCGGAACCAGCCTCCCGCGCCGCTTTTCTTTTTTGGCCACATGCCACCAAGGAGAACCTCCCCATGCACAACAAGCGCGTGCTCGTCGCCATGAGCGGCGGCGTCGATTCCAGCGTGACCGCGTATCTGCTCAAAAGTCAGGGTTACGAATGTGTCGGTGCCACCATGCGCCTCACCTGCCCCGCGCCCGATCCCACCACGGGCATGAGTAAGGTCGACCGCGACATCGCCGATGCAAAGGCCGTCGCCGAGCGCCTGGGGATACCCCATCACGTGCTCGACTTGCAGCAAACCTTCGACCGCAACGTTGTCGAGCGTTTTATGAACGCCTACCAGGAGGGGCTGACGCCCAATCCGTGCATCATCTGCAACCGCCATATTAAGTTTGGCGCGTTGCTGGATGCGGCGCTGGATATGGGCTGCGACTACATCGCCACAGGCCACTATGCCAAAATGAGCCAGGCGCCCGACGGCACCTGGCAGCTGCATCGCGGCGAGGACCCCAAAAAGGACCAGAGTTACTTTTTGTATTCGCTCACGCAGGAGCGCCTGGCGCACACGATCTTTCCGCTGGCAGGCCTAGACAAAGAGCGCGACGTGCGCCGCATAGCCGCCGAGCAGGGCTTTACCAACGCCCAGAAGGCCGAAAGCGAGGACATCTGCTTTATTCCAGACGGTGACTACGCGGGCTATATCGAGCGCCGTTGCGAACATCCCGCTGCACCGGGCGACATTGTGTGGCGCGACGGCAGCGTGGTCGGGCGCCACAACGGCGCGCTGCGCTACACCATCGGCCAGCGCAAGGGCCTGGGCGTCGCGATGGCGCATCCCGTGTACGTAACGGGTGTCGACGCCGTCAACAACACCGTACATCTGGGCGAGGCAGAGGACCTGACGGCCACGGCGCTCACGGCCAACGACTGGATCTGGAGCGCCCCTGCCGACCGCATGGAGGCCGAGCTGGATGCCGGCGGCATCCGCGTGGGCGCCAAGTACCGCTACCGACAGAAAGACCAGGCAGCGATCCTTACGTGCGACGAAGACGGGCAAATGTTGCTGACCTTTGACGAGCCGCAGCGCGCCATCGCCCCCGGCCAGGCTGTCGTTATATACCGCGGCGACATCGTCCTGGGCGGCGGCACCGTGACCGGCGCACTTAAGTAGCCGCGGGTTTATCGCTGCACGTGTCGAAGTACCTCAACAGCGGCACCAACCTCGATTACGCGACGCTCGAGGCCGCGGCGGATGGCCTCGAGTCGACCCTCCGCCGTGGCCCATTTGCTCTGCGAAAGAATCTCGATCGCCTCATCAACAAATCCGTTGAGCCGCGATGAATCGAACCAATCGAGCAAATCCGCAAGCGCCAGCTGGACGGAAGGGTCGGGCCCAAACGGCTTAGCGGAAAACCCAAACTCCCCAGCTGCGAGCACGGCAGTTGGTACGTTGTACCACAGGCAGTTGCCGCTATCGAACAGCGGAGCAGGTTTTATCTCCAGGGTGTCGACATTGCGGATGATGCCGAAGTTTCGCCAATGGCGATCGCTGTTGGCCAAAAGGGCATCGCAAACGATCATCTGCGACATAGACCTTCTCACGGCAGCCTCGTCTGCTCCATGCTTACCAAGAAAGCGGCAGTACCGGTCGTACGTCGAACTTCCTCGCTGGCCACCAAGGGCGTTCTTAACGTAAACAGCCGGAACATATTCCTCGCGGCCGTCAAGAAAGTCGTCGCACAGACACACAGGGCCATCGAACATGCGCTCAACCGTGTAAGGAACAAACTCCCCCTTGGAAAGCAAGCGACGATGCAGAGCCGTTGCAACCGCCTCGTTAAAGGGCCGTTGGTCGTCCATGCCGCACCCCTTGACCAGAACGCGAACACCGTTGCGAATCATCCACGATTTAGGAAGCTCGCCCTCGGATGTGTTGTCGGGATTTTTAAGACCGATGCCCTCCAGCCAACCCGAACGCCCCTCGGGCGCCGATCGCTCAAAATCATTCTCGAAGTAATTGAGGTTTCGCCATTCGAGCCCGTCGCATTCTGCCGGCCGCAGCCAATAGCAATCCGAAAGCGAGAGGCCCAGGCACTGAACCGGTGCCTCAACGCCGTTGACAATTCCCAGCTCGCGGTAGCGCGAGATAAGCCCGGGGCGAACATCGGGCACCGACCGATGGCTCCACCACACGTTGAGCTCCCGTTTATTCACCGTAGGAGAAGAACTCGAGCACGTGCCAAACGGCATCCTCTGCGCATCGAGCACCTCGGCGATTTCGAAGGGAAACTCACGTGTCGGATCAAATGAGACATGCGCGACCTCATGGTCGGCCGACATCAGCGTAAACTTGCGCCCCACATCGGCCGCAGGACGGCGTCCACGTTTGCGGACCTTTTGATAAGCGAGCGCAGAATCATACTCAACCATCTTCCGTCCGCCCACAATATCGCACGCGAGCGTTCCCGATGCGGCAAGTTGCGATATGCGGGCTTTCGTAACGCCCAACAGGCGGGCGGCATCACCCATAGATAAGTACTCAGATGTATTCATATGCCGCATCACCTCGTTAAGTAATTTACGCGTTTAGTTAACATATTACATACATCATAATACTAAACGACCTAAGGCGAAAAAAGGCCCGAGAAATCGGGCCTTAGCGATTGGTCAGCCGAGTCGCAAACTACTTCCCTAGCGCTGGACGTAGGCGCGGACGAGCTCGTAGGTGTTGCGCACACCGTCGATGTGGCTGCGCTCGTAGTTGTGGCTCGCGTACACGCCGGGGCCGATCAGGCCATGGCGAATGTCGTAGCCGGCCGAGAGCGTGGCCTCGACGTCGGAGCCGTAGTGCGGATACACGTCGATGGCGTAATCGAGCTCCAGCTCGCGCGCGATGTTGGACAGCGTGGTCACCAGGTCGTAGTTGTACGGACCGCCCGAATCCTTGGCGCAAATCGAAACCATGCGCTCGGTGCAACCCAGGTCGTCGCCCACGCAGCCCATGTCCACGCTGATCATCTCGCGCGTGTCGTCCGGCACAAAGGCACCGCCGTGGCCGACCTCCTCGTACACCGTAAAGAGCAGCGATACCTTGCGCGAAAGCGTCACCTCGCCGCCAGCAACGGCGCGGGCCAGGCCCAGCAGAATCGACGCCGACAGCTTGTCATCCAGGAAGCGGCTCTTGATGTAGCCGCTCTCCGTCACCGTGGTACGCGGATCCATAGCGATGATGTCGCCGGTCTGAATACCCAGCTCGAGCACATCGTCCTTGCTGTCAACGTTCTCGTCGAGCAGGATTTCCATGTTCTTCTCGATGGTCTTGACCGGCTCATCGGCCACATGCGCCGAAGGCTCGGTATTGAGGACCACGCCCGTGTAGACATTGCCATCGCGCGTGTAAACGGTGCAGTTCTCGCCATCGGCCGTAGACCACTGGTGCCCGC
The DNA here is from genome assembly GCA_023708985.1 of Collinsella sp. GTDB lineage: Bacteria > Actinomycetota > Coriobacteriia > Coriobacteriales > Coriobacteriaceae > Collinsella. Next base: position 29,304 of record BREX01000018.1, read on the forward strand.
CGAGCGTCGTGGGGCGCAGGCGACCATTGTCCTTAATGGAGCGTACCATGGCGCCCAGGGTATCGACATGGCTCGCCAGTACGAGCGGCTCGCCCTCGCCGCCAAGCTCAACGAGCACGTTGCCCTTATTGGAACGCTCGGGCCCAAAGCCCATATCGCGCAACGTTTCCATTAGATAGTCAGTAGCCGCACGGGTATAGCCCGTAGGTGAAGCAATCGAGGTAAGCGCCTTCAACTGGTCAGTAATATAGGAGAGCGTAGAATCCATCTTGGACACCAAAGTCACCCTTTCATATCGAATTAAACCCACAGCAACAATACCACCGCGAGCCATCTTTTTACCTAGCGAGATGACCCATCGAGCTCGCCAGGACTGCGCCCGCCACGATAACGAGCCGGCGGCCCCCTGCCGTTAGCCCCACAATCTTTCCGCAGGACGGAGGAAGCCCCCGCCGCACGAAGTGCGCAGCGGGGGCTTCCGACATGTCCGAGGACGATTGTGGGGCTAACGGGCAGGGGCCCGCCGAACCAAGTTAGGCAGCCGGGCAGATCTTCTTGAAGAGCTCGATGACGTCGTCGAGCGTCGCCTCGCGCGGGTTACCCGGGAAGCAGGCGTCAGCCATGGCGTCCTTGGCCAGGACCTCGATCTCGTCAGCCTTCATGGCCTCGCAGACGTGCGGGATGTTCACGTCGGCGGAAAGCTGCTTGACGGCGGCGATAGCGGCGTCGGCGGCCTCGTCGGTGCTCATGCCCGTGGTGTCAACACCCATGGCGACGGCAACCTTGGCCAGACGCTCGGCGCAAACCGGCTTGTTGAACTCCATGGCGATCGGCAGCAGCATGGCGCAGGCGACGCCGTGCGGGGTGTCGTAGTGAGCGGACAGGGTGTGAGCCATGGCGTGGTCGATGCCCAGGCCAACGTTGGAGAAGCCCATGCCGGCGACATACTGGCCAAGGGCCATGCCCTCGCGGCCGGAGCCGGGCTGGCCGGACTTGGCCTCGGCGACAGAGTCGCGCAGATTCTCGCTGATCAGCTTAATAGCCTCAAAGTGGAACATGTCAGAGAGCTCCCAAGCGCCCTTGGTGGTGTAGCCCTCGATGGCGTGGGTCAGAGCGTCCATACCGGTGGAGGCGGTCAGGCCGGCGGGCATGGAAGCCATCATGTCGGGGTCGACGACGGCGACCTCGGGGGCGTCGTTGGTGTCGACGCACACGAACTTGCGGACCTTCTCGGGGTCGGTGATGACGTAGTTGATGGTCACCTCGGCGGCGGTACCGGCGGTCGTCGGCACGGCGATGGTGAACACGGCGTGGTTCTTAGTGGGAGCAACGCCCTCGAGGCTGCGGACATCGGCGAACTCGGGGTTGTTGATGATGATGCCGATGGCCTTGGCGGTGTCCATGGAGGAGCCACCACCGATGGTCACGATAGCGTCAGCATCGGCGGCCTTGAAGGCCTCGACGCCGTCCTTGACGTTCTGGATGGTGGGGTTGGGCTTAATCTCGGAGTAGAGGCTCCAAGCGATGCCGGCAGCGTCGAGCTCGTCGGTCACCTTGGCGGTAACGCCAAACTTGACCAGATCGGGGTCGGAGCAGACGAAGATCTTCTTGTAGCCGCGACGCTGGAGCTCGCCGGGGATCTCCTTAATGGCGCCGGAACCATGATAAGAGATGGTATTGAGAACGAAACGATTAGCCATTGATAGCCTCCCATCGTGTGCGGGGCACCCATTACGCCCCACGCTATGAGTCCCATCCTAACGCTTTTGAAACAAAAAACGCGTGAGAACGTCAAACTATTTAAAGCGTTTCAACAGATGATGAAAAAAATGCGGCGAAGGGACAGCCCCTTTGCCGCATTCGGTTACTTTCGGCAGCCCTCTTTCCAAGCCTCGGCCGCAACCTTCCAGCGTAAGCGCAAGTCGCGCTCGCGGTCGATAAACATGATGGCAAACGCGACAAACAGCAGCAAGCTCGCCACGACGATGGCATGCAGGCCCATGCGCTCAATGCACCAGTTGCCCAACACGGCGCCAAACACAAAGGTAAAGATCACGCCAAAGTACAGCAGGCCGTTTTCCAAAAAGCCGCGCCTGTGGGTGATGATGTAATCGTCCACGTTTTGCAGCGCGTTGCGCAAGTTGCCGATGCACATGGTCGTAGCGATGCCGTGACCGTGAATCTTGCGGAAGCTCTCGACCTGCATGCCGCAGGCAAACGAGGTGAGGCAGTTGGCGAGCAGGTTGAAATTGCCGCCCGGGATAAAGCTCACTCCCAACAAGATAACGGCTTCAAAAAACACCGTCACCTGACGCCAGTGGATCACGCTGCCAAAACGCTCGTGTACCAGGTCGGCAAGCATAATGCCCACAGCAAACGAAACCACAGGGAAGAAGTAGCGCCCCGCAAGTGCCCAATTGCCCTCCGAGATGCTCACGCCCACGAGCAGGATGTTGCCCGTCTGCGCGTTGGCGAAAACATGGTCGCGCCCAATGTACGAATAAACGTCCATAAAGCCACCGGCAAGCGCCAAGATGATGCCCAGCTCAATAGACTCCGATATCTGTTTGGCACGCTGCATCGCCGTGCATCCTCCTTGTTGACGACCCTCTCGTGCGTTGGCGGAAACATAACCGCCGTTCATACTGTAACCCATTGACAACATGGCGTGCGCGCGAGACGGGTTCTCCAACGCGCAGATACACAGTCTGGAAACAAACGACTGGCTCAGCGACGCTCTCACTCACCAGCTCATGTACTCCACCAGTCTTTTTAGCGCCGTCCCAAAAAGACTGGTTACAATTACGTGCAGCATACAGACACCGGGAGGGATCGTGGCAAAAAAGCCTCAGCACGCTCAGAACAGCCAACGCGGACAGCAGGGCAAACAGGGCCAGCAGCAAAAGCGCGGCGGCAAGGCGCAGGCCACGGTCGCCCGCACCAAGCATTCCCAAGCGACGCCCGTCCGTCCTTGGCGTCCAGGCCGCGATAAGTTCCTCCCCGTCAGCCGCGCCGACATGGATGCGCGCGGCTGGGACCAGTGCGACTTCGTCTATATCTGCGGTGATGCCTACGTGGACCATCCGAGCTTTGGCATGGCTATCATCAGCCGCGTACTCGACGCGCACGGTTACAAAGTGGGCATCATCTGCCAGCCCGACTGGACCGACCCCGCCAGCATCACTGCGCTCGGCGAGCCGCGCCTGGGGTTTCTCGTCAGTGCCGGCAACATGGACTCCATGGTCAACCACTATTCGGTGACCAAGCACCGCCGCCACACCGACGCCTATACCCCCGGCGGCGAGGAAGGTCACCGCCCCAACCGTGCCGTCACGGTCTACGGCAATCTCATCCGTCAGACGTTCAAGGACGCCCCCATCATCATCGGCGGCATCGAGGCAAGCCTGCGCCGACTGGCCCACTACGACTACTGGCAGGATAAGCTCAAGCGCTCGGTGCTGCTCGACTCGGGCGCCGACATCCTCATCTACGGCATGGGCGAGCACGCGATTGTCGAGATCGCCGACGCGCTCGACGCGGGGCTGCCCGTCGATCAGATCACCTATATCAACGGCACCGTCTACCGCACCAGCTCGCTCGACGAGGTCTACGACTACGACTTGCTGCCCAGCTGGGACGACCTTGCCGCCGACAAGCTCAATTACGCGCGCAGCTTTAACGTACAGCAGCAGAACATGGACCCCATCACCGGGCATCGTCTGGTAGAGCCCTACCCCAACAGCGTCTATGTGGTGCAGAACCCACCGTCGGCCACGCTCACCACCGACGAGATGGACGAGGTGGCCGAACTCCCCTACGCACGCGACTGGCATCCCGACTACGACGCGGCAGGCGGCGTGCCAGCCTTTGCCGAGATCAAGTTTTCAATCAGCTCCAACCGCGGGTGCTTTGGTGAATGCTCGTTTTGCGCCCTCACCTTCCACCAAGGTCGCGTGTTGCAGATGCGCAGCCACGACTCGATCATGCGCGAGGCAGAGCTGCTCACGCGCGATCCCGAGTTTAAGGGCTACATCAACGACGTAGGCGGACCGACGGCCAACTTTAGCCGTCCCGCCTGCGACAAGCAGCTCAAGCACGGCGTGTGCAAGAACAAGCGCTGTCTGTGGCCGAGCGTGTGCAAGAACATGGTGGTCGACGAAAGCGGCTACACGCAGCTGTTGCGCGACCTGCGCCAGCTGCCGGGCGTCAAAAAGGTCTTCGTGCGCAGCGGCATCCGTTTTGACTACACCATGGCCGATGCCTCGGACGAGTTTTTACGCGAGCTGCTGGAACACCATGTCTCGGGCCAGCTGCGCGTAGCGCCCGAGCACGTGAGCGACGCGGTGCTGTCCGTGATGGGCAAGCCGAGCCGAGCTGTCTACGACGCATTCTGCCGTAAATTTGAACGCTTGAATCGCGAATACGGACTCAAGCAGTACGTGGTGCCGTATCTGATCTCGAGCCACCCTGGTTCAACCATGAAGGAAGCCGTGGACCTTGCCGAGGCCGTGCGCGACATGGGCTACATGCCCGAGCAGGTGCAGGACTTCTACCCTACGCCGTCCACCATGTCGACCTGCATGTACTACACCGGCGTGGACCCGCGCACCATGGAGCCGATCTACGTGGCGCGCGACCCGCACGAGAAGGCTATGCAACGCGCGCTCATCCAGTATCGCAAGCCCGAGAACTACAAGCTGGTACGTGAGGCGCTGGAGAAGGCCGGCCGCCGCGATCTGATCGGCTACACCAAGCATTGCCTGATCCGTCCCGTGCCGCAGCGACCGGGCGAGACGTCTGCTGGCGGCGGACATGGCGCCGGCAATAAGGGCGGCAAGGCCCACGGTGGCGCTGGCGGCGCCGGCAAGGAGCCTAAGGGCAGCAAGGGTCACGGCGGCATGTCGCGCGCGCAGAACACTGCCGGCCGCAACCGCGCGGCCCAGGGACGGCAGGGCGCCAACGGAGGCGGCAGGCGCAACTAAGGCAGCGGTGCCGTCGCTATGTCCGTCTCGCATGCGTGGCGCAGTGAGCGCATCGCCTCCACGAGGATGATGCCGGCGATGGCAACCGTGACCGCCACGTCGAGCGGCGTGTTCACAAACCAGAGCATCGTCATGAGATACGACCCGGCATTAAAGGCAAAGTGCAGCAGGATCGTGTAGCGGAGCTTTCCGGTGGTCACGAGCACCCAACCAAAAATGAGGGCGGCGGCGCCCGCATAGCAACCCTGCACCCAGTTCATGTGCATAAAGCCGAAGACCGCCGCCTGCAGCACGATTGCCGCGGCGACGCCCCAGGTACTCGGGGCCGCCCAGGGCACTATGGCGCCGTCCTGCGCGTTCGCGCGGCGCCGGCGCTTCCAGAGCGAACGGCACTGTGGATTAAACGCACGCAGCGAAAACTCAAAGATGATGCCGCGCACCAGCAGTTCCTCGCAAAACGGCGCGCCGAGCACCGTGGTCAGGACGGCAAGAAGGCCGGTATCGCCCATGCCCGTTTCCTCGACGAGCTCGCTATAGTCTGCCGCGACCTCGGGCAGCAGCGACAGCACGCCGTCGCATAGGTAGCTAATGACCACCTGCATGGATAGGCCGATCACGACAACGCAGGCGATGCGCTTCCATGCAGCATTTGCTCCCCCGCCGAGTGGGCACTCACCTTGCCGGCGCGCCATGAAAGAGCGGGGCCACAGGTAGCGCCACCACAGCAGCGCCATCAAAAACGACGCCGTCTGAGCGGCGGCTTGAAACCATTGAATATCGAGGTTGTCGATCGGGAAACCCGTCAGCGCCGACTCGATGTCCAGCGCGGAGAACAAAACCATGCCCAGGGCAATATCGGCAGCAACAACACCAAAACAGGCAAGCGACCACGCCATCGCATTGAGCATGCCAACCTCCTCAAAACCCGGCACTTAGGGACGTTCCTTAACTGCCGGCAGATAAGGAACGTCCCCAAGTGCCGGCAGTTTGGGACAGTCATTGTTGATGAGAATCGGGCGCAGCGCCAAAAGCCCCGCTCGGCGAGATGTCGAACGGAAAGGTGCCGCAGCGATTGAAGGCGGCGATGAACATGCGGATGGCGTTGGACGGCGTGGTGCCCACGAGCTGGGTTGCCGCCGCGAAGGCCGCCTTTTCCTCGGGCAAGACCTTCGCGACAACCGGGGTCATGTGTTCTGCCATGGCGCTTCCCTTTTGAAACGACGGTGGTGCGGATGGATGCGGGCCACGCGGCTGGGCGACGGGCTGTGAAGGCAACCCGATTGGCCCGCATCTGGAGTTTGTTCTACGGCGTTGGTATTACTTGGTATTCCTAAGTATTACCCCGCAGATAGAATACCATACCCGACCCCATGGGGACGGAGAAAAAACGGATCAATTTGTCGCTGAGTAAGTCTTTAGAGCGTGATGATGTCCGAGATATTGAGGGCCCGAGCGTCAGCGGAATCGTGCGTGGCAAGCAACAGCATACGGCCGTCGAGCAAGTCGAGCACGACCTCGGTGCATGCGTCGCGCGCAGCGATGTCTAGACCGGTAAAGGGCTCGTCCAGAATCACTGCGCCGCCCGGACACAGCAGGGCTCGGGCAATCTCGACGCGACGGAGCTGCCCGCCCGAGAGCTCGGCCACGCGGGCATGCACATCGATCCCCGGTACCAGCAGGCACAACAGGGCTGCAGCACTCGAGGCATCCACGCGCGCGTCGGCGCACACCAGCACGTTATCCAAAGCAGAGGCGTCCTCAACCAGGCGCGTATCCTGAAACACCATCGAGCACGGCGTGCGCTCCCCCGCCGCCAGCGCAAGCAACGTCGACTTGCCCACGCCCGAGGCGCCCATCACGCAGGCGCGCCCACCGGCAGACACATGAAGCACCAGTCCGTCGAGCGCCGGCGCCCAGGGCGCCCGGTCGCCCACAGCAAGCGCAAGCTCCGCCGCAGCCCTGCCGCCAGCAGAACCGCCCGCACGCCCGTGCAAGCCGCGTCCATGCGACAGCACCGCCGCACGCCACGCCGCAGGCCCCGAAGCCCGCAGCAGCCACACCAGCACGCGCTCGCATGCCCACGAAGCCATAACAACCAGCACGGTCCAGGCCAGCAAATCGGCAGTCTCAATCAAAAGCTTCGCCTGATAGATGCGTTCGCCCACGGTGCCCGCCGCCATGCCGATCAACTCCGCCGCCACGCCGGCCTTCCAGCTCATGCCGATCACGGCGCGGGCGCACGAAAGCACAAACGGCAGGACTTCGCGCCAGGTGTGGGCGCAAAACAGTCGCCAGCCCCGCACGCCATGCAGACGAAACATCTGCTCCAGCGGCTTATCCACTTGCGTCAAACCCTCGACCAGCGAGAAAAACACACCCGGCAGCGCCATCAAAAAGACCGCGGCGATGCTCACGCGCGCCGACCCCAGCCAAATGAGCAGCAGGACCACCACGCAGGCAACCGGCGTCGCCTTTACAAACGAAAGCGCCGGTGCCACCAGGCGGGCAACCGCCCGCGAACGCGACGAAATCCCGGTAAGCACGCCACCACACACCGCAGCAAGAGCCAGCCCGCCCAGTATCCGCGCGCCCGAGCCCGCCAAAATCGCCCAGGTACCGCCATCGCACACCAGCCGCAGCAACGCCACCACAACAGCGCCCGGCCCCGGCAAAATCAACGGCTGCGCCACGAGACCCGCCACCAGCACCCACACGGCAAGCCAAAAAGCGGCAACGGCACCTGCTGCCGCCACCGCCTTCACACGCACTGTCATTTGTCGAGCAAACACACGCACGGGCTACTCCATGTAGTAGAAATCATCGGCCGGGAGCTTGCCGCCCACGGCGCTCGCGTCCGCATCAGCCAGCACCTGCAGATACCCGTCGAGCGCCGCCTTCATATCCTTCCCCGTCTGGCACACGAGCATGCACCCGGGAATCGCCTTTTCGGCAATCGCGGCGTTATCGACGATGCCCGCATCGACCACGGCCTGAGCCCAGTCTGCCGGCGCCGCGTTCACGGCCTCAACGCTCGCCGCATGGCAGCTCAAGAATTCCGCCACGGCCTCGGGATGTTCCTTGGCAAAGGCCCGGCGCACCACGGTCACGCCCGTCAGCAAACGGGAGCCCGTGTCACCCGCCAGCTCATCCCACACATCGGTCAGACTTACCGGCGCCGACAGCTTGCCTTCGCTCTTGGCGATGGCCGCCGTCTTGAACGGCTCCGGCAGCACGCCCACGGCGGACGGGTCGACAAGCAACGCCGACAGCACCTCGGTGGGCTCGCTCTTAAACTCGAGCGTCACCTGGCCGGTCAGGCCCGCGCGCTCCAGCAGGAAGTTCATGACGTACTCCGGCGTGGTGCCCTTGCCCGTCATATAGACGGTATGGCCCGCCAGATCGCCAAACGAGGCCACACTCGCGTCGCCCGTCACAACGTTCAGCACGCCCAGCGTGTTGATGTCGATGACCTGCACCGCGCCCTCGGTCTTGTTGTAGAGCACACTCGCCACGTTGGCGGGCACCAGGGCGATATCGATATCGCCCTGAATGACCTTGGGCACAATCTCGTCGGCGGCAGTGTTGATCGCAAAGTCGAACGCATTGTCCGTCTCGCCATCGGCAGCCTGGTCCATAAACTGCACCAGGCCAATCGAGGTCGGCCCCTTGAGCGAGGCGACGTGCACCTCGACCGGCTCTGCGACAGCACCGGCGCCGTCCGTGGCAGCCGAGCCCGCGGCGGACCCCGCCCCCGCAGCTCCGCCGCCACAGCCAGCCAGCGCGAGCGACAACGCGCCCGCGGCGAGCGCCGAGGCAAACCCCCGGCGCGACAGCTCAACATTAAACGCGCGCATCGCTAGCACGTCCCCTCGTTAGGCATCGTCCATGCGTGATGGTCGGTATGCAGCAATTCCTCGGCCAGCGGCGAGAGCGGCGCACCCAAGAACTCGCTATAGCACGCCTGAACATCGGGATTCTCGTGCGAGAAGCGAATCTCGGCGTTCGCATCGAGGCCCCAGAGCACCTGACCGCGCTCGGCTGCCAGCTCGCAGCCGTCGTGAATGGGCTGACCGCCGCCACCGGCGCAGCCGCCCGGGCACGCCATGACCTCAACGAAGTCATAGCTCACACGGCCGTCGCGAATCGCGTCGAGCAGACGTTCAGCGTTGCCCAGCCCGTGTGCCACGGCGACGCGCACCTTAGTGCCATCGATATCGGCGACGGCTTCCTTCCAGCCGTCCAGGCCGCGCACGTCGGTAAAGAAATCGGCATCCGGGTTCTTACCCGTCACCAGGTAATATGCCGAGCGCACGGCAGCCTCCATCACGCCGCCCGTGGCGCCAAAAATCACGCCCGCGCCCGTGCCAAAGCCCAGCGGCGTATCGAGCGGCTCCTCGACCAGCGTGTCAACGCTCACGTGGCTCGCGCGGATCATACGCACCATCTCGCGCACCGTCAGCGCAACGTCCACGTCGGGCGCGCCGCCCTCGCCCATCATGCTCGGCAGCGCACACTCGGCCTTCTTGGCCGTGCACGGCATAACGGACACCACGAACAGACGCTCGGGCTCCACGCCCAGCATCTTGGCGTAGTAGGTCTTGGCGATAGCGCCGAACATCTGCTGCGGCGACTTTGACGTGGACAGGCTGTCGACAAACTCGGGGTAACGTGCCTTCACAAAGCGCACCCAGCCCGGGCAGCAGCTCGTAAACATGGGCCAGCCGCGGCTGTCGCCCTCACCCTTAGCGGCGGCGCCCAGGCGCTCGAGCAGCTCGGAGCCCTCCTCCATAATGGTGAGGTCGGCCGAGAAATCGGTATCGAACACGTACTCAAAGCCCACGCGGCGCAGCGCGCAAGCCAGACGCTCGACGGTTGCCTCCTCGCGCGGAATGTCGAGCTCCTCGCCCAAGCACTACGCACGGCCGGCGCGATCTGCACCAGCACGATCTTGTCGGGATTAGCGAGCGCGTCAAACACGGTCTCGGTGTCGTCGCGCTCGCGCAGCGCGCCCGTCGGGCAATGCGTGATGCACTGGCCGCACGCGACGCAATCGGTCTTGCCGATCGGCACGCGCCCGCGGGTGCCCACGGCGGTATGCGTGGCGCGGTTGGTCAGGTCCCAAATCCCTAGGCCCTGTACGCTCTCGCACACCTTGATGCAGCGCATGCATTTAATGCACTTGTCGTTTTCGCGGATGATGGGGAAATCGAAATCCCAGCCCTCGCCCGCCAAATGCCTTTGAAACGGCAGATAGAAAATGCCCAGGTCGTTGGCAATGGTCTGCAGGTTGCAGTTACCGCTGCGCACACAGCTCGTGCAGCGTGAATCGTGCTGCGAAAGCAGCAGCTGCACGTTGGTGCGGCGCGCCTCGCGGGCCTTGGGGCTGTTGGTGTGGACCACCATGCCATCGAGCACGTAGTTGTTGCAGGCGGCAACCAGCTGGTCGCAGCCCTCAACCTCGACCACGCACACGCGGCAGCCGCCGATCTCGTTCAGATCGCGCAGGTAGCACAGGGTGGGAATCTGGATGCCGACGGACTTGGCCGCATCCAGGATCGTGGTGTGCTCGGGTACCACGACCTCGCAATTATCGATAGTGAGCTTGACCATGTTGTGCGCTCCGTTTTCGCTGTTGTCGCCGACGGTGGTTTTGTTGAGCTCTACCATTCCAGGTTCCTCCCTCCGCGGAACGCGCCAAAGCCAAAGTGGTCGCAGCGCAGGCAGCGGCTCGCCTCCTGGCGCGCCTCCTCCTCGGTGAGACCCTGCTCGACCAGATTCCAATCGTGAATGCGCTCGCCGGCCTCGCGCTCGCCCAGCTCGCAGCGGCCGCACTCGTGCTTGCCCTTAAACTGCACGGTCGGCAGCTCCACGTCGAGCTTGATCTTGTGGTCAAAGCCCAGGTAGCGGTCGATGTTTGCCGAAGCCACGCGGCCGGCGTTGATGGCACGGATGACGGTGGCGGGACCGGTCTGGCAGTCGCCGCCGCTAAAGAGGCCATCGAAGTTGGGCACGGCGCCGTCCGAATCGGTAACGACGCGACCCCACTTGCAGGCGATGCCCATGTCCTCAAACGGCTTGGAATCGATGTCCTGGCCAATGGCCACAAACACGCGCTCGCAGGGAATGACGCGCTCGGGCGTGGCTGCGGCACGCGGGGCCGGACGCCCACGGCGAGGCTCGCCGATAATCTGCGGTTGCACGCGCAGGCCGCTCACGCGACCATCTTCGCCCGTCTCGATGGCGAGCGGCGCCGTGAGCTCCAGAACCTCGCAACCCTCGGCCTGGGCGCCGGCGATTTCGGCGTCCTGGGCCGTCATATCGCAGATGCGACGGCGGTAGACGATGCTTACCTTTTCGGCACCGCAGCGCACGGCGGAGCGTGCCACGTCCATGGCAACGTTGCCGCCGCCGATGACGCACACGCGCTGGCCGCTCAGGTCGGGCAGCTCGTCATCGCCGATGGCGCGCAGCATCTTGACGGCCGATTCCACGCCGGGCGCCTCTTCACCCGGAAGGCCGAGCTTCTTGTCACTGTGGGCACCGATGGCCAGGTAGACGGCATCGAACTCGTCGCGCAGACGGGCGAGCTCCTCGCCGCTCACGGAGTGGTCGAGCTCCACGTCGATGCCGGCGCTCAAGATCCAGTCGATCTCGGCCTGCAGGCGCTCGCGCGGCAGACGATAGCTGGGGATGCCGTAGCGCAGCATGCCGCCCAAGTGGTGGCGCTGCTCAAAAATGGTCACCTTGTGGCCCATCACGGCCAGGTAGTAGGCACAGGAAAGGCCGGCCGGGCCGCCGCCGATCACGGCGACGCGCTTACCGGTGTTGTCCACTACATGTGGCTTGTGGTCGTTGAGGTCGCTATGCTCAACGGCAAAACGCTTGAGGGCGAGGATGTTCATGGGGTCGTCGACCATGCCACGGCGGCAATGCATCTCGCAGGGATGCTCGCACACCAGACCACAGACGAGCGGTAGCGGGTTGTTCTTGCGGATGACCTTGACGGCGTCGGCATAACGGCCTGCCTCGACGAGCGAGATGTAACCAGGAATGTCGACGTGCGCCGGGCAGCCCGAGACACACGGGACGCGAGCCTCGCGGTCAAAGCCGCAGGAGTGCTCGCGGATGTGGTGCTCAAAATCGTCGCGGAAGCCGCGAATGGCCGTGAGTGCCATGGCGCCAGCTTCGTAGCCGATGGCGCAGTCGCTCGAAAGGTAGATGGTGCGGGCCGTGCGCTCAATCAAGTTGAGCGTGGACTCGTCGGCGCGGCCCTCGAGCACATCGGCGAGCAGGTCGCTCAGCGCGCTCAGGCCCACGCGGCAGGGCGTGCACTTGCCGCAGCTCTGGGTGGAGCACAGGTTGACGAGCGCCGCCGTAAACTCGACGGGGCACGGGGCGAGTGAACTCACCGCCAGACGACGTCCGAGTGCATCGTGCAGGTCGTCCATGACGGCCTGAGCGTGGCTGCGTTCCATTACGTGCAGTCGAGCCATAAGATCCCCTCTCACATGGCAGCCCGGAGGCGAGGCCGGGCGAAATTGCTACACGCACAACACTGACCTAAAAAGTTGTTAGGTCTCCACGCAGTTCGGCAGGCGGTATGAAATGTCACCATCAGCGGTGAAAATGAACATTATCGCAGATAAATGCCATATTTGATAAAACGCGTTACCAAACGACAATGCCCCGCCCACGCAATCACGTGGGCGGGGCATTGCTTCAGGCATGCGGCCAGCGACCCTGTTGCTTTTACTTAAGCTCGGGCCAGTAACCCTTGTTGGCCTCGATCATGTCGTCGAGAACCTCCTTGGCGACCTTCATCGACGGCACGGTCTTGTTGAGCGTAAAGGCCTTAAGCGCCTTCTCGTACGAACCCTCGATCGTAGCCTCGACAATGAGCTTCTCGGAGTTCAGCTGCTGCATCATGAGGCCCTGCTGGAACAGCGGAATGTTGTCGCGGCTGATGACCTCGGGGCCGTTCTTGCCAATGTAGGCAGGCAGCTCGACCATAGCGTCGTAGGGCATGTTGGGGATGGCGCCCTTGTTCTCGCAAATGACCAGGAAGCGCTGCTTGGTGTCGTTCTTCAGAGCGATAGCCAGATCGGCAATCCAGTCGCCGTGGCTGCCCGCATAGAACGTGCTCTCGTCGATCTCGCCCGTCTTCTCGTAATGGTCGATACCATCAAAGAGGTTCTTCTCACGCGTCTCCTCAACCTCGTTAGCACGGGTGCGCTCGGGGTTGGAATGCTCGACGAACTCCTTCTGCTGCAGGTAGTAGTTCAGATACGTGTTGGGCAGGTACTCCGGGAAGCACTCCATGATCTCGTACTCGCCCTTCCAGACGTAGTACCAGCTGCCCTTGGTGTGGCGGTTCTGCTCGGGATGCTCGTCGGTGGCCTCCTCGGGCTTCTTTGCCATGAGCGAGCCCATGCCCTTGAGGTAAGAGTCGGGCAGCAGGATCTGGTGCTCCTTGATGTACTCGCGCAGCTGCGGGAGCACCTCCTCGCCCTTGTGGCGGATCGAGGTGAACCAACCAAAGTGGTTGAGGCCAAAGTAATCGTACTCGACATCCTTCTTGTCGATATCGAGCGCGGCGCAGACCACGTCGATGATCGCGATCGGCATGTCGCAGATGTTGATGATACGAGCGTTGGGACGCAGCACGCGGCAGCCCTCGGAGACGATGGCGGCAGGGTTGGAGTAGTTGAGAATCCAGTAGTCCTTCTTGGCGTACTTCTCAACGTCATCGATCAGCTCGACCATGGGGAAGATGGTGCGCATGCCGTAGGCAAGGCCGCCGCAACCGCAAGTCTCCTGACCCACGCAGCCGTGACGCAGCGGAATCTTCTCGTCCTGCTCGCGCATGGCGTAGCCGCCCACGCGCATCTGGGCAAACACGAAGCTCGCGTCGGTAAAAGCCGTCTTTTTGTCGGTGGTCACCGTGAGCTTGATGTCCAGGCCGAGGTCCTCGTGCAAAATCCAGTCCACGAGCACGCCGATCTTGCGCTGGCGCTCCTCGTTGATGTCGTACAGACGAATCTCGTCAACGTCGAGCTCGTCCTTGCGCAGGGCGATGGACTTGACGATGCCGGGGGTAAAGGTGGATCCGCCACCACACAGAGTAATGATCATTGTTTACTGCTCCTTCTCAATTGCGTTTTCGACCTTGTCGCGCATCTCGGCGACCTTCATGCCAAAGATGATCTGGATATTATTGCCGTTGCGGTTGATGCCGCTGTTGGGCACGTGGTTGATGAGGTCCTCATTGATGAGGTCCGGGTTCTTAACGTTCACGCGGAGACGCGTAAAGCAGTTCTCGAGCTCCTCGATGTTGTCCTTGCCACCAAGACCTGCGACCAGGTCGGCAATACCTGCATCGACGCCCTCTGCGGGAGCCGCGGCAACAGCGCCCTGCTTCACCGCGACAGACGCGGCGGCCTCGCCCTCGGCAACGGACTCGGCGAGCTCGGACTCCTCCTCGCGACCAGGCGTGTGGAGGTTGAGCTTCTTAATAAGGAAGGTGAAGAGGAAGAAGTACAGAGCGGCGTTGACGACTCCAAGCACCAGCATAACCGGCCAGTTGGTCTTGTCGACACCGAGGACCAGGTTGGAAACCACGATGTTGATGATGCCGCCTGCAGTCGAAGCGGGCACGGAGAGGACCTTGAGCAGGACCAGGAAGATGCCGGAAAGAACCGAGTGAACAACAAAGAGCACGGGAGCGGCAAAGACAAAGAGGAAGTCCATGGGCTCGGTGACACAGGAGAGCACGGCGGTGATGATCAGCGGGATGATAACGGCCTTGGTCTTATCCTTGTTCCCCTTGTAAGCGGTGACGATAAAGGCGAGACCGATACCGATGTAGGGCCACAGGTTGTTGAAGGTGTAGCTGTTGAAATAGGTGCTATCGGAGAAGGGCTGGCCCGTCATTGCCATCTCGGCAACACGGATGGGATAGGCGCCGGCGATAACCTGATCGCCCAGCGTAAGGGTGCCACCCACATCGGAGAACTGGAACGGGGTGTAGATGAGGTGGTGCAGACCGGTGGGAACGAGCAGCTTGTTGAGCATGCCGTAGATAAACAGACCGATGTTGCCCGACTCCTTAATGATGCCGGCAACGGAGGAGATGGCGCCCTGAACCGGAGGCCAAACGATGCAGAAGCCAGCGCCCATGATCCAGGAGATGATGATCATAATCAGGAACGGGAAGCGAACGCCCGAGAACATCGAAAGGGCAATGGGGAACTGCTTGTTCGAGTACTTGTTGAACACGGCACCGGTGATGCAACCGAGAATGATGCCGCCAAACACGCCAGTATCGAGTACCTGGATGCCCATAACGGTGGCCTGGCCGGTTCCGGTAAGACCGAGCATGCCGCTCGCATCGGCAAGAGAGCCGGTGGCGTTGAGCACGATGTTGTTAGCCTGCAGGAACAGGAAGAACGACATCAGGGCGATCAGCGAAGCATGACCCTTGTTCTTCTTTGCCATGGCGCCGGCGATGCCCACGCAGAACAGAATCGAGAGGTTGTTGATGATAAACATCAGCGACTGATAGACAACGGCGCCCACAAGCTGGAACGGACCGGAGCCCAGTACGGGGACCAAAGCGCAGATGGTCTTGTTGGTCAGAATAATGCCCACGATGAGCAGGATGCCGGCAACCGAGAGATACATCATCGGCTGGACGATCGACTTCGCGAACACCTCCAACGGCGCTTTGAAATTGAACTTCTTTTTTGCGGTCATAGCGGTACTCCCCTTCCTTTTCCGCAAATTAAGACAGATGTGCCCTAGACAAGACCGTGAGCCTTGCCTTATATCAATCGATGTGTGGGCACGTTATGCCTAGAGACCAGGTTCTCCAAGCAGGTTAACAATGTGATATGCGAGATAACTCTTTTCGGCATCGGTAACGACAACGTTATAGATAGACGACAAGTGAGCGGCTATGGCGTCCGCGCACGAGAATGCACACGGATACGCCGTTTCATCGATTCGGAACAGCGCGTCTCCGTTGATTTGCCCGGCCGTAGGATCGAGCGCTCGCTGTGCGAAAAACTGCAGGTGACGAACGAAACGTTCGTAAGGCAGCGAGGTGTCATCGAGGGTCGTAGCATAGCGCTCAGAAACAATCGCGAGCACGTCGCGAACAAGCTGGACCGAAACAATCAGACGATCGGAGCGTTGCGGCATGGTGGCGTTGACGATATGCAGCGTAATGAAACCCTGCTCTTCTTCGCTCATCTGGATGCCCATATACTCCTTGATAATCTGCAGCGCACGGCCCGCAAGCGCGTACTCCTTGCGATAGAACTGCTGGATCTCGAGTAGCAACGGATTCTCACAGGGGACGCCCTTGCGCTCGCGCTCCAAAGCAAGGCTGATATGGTCTGCGAGAGCAATGAGAATCTTATCGTTGATGTCGGCATTGAGCTCTCGACGAAGCATCTGAACGATTTCCTCGGAAATCACGAGGTTGACGGTGGGGATGGACTCCAAAAGATGTGCCAAGCGGTCAATCGTACGCGAGTCCTGAGAAGTTCCCTCCTGCAACGCGTAGGTCTTTTCGATCGACGCCTCGTCGATGGCATCGCCGGCATGACGGCCAAAGCAGAGGCCTCGACCGATGACAATGAGCTCGGAGCCATCGTCCGAAGTGACCATTGCGACGTTATTGTTGAAAACTCGCTTGATAACCACGGTACCCACCACAAGAATTTACTCGGAAAGCCAGACGACAGGCTCTTTAACAGCAACAGGGTCGGAAGCATGCTCACGAAGAGTCGAGTTCTCCGAACGCTCGCATACAATAACGAAGACCGTGGGATCGAAGCCGGCGGCGCGGACCGCGTCAAAATCGACCTCAACGAGGGGCTGGCCCGCGTCGACATGGTCACCCTGGGCAACAAGCGCATGGAAGCCCTTGCCCTCAAGTTTAACAGTGTCGATTCCGATATGCAGCATCACCTGAGCAGAGCTGTCGTCGGACATGATGCCCAGTGCATGCTCGGTCGGGAACAGCGCCGCGACGGTACCGGAAACAGGAGCGCACACCGTTCCCTCTTGGGGAACCACGGCAACGCCATCGCCCACGGCACGGCTGCTAAAAGCGGGGTCATTGGTATTTTCTAGATGAACAAGCTCGCCGGAAACAGGAGCGAGGATTTCGAACTCGGAAGTTGCAGTCTTCTGCTCATCCGAACCGCCCATCAGGCGAGAAAAGAAACCCATGGTGGCATGTCCCTTCATAAATATAGCCCAACCAAAATCAAGCGAATGCGTCCATAGAGACACATCCGTTCAAAGACTTTGGTTAGGCCCACGTCCGAGGGACTCGGTAACCTTCCGCATTTCTTTTTACGGGAGCTATTGTAGACAAGCCCAAAGCCAGAATAGTCATTATGACCGGTGAGCGGTATTTTTTCTTCGATAAACGGTATTTAGGCAGCACTTGGGGACGTTCCTTTTCTGCCGGCACTCGGGGACACTCCTCACTCTGGTGCATTGGGGACAGGTTTGTTTGCACCAGGTTGGTGCAGATTAACCTGGCCCCATTGCACCAATTTCGTATGCGCTAGACAAAGAGCTCGCATTCCTTCCGCACGACGCAAACCTTGCTCAGCATCTGGGAAACAGCGGATAGCTTGTTGGGATCAAGCTTACGAGCGCCTCGCGGGCATACGGCAATGCAGCGCATGCAGGAGATGCACGCCTCGCCAGCTGCTCGTTTGGGGTCACCCTTGTCGATAGCACAAACGGGGCACGCCGCGGCGCATGCACCGCAGGAGACGCAATCCTCTGTTGCCTCGGGTGCCATGCGGTGACCTCTGGCTTGTTTATAAGGACGATTGCCGGGAATAGAGGGCTCGGATGCATCCTCAGCCAACAGCTTTTGCTGAATTTGCTGCGCAAACTCTGCGAGCTGCGCCGCATCCTGCGCATCCGGACGACCGGCAGCAAACTGTCGCGCAATGGAATGTTCTGCAATGGCTGCAACTGCCGCGATTACCTGGAATCCCGCATGCTTCGCAACGTCCTCCAGCTCTACGAGCGTGTCCTCAAACGCGCGGTTTCCGTAGACGCACACCAGAACGGCCCGCGCTCCGTTGCCGTGAACCATGTTCAGTCGGTCGACCGCCACGGCAGGGACTCTGCCGGCATACGCTGGCACGGAGATAACAGCCACGTCGTCCTCAGTCATCGAGACAGCGCTGAAATCTAGCCCGCTATCGGTCAGATCGACGGTAACGGTCTTTTTGTCCAGCGCCCCGGCCACAAGGCCAGACACCTTCCGCGTTCCGCCCGTCGGACTAAACACAATTTCGAATACGCTCATCGAGGCACCCTCCCCCCTACGCCTGGCAACGCGTCAAGCCGTTTTCACATTCAGACAGAGTATACGGCGCGTGGGATCCCCGTTTTGGTGCACCAAACACCCCAATGCGCCCACCCTGCGCTGTCTGCCTCTTCGTTTTGTATAAATTACGGTACAGATTGTATATATTTACGGGATATCGCCGCGTTCTCCTGAGGTACCCCATCCTGGCCCGTGCAAAAAACGGAGTATTCTGCAACGTGACCGCGCCAGCACCGCCGCGGGTGGGCAAAACTGTAGGGCGCCGTATCGTTCTAAGTCCCGACATGGCGAGAATGACGCGCCCCTGCTCCGGAAAACGGCGAAATCTGACTCGGAACGCTCGCTAGGGATATCCGAAGGCCACCGTTGGCGACGTCGAATCATATGCAGACAACTCGAACTGCAGAATACTCCAAAAAATGCACGGCGCACCCCATAGGACCCATTGCTGCATGGCGGAAAATAGGTCCTCAGCATCCCCCAGATGCATTCCCGAGAAAATCACGTTTGAATTAGCGATGGACACGGCAAACAAAAGGGCCCGAGCGTTGTTTGCTCGGGCCCTTAGCTTGTCTCACGCTAGCGCGCGATGCGCATCTTACTTGCGCTTGCCGCCGCCGTCACCGGGGCGACGGGAGCTGCCGCCGCGCTTGCCACCACGGCTGTTGCCATAGCTGCCACGGTTATCGCGACCGCCGGCACGGCCGCCACGGGAGCCGGTCTGGTTGCCGCCACGCCCGCCACGATAGCCGCCACGACGCTCCTCGCGGGTATCGTCGTAGTTGCGCCAGTCATCGCGACGATCGCGGCTGGCACGCGGGTCACGACGATCGCGCGACTCGTTAGAACGACCAGCGCCGCCGCGGCCGCCATTGCCGCGAGCACCCTCGCGACGCTCGCCGCCGCGGCTACCGCGCTCTTCAAAGCGCTTGCCGCCACGGGACTCGCCGCCGCGGGTGCTACGCTCACCACGGCCCTCGCCGCCGCGGCGCTCGTCACGGCCACCGCGCTCGTCATCACGACCGGAACGACGGTGGTCGCCCGCACCGCGCTTGCCACCGCGCGAACCGCGGCCCTCGTCCTCGCGCTCGACACGACGACGGCCACCGCGATCCCCATCCTCGCGACGGCGGCGATGCGCCTCGCCCTGGAACTGCTTGGCACGACGCTCGGCACGGTTACCGCGCGGGGCCTGCTCGACGGCAGCGGCACCGCCGCGCTCCTCGGCAGCTACCTCGCGGGCCACGCTCTCAACAGCCTCGTCTACGCGAGCCTGAACGCCCTCGCGCACGCGGGTCTTGCCGCCGCGCTTGGGACGGCTCGGACGCTCGCCGTCGCCGCGGCGCTCGTCGCGACCGCGGTTGGAACGACCGGCAACATCGCCGTAATCGTCGCCGTTGCGCTTGCCGTCGCGACGCGCCTGCTCAAGCTTCTTCTTGCTCTTGGACTTGCCGCGCTTGGTCTTCTTCTTCGCCTTAAAGGCCGCAGGGTCGCGCTCGGGATCAACCGCGGGCGGGTTGGGACCCACGTGCAGGTCGCCGGCCTCGTAGATGTCGGCGGTCTTGTCCATGAGCTTCTCGATCTCGTAGAACTCGTCCACGTCCTGCTCGGTCACAAACGTGATGGCCCAGCCCAGCTCGCCGGCGCGGCCCGTACGGCCAATGCGGTGGATATAGTCAGTCGGCTCGGCCGGCACGTCAAAATTCACAACGTAGCGCACGTCGCTAATGTCGATGCCGCGGGCGAGCACGTCGGTTGCCACCAGCACGTCGACGGTGCCGTCGCGGAAGGCCGAAAGGGCACGCTCGCGCTGGGCCTGGCTGCGGTTGCCGTGAATCGCGGCGGCCTTGATGCCCTTACGCTCCAGACGACGGCAGCAGCTGTCGGCGCGGTGCTTGGTGCGCATAAAGACGATAGTGCGCTCCGGACCCTCCTTCTTGAGGAACTCGGGCAGCAGGTTGTTCTTGGCCTCTATGGACACCGGGAACACAAACTGGTCGACGGTGTCGGCGGTCGACGTGGCGGGCGCGATCTCCACGCGAGCCGGGTCGCTCACCAGGTCGGTGATCTCGCCCACGGCCTCCTCGTCGAGCGTCGCCGAGAACAGCAGCGTCTGGCGCTCGGCCGGCGTCTCGCGCACAATGCGGCGGACGGCGGGCAAAAAGCCCATGTCGAGCATGCGGTCGGCCTCGTCGAGTACCAGCACTTTGACCTCGCCCAGGTGGCAGGCACCCTGCTCGATCAGATCGACCAGACGGCCCGGCGTTGCGACCAGGATGTCGCAACCGTACTTGAGGGCAGCGGTCTGGGGCTTGTAGCTCACGCCGCCCACGACGGTCACGGCAACATGGCCGGTGACGTCGGCGATTTTGCTCGCGACCTCGTCGATCTGCTGGGCAAGCTCGCGCGTAGGGGTGATGACGAGCATCACGGGGCCGCGGCCGTTGCCCTCGGGCTTTTTAGCACCGCGACGACGGTTGCGGCCGCTGCGCTCGCGCACAGGCTTGGGCGGAGCGATGTGCTCCAGGTTGTTCATGGTCGGCAGCAAAAAGGCGGCCGTCTTGCCGGTGCCGGTCTGAGCGGCGGCAAGCAGGTCGCGGCCTTCGAGCACCACAGGAATCGAACCGGCCTGCACGGGCGTCGGCGCCGTGTAGCCCAGGTTCTCGATAGCACGAAGCATCTCGTCGGAAAGGCCCAGCTCGTCAAAGGCGGGCAGGCTCTCGGTAGCGGACTCGACGGCCTGGGCAGCATTGGCCTCATCGGCAGCATCGAAGGCAGCCTGGGTCATGGCCTCGCGGGTCTCGTCCAGAATCTCGGCGTCGGTGACGTCGGATACAGAATTACGCATATGTTGTTGTTCCTTATCTGCACGCGCAATGGGCACGGCATGCGGCCGCGCGGGCGTGCTTGGTAGTGCGCTAATACATACAAAAACGGGTGCGCACAGAGAGGACGTTGCTCAGCACGCTGGCGATCGCTTTGGCAGCCCTATCACGCGCCGTCCAGACGCAGCAGCACTAAGCGATGGAGCAGATTCGCCGCGGGTTAGTATACCCGTGCTTCGCATGCCCCCACGTAAACCACAGATGACGAGGCGGACGCGGCGGGCCCGGCTGATTGTCTCAATCTGTAACGGCTGCGAAGCAAAACCGGCCCTAAATGTTACAGAACAAGACAGAGGGGGATTTCCGTCCAGTCCAAACCAAATCTCTCAGTCTTCCTGCAATTTCGAACATGTGGCCTATAATGTTGCTTTGGTTACGCTATATATTGCGCAGCCATTTAATACGTCGCCCACCGGGGGCCATTAATTCCTATCGCCATATTGGCTAGGAAGCAATCAAAGGAGGTATCCGTGGCAGCAGAGACGCCTTGCTCGGTCCTCTATAACGATATTCGCTCGTTCGGCGGTCTTAAACATCTCGAGATCGCCCGAATGCTCATCAATGGAAACTCTTATCTCGGCAGTACCCTGCTCGAGAAATGCTCTTCCAACCGCTCGTATCTCACCCGTTACATCGTCCATCGCGAGCCTGACCAGTGCGCGCCCGCCATCTACAGCGACTTTGCCATCACCACGCTCAATCTTTCCGCGGCAATCTGCAGCAAGCTCGGCAGCGGCGAGTCCGCCTATCAGGCAATCGCCGAGCACTATCGCGGCCCGGCCGCCAACGAAATGATGTCGGCTCTCGCCAGCTACAAGTTGGACAGCCGCCTATATGCAAATGCCCTCAATCGCATCGACAACTTTGACGGCAATGCCGTGCGCGAGAAGAGTACGCTTTACCTTAGGCTCTGTTAGACCATAATTGACATATAGGTGATGCCACCGTGGTATAATG
>BREX01000019.1 GCA_023708985.1 Collinsella sp.
GCGCGGCAAGGAGATATATTGCCAGACCGGAGGGGCGCCGTGGGCGGGAATCTGGTCGTACACATTTCCTACACAGTTTGGGATCCGACTAACGTTTGCCAGCCGTTACCTACCGCTCGCCGAGCATCTCTTTATATAAGGCAGTCTCATGGTTAAAGCGGATACGTCCCCCTAGCTAAAGCACAGCCAGCATCGAGCAACTCATCACGTTCTTCCACCGAGAACCCCTCGGCGTAGACGCGCACCACTGGTTCGGTCCCGCTAGGACGGACCAGCAGCCACGTGTCATCCTCGAATGCCAAACGCAAGCCATCCATATGACTAACGTTTTGCGGCACCTTGCCACAAATCGACTTGGGGTTTACGCCCGGCAGCAGGGTTCGTAACGTTTCGGCATCTTCGACCTCAAGGCGCAAATCCCGTCGACCGTAACTCGTCTTACCAAAACTGTCCTCGAGTTGGTCGACCAGAACGCCCAAAGGCGCGTCCGTCTTAGCCATAAGCTCACACAGAATCAGACAGGCGAGGATTCCATCGCGCTCGGGCATATGCGCGGCGATGCCGATACCACCGGCTTCTTCGCCGCCCATGAGGACGCCGCCCTTCTTCATCTCTGCCGCTATATATTTGAAACCGACTGGCTTGACGGTCACGCGGCAGCCAAGCGCCTCGACAATGCGACGCACGAGCGTCGAGCATGAAAGATTGACGACGACGCGCCCCTCCAAATTACGAAATTGAACCAAGTCGCCCAAAACGAGCGCCATGATCTGATGCGGATGTATATATCTGCCGCGCTCGTCAACCGCGCCGATACGGTCGGCGTCGCCGTCGGTCACCAGGCCAGCGCAAGCTCCGTCCTCGATAACCGTGCGCTCGCAAGCGTCCACCCACGGTTCAACGGGGTCGGGGCAGATATCTTCTTGGTCAGACGCCTGCCCGGCGTGAATCTCGTGCACCTCAACGCCAAGCTCGCGCAGCAAGTCGGCTAGATAGCCCTGGGCTGCGCCGCCCATGGGATCGACAACCACGCGCAGGTGCGCGGCGCGGATGGCTTCGGCATCGACAAACGATGCCACCGCCTGCATATAGTCAGGAATGATATCCGCGGTGCGATATTGCCCCTCGATCCCCATTGGCTTGGGAGCCATGGTCTCTTCGAGCTCTTCGATGACATCCTGGTTGGCGGTCGAGCCGTCACCCATGCGAATCTTGAGGCACAGATAGCCCTGCGGATGATGGGACCCCGTCACCATGAGCGCGCCGCACGCCTCACCGTCATAAGCCGCCGCCCACGTAAGGGCAGGGGTCGGGACAGGTCGCGAAGCGAGCACGGCGTCTAGCCCGTGCGCCGCTAGCACGCCCGCCGCAAGCTCAGCGAACTCGCGCGCCAGGGGCCGGGTGTCGAACCCTATATATACCGTTTTGCCCGGATTGGTCTTTTGCCACAACTCGCCGACGGCATCGGCGATACGGGCAACGTTATCGGCAGTGAAGTCCTCATCGACGCGAGCGCGCCAACCGTCAGTTCCAAAATGAATTATCGCGCACACGCGCAGACACCTCACAGTGTTTGGATCATGGTACGCATGGGGTATACCCGCAACATGCACTCGGCAACCTGCCGGCACCAGCATTCACCATTTGGGCAAATGCTGCCGAGGACATGCAGGCAATAAAAAACTGCCCCGTATGGAGCGGTTTTGCCCTTTATATATCGAGCGCCTCGGCCATCGCTGCCGTAGTGATTGCCGTGGTTCCACAACAACTGCCCACCATTGCGGCGCCGGCATGTCTCCATTCGATGCATGCGCGCGCGAAAGCTTCGGGGTTCTCGTGCCATACGGGGCCATCCTGAGTCTGGACCGGATCGCCCACGTTGGGACGCACCGTGACGGGAGTAGTCGCCGATGCAACCATCCTGGGCACCGCCGCGTTCGCGGCCGCAAGCGAACAGCAATTAACACCAACCGAGTTTGCGCCGTGTTTTTCGGCGTACAAAACGGCTGCCTCGATGTTGAGGCCATCGCCCAACAGGTCGCCTTTATCGTCAACGACAAAACTCACCAGAACAGGCATGCCGTCGGCGGCATCTCGAGCGCCGGCAAGCA
The DNA here is from genome assembly GCA_023708985.1 of Collinsella sp. Taxonomy (GTDB): domain Bacteria; phylum Actinomycetota; class Coriobacteriia; order Coriobacteriales; family Coriobacteriaceae; genus Collinsella. The sequence continues at coordinate 2,112 of BREX01000019.1, forward strand.
TGGGCTGCAAATTACGGATAGACGTCACCGTCTCGATCAGCAGACCGTCAACGCCGGCATTGAGCAAGGCGTGCGCCTGTTCGCGCGCAATGCCTCGGATTTCACGATACTCGGCAGAGTCCTCGGCAAACCACTCAATACCGATCGGGCCCATCGAGCCCAGCAGCAGCTGAGGGTGCGCCTGGCGGGCATCGTCGACGGCCCCGCGATTGACCTCCGCCACGGACGGCGCAATCTGGCCGTGTTTGAGGGCATAGCTTGATGCCTGAAAGGTGTTGGTAATGAGCACCTGCGCGCCGGCGGCGACATACAAGCGATGGATACGAGAAACGGTCTGCGGCTCTGCCAGATTCCAAAACGCCGGTGGAATGTCGGCGGCATCGTACTCACTCAACAGAACACTGCCCATGGGGCCCTGCGCCAACAAGGTCTCGCTCGACAAGCGGCGCGTAAGTTCCTCGGCACCAAAGCGGTTGTAATAACTCGTATCCATATATATCCCGCTATTCCTCGACGCTGATTCCCTGCTTTTCGAGATAGGCGAGCCAGCGGCTCATCGTGTCCTCGGATAGCGCATGCTCCATCATGCAGGCCTCGGAATCGGCTCGCTCAAATTCGACACCGAGCTCCTGAACCAAAAACGTGCGGATGAGGCGATGACGGTACCAGATAGCCGTACCAACCTCGCGGCCGCGATCGGTCAGGATCACCTTGCCGTAGTGCGATTGCTCGACAAGCTCGGATGCCTTGAGCGCCGAAACCGCTTTATTGACCGATGCCTTGGAGACGCCAAGGCGCTGCGCGATGTCGACCGATCGCACGCCGTTGGTTTCCCCCTCTTCGCTTTCAATGCGAACCATGCACTCCAAGTAGTCTTCGTTCGCCACCGTCAGATGTAGTTCGCGCGAGCTATTTGTCGTATCCATGATCTTCCGTCCCTTCTGCATTCAATGGCTGATTCTACCCCATCCAAGCGTCGTGGTATGCCGTGGCATACCGTGCTAGAGTTCTTGTTGCACACGACGACCAAGATTGGAGCGGTCTTTATGGAAAACACCACCACGAGCCCCGATGTCCTCGAACGCTTTTTGCGCTACGTCCAGATCAACACGCAGTCCGAGGATGCAAACTGCGACCAGGTACCCTCGAGCGCCGTTCAGTTTGACCTTGCCAACGTGCTGGCTGAAGAGCTGCGCGAGCTTGGTGCGGAAGATGCCCACGTGACCGAGCACGCCTATGTCTGCGCGCATATCCCCGCAAGTGCGGGCGCTGAGGACAAGCCCGCCCTGGGCCTGATCGCCCATCTCGACACCACCGAAGTTGCACCGGGCGCCGGCGTGAAGCCGCACATCGTACACTACGAAGGCGGCGACCTGGTCTGCGGCACGGTTGACGGTAAGCCCGTTGCCATGAGTACCGCCAAGCTTCCCGCCCTGAATGACCTCGCGGGTGAGGACCTGGTCTGCAGCGATGGCACCACGCTGCTGGGCGCGGATGACAAGGCAGGCGTCGCCGAGATCATGTCGCTTGTCGCGCGTATCGCTCAGGACCCTTCTCTGCCCCATCCCGCACTCGGCATTTGCTTCTGCCCTGACGAGGAGATCGGCCACGGAGCCGAGCTGTTGGATATCGATACCTTTGGCTGCAAGTACGCCTACACGGTCGACGGTGGCCCCATCGGCGAGCTGGAGTGGGAGTGCTTTAACGCTGCCGAGGCGACCGTCCGCTTTGAGGGCCAGTCCATCCACCCGGGCGACGCCAAAGGCCGTATGGTCAACGCAGGCAATCTGTTCTGCGACTTCAACGCGTTGCTCCCCTACGTACAGCGCCCGGAGTATACGGAAGGCTACGAGGGCTTTTATCACCTTGAAGGTGTATCTGCAACCGTCGATCACGCCACAGCGCGCTATATCGTCCGCGACCATGACGCCGCCAAGTTCCAGCAGAAACTCGACCTTATTGATGCCGCCGCCTCGATGCTCAACCAGCGTCTGGGTGAGGAGCGCGTGACGGTCGAGATTAAGCAGCAGTATCGAAATATGGCCGAGATCGTTCGTGACTATCCCGAGCTTATTGATGTTGCCAAGGAAGCCTACCTTGCCTACGGCGTTGAGCCCCAAGTGCTGCCGATTCGCGGCGGCACCGACGGCGCGCAGCTGTCGTTCCGCGGTCTGCCCTGCCCCAACCTTTCCACCGGCGGCTATTGCTACCACGGCGTCAACGAGTTCGTCCCGGTCAGTTCACTCGTCAAGATGACCGACGTGCTCCAGGAGCTCGTCGCCCGCTTTGCATAAGGAACTCGAACAATCTAGGTAAGCAAAACCGCCCCGTCCTCAAAACCGAGAACGGGGCGGTTTTTGGTGCAAGGGGAAATAGAAGTTGGGGACGGGCAGCGAGCGGGTCGCATTTGAGACAAGGTGACGTGAAACGAAAGGGCGCTGACCTTCTGGTCGCGCCCTTGAAGTTGAACGTCAGATTGTCCAAATGCGGCCCGCGCAGCGTCAAGCGGTTACGCGGTTTGGTACGCCCGCGTAACCCTAGTAGTTGGCTTCGTAGCCGTTGCCGTCGCCGGTGGGCTCTTCGTAGTAGTCCGAATCGCTCGAATCGCCTGAGTCATCGGAATCGTCAGAGCTGACCGATGAGGTTGCGGTACCGTTTGCGTAGTCGTCAGACGTGTTGTTGTTCAGGTCACCGATCGTAGAGCTGGAACCGTCGGAAAGACCCATGGTGTTGGGACCCTTGAGATCCTTGCCGGCATCGACGCGCTCCATCATTTCCTTGAGCTCGTCCTCGTAGACAAAGACGTAGCTCACACCGTCGATCATGGTGCTGTCGTCGGCGTACGAGGGCAGGTTGGCCGAGTAGATACCGTCGACATCCATACCGCGCATGGCGTTGACCGTAGCCACGATATCCTGAACGCTCATATCGGTTACAAGCATATCGGACAGCGAATTAACCAGGCCAAAGATCTTCGTGGCATCGAAGTTATTGAGAATCTGGTTGGCAAGGGCGCCAAGCACCTGACGCTGGTGGCGCATGCGCGTGTAATCGCCGTCGGCATAGGTGTAGCGGCAGCGGGCATAGGTAAGGGCGGTGGCACCGTCCATATGCTGCTGGCCAGCGGTAATCTTAATATCCAGGTGCTCGGGGTCGTCAACATCATCGGTTGCGTTAATGTCGATACCGCCAACCGAATCAATCAGCGCCTGCATACCGTCGAAGCTGACCTCGGCATAGTGGGAAATCTGAACACCGCACAGCTCGTTGACCGCCTCGACCATGGCCTCGGCGCCGCCAACGGTATGGCAGGCGTTGATCTTCATGGTCTCGCCCTTGTACTCGACCTTGGTGTCGCGCGGAACGGAAATGAGCGTCGCCTGCTTTTGCGTGGGGTCGATGCGTGCCAGGATAATCGAGTCGGCACGATACGTATCCTCGCCCGGACGGCCGTCGGTGCCAAGAAGCAGCACGTAGAACGGATCCTTTGCCTCATCGGTGTCAACCAGAACCCGACGCAGATTGTCAGTAATGACATTAGAATCGCCGAGCTTGCCCATAATGGTGGCAAACCACAGGCCGGCAGCGGTAGTGGCACTCAGCAGCACGCCAAGCACGACAATGAGCGCGACGTGACGAATCGTGTGGCTACGGCGACGTTGACGAGCGCGCTCGGAATAGCGAGCCACGTTATCGCGACTGTAGATCTTGGCCTGCGCACCAGTTGAGGGTCTTCGGGTGGTGGTATCCGCGAGGGGCTTTTTATTAAACATAGGCAACCTGTATTAGTAGATGACGGGATCGGGGACGGTAGCATGCTCGACATGCGCGCCAAGCGCCTGCAGCTTTTCGACAAACTGCTCGTAGCCGCGCTTGATGTGATGGATAGCCGAAACCTCGGTCGTCCCGTCGGCGATCAAGCCCGCTACGACGAGGGCCGCTCCGCCGCGCAGATCGGGCGAGGTAACCTGTGCACCCGAGAAGCCCTTGACGCCATGAATCATGGCATGATGGCTCTCGATACGAATGTCGGCACCCATGCGCACCAGCTCAGAGGCAAACATAAAGCGATTCTCGAAGATGTTCTCGGTAATAACGGAACTGCCGCCGGAGAGGGCGGAGAGCACCATAATTTGTGCCTGCATGTCGGTCGGGAAGCCGGGGAACGGAAGCGTCTGGATGTCGACAGGCTTGATACGCTCGGCACGGTTCACATGGACGCCATCCTCGACGCGCTCGCAGTCGATACCCATGAGCTCCATCTTCTTGAGCACCATACCCAAGTGAATGGGACAAAAGCCCGTGACATCGACACCGCGATCGTCTGCCATCAACGCACCGGCGACGATAAAGGTACCGGCCTCGATGCGGTCGCCCACTACGCGATGGGTAACAGGATGCAGCTCTTCCACGCCCTCGATGGTCACGACAGGCGTACCGGCGCCAACAATCTTGCTACCCATTTCGTTGAGCATGTTGGCGAGATCGACGATCTCGGGCTCGCGGGCGGCATTGTCGATAACCGTGGTGCCCTGCGCGCGCACGGATGCCATAATGAGGTTCTCGGTCGCACCGACACTGGCAAACTCGAGCGTGACGGTGGTACCGCGCAGGCCCTGAGGCGCGCTGGCGTTGATGTAGCCGTGGGCGGTATCAAACTCGACGCCCAGGGCCTCGAGACCCAGAATATGCATGTCGATCTTGCGGGCACCTAGGTTGCAGCCGCCCGGCATGGCGATCTTGGCGCGATGGAAGCGACCCAGCAGGGGCCCCATGACGGCGGTGGAAGCACGCATCTTAGCGACGAGCTCATAGGGAGCCTCCCAGGAATCGACCTGAGAGGTATCGATCTCGAGCGTGTGCTCGTCGAGAACATCGATCGTAGCGCCCATGCCCTTGAGCACCTTGCCCATCACGTGGACATCGGAAATATCGGGCACGTTCTGCAGCGTCGTCTTGCCCGGCGCCAGAAGCGTTGCCGCCATGAGTTTGAGCGCGGAGTTCTTAGCACCCGAGACGGGCACGGAGCCTCCGATGGCGTGGCCACCCTCAACGCGGATAATATCCAAGGTCTACCCTTTCAAAAAGCATGCCCGGGGTGGCCAAGCCATCCCGGGCATGATGTGTTCGCAAATGGTCGAACGCTAAATCGTTTGACTATTGGGCAAGCTTGAGCTTACACCATGCGATTTCATTATAGAGGTAGGCGCGGCGTGCATCATCCTCCGACAAATTACCCAGCTTCTCTTCAAAACCTTGAATATCAGCTTTAAGCTTGTCGGCATCGACGGTCGCCAAATCGCAAGCGCGCTCGGCGAGAACGGTCACGACATCGTCCGCAACCTGGGCATAGCCGCCGGCCACGGCAAACGTGTGGTCGACAGTGCCCATGGCCTTATCGGAAACGCGAACGTAACCGCGGTCGATCGTGCAGATCTCGCTGGAGTGAGCAGGCAGAACGCCAAACTCGCCATCCGTGGACGGAATCGACACAAACGCAGCGTCGCCCTCATAGGCGCAGCTCACGGGGCACACGATGCGGATACGCATAACCTACTTCTCCCCCATCTTGCGGGCGCGCTCGCGCACGTCCTCAATCGTGGAAGCATAGCGGAAAGCCTGCTCGGGAAGGTCATCGGCCTTGCCGTCGACAATCTCGGCGAAAGAGCGGACGGTATCCTCGACGCGGACGTAGATACCGGGGTTACCGGTGAACTTCTCGGCGACGTGGAAGGACTGCGAGAGGAACTGCTGAATCTTACGGGCACGGTTGACCGTAAGGCGCTGTTCCTCGGACAGCTCGTCCATACCCAGAATGGCGATGATGTCCTGAAGGTCGGAGTACTCCTGCAGGAGCTCCTGGACCTTGACGGCGACACGGTAGTGCTCCTCGCCGACGATCGAGGGATCGAGAGCGTCGGAGGAAGACGCGAGCGGGTCGATAGCCGGGAACAGGCCGAGCGACGAAATACTACGCGAAAGAACCGTGGTGGCGTCGAGGTGCGTAAACGTCGTGGCAGGCGCCGGGTCGGTCAGGTCGTCTGCGGGGACGTAGACAGCCTGGACGGAGGTAATGGAGCCCGTCTTGGTCGAGGTAATGCGCTCCTGGAGGTCGCCCATCTCGGTTGCCAGCGTGGGCTGGTAACCAACGGCGGACGGCATACGGCCCAGCAGTGCGGAAACCTCGGAACCCGCCTGGGAGAAGCGGAAGATGTTGTCGATGAACAGCAGAACGTCCTGGCCGCGATCGCGGAAGTACTCAGCGGTGGTAAGGCCGGCCAGACCGATGCGCAGACGCGCTCCGGGCGGCTCGTTCATCTGACCATAGACCAAGCAGGTCTTGTCGATAACGCCAGACTCGCTCATCTCGAGGAAGAGGTCGGTGCCCTCGCGGGTACGCTCGCCGACGCCGGTGAACACCGAGGTGCCGCCGTGCTCCTGGGCGAGGTTGTTGATGAGCTCCTGAATCAGAACGGTCTTGCCGACGCCGGCGCCGCCGAACAGGCCCGTCTTGCCGCCACGGATGTAGGGCTCGAGCAGGTCGACGGCCTTGATGCCGGTCTCGAAGATCTCGGTCTTGGTGGTGAGCTCGTCGAAACGGGGCGCTGCATGGTGGATGGGGTAGAACTCCTCCACCTCGGGCATGGGCTTGCCGTCGACGGGCTTGCCCATAACGTTCCAAATTCGGCCGAGCGTCTTGGGGCCAACGGGCATCTTCATGGGCTCACCGGTATCGGTGGCAATGAGGCCGCGCTGCAGGCCGTCGGTCGAGGACATGGCGACCGTGCGGACGACGCCGCCCGGAAGCTGGCTCTCGACCTCGAGGATCGTGCTCAGATGACCGATCGGGGTCTCGGCCTCGACCGTGAGCGCGTTGTAGATCGGGGGCACCGCGCCGTCAAACTTGACGTCGACGACAGGGCCGATGATTCGCACGATGCGACCATCACCGGCAGTCGTCTTCTTGGTGGCTTCCTCGACCGCAAGCTTTACGGTGTTATTAGCCATTACTGTTCCTCCAATGCTGAGGCTCCGCCGACGATCTCGTTAATCTCGGTCGTGATCGAAGCCTGGCGCACGCGACTATACGTGCGGGTAAGGGTCGAGATGATCGCGGTGGCGTTTTCCGTCGCGGAGTGCATGGCCTTGCGGCGTGCACCCTGCTCGGCAGCCGCCGAATCAATCAGGGCCTGGTAGATGACCGTCAGGATATAAGACGGCACAAGCTTGCCGAGAACATGCTCGGGAGAGGGCACGAACTCGAACGTGGACGAGATGCGCTTAGGGGCGTCGGTCTCGTTCTTACGCGGACCGTGGGCCATAGCGATCATCTCGGGGTCGAGCGGCAACAGATGCTCGACGCGAAGCTCCTGATCCACGCGGTTCTTGGCGTGGTGGTAGACAAGCTCGACACGGTCAAGCTCACCGGCACGATACGCATCGCAGATATGAGAGGAGATCATGCGGGCCTGATTGAAATCGGGCTCAGAGGAGTTGCCCTCAAAGTGCATGACAACGTTTGCGCGGTCACGGAAATACGTGGCCGGCTTACGCCCGCACGCGATGATCTCGCACTCGATGCCATCGTTCGCCCAAGAAGCGGCGAGCTTTTCGGCCGTGCGCTCCACCGTCGTATTGAAACCGCCGGCAAGGCCGCGGTCCGAAGCAATGACGACAATCAGGCCACGCTTAACGCTCTCATGCTTCTGCAGCATGGGATCGGTGCCCGAACAGGAGGCGTCGCCGGCGACCGTCAACATGACGTCGGTCAGCGCCTCCTTATAGGGCTCGGCCTGCTTGGAGCGATCGAGGGCACGACGGATCTTGGCCGTAGAGACCATCTCCATCGTGCGCGTGATCTGCTTGGTCGTGGTAACCGAGGAGATTCGCTTCTTAATGTCGCGAAGGTTGGCCATGGGGCTTAGTTCTCCTCTGATCCAGAAACATCCGAATGGTGCTTGGCCATGAACTGCTGCTTGAAGTCGCCGATGACGCGCAAGAGCTCAGCCTTGGTGTCATCATCGATCTTCTTGGCGCGAACCTTGTCGAGCAGCGAACCAAAGCCATTGTCCATGTACTCGATGAGCTCGGCACGGAAGGGCAGCACGTCGGCGATCTCCAGGTCATCCAGGAAGCCCTCGTTGCCAGCGAACAGCGTAACGATCTGCTCGCCAACCTCAAACGGCTTGTAACGCGGCTGCTTCAGGAGCTCGGTCATGCGAGCACCATGGGTCAGCTGCTTCTGAGTAGCCTCGTCGAGGTCGGAGCCGAACTGCGTAAAGCCAGCGAGCTCCTGATAGGAAGCGAGATCCAGACGGAGGTTGCCGGCGACCTGCTTCATGGCCTTGGTCTGCGCATCGCCACCGACGCGGGACACGGAGATGCCCACATCGACTGCCGGGCGCTGACCCTGGAAGAAGAGCTCGGACTGCAGGTAGATCTGACCATCGGTAATGGAAATGACGTTGGTCGGAATGTAGGCCGAGACGTCGCCGTCCTGGGTCTCGATGATCGGCAGTGCCGTCATGGAGCCGTAACCGTTCTTCATGGACATCTTGACGGCACGCTCGAGCAGACGAGAGTGCAGGTAGAAGATGTCGCCAGGATAGGCCTCGCGTCCGGGCGGACGATGCAGCGTCAGCGACATCTGACGGTAGGCCACAGCCTGCTTGGACAGGTCGTCGTAGATGACGAGCACGTGACCGCCGGGGTTGGTCTCGCTGGCGGGCTTGCCGTCCTCGCCGTTGTACATGAAGAACTCGCCGATAGCGGCACCGGCCATAGGCGCGATGTACTGCATAGGGGCGGAATCGGCAGCGGTGGCCGAAACGATGATGGTGTAGTCGAGCGCACCGTGCTGAGCGAGGGTCTCGCGGATGTTGGCAACCGTGGAGGCCTTCTGGCCGATGGCGACATAGATGCAGACCATGCCCTTGCCGCGCTGGTTGAGGATAGCGTCGATGGCGATGGCGGTCTTACCGGTCTTACGGTCGCCGATGATGAGCTCACGCTGACCGCGGCCAATAGGCACCATGGAGTCGATAGCGAGCAGACCGGTCTGAACCGGCTCGCACACCGGGGTACGATCGATGACGCCGGGAGCCTTGAACTCGATGGGGCGACGGTGCGTGGCGACGATGTCGCCCAGGCCGTCGATGGGCTGGCCGAGCGGATTGACGACGCGGCCGAGCATGGCACGGCTCACGGGGATATCCATAATGCGGCCAGTGGTGCGGCACTCGTCGCCTTCCTTGATGGAGTCGACGGCACCAAACAGAACGGCGCCGACCTCGTCACGGTCAAGGTTCTGGGCAAGGCCGAAGACGGTCTCACCGGTATCGGAGCTCTTGAACTCCAGAAGCTCGCCTGCCATGGCGCTCTTGAGGCCGGAGACGCGCGCGATGCCGTCGCCTACCTCGTCGACCGTTGAAACCTCATGCGTATCGACCGTCGCGGAGAGGCTCGTGAGCTGCTCCTGCAGTTTCTTGGCGATATCCTGGGCATTGAGGGTTTCGGACATTAGGCTTCACCTCCGTACGAATTAGCAGAGTTTGCGAGGGTCTCCTGCGCGATGCGCAGCTGCGTCTTGACGGAAATGTCACGACGCTCGCCGCGGGCCTCGAGCACCAGGCCGCCCACGATAGACGGGTCGACCTGCTCGATAAGGAATACCTTGCGGCCGAAGTCCTGCTCGCATTTCTTAGTGATGGTTTGACGCAGCTCGTCGTCGAGCGGGATCGCCGTGGTGACGGTCACGCCCACTACATCCTCGTCTTCCTCGGCAACATACTTAAAGGCAGCTGCCACCTTGGGAAGAAGGTCGAGCTGGTCGCGCTTGGACATGGTGTCGAGCACGGCGATGATCTCGGGGCTGGCAGAAGCCAAGCGCTCGATCATCTCGAGGTCCTCGAACACATGGTTCTCGGCCTTAGCGGCTTCCAGAAGGGAGCGCGCGTAGGTCTCGAGCACCTTGTCCTGATAGCGGCTAGTCGGCATTCAGGCTACCTGCTTCCTGGATGTAGCGCTCGATGAGCTTCTTCTGCTCGGCATCGTCCTCGAGTGCCTCGCCAACGATCTTGGTGGCGACGGCAACGGACAGGTCGGCGATGGAGCTCGCGGCACCGGCGTAAATGGACTTGCGCTCGTCCTCGACGGTCGTATGGGCCTTGGCGATGATCTCCTCGGCCTCCTTGTGAGCAGCCTCGATGATACGGGCGCGCTCGGACTCGGCGTCCTTACGGGCCTCGAGGACGATGTCGGCAGCCTGACGGCGGGCGTCGGTGACGATCGAGTCGGACTCAGCGCGCTTGGCGATAGCCTCCTGCTTGGTCTTCTCGGCCTCGTCGAGGCTCTCCTCGATCTTCTTGCCGCGCTCCTCCATGGTTTTCATGATGCCCGGCAGGGCGACCTTGGCCAGCACGATCCAGATGATCAGGAAGGCGATAAGCGCCGGGATGAACTCCGCCATCTTAGGGATGAGGATGTCCGCACCGGCAGCGCCGTCCTCGGCGAACGCGGAAACCGGCATGAGCAGCGCGGCCGCGGACGCGGAGAGTGCGATCGCGCTCTTCTGGGATGAAAGATTCATACTTGACGCTCCGTGCTATTTAACGATCAGCGCGACAACGAAGCCGATCAGAGCCAGAGCCTCGCCGAAGGCGGAGCCCATGATGAAGACGGTGAACACGCGGCCCTGGACCTCAGGCTGACGGGCCATAGCACCCGTAGCACCCAGAGCAGACAGGCCGATAGCAAGACCAGCGCCGATAACACCGAGACCGTAACCGATAACTCCCACGATTCCTCCTTTGTCGTGCGTGTCTTATTTCACGCAGGATAACCTTTTTATAACTGCCGGGCTCCATGGGTACGGGCACCGGCGGTTTAACGAATTGCCTTACCTTGAAGACGCGAACGGAAGCCTACTCCTCCTCCGCGACCTCCTCTGCCTCAGAGACATACACGGCGGTAAGGACCGTGAAGACGTAAGCCTGGATAGCGCCGACCACAAGCTCGATCGCATAGATCAGGATGAGGATGGCAAGCCAGGCCAGAGAAGGCAGGGCGCCGACGGCGTGGGCCGCGGAAACCTGCTGAAGCAGCGGCTGCATGAACATGCTCGCCATGATGGCGAACGAGCCCATGACCACGTGTCCTGCGAACATGTTGCAGAACAGACGGACGGCGAGCGTGATGAGGCGCAGGAAGGTCGAGAAAAGCTCGACGACCCACACGAGCACGTTCATCGGGAAGCTCACGCCCTGCGGGGCGAGGCTCTTGATGTAGCCGATCACGCCGTGAGCCTTGCATCCGTAGTAGATGAAGTACACGAAGGCGAAAATGGCGAGTGCGGCGGTGGAGCCGATTGCGCCGGTGCCGGGCTTCATTCCCGGGATCAGGCCGATCATGTTGTTGATCAGGATGAACAGGAAAAGCGAGCACAGGAACGGGAAGTGCTTCTTCCACTTCTCACCCACGACGCCCTTGCCGATATCGTTCTCGACGTACTCGATGATGTACTCGAAACCGTTGACGAAGAAGCCCTTGGGAACCAGGGTCTGTTTCTTCTTGAACACGGCCAGGACGATCAGGAGCACGATCGTGGAGACGATCAGCCAAAACGAGTACTGCGTGATGCCGCAGCTCAGATCGCCCACGACAGGGGTGGAGCTGAACTCGCTGACCAGATGATTAATCTCATCAGGCAGCTTTTCAAAAATTTCCACGACTTACCTTTCGACCTCATGAGGATCTCGCAGCGCCTTGGCGACGCGAACCGTGCAGGCGGCCATAAAGGCCACGAAGCCGATCGCCTCGCCCAGGAGGAACATGCGAAATGCCTCTCCGAACAACACAAACACAACCAAGGTAAAGACGAGCAGGGCGATTGCCGAGACCGCCAGACTCACCATACCCTTGAGCATGTCCGCATTCTGTTTATCGTCAAGAACCGGCTTGAGCGTAAAGACAAAGGGAAGGAAGGCAATTGCGCCCGCGATGGCGCCTGCAACGATAGCGAGCAGATCGGCTATCTGAAACACTGGCGTCCTCACTTTCCTTTTTAACGCTTCACAGAACAGTTCCCGCCAAACATTGGTGACTATTGTACGAGCCAATCGCTAAAGTACAACCGAAAAAGCATCGGTTAATACGCACCTGTTCGTTTTCTTAAGACCTTCTTTATGCCGCAGGTACGGTAATACGTTTTTCTCGAACCCTGCAGGGCAAAACGTCCGTTAACAGAAGTGCGCGCGGTCGCCTTTTGTTCGTCCGCGCGCACCGTTTCTTCGTATTTGCAGCCGCGGCCGTTTAGCCCAGCGACTAGAGCGTGCCGTAGATGCGGTCGCCGGCGTCGCCGAGGCCGGGAACGATGTAGGCAGCCTCGTTGAGATGGTCGTCGATGGCGCAGGTATAGATATGTACATCGGGATCCTTCTCGGTCAGCGACTTGAGGCCCTCGGGGGCCGCGACGATGCACAGCATGCGGATGTCCTTGACACCGCGCCCGCGCAGGTAGCTGATGGCCATCTCGGCCGAACCGCCCGTGGCGAGCATGGGGTCGACGACCAGGCAGATGCGCTGGTCGATATCCTTGGGCATCTTGCAGTAATACTCGTGCGGCTCGTGGGTGACCTCGTCGCGCTCCATGCCGATGTGGCCCACGCGAGCGGAGGGCACCAGGTCGAGGATGCCGTCGACCATGCCAAGGCCCGCACGCAGGATGGGCACGATGGCGAGTTTCTTGCCGGCGAGCTGCTTAAACGTTGCGGTGGTGATAGGGGTCTCGACCTCGACGTCTTCCATAGGCAGGTCGCGCATGGCCTCGTAGCCGTCAAAAAGCGCGAGTTCGCGCACGAGCTGACGGAACTGGTTGGTGCCGGTGTTTTTGTCGCGCAGGATCGACAGCTTGTGCTGGACGAGCGGGTGATCGACAAGCGTCACACGGGACGCATCGTAGGTGACGGTCATGGGTTGATTGCCCCTTTCGTTGCGGCCGCAAAACGGCCTTGCTGACAAGGCGCGCAGCAATGTTGCCGCCGCACGCCATGCATTAGTTTAGCGGTTTGTTGTATCGAGCAGCCCATCGCAGCCCTACTGTGAGGTGCTGAGCGAGCGCCTGACTGCATCACGCCAGCCCGCAAGGTTTTGCTCGCGGCGCTCGGCGGACATGTGGGGAAGGAAGGTCCTAACGATCTGGGCATTTTGCTCCAGCTCTTCCAGGTCTTCCCAATAGCCGACGGCAAGACCCGCCAAGTACGCGGCACCGATTGCCGTGGTCTCCACCGTCTCGCATTGCAGCACGGGGATATCCAGCAGGTCGGCCTGGAATTGCATGATGAACTCGTTGCGCGAGGCACCGCCATCGACAGACAGGCGCTCAATCGAAAGCCCCACGTCCTGCTCCATGGCGCGCAGCACGTCGTAGCTCTGATATGCCATGGATTCGCAGGCGGCACGTACCATGGTCGCACGGCTCGAGGCGCCGGTCAGACCGCACACGATACCGCGAGCATGCGGGTCCCACCAGGGAGCACCCAAACCCGCAAAGGCCGGAACGAAGTAGCAGCCCTCGTTGTCGCTAATCGAAGCGGCGAGTTGTGCCGACTCGCTCACGCTCGAGATGATGCCCATGTTGTTGCGAAGCCAGTTCATCGTTGAGCCGGCGGCAAAAATAGAGCCCTCGAGCGCATAGCTGACTTTGCCGTCCGCAGCGATACCGATGGTGGAGACCAGGCCATTCTTGGATTCGACGATCTCGTCGCCGGTGTTCATGAGCATAAAGCAACCCGTGCCATAGGTGTTTTTGGTCTGGCCGGGACGGAAACAGCAGTGGCCGAACAGCGACGCCTGTTGGTCACCCGCCACGCCCATGATGGGCGGCATGTTGGTCATGATGTCGCTCGCGACGCGGCCGTAGTCGCCCGAGCTCCAGCGAACCTCGGGCATCATGGAACGTGGAACGTCAAAGAGTGCCAGCAGGTCGTCGTCCCAATCGAGCGTATGGATATTAAAGAGTGCCGTGCGGCTGGCATTGGTGTAGTCGGTGGCAAAGACCTGGCCGCCGGTGAGGTTGTAGATGAGCCAGGTGTCGATGGTGCCAAACATGAGGTCGCCCGCCGCCGCGCTTTCGCGTGCGCCGTCGACGTTGTCGAGAATCCACTGCACCTTGGAGGCCGAGAAATACGGGTCGAGCGTGAGTCCCGTGCGGGAGCGCACCAGCCCTTCTGCGCCCTGCTCGACAAGCTCGTCGATCAAAGGTGCGGTACGGCGGCACTGCCATACGATAGCGTTATAGATCGGCTGACCGCTCACGCGATCCCAGACCACCGTGGTCTCGCGCTGGTTGGAGATGCCGATGGCAGCAATGCGGTCGGAGTGGATACCGCTCTTAAACTGGACTTCCATCATGACGGCGATCTGGCTAGCAAGGACCGCCATGGGGTCTTGCTCCACCCAGCCGGGACGCGGGAAGCTGGTTTTGACGCTGCGACGTGCCTGCGCGACGATGCATCCGTACTCGTCGACGATGGTCGCAAGTACCGAGGTGGTGCCGCAGTCGAGCGCCATGATGTAGGAACCGCCAAAGTCAAACGAGGCATCTTCCATGCCCAGGCTGCCCAGATTCAACGACATCGCTTAAACCTTTCTATTGCATCGGGTCGGACAGGACCCGTTCGATCTCTGATGCGGGAAGTGCGCCTTGGCGCAGGATCTGGAGCTCGCCGTGCTGAAACGACACGATGGTCGAGGCGTCGCGACACGGGGTCTCACCGGCGTCGACGGCAACATCGACCCCCTCCAGGATGCGACCCTCCACCGTGATAAAACTTGCCGGCGCGGGCGCGCCATGCGTGTTGGCGCTGGTGCAGGCAAGGGGGCTGCCACAGGCGCGAATGAGCGCCTGCACCACGGGCGAGGCCGAAGCGCGAAGTGCCACCGTGTCGTCGGCAGCGCGCATAAAGGTCGGCACGCAGGGGGCTGCCTTGACCACGATAGTCAGGGCTCCCGGCCAGCATCGTCGCGCGAGTATGCGGGCATCTTCCGGGATATCCACGCCATAGCGGTCGAGTGCTTCGACGCCATCGACCAGCCAAGCGACGGTTTGCGTGAGTTCACGTTGCTTGAGAGTGAAGATACGGCGATAGCCGGTGCCGAGCGCAGGAACTGCGGCGCCATTGACGGCAGCCTGCGGATCGCGCGGCCACGATGGGAATTCGCTTGTATCTTGGGGCACGGCGTCCGAGAAGGCGTTGACTGCCACGGCGACACCGTAGACGGTCTCGGTCGGGATCAAAGCCAGGCCGCCGCGGCCGAGCACCTCGGCCGTGCGCTCGACGGCAAGCCGATGCGGCTCGCGCGTTCCCTCGTATACCCGATAGACCGTCTGCATGTGTATGCCAGCCCCTTACGCTCTGGTGCAAGTTTGTTTACTGTGGGGCATTCTCGCACGAAACGTTCAACCTATTTGCCCAGAGCGCATGTTGGTTTGGTGAGCGGCTCTAGTAGTCGGTGAAAGTGAGGGGGTTATTGGACTGCGACGAACTTCTTTGGCCTGCCGGCGTGGCGTTCTTGGGCGGCGTAGCGCTCGATGCTGTCTATCGTTATCATCCGACGGCCGTCGACGAGTTCAACATCGAGCTTTCCGGCTTTGACCAGCGCGGTAATCCGCGGAGCGGAGACTTTGAGGTCCAGCGCTGCGTCTTTAAATGTTCGGCACGCCGCTTCCCGAGCGTCCTCGTGGTCGATTTCGACTGAAAGGGCCACGACCTCGGCCGAGCGTTCGTACCCCGCCGGAGTCAAACCGTTGTTGAGGTCGTCGGCCAAAAACGCCATCAGTGCCTCGGTGGCATGGGCAATCGCGTCTTCGCGCGTATCGCCATCGGCAAAGGCGCCGGGAATCTGCGGGAAGCTGGCGCAGTAACCGTCGTCTTCTTTTATGAGAACGCAGTCATAGGTAAATCGCTGCCTCATTTTGCCTCCAACTACCGTCCAGCTTGGCGACGAATACTTGCCCACGTGCCCTTCTTTGGTCGATCACCACCAGAGCCGTTCACGGTGACAACACGATCGCTAGAAACATACTTAGCATGACTACCGACTTGCGCGACCTTCACGAATCCATCGTGCTTGAGTAGGGCAATGATTTCCCGAAAGGTAAGAGGTTGCATGGACCGACCTCTTTCAGCCGTCCTAATTATAAACTAATTTATAATTTTTGTTAACCGGTTAATAAATATTACTGGCGCTGCTTGGGCTCGGTGACGATGGCTCGGACGATGCGGGGGCGATCGGTAAGGTCATGGACGATACGCACGTCCGAAAGGCCTGCCTGGCGACAGAGCTCGGCCGCGGCATCGAGGGTACCCTCGTAGAGCTCGCAGGCAAACAGGCCGCCGGCGCGCAGCATGTAAGGCGCCGCGTTGAGCAGGCGGCGGAAGATATCGAGGCCGTCGGCGCCGCCCTCGAGCGCCAGGTCGGGCTCAAAGTCCTTGACCTCGTGCGGCAGCGAGCGCATGACGTCGGTCGGGATGTAAGGTGGGTTGGAGACGAGCACATCAAAGGTGCCCCACTCTTCGCGGGGAATGGAACTCACCAGGTTGGTGAGGCTAAAGGCAACCTCATCTGCCGTGAGGCCGAGGGTGTCGCGGTTTTTGGTGGCCAGATCGATGGCGCGCGACTCGATATCGGTGGCGGTGCAGGTAACGTGGCCGCGGCGCTCCCAGGCAAGGGAGAGCGAAATGCAGCCCGTGCCGCAGCCGACCTCGAGAACGCGGGCAGCGCAGGGCTCGGCTGGGGCAGGCGCAGCGGTATCCTGAGCTAAAGCCGTCTCCTGGTCGGCACCCTCGATGGCGACGCCGTATTCGTCGAGCTCGGACTCGGCGGCTTCCGCGGCTTCGGCTTCTGCTGCCTGCGCGGCGGCTTCCTCGGCCTCGCGATCGGCCAGTTCCTCGGCATAGGCACGGCTGCCCAGTACGTCGCCGCCTAGCGCCGCCTCATCGGCAGCCGTCAGATTAGCGGCACGGCGCTCGGCAGTCGCCCGTTCGTCTGCCAGCGCGGCCTCGGCCTTGCGTGCCTCCTCGACCTCATCGTTCCAAGGCAGCTCAACACGCTGACGGGCAGCAGCCTCGGGGCTCAGCACCTCGGCATCCAGATAATTGAGGACTTCCTCGACGAGCATCTCGGTTTCGGGGCGCGGAATGAGCACACCGGGAGCGCACGCGACGTCAATCATGCGAAACTGCGTGCTGCCGGTGATGTACTGCAGCGGCTCGCCTTTGGCGCGACGAACGACGGCCGCGTGCATGGTCTCGAGCTGGGCCGCGTTAAGCGTCTCGTCCATGCGCATATACAAGTCGATGCGCGCCAGGCCCGTGGCCGCGCACAGCAGCCACTCGGCAGAAAGACGGGGATGCTCCTCGCCGCGCTCGACCAGGTACTCCTTGGTCCACTCGAGACAACGCTTGATGGTCCAGATCTCGTTTGCCATGGGGCCCTCCCCTCTTAAGCGCCGGGCGGCGCGCGAATGTCGGAGCAGATTGTAAGCGAGGCCAGCGCCTGGCAAGGGACGATTGAAGGCGATTATCGAGAATCAGCCCAGAATTTTGCTTGGAGCCCACCTGAAGTGTTCATTCGTCGACGTCTAAATCTGCATCCGTCAAGCTTTTGGCAAGGTTGCCCCAAAACTGACCAATATCTAACCAAACGCTTGCCACATCGCTTGACGCGCGACGCGTCAAAAATCGCCCCGCGATTTCTTGGACGTTTTTTCGAGCAATATTTTCAATTGCAGATGCATGCCGTTAATTACTTTAAGCAGGTAAGCAGCTCAAAGGCCATCAAAACCGATTGAATAACATCTCAAAGCAATGTCCCCAATGACTCCCTACGGATCATTTGACAACCAAGGAAACGCCGATGTTTTGGCAATGCCAGCGAGCGACGTCCAGAGCGAACAAGTTGGCATGAAAAAGGCAAGGCATAGACCTTCTGGTCATGCCTTGCCTTTTGAATGACAAATTGTCGCTCTGGGCGGCGCGCAGCGTCGAGCCGTTACGCGGTTTGGCAAAACCGCGTAACCTACTAAACGGCCTGTGCCAGCTTCTCGGCACGCTCGGCGGCGGCGAGCGCCTCGATGACGGTGCCGAGCTGGTCGCCCAGGAGGACGCCATTGTAGGTGGAGTTGAAACCGATGCGGTGATCGGTCACGCGGTCCTGGGGCTGGTTGTAGGTACGGATCTTCTCGGAACGGTTGCCGTGGCCGATCTGGCTCTGGCGCTCAGCACCGAGCTCCGCCTGCTGCTTCTCGAGCTCCATCTCGTACAGACGGGCGCGTAGCATCTGCATGCAGACTTCGCGGTTCTGGATCTGGGAGCGCTGTTCCTGCGACTGCACCACGGTGTTGGTGGGCAGATGGGTGATGCGCACGGCGGAATAAGTGGTGTTAACGCACTGACCACCAGGACCGGAGGCGCAGTAGGTGTCGATGCGCAGGTCGGACTGGTTGATCTGGACGTCGATTTCCTCGGCCTCGGGAAGTACGGCGACGGTCGCCGTGGAGGTCTGGATACGGCCCTGGGACTCGGTCTTGGGAACGCGCTGGACGCGGTGCACGCCGGACTCGAACTTCATGACGGAGTAGACGCGGTCGCCCTCGACCTTGAACTCGATGGACTTAAAGCCGCCGGCCTCGCTAGGGCTGGAGTCGAGCACGGTGGTCTTCCAGCCGCGCGACTCGCAGAAGCGCTGGTACATCTTGTACAGGTCGCCGGCGAAGATGGCGGCCTCGTCGCCACCGGCGGCGGAGCGGATTTCGACGATAGTGTTCTTGTCGTCGTTGGGGTCGCTCGGGATGAGCATGTACTTGATGTCTTCCTCGAGCTGGGGAAGCTTCTCCTCGTTCTCGGAGATGTCCATCTGGAGCATCTCCTTCTCGTCCGCGTCGGTCGTGTCGCGGAGCATCTCCTTGGCGGCCTCGATGTCATCGAGCGCACCGATGTACTCGCGCGAAGCGGCGATGAGGTCGGACTGGTGCGCGTACTCCTTGTTGAGACGCGTGAACTCCTTGATGTCGGAGGCAACGGCCGGGTCGGAAAGCTTCTTCTCGAGCTCCTCGTAGGCCTTGATGATCTTTTCGAGCTTGTCGCGCATGGCGGGACTCCTTTATATGCGTGAAGGTGAAAATCGGCAGAGTTGATGGGGCGCGCGGCGCCGCTGCGGGGGTAAGCCCGGCTAGAACATGTCGATCTTCAGATACATGCGCATCCCTTCGCGTATGGGGTACATAGTTGCGGTCTAACCCATACATGATAGCGTGCGCAGGCAAACCTGCATATAACCCGCACGGAATGAGTGGACATAGCCGTTGGGGACGTTCATTAACGACTAGTCGTTTAAGAACGTCCCCAACGGCTAACAAAGGGACTGTCGCTTTGTCACATTCTAGAGCGTTTGAAGCAGAGCGATGAAAAAGCGTACGCCCTGGAGGTAGGCGCGGCGGGTGATGCGCTCGTTGGTGCCGTGGACACCGCGCTCGCACTCGTCATCGTCTACCACAAAGGCCGAGAAGCGAATGCACTCGGGGCAAATGCGCTGGTAGTTGGCAGCATCGGTCGCGCCAATCACGGTCGAGGGAACGATACCGATAGGAGCTCCGCCCGCCGCTGATGATCCGTTTTCCTCCGTCCCCTCTGGATCACGGAAATAGCGGGCGGCGATGGCGCGGACGGTCTCGAGTCCCGGTCCGCCGATGCGCGGAGACGGCGAGGGTTCGGAGCTGCCAGGACCGAGCTCGATCTCGACACGGTCGGCGAGCCCCGCCTCGGCAACGGCGACGCGGCAGCAGGCCACGACATCGGCCACACTCGTGCCCTCGAGCATGCGGAAATTGATATTGGCCCACATATCCTGCGGCATCACGTTAGCACCGGTGCTACCGCCCTCGATTTGGGTCGGTGCACAGGTGGTGGTCACGAGCGGATAGAGCTTCTTGCTGGCGAGGCACTCGCGCACGATGGCGTCCTTGTTGGAAGCAATCTCGTCGGCCGTGTAGAGCTCCAGCTCGACGAGCTGTGCGGCAAGCAGGTCCGTGACGCGCGTCGGCCACTCGATATCGCAGATTGCGGTGATGGCACGGCTCAACACCTCGAGCGACGTGCCGCCGTAGGGGTTGGAAGAATGCCCACCCGCGCTCTTTGTCTTGAGCACAATGTCGGCATAACCCTTCTCAGCCAGGTCGGCGTGCATGAGCCAACCCTCGCCCGCGTTGTACTCGGCAGCCGAAACAATACGGTAGTCACCCTCGTCGATCAGATATTCAAGTTCAACACCGCGCTCCTCGAGCACGCGGCCGATAGCTCCAGCGCCGTACTGCGTGGTTTCCTCGTCCTGGCCAAAGGCGAGCAACAGCGAACGCTTGTGCTCCCAGCCGTGCGCCAACGCATACTCAACCGCCTCGAGAATGCCTGCGACCTGATCCTTCATGTCGATAGCGCCGCGACCCCAAATGTAGGTGTCGTCCACCTGTCCGCTAAAGGGGGCGTGCGTCCAGTCGGCCTCGGTACCCGGCACCACGGGGACCACGTCCATGTGGCCCATGAGCATGACGGGTTTGAGGGCGGAGTCGGAACCGCCAAGCGTCACCAACAGCGAACGGCCGACAAGCTCGACCTCGCCCGCCGCAAATACGTGCGGCCAGGCCTGCTGCATATACGCGCGCAGGTCGCCGAAGGGCTGCCAATCCACCGCCTCGGCATCCATGCTCGAAATGGTCGGAAACGACAGCACGCGGCCCAAGCGCTCGCACGCGCCGGCCTCGTCTATATCGGCAAAATCGTCCTCATGCGCAAAGAAGCGCCAAACCTCGGCCATGACATCCTTTCGATTGTGACGACAAAGGCCGCCCCACGGGAGCGGCCCTGCAACGTAAGCGTTTGCGGTCGGTTATTTGTCCTCGAGATAGCGAGAGAGGAACTCACGAGTGCGCTGGTGTTTGGGGTTGCCGAAGAGCTCGGCCGGCGCGGCATCCTCGAGCACCACGCCCTTGTCCATAAAGACCACGCGGTCGGACACCGTGCGGGCAAAGGCCATCTCGTGCGTGACGACGACCATGGTCATGCCGTCGGCCGCGAGCTTGCGCATGACCTCGAGCACCTCGCCCACGATCTCGGGGTCGAGCGCTGAGGTCGGCTCGTCAAACAGCATGATCTGCGGATTCATGCACAGGGCACGAGCGATGGCCACGCGCTGCTTTTGGCCACCGGACAGGCGACCCACGGCGGCGTGCGCGAACTTTTCGAGTCCCACACTCGCCAGATGCTCCATCGCGACCTTCTCGGCCTCGGCCTTGCTCATCTTTTTGAGCGTGACGGGCGCGAGCGTGCAGTTGTCGAGCACATCCATGTTGTTGAACAGGTTAAAGCCCTGGAACACCATGCCGATGTCCTCGCGGAGTTTATTGATATTGCAGCGCTCGGCCGTAAGGTCCTGGCCGTGGAACCAGATGTGGCCCGCGTCCGGGGTCTCGAGCAGGTTGAGGCAGCGCAGAAAGGTCGATTTGCCCGAACCCGAAGCACCGATGATGGTGACGACCTCGCCGGGATTGACGGACAAGTCGATACCCTTGAGCACCTCGAGCGAGCCGAAGCTCTTGCGCAGGCCCTCGACGCGGATGAGTGACTCTTTAGTTTGTGCGGCGGCCGCGGTGCCGGTAGTGGCGGTATCTGCCATGATGATTCTCCTCGTCTTAAGCCTAGTTAGAGCTGGGCAGCGTGGCAGGAGCCTCGGCGCCGAGCTTTTTGCCAAAGGCCTCGAGCAGGCGGCTCGCCACGAGCGTCAGGATCAGGTAGACCACGAGCGCCACGCAGTAGACCTCCATCTGGCGGTAGTACACGCCGGCGACGGTGGTGGTGGCATACATGAGGTCGAACACGCCGATGACCGAGAGCACCGACGAATCCTTGATGTTAATGATGAGCTCGTTGGTGAGCGCCGGAATCGCGTTTTTAATGCCCTGGGGGAACACGACCTTGCGCATAGCCTGCCACTGCGAAAGCCCCAGCGAGCGCGCTGCCTCGGCCTGGCCGGGATCGATGGACTCGATGCCGCCGCGCAGGACCTCCATCATGTAGGCGGTGGAGTTGAGCGAGATGGTGACGAGGCCGGCGGTGAAGGTACTCCAAATCTGGTTGGCCTGGGCGGTCTCGAAGCCCATGCCGCGCAAAACGGTGAAGCCCGCGTAATAGATGAGCAGGCCCTGGACCATCATGGGCGTGCCGCGCACGATGGTGGAGTAGACGGTCGCAAAGCCGCGGCCGATGCTCTTAAAGAAGCGCACCAGGTCGTTGTCTACGCGGTCGAAGGTCTGAATACGCAGGAACACAAAGAGCAGCGCCAGGAAGAATGCGATGACGGTGCCGAAGGTGGCAAGCGCGATGGTGATCTCGATGCCACGGATGAAGAAGTCGCCGCTCTTGTAGGTCATGTAGACCAAGCTCGACAAAAAGTCGCTGGGGTTGGAATCCGAGACAATGCTCACCTGCACCAGATCGATAAACGACATGACGCAGCGGTCGACAAAGAAGATCGCCGCGATGACGACCACGACATAGCTGCCCAGGCGCGCGCCGCGACGGAAACGCTCGGATGCAAACGGTGACTTTTCGCGATAGTCGCTCCAGTGCATAACCTTGGTGACGAGCGCTGCCGCCGACACGACGATCCAGGCCCAAAGAATCGCCCAAAGGCAATCCTGGAAGATGCCGGTGGGCGCCAAAAAGCTCAGCGGCGTGGGGTTGCGCTGGCTAAATGCCAAGCCGAGCGCCGCGATAACGCTCGTGCCCAGGTACACATAACGGTGGTCGGCCTTGATAAAGGAGGCCAGACGATTGATGCCTTTCATGCTGCCTCCCTATGCCGGCTGACGGTCGAGGCACGCGTCCCACATTTGGTCGCGCTCCTCTTGGCTAATGCCCTTGAGTGTCTTGTCGATGAGCTTAAGCAGTTTGTCCGAGCCCTTGCGGCAACCGACATTTGCCGTGACCTCCTGCTTAAAGCCCTCGCCCTCGGCAAAGTGGATGGGGACGATACCGGGATTTTGGGCCATATAGCCCTTTTCGTTCTCCGTGTTGTAGGTCACGGCGTCGCACGTGCCCTGCAGCAGATTCGAGAACACCGTGGGGACCGAATCGACCGGGTTCTTGTGCACAACGCCCGGAATCTCGTCGATGACGGTATCGAGCATGGTGTCCTTTTGGCCGAGCACCGTGGCACCGCTGAAGTCGCTGAGCTTGGTGGCGTTTTGGTAGGGCGAGCCCTCTTTTACGAACAGGCCAAAGTAGCCAATGAAGTACGGGTCGGAAAAGCCGACGGACTCCTCGCGCTCGGGCGTGGCGCTCATGCCGGCGATGATGAGGTCAATCTGGCCGTTGTTGAGCGAGTCGATAAGGCCCGAGAAGCTCTGCTTGACGGCAACGGGCTCGCCGCCGAGAGCCTTGCAGACGATCTTGGCGATCTGCACGTCGTAGCCATCGGCATAGGCGCCCTGCACGTTGTCGATGGGGATCGTGAACTCGCTGGCCTCGGAAACCTGCCAGTTGTACGGGGCGTAGGCCGCCTCCATGCCGATGCGGATCTTATCCTTGCCGATAACGGAATCGGACAGGTCATCGCGACCGCCGCCCGTCGTGGGCTGAACTACTTCCAGCGTGGAGGGACGCTGGCAGCCGGCAAGTGCGCCGGCGACGACAGAAGCGCTCGCAGCGAGAGCGCTACCCAAAAAGATGCGACGGCTGCATACCGGCTGTGGATGCGCGTCGCGCTGTTGTCGAGATTGCATCTGGTGCCTTCCCAATTTCGTTTTGCTGACAATAAGACAGGATATACGTCAACAACCAGCAGCGCGGCATGTGCGCGAAAAATTAATAGACACACGAGGACGATTGGCACAAAGTAACCTGTCCCCATGTACCACTTGGCATGAAAAAGGCAAGGCATAGACCTTCTGGTCATGCCTTGCCTTTTTCATGCCAAATTGTCGCTCTGGGTGGCGCGCAGCGTCGACCGGTCCGTCGTTCGTTAGAACGGCGGAACCTCTAGAGCAGGGTAACGCTAAAGCTGCGAACGTCCGTCTCACCCGGTGCCAAGGTAATGGTGTTGACCTTGTGCTCAAAGACGTCGTCCTCGGTGTCCATGGTGGTGTGGCCGGTCCAGGGCTCGAGCGCCACAAACGGGGCGTCGTTGGCGGCAGACCACACGCCGATGTACTTAAAGCCCTCAAAGTCGATCTTGACGCCGTGGCCCGACTTGCGGCCGCGCAACGTGAGCGTGGAACCCGGGGCATCGGTGAACATGATGGCGTCGTTATCGAAGCTGCGGTGCGTGATGGGCAGCACGTCCGAGTTATCGGGAGCCTTGTAGCTGCCCTCGAACGTCATAAGACCGTCGGGCGTGATGATGGGGGCCTCGTTAGTCCAAGCCTCGGTAAACGCCAGCTCGTAATCCTCGAATGCCTCGTCTTCGGCACCGGGGGCGGGCAAGTTGAATGCAGGATGACCGCCCACCGAGAACGGCAGGGCCACGTCGCCGGTGTTGGTGACGGCAAAGGTCTGCGTGAGCGTGGCGTCGCCGGTCAGGGCATAGGTCATGTTGAGCTTAAAGTGGAACGGGAACGCCTTGAGCGACTCGGGCGTGTCAGCGATCTCGTACGTTACCGAGGAGCCGTCCTCCGAAACCTCGACCAGCTTGTGCTCGACGATGCGCGCGAGTCCGTGGCGCGGCATCTCGCAGGTGCCGGCCGCAGACGTTGCCGTGTTGTTGCGCAGCGAGCCCACGATGGGGAACAGGATAGGCGCATGCTTGCCCCAAAAGGCCGGGTCGCCCTGCCACAGATACTCGTTGCCGTTGAGGGCAAGGCTCGTGAGCTGGGCGCCCATGGAATCGATGGCCGCGGTGAGGCCGCCGCGCTTGATGGTAGTGACGGTGGACATGCTACTTCCTCCAATAGTAAACAGCGGTGTCGAGGGCTATTGTCCCACTCTTGGCGGCGGGGTTGAGCGACAGGTGCAGTTATTGAGCAATAGCGTAAAGGTCAAACCCGCCCTGCGGCGTGCTATCGACCGTATCGGGCGCCTGTGAATTAAAACTCACCGGAACCATGCGCTTTGAGGCACGGTAACGCGTGCCGTCGGTGGCGACGGGCGGCTCATCGACCGTGAGCTCGTAGTCGCCGGGCTTGAGCTCGATGCCGTCACCTTCGGAATTGACGTATTGGTACTCGTCGATCGCTTGCCCCTTGAGCGTGCGACCCACGATATGGACGAGCATCTGGCTGTCGCCGCGCGCGGTGTCCCACGTCGCGCCGTCCTTGACCTCGACCGATACATGCACCGAGCGCGTGCGGCTGAGCGATTGTTCGACGGACATCTCGACCTTGGCGGCGTCTTTTCGTTGTTGTTCAACATGGCTCCAGACGTTTCCAATTACCGAGCATGCGATAACGCCGGCCATGAAGGCGATGAGGATGGGGCCGAGCGGAGAGCGACGGCCCGCGTCCTCCTCGCGAGCCAGGTCGGGGCGACGTGTGGGCGCGGGTGCTTGGGCACCCTGCGAGGGCACGTCGAGAATGCTGAAGGATGCCGTACTGCCGGGGTCGATGTTATGGCGCGGCTGCGGGATCTTGGCCGGCGAGATGGACATGTCCGCCGGCTCACCGAGTGTGGCCGTGGCATCGGCCTTAGCTTCATCGGCCTCGGCTTGGGCCCAAGCCTGCTCAAAGGTCAGGGGCTCGGCGGCATCGGAGGCGGCGTCAGGCTCGACAGCAGCATCGTTGCCGGCCTCGTCCTCGTCGCTCGACACGTCACGCGGCGCGGGCTCGTCCCACTCCTCGTCCGGAGCCTCGCCCTCGCTATACCACCATTCAAAGTTATCGATATCCATACGGGGCGCCCCTTAAGCCTCGCAAATAAACACTTGCCAGCCTTATACCCCCAGATGGCACGGCGGCTCGCCGGCACAGATAGGAAAACCATCACAACATTCGACGCTTTTCCTCGTTTTCGAGATTTTCATCGAATGTTGTGACGGTTTGGGCGGCAGCCATGCCGCGAATGTGACAAAGGGACTGTCCTCTTGTCACATCTGGAGGGCTACGGGGATTTGGATGCAGCAGAAGTCCTCTTGGTGGGACTCGTCGTAGCTGGTGGTATCGAGGTAGCAAAAATCGAAGGCATCGCCGATGGGCTGGAGTGCGTGCTCGTCCATGCAGGCCACGATGGCACGGATACCCTCGGGCTCATACGGCATGCCCCAGCGGCTCATGCACAGGTATGTGCCCTCGGGCAACACCTCGACGCCAATCTCTGCCAGCTCGGCAGGATCGCTCGGCAGCAGCTCCTCGGCACCGCGCGGCAGCACGGCAAAGGAGCCGGCACCGGCGATGGGGTCGTCGGAATGCAGCGCCTCGCGACGCAGCATGGCGCCCCAGCCGCGCATGGGGCGCGTGCCCGTGAGCGCACGCATGCGCAGAATCGCGCGCATGAGCGTGGGGTGCAGCATCGAACGGCCGCGCTCGATATCGGCCGGGAACTCCTCAAAGACCACGAAGCGGCGCTCGAACTGCTTGAGCTCCGGTTTGCCCTCGCGCTCGCGCCAATAAACCGCCTCGTCGTAAAAGCTCAGTCGCTCCTGCACGCTCGCACGCTCGGCTTTGAGCCCGGCAATCTGCCCATCGAGCGCCTGAACCCGCGAGCGCAGGTGATCGGTCATCTCGCCAATGTCGAACGTCGAGGTCAGGCGGTCAATCTCGTCGAGTTCGAGCCCTAGGTCGCGCAGCATGCAGATCAGACGCATGAGCGGGATCTGCGTGGGCGAATAGAAACGGTAGCCTTTTTCGTTAACCACGGCGGGCTTAAACAGGCCGATCTTGTCGTAGTAGATGAGCGTTTGACGCGAAACGTTAAACAAGCTCGCCATCTCGCTAATCGCATACATACCCGTCTGCATAGGTCCTCCCGACACATCCTTTGACGCGAAAAGCCCGCCGCCCACAGGGGCAGCGGGCTCAAACACTCCTCGTATCCTACCCTAAATGCGCCTATGACCAGCGCTTATAGTTTGCACATGACACGCCGACGGCCTCGAGCGCCTTGGCGGCGATGTGATGCACCGCATCGTCGAGCGTGGCGGGGCCGTTGTAAAACGTGAGCATGGGCGGCATGAGCATGACACCCGGCACACGCGCCAGGCGCGCCATGTTGTCGACATGGATCGCACTGAAGGGCGTCTCGCGCACCATGAGTACCAGGCGGCGTTGCTCTTTCATCTGCACGTCGGCCGCACGCAGCAACAGGTTTTCGCTGTAACCACTCGCGATGCCGGCAAGCGTCTTCATGGAGCAGGGCGCCACGATCATGCCATCGACCGGATAGGTGCCGCTTGCAATGGCGGCGCCGATGTTCTTGTTGTCGTAGACCACATCGGCATGCGTGGCAAACTCGTCGAGCGTCATGCCGAGCTCCTGCTCGATGGTGATCTCTCCCCCGCGCGTGACGACAAGCGCCGATTCGGCGCCGGCCTGGCGCAGGCATTTGAGACACTCGAGGCCCAGCGCAGCGCCGCTGGCACCAGATACGCCAACGACAATGCGACGGGGACGGACAGAAGACTCAGGCATGACAACTCCTTACTTAGTTACTCGGTAGGGTTACTTACTAGAAAGCAATCTCCTTGGCCCACTTGTCCGTGTCGATCTCCATGAACTGCGAGCGGATGAAGTTCTTCTTAAGGTTGAACGGGACCGTGCAGTCGAAGATGGCCTTGCAGGCGATGCCGTGCTCGCGGATCGAAGGATCGAACGCGGGGTCGTTGGACGGGTCGAGCACGTGGCAGTGGCAGCCGGGGATGGTGATGAGGTCCACGTCGGCCTGGAAGCGCGTGGTCATGGCCCACATCACGTCGCTCATGTCGAAGATGTCAACGTCTTCGTCAACCAGGATCACATGCTTGAGCTCGGAGAATGCCGAGAAGGCGAGCATGGCGGCGTTGCGCTGACGGCCCTCGTCATTTTTGCTCGACTTCTTGAACTGCATGATGGCAACGAACTTGCCGCCGCCGCAGGGGGCGGCGTGAACGTTGAGCAGGCGGCCCGGGATAGCGGTCTCGACCATCTTGTAGATGGAAGCCTCGGTGGGGATGCCCGCCATGGACACGTGCTCGTGCGAAGGGCCGATGCAGCTCTCCATGATGGGATTGACGCGTGTGGTGACGGCGGTGATCTTGATCACCGGGCAGACCTTGGCGCCACCGGTGTAGCCGGGGAACTCGGGCATGGCATAGCCGTGGCCGTTGACGTCCTCGTTGATGGCCTCGTCGTGCATGAGGTAGCCCTCGAGCACGTACTCGGCATTGGCGATGCACTTCTGCGGAACGGTAACGCAATCGGCAAGCTCGACGGCGTGGCGGCGCAGGGCGCCGGCGATCTGCAGCTCGTTGAAGCCGAGCGGCGTGGTGGGAGCCTCGAAGCCGCAGCACATGTACACGGCGGGGTCCAAGCCGATGGAGATGGAGATGGGCATGTCCTCGCCGCGCTGGCAGTACTCGTCAAAAAAGGCGCCAAGGTGACGGCTGCCCGGGGTGATCCACATGGCGAGCTTGTGCTTGTCGACGCAGGAGAAGCGGTGGATGGTCACGTCGGACTGGGAGCCGTCGGGGCTCGTGCCGTAGGCGAGGCCCATGGTGATGTAGGGGCCGCCGTCGACGGGTGTGTTGGTGGGAGCGGGAACGATCTTGCGCAGGTCAAAGCCCTCGTCGGTCGCCTTGTACACGACCTCCTGGCAGTCGACGTGCGCGCCCTCGGCGACCTGCTTAGGCGCGATCAGGTTCTCGAAGCGCTTGCCGATCTCGAGGCCCAGGTGCTCCTCGTCCAGGTCGAGCAGGGCGGCAACGCGCTTGCGGCTGGCAAGCATGCCGATGCAGACCTTGGCATCGTCAAAGCCCTTGACGTTGTTGAAGACCATCGCCGGACCCTCTTTGGTCGGACGCATAACGGTGCCGCCGGCACCGACGTGGCGATAGACGCCCGAGACCTCGGCGTCCGGGTCGACCTGGGTGTCGGTCTCGAGCAGCTGGCCCGGCATCTCGCGCAAAAAGTCGAGCGCGGAGCGCAGGTCGTGGATCTGGGAGGCATCGGTAGTGGACATAGCGTGCTCCTTTCGGGAGAGTGCCCGGCGACGGGAGTGCCGCCGGGCTGGGTAACGTAGTGAGGCCACGGCGCTCATAGATGGGGCGCTCGGGCACTTGCAGTTCAAGCAGTCGACTAATTGCAGCCAAGCACTCGACTGCTTACATCAGGCCAAAGAGGTGGAACCAGGCAGCCTCGACCAACACGACGATAAAGACGACCGCAGTGAGGGGAATGCCCATGCGCATGGCCTCTTTGGAGGTGTAGCCGCCGGCATCCTTGCCCTCGCCGATAAGGATCGGCAGGTTATGGAACGGCAGGATGTAGTGGATGTTGATGGACGTGAAGACGATGAGCGCCACAGCGAGCGGGCTTACGCTGGAGCCGGCCGCAAAGCTTATGAACGCCGGCACGCACACGCCGAGCACGGCCATGACCGAGCCCATGAACATGTGGATGATCATGGAAAGCGCAGCGACAAGCAGGGCGAACAGGAAGATGTTCTCGGGCACGGAGCTGGGAAGCACGACGTCGGCGATCCAGGCGTTCATACCGGTGGCACCGCCCACGGAGCCCACGGCCATGGCGGCCGTCAGGAACATGAGGGACTTGATGTCGACAGCATTCCAGCTGGCGGGGGTGAGGACCTCGCCGATGACGGGCATGGCGAGGCAGACGCCGATGGCAAGTGTCACCCAGCCGATGTAATCGCCCGAGACGGTAAGCCACAGCGCGATGGCGATGACAAGCCACACGATGGTGCGGATCTCCTTGACGGAGAGCTTGCCGAGCGCGGCCTGCTTGGCCACGATCTGCTCGCGATCGTAGACGAGCTCCTTGCTGGGCTTAAAGAGGAAGAGACCCAGGAACAGGGTGCACAGCAGCGCGACCAGCATAGGCACGCTCATGTACAGGAACCAGTCGACAAAGGACGGGCTCATGCCGCCGGCCTCGGCGCTGTACTGCGCGACGAGCGGGTTGAGCGTGGAGTCGCCCGTCAGGAAGAACATGGAGCCCGGGGCAGCAGCGGCAAACACGAGGAAGCCGAGCTTGCCGCGGTCGTCGTCACCGTAGCCGGCGGACTCGGCAATGACCGAGACGACGGCGAGGATGAGGAAGGCGCGGGGGAACGGATGCGGGATCAGCAGCGACAGCACAAAGGTGAGCGCGAAGATTGAGATGATGAGCGACTTGGCATCGCGCACGAACTTGAGCATAAACGCATAGGCGATGCGCTCGCCCAGGCCCGACTCCTTGACCGCGCTGGCGATGAGGTAGGCACCAATGACGAGCCACATGGTGGCTTTGGTCCACGAGCTAAACGTGGAGGCGACCGTCGCCGAGATGCTCGCGGCACCCGTGTCGTCCACGCACACCTTGAACAGAACGAGCAGCGCGCAATAGAGCAGGCCCACAAAGCCCGGCTGTGCCACGCCACACGCCCAGAACACCACCGTGGCAAGCGTCAACGCCAGACAGGTCTGACCGCCGGCCGTAAGCTCGACCGTCGAGCTCAGCTCCACCAAAGGAAGAAACTTCACCAGCAAAAAGACAACGATACCCAGCACAAAGCCAATTTCGCGCTTGGTGATCTTAAACGCCTTCTTTTCCGCTTCCATCTCCCCACCTTTCTTGTTGGGGGCGCTCCGGATTCGCAGCCACGTTGCCACTTAAAAAGGGGCGCCCGTTATCGGACACCCCTTACGTTGCGCTGTGTTGTGGCAATACAGTCAAGCGGATTTTTTTGGATGAGAAGCGATCCCCTGGACAAAAACCATCACAACATTCGACGCTTTTCCTCGTTTTCGAGATTTTCATCGAATGTTGTGACGGTTTGGATGTGGCAAAGGGACTGTCTTTTGTTTCACATAGCGAGATCCGTACGGATGGATGGGTCGCTGAGGGCCTCGCGGAGCCAGGGGGCCAGCTGCTCGGGGTGACCCTGCAGGTAGCCTTTAAGCTCGGACGGGGCCACGCGGCGCACTTCCGAGATCTCCTCTTGGTTGATATGCAGCTCGCCCGGCTCAACATGGGCAAGGTAGACCTCGCACCATTCGCACTCGCAGCGGCCGTCGCCGTGGTCCTCGCGGTACACCACGTGTCCGAGGTGCTTGAGCTGATCGGGCTCGCGCGTGATGCCGAGCTCTTCGTTGATGCGACGCGCCGTCGCGACGGCGACGTCTTCCCCAGGGAGCGGATGCCCGGCGCAGCCGTCGGCCAGCACGCCGCCCCACAGGCGCTTGAGCGGGCTGCGGCGGCAGAGCAGCAGGCGCGCGTCTTCGCCCTGTCCCTCGACCAGAAGCGTCAGAAATGCCTGATGCAGGATGCCCTCACCGGCATGGGCCTCGATGCGATCGACGGGGCCGAGCGCCTCGCCGGTCGCGGCATCGACCGCCACGACCTCGGCACCCGCGCCGCCCTCATCCCAGCCGGCGCGCAGAATGCGGGCGGCAGCTTCCTCGAGCGCGGCGATGAGCTCCTTGGTGGTATCGAGCACGCGCTGCAGGTCATCCGTGCTCGCCTGCTCGACATGAAAACCTGTGCTTGCAACTACCGGCACACTAAAGCGCGTGGCCAGCGCCGCCGCGATATCGTGCGCCGGGATCTCGTCTCGATGGCACGGAACGGCCAAGATGCTCACCGTCGCCGTACGGCCGGGCTCGGGACGCGGAATGGCCTGTGCCGTGGCGCCCAGGTGCGCAAATTCCGGCGAGCAGGCGTAGACCGCCATGCCTCGCGGTGTCACCGTCAGCTGGGCCTCGAGCGCAAACTTGCCCTCGCCCACTGCAACCTTTGTCGTGTGCATACCCATGGGATCTCCTGTCGCCCGCGATGTACCTGAGACCATCTTCGCCTGTATTGCGACTATACAGGCAAGCGCAGCCTGCGACAAAGGGGCAGGCACCTGACACATTCTGTTAGAGTTGCAGGGATTGAATCCCGCTTATTCATGCGACATTGGAGTGACAACCTTGACCGCCGCAACCACGCCTAAAAGTAAGTCAACCGCCGCCGCGCTCTCCCCCGCGCGCACCAAGCTCTGCCTGGCGCTGCTCGTGCTGCTGGGCTTCTCGCTCGGCTGCTCCGAGTTCGTGGTCATCGGTATCGAAAGCGACTTGGCAACGGAACTCGGCATATCGCTTGCCACCGCGGGTCAGCTCATCAGCGTGTTCGCGCTGGTCTACGCTATCGCCACGCCGGTGCTCGCGCTCAGCACGGGGCGGTTCCGCCGCTACCAGCTGCTCGTGTGCTACAGCATTGTCTTTGTGCTCGGCAACCTGGTCATGGCGTTGGCGCCCAACTTCCAGGTACTGTTTATCTCGCGCATTGTCCTGGGCTCTGTCTCGGGCGCACTGCTCGCCGTGGGCGTGACGTACATCCCCGAGCTGCTGTCCCCGCAGCAAACTTCGCTTGCCATCTCGGTCGTGTACGGCGCGTTTTCCGTGGCGATGGTCTTTGTGACCTCGATTGGCAAGTTTGTGGCCGACACGCTCGACTGGCACGTGGCCATGTACGGTACGCTGACCTTTGCCGTTTTGATCTGCGGAGCGCTCGTGGCGTTTATGCCGCGCGCCGGACAGACCGACGAGCCTGCCACCTTCCGCGAGCAGGCGGGTCTGCTACGCGAACCGAGCATCATCACCGGCATGCTCATCTTTTTGTTTGGCGTGGGATCGGTCTATGTGTTCTACGGCTACGTAACGCCTTATCTTGAGCAGGTGCTGGGCATGGGCACTGTTCAGGCGAGCACCACGCTTATGGCCTACGGCGTGTTCTGCCTGGTCTCGAACATCTTGGGCGGATGGATCGACGCGCGCTTTGGCATGAAGGCGCTGCTTGTGACGTTTGTGCTGCAGGCTGCGGCGTTACTCGGGCTGTTTGCCGTGGGCGGCACCATGCCGCTCGCGCTGGTCTTTGTCTTTAGCTTGGCGATGCTCATGTACCTGTTCTCGGTGTCGTGCATCACACACTTTATGGACGTGGCGCGCAGCCGCCATCCCAAGTCGATGGTGCTCGCGAGTTCGGTTGAGCCCATGGCGTTTAACGTCGGCATCTCGTTTGGCACTGCGGTGGGCGGCGCCGTGGTAAGCAGCGTTGGCATTGCCTACGTGGGCGCCGTGGGCGCTGCGTTCTCGCTTGTAGCCTGGGCACTCACACTGGTGACGATTAAGTTGGCTCGCTGGGAGTGCCGTCGTCAATCAGCACAGCCCCGGATGCAGGCATAGGGACGAACACAGCCCAAGGTGGCGAGCAACCAGTGAAAACCGTCCCATACTAGTAGTGTTTATCCGCCTGCAAGCTCCGGCAGTGCAATTTCGTGTATTTCAGATACACGCTTTTCTACGATTTCGTGTATTTCAAATACACGAAATGCGCGTGGAGCAACTCAAAGGCGGCGGCAGACGCATTGTCTGCCGCCGCCTTTTATCCCGGATTTTATAGATATGTGGGGCGTTTACTCCATGCCCAGCAGCTCGCGCATCTGAGTCGCGTAGTTAGATGCCATGTTGCCGTAGACAATCTGCACGCCGCCATTGACATGCACGATGCCACGCGCTTCGAGCTTTTCGGTAAACTCGGCGTCATCAACCACCTTGTCACAGTCATTGAGCTGGATGCGCAGACGGGTGAAGCAGGCCTCGACAGACTTAATGTTGTTGTCGCCGCCCACTGCCTCAACGATGGCGGGAATGAGGTCGCTGATCACAGTCTTGGGAGCCTTTTCGGCCTCATCGTCGGACTCTTCCTCGCGGCCGGGGGTCTTAAGGTCCTTCTTAAGAATGATGAACTTGAAGACGAAGTAGTACACCACGAAGTAGATGGGGCCGAGGAACAGGATAACCTGCCAGTTGGAGCCCTTGGCTGCACCCATAATGCCGTTAAAGATCAACGACAAGAGCGGGCCGCCAAAGGATGCGGAACCGGCCACGTTGAACTGCAGGATATAGGTCAGCGCATAAGCAAGACCAGCCATGAGAGCGTGGAACACGTAGAGGATGGGCGCGATAAACAGGAAGGAGTACTCGAGCGGCTCGGTAATGCCGGAGAGGATGCAAGGCACCACAATGGCAATCATGAGCGCTGCGGTCTTCTTCTTGTTCTTGGGAAGCGCCGTCTTGTAGAAGGCGAGTGCAGCGCCGGGCAGGCCGAACATGGCGAAGATAACCTTGCCGTTCATGACAAAACGGCTGACCTCGATGTTAAACGGCGTGCTGGGAGAGCCCAGGATCGCGTTGTAGATATTGATAGCGCCCTGAACAGTCTGGCCGTCGATGGTCTCGACGCCACCGAGCGACGTGAAGAAGAACGGCAAATAGACAAAGTGATGCAGGCCAAAAGGCAGGAGCATGCGCTCGCCGGCGCCGTAGACAAACGCACCAAAGGCACCCGTAGTCTTGATGAACTCGGACAGCGCGCCGAGAGCGTTCTGAATAAACGGGAAAACAAAGGACATGACCAATGCGAGGATGCTGCATGAGAGCAGCGTCACCGCCGGGATAAAGCGCGTACCGTTGAAGATGGAGAACACGGCAGGCAGCTCAATCTTGTAGTAACGGTTATGCAACCATGCGACGATTGCACCCACCAGAAGACCGCCGATAACGCCAGTGTCGAGCGTGGTAATACCGAGGATCGTGCTCTGGCCCGTCGTAAGATTCGCGGGATCGATAACGCCAGTCGCCGTAAGGAACGTGCCCATCACGGAGTTCATGCACATGTAGCCCAAAAAGCCACAAAGCGCCGCGGTGGCCTTCTCGGACTTGGCGAAGCCATAGGCGAGACAAATCGAGAAGATAACCGGGATGTTGTTCATAACGATGCTGGCAGCGGCCTTGAGAATCGAAAAGAAGATCGCAAAGCCCGGAGCAGCAAGCCAGGGAACAGCTGCCGTAAGGGTGGGGCTGGTAAAGGCATTGCCAAAGCCCTGAAGGATGCCGGCGATTGGCAGGATCAAGACAGGCGTCATGAGGACTTTGCCCAGGCGCTGGAACTTTGCCAGCAGCTCATCTTTGTTCATGGGATACCCCTCTTAAAGAAACGGGGCGTGCAGCTCTACAGCCCACACGCCCCATAACAGTTATCAAGCGCTATGGAACTAACTACTTAAGCTCCGGCCAGTAATCCTTATTGGCCTCGATGAGCTTGTCGAGCACTTTGCGAGCCTTCTTGGCGTCACCGACCAGACGATTAAGCGTGAGTGCCTGCAGAGCCTTCTCGTAGGAACCCTCCATCCAAGCCTCAACAGTCAGGCGCTCATAGGCGTACTGGTTCTCCATAAGGCCGCGATAGAAGGTACCGATCTTGCCAACAGCATAGGGCTGCGGGCCATTGGCGCCCACGCTTGCCGCGACCTCGACCATGGCGTCATCGGGCATACCCTCGATAATGCCGTTGTTGGGCACAATGACAATGAAGGTCTTGTTGGTGTTGCGATAAATGGCCGAGGTGATTTCCACGATCATATCGCCATGAGCGTCGTTTTGCACAACCGAGGAGTTCTTTGCGGTGCCGACTTTGGCAACACGCTCGCACTCGGCGAACACGCGCTTCTCACGGCCGTTGATAACCTCGTCGGAGCGAGTGTAGTCGGGGTCGAGGTGAGCGACCTTGTACTCGGGATACAGATAGTACTGCAGATAAGTGTTGGGCAGATAGTCGGGGAAGTCCTCGAGCATGTCCTTGACCATGGCGTAGGTATCAAGCCAGGACTGGTCACGCTGCTCGGCATCGGCAGGAAGGAAGCCGTTCTTCTCTGTGTACTCCTTAATCTGCGGGACGAGGTCATGACCCTCTTCATCGTAGATGTGCTTGAACCAACCGAAGTGATTGAGGCCGAAGTACACGGGCTCCGTCTTGCTCATATCGCGACCGAGCAGGCGACCGTAAGAGCGCATGAGGTTGACAGGCTGGTCGCAGATGTTGAGGACGCGATGCTCATCGGGCAGGACGCGCTCGAGACCATATGCCACAATAGCAGCCGGGTTGGTGTAGTTGATAATCCACGCCTCCGGGCTATGAGCGCGAACGTCGTTGACGATCTCAACCATGTCATGCATGGAGCGCATACCGTAAGCCATGCCGCCAGGGCCCACCGTTTCCTGGCCGATGATTCCCATATGCAGCGGAATCTTCTCGTCCTTGCTACGCATCTCGTAGCCGCCGGTACGAATCTGGCAGAGCACAAAGTCGACGTCGGTGTAAGCCTCGTCCTTATCGGTGGTGTAACCAAACTCCACACCGGGCTCCTCCTCGGCGAAGAGGATCTTGCCAAACTCGCCGATCGGACGCTGACGCTCGGCATCGATGTCATAGAGCATCACGCGGTTCAGCGGCAGAATGTCCATGTGCTTGGTCAGGGCTTTAAGAATGCCAGGGCACCACGTGGAGCCGCCGCCAACGATCACAATATTGAGCTTATCCTTCATGTTCCGTCCCTCCAGGGTTGGCTGATCGGTGTTCTCGAAGACCTTGGGCTCCGCGGTTGTCCTCGGCTTGCTTCGTTCCGATTGATATTTTGCGACATAAGGTCATTTGCGAGTCCCCGTGTGAGCCAATGCGAAACGGGGACACATGATTTCGCTCACGACACAGATATGTGAAGGCAAACACGCGCGTTTGCCCAGTTCATAGGCAATAGGCAATCTTGACCGATTACCGATTTCTCTCCTGGCTACACAAAGCGGTACCATATGTACGACGAGGTGCGAGGGGCTGAAACATCTTATGAAAGATCAAGAATCTTTTTATGATCATGTGCGAGCTGGCGAGAGCAAGCTCAACGATCTCGAAAGCGAGATCATGCGCTACATCATCGAGCTGCGTGATGATATTGACGATGTCACGCTTAAGAGCGTTGCTGAACGGTTCTTCGTCGCTCCCAATACAATCGTCAGGCTTGCTCATAAGCTTGGCTTCTCGGGGTTTACGGAGCTCAAACAATCGTATTCCGCCTCGCTCGACCGCAATCGATTCACTATCGAGACGCTTCCTCTTGATACCCAGCTCGTACAGACCAAAGATCTGCTTAACGATCGAGTCATCGATTCGGTTGTGAGTCTTATCCAGGACGCCTCGCATATCGTGTTCTTTTGCTCGGGCTTTTCGAAATACCCGTGCCTCGAGATGGCTGAAAAGCTCAAAATAATGGGCAAGAATACCGACACGCTCAGTGAACGCCACGTCATGAGGCATTACGCAGAACTCCTCGGCAAAAACGACCTGGTCTTCAGCGTTTCCGTAAGCGGCGAGACGCAGGTGTCTATTGACGCCACATCGATAGCCAAAACGCGCGGATGCAAGGTCGTCACGCTCACCGGCTTTTCTCGAAATTCTCTCTCGAAACTAGCCGACTACCCTATCTACACCGTGCAAAAAGAAATTCGCTTGGGCAGCATGGACCTCGACAGTCGATTGATGTTCTATTACGTTTTCGAATTGATATTTGAGCGCTACTTCAAGCTGGCCAAGAAATAAAACTTGGCACGCGCCCGGCTTCGACTCTTTAGCAGCCCTCTATATGAAAGGTATCGTTCTATGCAACGTGTACTGTTTATCTGCCATGGGAACATCTGCCGCTCGACGATGGCTGAGTCGGTGTTTACTGAGCTGGTGCGCCGTGCCGGGCGCGAGGCGGAGTTCGTCATCGATTCCGCAGCGACCTCGACTGAGGAGATCGGCAACCCGCCGCATCACGGCACCGTCGCCAAGCTGCGCGAGGTCGGGATTCCCGTCGTAGCACATCGCGCGCGCCAGGTGCGTCGCGCGGAGTATGGCGACTGGGATCACATTGTCTATATGGATGCTGAGAACGCGCGCGGCCTGCGTCGCATCTTTGGCGACGACCCCGACGGCAAGATTACGCGCTTGCTCGATTGGACCGAGCGCCCCGGCGACGTGGCCGATCCCTGGTACACCGGCAACTTCGATGCCACCTACCGCGACGTGCTCGCCGGCTGCACCGCTATGCTCGAACAACTGTAGGCTCGCGAGCACACGAACCGCACCATCGACATGCAGCGAGCGAGGATTTTCTCCCGCATACAAATCGAGCGTGGATTTTCTACCACTTTGAGCGCGAAACTGCGTCCAAAACGGGAGATAATCCACCCTCGTTATCTTGGCGGGAGAAAATCCTCGCTCGATTACTCGTTGACGATCTCGGCGAGCCAGACGTTTAACGTATCGACCTCGGGGCAGCAGAACTTGGCCGTACCGGGCTCGTTGCCGGGCATTCGGAACTGGCCCTAGACGGGTTTGACCTCCAGCTTTATCCCCTCAGCACGGGAGTCGCCCAAAACATCCGGAAGGGTCCAAGTCGCATACAGAGGCAGATAGAGAACAGCGCCGTTGCGCTCAACGTTGCCTCTCGAGAAAACAATCCCACGCTTTACGCCATACTCGGCCGTTTCAAGCACATGGTTCAACGCGGCGTGTGCATGGTAATAGGAGCCCGATTTAACCTCGATCGGAACAGCCGTTCCATCCGGTCCGTCAACCACAAAGTCCACTTCACCGCGCTTTTTTGTCTGATAGTAGTAAAGCTGGCGATTTTGGGCAGCCAGCTGCTGAGCCACCACGTTTTCGTACACGCCGCCGAGGTTGGGCTCCTTGCTGTCGAGGTACGCCGCCTGGGCGACCCCGATGGGATATCGGGCCATCAGCATCCCGGTATCGGACTGGTACAGCTTGAACTGGGACGGCCGTGCCGTCTTAAGCAGTGGGGACTTGGGCTCGGTCACGATGTCGGTCTTGAGAGCGACGCCGGCATCGACAAGCCAGACAAAATCTCGCTGGTATTTCTCGTAATGCGCCTTGGAATCTATGGAGTTGAGCACGAAACGCTTGTTCTCGCCCTCCAACATGACGGGCAGTTGGTCGAAGATGCTCTGCACCTGGAGCGCGCGTCCGTTCGCGTATTTTGAGATATCCCGACGGTATTGCCCGTTCAGCTCGGACTGAAGCTGGTGGACGGACGCCAGATCACCCTGCGTGTCGAGGAATCGCTGCACGACCTCCGGCATACCGCCAACGACGATATAGGTCCTAAAGTTTGCCATCATTGCGTCGTGAATATAACCAGGAACCGGCGTCTCGTTGCGGCACGCATCGCGAATCGAGCGCCTCGCCTCTTCGCTCACCCCAATCGCCCAGCTGAACTCCTCAAAATCCAGCGGGAACATCCTGAGCTCATGGACGTACCCCACGGGATAAGACCTGACGCCCTTGAATTGGGTCCCAAGCATGGATCCCGAGAATGCCCAGCGACAACGGCCGTCCTCGACAAGGAACTTGGCCATCGTCATGATGTCCGGCGCCTCCTGCACCTCATCGATAAATACGAGAGTTTTGCCCGGCGCTATCGACTTGCCCGTGAGAAGCGTCACCCTGCTGATGAAGTCATCAGCATCCCTCGCCCCGAGAAGGGCGTCTTTTGCCTGGCGGTTTTCCATGAGGTTGAGTTCGATGTAGGTTGCATGGCTGGCTTTGCCAAATGCGCGAATCGAATAACTTTTGCCGATCTGGCGAGAACCCGTAATGAATAAGGCCTTTTGCTCGGCAGACTTCAGCCAACGCTCCAGCTCTGCCGCTATTTTCCTACGCAGCATAGGCTCTCCCCTCAGTGTCATCAAATGAAATGCAAGGTTTATATGCTTGATTATCGATGAAATGCAGAGTTTTTAGAACCTAATATCGGATGAAATGCAGAGATTTAGGATTATAGGCAAAAAAGAAGGGGCACCATCGGCGGATGCGACAAAGGGCCCGCCCCTTTGTCACATCCGGCTATTCGTCGACGATCTCGGCAAGCCAGACGCTCAACGTGTCGACCTCGGGACAGCAGAACTTTGCCGTGCCGGGCTCGTTGCCAGGCACGGTTCCGCCATAGCGCAGGATATCGATATAGGGAAAGCCCACATGGCAGGCCATGGCGCACATCTTGCCGCGGTCTCGGTCGAAGTCAAAAACGTCGCCCGGCTTGTGACCATGATGGCAGCGGCACGTTCCCAGCTGGTCCACGCAGCTCACGCGGATACGCGGACGTTTGTCCCGCGGCGCGCCGAGCGGCTTGCCCCCGCCCGCAGGCTTGGCGCCGCCCTCGCCAGCGTTACTCATGGTCAATCACATCCAGGCAGGCTTCGATGGGAAGGCCGGCCGACTTGTCCTCCTGGTCGGCATTGCGCTCGATAAGCTCAGCCACCACACGCATGGCATCGGACGTCGCGCGCTGCAGACTCCAACCTGCCATAACGCGGCCGACGAGCACCGCCGAGAACGTGTCGCCCGTGCCCGGGAAATAGACCGGAATGAGCTCAAAGGGAATCATAAAGTACTCCCCCGCTACATGGTCGTAACCGATAACCGCGTTCGTGCCATTGACCACGGCGCTCGTAATGACCACCGACTTGGCACCCAGCTCGCGCACGGCGTCCACAAGGGCGCGGCCCTCATCGGGCGTAATTTCCTCGGCAATAGGCCTATCGGCAAGCAGGCACGCCTCGGTATAGTTAGGCACCGCGTAGTCTGCGCACTCCAGAAGATGCCGCATAAGGCCAATCGTGGACTCGGGCACGCCCGCATAGAGCTTGCCGTTGTCGCCCATGATGGGGTCGACGAACACCTTGGTGCCCTTTTGCGCGCGGCGGTGGCAAAAGTCCGAGATGATGCGCGTCTCTTCCTCGGTCACGATAAAGCCGGTCGAGATGGCGTCGAACTCAAAGCCGAGCTCCTCCCAGATAGCGAGGCTTTGGCGCACGTACTCGGTGGTGTCGTGGATGTAGAACTTGGGGTAGTTGAGCGTGTCGGAAACGAGCGCCGTCGGCAAGTTATGGATACGGTAGCCCATGTGCGACAGTACCGGCAGCATGGCGGAAAGCGCGACCTTGCCGTAGCCGCACATATCGTTGATCAGCAGCAGCTGAGTGTTCTTCATGAGGGTCTCCCTTGTTTCGGGCGCGGCGCGGCAGCGCCACAGTGCGACTAAGTGTAGCGCAGGGGGCATTGCGAGCGGGCGGTGGCGCCGTGGAGGTCAAATTGTTGCGGAAAGGTTTCGGAAATGGGGGCTGTTTGCTCCATAGCGGCCTAGTTGATGCTACTCATATAGCGCCATTTCAAAACTATGCCTATTTACTACGTTTAACCGCCCGCCTCCAACCACAGCGAATTTCTCTCCAACAAAACCGCAGGTAGATAGCTTGCGTTTTTTCAGAAACAGCTGTTGTGGTCAGCGATGCTGGATTCATCGTAGTAATTAGGCATAGTTTTTGGCAAGGCCGCTTCGAAAGGCATCATCGCAGCCCAAAACGATACCTTTTCCTTCGTCCCCAAGGGATCAGATTGCCGCTTAGGAGCGTTTGCAGCGTCGAGCGGTTACGGCGTTTGGTAAAACGCCGTAACTTAATAAGTTTGGTACCTTGACATTTATTTCTTGCACTCCTAAATTAGTTAGGCACAAAACAATTGCACTACCTAACTAAAGAAAGGAGCGACACCATGTGCGATGACCACATCGGCCTCTGCCCCCACACGCCGGGCGGCGACCCCCATGAACCCGCAGATGCGCCCGCGGCACAGTCCCAATCAGACGCGCTCGCCAAGCACATCCTAAACGGGCTGGGCTTCTGCGGCCACTTTCTGCACTTTCACGGCGGCGGCGCCTCGGGAAAGGCCCCCATCGTCTGCTTGCTCGCCAAGCAGCCAAACGGCGAGATGTCACAGCAGGAACTAGGCCTGCACTTTGATCTTAAGCCCGGTTCGCTTTCCGAGATTCTCTCCAAGATCGAATGCGCCGGCCTTATCGAGCGCAGCCGCAATCCCAAAGACCGGCGGCAGCTCACCATTCGCCTGACCGAAGCGGGATGGGAAAAGGCCCACGTAGAGCAGGCGGCCCGCATTCGCTTTAGAGAGCAGGCCTTTAGTGCCCTCACCCACGACGAGCGCGAGCAGCTCGCCGAAATGCTCGAGAAAATCCGTGTAACCTGGGAGGAACTGGATGATTAAAACCCTCATGGGCAGCATCCGCGACTATATGAAAGTCACTGTTGCCACGCCATTGCTCGTGCTTGGCGAGGTGCTCTGCGAGATGCTGATTCCATTTATCACCGCCAACCTGATCGATGCCATCAAAGATGGCGCCACCGTAGCCGAGATGCTTCCCACCGCAGGCTTTTTGGTGCTCATCGCGCTGACGTCGCTTGCTTTTGGCGCCGCGGCCGGCGTCACCTGCAGCCATGCGAGCTGCGGGTTCGCCAAGAACCTGCGTCACGACCTGTTCTACAAGATCCAGACGTTCAGCTTTGCCAACATCGATGAGTTCTCGAGCTCCTCGCTCGTCACGCGCCTGACCACCGATATCAACAACGTGCAGCAGGCCTTTATGATGATCATCCGTATCGCCGTGCGCGCGCCGCTGGTATTGATCTTCGCCTTTACCATGGCGTTTATCATGGGCGGCAGCGTCGCCATGGTCTACCTGGTCATCATTCCGCTGCTGGGCTTTGGACTGTTCTTTATCATCTTTAAGGTGCGCCCCATCTTCTCGCGCGTGTTCCACAAGTACGATGCCCTTAACGAGTCCGTCGAGGAAAACGTCACCGGCATGCACGTGGTCAAGAGCTATGTGCGCGAAGACTTTGAGAAGGAGAAGTTCGCGACCGCCGCGCGCGACGTCCAGATGGACTTCACCCGCGCCGAGAAGCTGCTCGCCTTTAACAACCCCATGATGAACATCTGCGTCAACGGCGCGTTTGTCGTCATCATCTACCTGGGCTCCAAGCTCATCATCACGAGCCAGGGCACGCTGTTCGACGTGGGCCAGCTCTCCTCGACCTTTACCTATGGTTTCCAGATTCTCATGAGCCTGATGCAGCTGTCGATGATCTTTGTCATGGTGACCATGGCCGACGAATCGGCACACCGCATTGCCGAGGTGCTGGCCGCCGAGCCCACGATCGCCGATCCCGCCGAGCCCGTGCTCGAGGTTGCCGACGGTTCCATCGACTTTGACCACGTGAGCTTTAAGTATTCCAAGCATGCGAAGCGCCAGGCGCTCGACGATATCGACCTGCACATTACGAGCGGCGAGACCATCGGCATCATCGGCGGCACCGGCTCGGCCAAGTCCACGCTCGTCAACCTCATCGCCCGCCTGTACGACACCACCGAAGGCGCTGTGCGCGTGGGCGGCGTGGACGTGCGCGACTACGACCTGGACGCGCTGCGTCACCAGGTCGCCATGGTGCTGCAGAAAAACGTGCTGTTTAGCGGCACCATCGCCGAGAACCTGCGTTGGGGCGACCCGAACGCCACCGACGAGGAAGTCCGCGAGGCAGCGCATCTGGCCTGCGCCGACGAGTTTGTCGACGGTTTCCCCAAGGGCTATGACACCTGGATCGAGCAGGGCGGCTCCAATGTTTCCGGCGGTCAGAAGCAGCGCCTGTGCATCGCGCGTGCCCTGCTGCGTCGCCCCAAGATCTTAATCCTGGACGACTCCACCAGCGCCGTCGACACCAAGACCGACGCCAAGATTCGCGCAGGGCTGGCAAGCTATCTGCCCAACACGACCAAGATCATCATCGCCCAGCGCATCAGCTCCGTGCAGGACGCAGACCGCATCATTGTCATGGAGGGCGGCCGCATCGCACAGATCGGCAACCACGAAGAGCTGCTCAAGACGAGCGAGATCTACCGCGAGACCTTTACCTCGCAAAACAAGATGTCTGCCGAAGGTACGCAAGACGCCGACGACGTCTCTGGCGACGCG
This sequence comes from Collinsella sp., assembly GCA_023708985.1. Lineage (GTDB taxonomy): Bacteria > Actinomycetota > Coriobacteriia > Coriobacteriales > Coriobacteriaceae > Collinsella. The sequence goes on from BREX01000019.1 coordinate 46,046, forward strand.
AACACGGCGGCAGACAACACCGACATGACCGCAACGCAAGCTCAGACCCAGGAAGGAGGCGAGGCCCATGAGTAAGGCAACGACCGCCGAGCGCGCGCTCAACCGCAAGGGCGGCACCATGTCGCGCCTCATCAAGACGCTCTTTGGCTTCTATCCCGTGCTTTTGCCCCTCGTCGTCGCCGGCGTGGTGCTCTGCGCCATCATCAACTCCATCGGCGCGACCTTCCTGCAGAGCGCCCTGCAAATTATTGGCGAATCGTGGCAGTCGGGCGATTGGGAAGCCGCGCAGCCCAAGATCGCACAGCTCGTGACCACCCTCGCCTGCATCTACGGCGTCGGCGTCCTGTCCTCGCTCTTCTGGAACCGCGCCATGGCTATCGTCACGCAGGGCTCGCTGGAGAAGCTGCGCGAGATGATGTTCAACCGCATGCAGGACCTGCCGATCCGCTACTTCGACACGCACCAGCGCGGCGATATCATGAGCCACTACACCAACGACATCGACACGCTGCGTCAGATGATCAGCCAGTCGCTGCCCAACCTGCTCATGACGATCATCATCATCGTCACGGTGTTCTTTATCATGCTGTACTACAGCGTGTGGATGTGCCTGGTCATCATCGCCGGCGTCGCCTTTATGACCTTTATGACCAAGCTGCTCGGCTCCAACTCCGCGCGCTTCTTCATTGCGCAGCAGACCGAGCTCGGCGTGGTCGAGGGCCATATCGAGGAGGTCATGAACGGCCAGAAGGTCGTCAAGGCGTTCTGCCACGAGTCTGCCGCCGAGGCCGATTTTGACGAGCGCAACGAAAAGCTCTTCGAGGTCTCCCAGAAGGCCAACATGTACGCCAACATCCTCATGCCCATCCTTATGAACCTGGGCAACCTGCTCTACGTGCTGGTCGCACTGGCGGGCGGCATTTTCCTGGCGCTGGGCGTGCCCAACCTGAGCATCTCGGGCATGGCGCTGTCCATCGCCGTCGTGGTGCCGTTCCTCAACATGACCAAGCAGTTCTGCGGACAGATCGGCCAGATCTCGCAGCAGATCAACGCCGTGGTCATGGGCCTCGCCGGCGCCGACCGCATCTTTGAGCTCATCGACGAGAAGCCCGAGGCCGACGAAGGCTACGTGACGCTCGTCAACGCACAGGTGAACCCCGAGACTTGGGAGTTCGAGGAGGCTGACCACCACACCGGCATGTGGGCGTGGAAACATCCGCACCGCGCAACCGGCGAGATCGAGTACGTCCCGCTGCGCGGCGACTTGGTCATGGACAACGTCGACTTTGGCTACACCCCCGACCACGAGGTCCTGCACGGCGTGTCCGTGTTTGCCGAGCCGGGTCAGAAGGTCGCGTTTGTCGGCGCCACCGGTGCCGGTAAGACGACCATCACCAACCTCATCAACCGCTTCTATGACATCGCCGACGGCAAGATTCGCTACGACGGCATCAACGTCAATAAGATCCGCAAGGCCGATCTGCGCCGCTCGCTGGGCGTCGTGCTGCAGGACGTGAACCTGTTCACCGGCACCGTGATGGACAACATCCGCTACGGCAACCTGGATGCGACCGACGAGGAGTGCATCGCGGCGGCCAAGCTCGCGGGCGCAGACGACTTTATCACCCGCCTGCCCGACGGCTACGACACGATGCTCACCGGCAACGGCGCACAGCTGTCGCAGGGCCAGCGCCAGCTGATCTCGATCGCCCGCGCCGCCGTCGCCGATCCGCCGGCGATGATTCTAGACGAGGCCACGAGCTCCATCGACACCCGCACCGAGGCCATCGTGCAGGCGGGCATGGATAAGCTCATGGAGGGCCGCACGACGTTTGTCATCGCACACCGCCTGTCCACCGTGCGCAACTCCGACGCGATCATCTGTCTGGACCACGGCCGCATCATCGAGCGCGGCAACCACGACGAGCTGATCGCCAAGCGCGGGTACTACTACCAGCTGTACACGGGTGCGTTTGAGCTGGAGTAGGAACGGTTACTGACGGAGGGTGCCCCGGGGCGTCGGGGTAATTCCTCCGTGCTCAAACATTCTCGCTTCGCTGCGAAACTGCGCGCGGAGGAAATACCCCGCCGCCCCGGGGCACCCTCCTGCGCGCAATCAGCCCGTTGTTTAAAACGGAATAAAGGTTAGTGAGGCCCTGGCCGTTTGGCCAGGGCCTCGTTTTGTTAGTCTTTTTGGGACGGGGCTTTTTGACTACTTTGAGGGTGCGCAGGCAGGGCGGCGAAAGTAGCTAAAAAAGCCCCGTCCCAAAAAGTGAACTGCGTCCCAAATCTTGGACGCCCTAAATAGCGACTAGGCCGCGAGGGC
>BREX01000020.1 GCA_023708985.1 Collinsella sp.
CGGTCTGGCAATATATCTCCTTGCCGCGCGGCCCGGTGGAACCGGATCAGCCGCGCAGGCGTGCACCTTGAGAACCGGATACTGCGAGGATGGACACACCAGATGTGTCGCATCCGGGCAGACATCGAACCATTTGAAATGGTCTAACTTGGATTTGTTTTTCGCAAGGCCGCCGAGAGGCGGCCCCGAGAAATTCCTTTTCCTATACTAGAACCATATGAATCGAACGGAACCGATCAGCGTAACAGTTGTGAGGACCGGACGGGCTCGAAGCCCATATATTTTGGACGGAGAGTTCGATCCTGGCTCAGGATGAACGCTGGCGGCGCGCCTAACACATGCAAGTCGAACGGCACCCCTCTCCGGAGGGAAGCGAGTGGCGAACGGCTGAGTAACACGTGGAGAACCTGCCCCCTCCCCCGGGATAGCCGCCCGAAAGGACGGGTAATACCGGATACCCCCGGGCGCCGCATGGCGCCCGGGCTAAAGCCCCGACGGGAGGGGATGGCTCCGCGGCCCATCAGGTAGACGGCGGGGTGACGGCCCACCGTGCCGACAACGGGTAGCCGGGTTGAGAGACCGACCGGCCAGATTGGGACTGAGACACGGCCCAGACTCCTACGGGAGGCAGCAGTGGGGAATCTTGCGCAATGGGGGGAACCCTGACGCAGCGACGCCGCGTGCGGGACGGAGGCCTTCGGGTCGTAAACCGCTTTCAGCAGGGAAGAGTCAAGACTGTACCTGCAGAAGAAGCCCCGGCTAACTACGTGCCAGCAGCCGCGGTAATACGTAGGGGGCGAGCGTTATCCGGATTCATTGGGCGTAAAGCGCGCGTAGGCGGCCCGGCAGGCCGGGGGTCGAAGCGGGGGGCTCAACCCCCCGAAGCCCCCGGAACCTCCGCGGCTTGGGTCCGGTAGGGGAGGGTGGAACACCCGGTGTAGCGGTGGAATGCGCAGATATCGGGTGGAACACCGGTGGCGAAGGCGGCCCTCTGGGCCGAGACCGACGCTGAGGCGCGAAAGCTGGGGGAGCGAACAGGATTAGATACCCTGGTAGTCCCAGCCGTAAACGATGGACGCTAGGTGTGGGGGGACGATCCCCCCGTGCCGCAGCCAACGCATTAAGCGTCCCGCCTGGGGAGTACGGCCGCAAGGCTAAAACTCAAAGGAATTGACGGGGGCCCGCACAAGCAGCGGAGCATGTGGCTTAATTCGAAGCAACGCGAAGAACCTTACCAGGGCTTGACATATGGGTGAAGCGGGGGAGACCCCGTGGCCGAGAGGAGCCCATACAGGTGGTGCATGGCTGTCGTCAGCTCGTGTCGTGAGATGTTGGGTTAAGTCCCGCAACGAGCGCAACCCCCGCCGCGTGTTGCCATCGGGTGATGCCGGGAACCCACGCGGGACCGCCGCCGTCAAGGCGGAGGAGGGCGGGGACGACGTCAAGTCATCATGCCCCTTATGCCCTGGGCTGCACACGTGCTACAATGGCCGGTACAGAGGGATGCCACCCCGCGAGGGGGAGCGGATCCCGGAAAGCCGGCCCCAGTTCGGATTGGGGGCTGCAACCCGCCCCCATGAAGTCGGAGTTGCTAGTAATCGCGGATCAGCATGCCGCGGTGAATGCGTTCCCGGGCCTTGTACACACCGCCCGTCACACCACCCGAGTCGTCTGCACCCGAAGTCGCCGGCCCAACCGCAAGGGGGGAGGCGCCGAAGGTGTGGAGGGTGAGGGGGGTGAAGTCGTAACAAGGTAGCCGTACCGGAAGGTGCGGCTGGATCACCTCCTTTCTAGGGAGATACGTTCTTAGAGAGATCAACTTAACTCGAATGGAGGGCAGGAGCCCGTCCGGTCGATGTCTCCCCGGCACGTCCCCGCAGCACCCGGTCCCCGGGGTCGCACCCGCGTACCTTGAGAGCCGCATAGCGATAGGAGAGAGATGGAAGATCATTCTTCCAGACTCGATTCTTTTCTGCGATTAAAACAGAGAATGATAGCAATCATTCATCCGATCCAAACAAGAAGAATTCACTTATATATGAGTGAGGAGCATCTGATCGCGAGCACAGTTCAACTACTGTGCCGCGGTATGAGATACCCGAATTGCGACATACGAGCGCTATTCATGATATCGATTAATTAATTTTAGCGACACGTGGATATCCCGCGGGCCCGAGTGCGGTCCCGCAAGATACCACGGGCGCACGGCGGATGCCTTGGCACAGGGAGCCGATGAAGGACGCGGCAAGCTGCGATAATCCCCGGCGAGGAGCACACATCCTTCGACCCGGGGGTCTCCGAATGGGCGAACCCATGCACAGCAGTGTGCATATCCCCACCCCGAACACATAGGGGCGGGGAGGACAACCCGGGGAACTGAAACATCTAAGTACCCGGAGGAGAGGAAATCAATCTCGAGACTCCCCGAGTAGCGGCGAGCGAAAGGGGACCGATGGCCAAACCGTCGAGCGGGCATACCCGGCAGGGGTTCCGCCGACGGGGTTGCAGGGCCGCGCATCCGGGGGCTGCCGCCCCCGGGCGCAGGTCCGGCTGGGGAGCGGAACGGCATGGGAGGGCCGGCCGCAGCGGGTGACAGCCCCGTACGCGAACCCAGACCGGACGGCGCGACGCGGTCCCTGAGTAGGGCCGGGCACGTGAAACCCGGTCCGAACCTGGGTGGACCACCATCCAAGCCTGAGTACTACCCTGTGACCGATAGCGCACCAGTACCGTGAGGGAAAGGTGAAAAGCACCCCGGGAGGGGAGTGAAACAGTACCTGAAACCGTGCGCCCACGAGCAGTCGGAGCACCCTTCGGGGTGTGACGGCGTGCCTTTTGTAGAATGAGCCAGCGAGTCGCTGGCGCGGGGCGAGGTTAACCGAAAGGGAGCCGGAGCGAAAGCGAGCCTTAACAGGGCGACTTGAGTCCCGCGCCGCGGACGCGAAGCCGGGTGAGCTATCCGTGGGCAGGCTGAAGCGGGGGTAAGACCCCGTGGAGGGCCGAACGCACGTCGGTTGAAAACGGCGGCGATGACCTGCGGATAGGGGTGAAAGGCCAATCAAACCCGGAGATATCTCGTTCTCCCCGAAATAGCTTTAGGGCTAGCGTCGCGCGTTCACCGCCGGAGGTAGAGCACCGGATGGACGAGGGGGCTTCGCCGCCTACCGAATCCAACCGAACTCCGAATGCCGGCGGCCCAGAGCGCGGCAGTCAGAGCATGTGGGCTAAGCTGTGTGCTCGAGAGGGAAACAGCCCGGACCGCCCGCTAAGGTCCCCAAGTTCCAGCCGAGTGGCAAAGGATGTGCGTCCGCCCAGACAACCAGGATGTTGGCTTAGAAGCAGCCATCCATTCAAAGAGTGCGTAACAGCTCACTGGTCGAGTGGACATGCGCCGACAATACACGGGGCTAAGCTGGACACCGAAGCGGCGGGATTTTAATTCATTAGAATCGGTAGGGGAGCTTCCCATGGGCGGAGAAGCCGGAGGGCGACCGACGGTGGAGCGCATGGGAGTGAGAATGCTGGCATGAGTAGCGAGAGACGAGAGAGTAACTCGTCCGCCGTGAACCCGAGGTTTCCTGGGCAAGGCTAATCCTCCCAGGGTCAGTCGGGGGCTAAGGCGAGGCCGGGAGGCGTAGCCGACGCGCAGCAGGCAGACATTCCTGCACCGCGCACGCGGCGCTACGACCGACGGGGCGACGGATGGGGGTGGCTCGGCGGGGTTCTGGACGTCCCCGTGATGGAGCGCGGCCCGCGGACCAGGGAAATCCGGTCCGCATTGAGGGCGAGGCTCCGGACGAAGCGATCAAGCGAAGCGAGTGAGCCCGAGGTCCCTAGAAAAACCCCTAGGCAGGCGCGTGCGCGCCCGTACCGCAAACCGACACAGGTGGGTGGGTAGAACATACCGAGGCGATCGGGTCAACCATGGTCAAGGAACTCGGCACAATGGCCCCGTAACTTCGGGAGAAGGGGTGCCCGCGCGTACGTGAACCGGCTTGCCCGGGGAGCGGAGGCGGGCCGCAGTGGAGAGGCCCAAGCGACTGTTTACCAAAAACACAGGACTCTGCAGAAGCCGCAAGGCGACGTATAGGGTCTGACGCCTGCCCGGTGCCGGAAGGTCACGCGGAGGAGTTAGCCGCAAGGCGAAGCCCCGAAGCCAAGCCCCGGTAAACGGCGGCCGTAACTATAACGGTCCTAAGGTAGCGAAATTCCTTGTCGGGTAAGTTCCGACCTGCACGAAAGGCGCAACGACTTGGGCGCTGTCTCGACCATGGACCCGGTGAAATTGCACTGGTCGTGAAGATGCGACTTACCCGCGGAAGGACGGAAAGACCCCGTGAACCTTCACTGCAGCTTGGCATTGGCCGCTGGTCCCGCGTGTAGAGGATAGGCAGGAGGCACAGATCCGGAGGCGCCAGCCCCCGGGGAGCCGCCCTTGGAATACTGCCCTCGCGCGACCGGCGTCCTAACCCGAGGCCGTCAACCGGCTCGGGGACCGTGCCAGGCGGGCAGTTTGACTGGGGCGGTCGCCTCCTAAAGGGTAACGGAGGCGCGCGAAGGTCCGCTCGGGACGGTCGGCAACCGTCCTTTTGAATGCAAGAGTACAAGCGGGCTTGACTGCGAGGCCCACAAGCCGAGCAGGTGCGAAAGCAGGCTCTAGTGATCCGGCGGCCCCGAGTGGGTGGGCCGTCGCTCAACGGATAAAAGGTACTCCGGGGATAACAGGCTGATCTTGCCCAAGAGTCCACATCGACGGCAAGGTTTGGCACCTCGATGTCGGCTCATCGCATCCTGGGGCTGGAGCAGGTCCCAAGGGTACGGCTGTTCGCCGTTTAAAGCGGTACGCGAGCTGGGTTCAGAACGTCGTGAGACAGTTCGGTCCCTATCCTCCGTGGGCGCAGGAGAATCGATGGAGGCTGCCCCCAGTACGAGAGGACCGGGGTGGACGCACCTCCGGTGAACCGGTTGTCGACCAACGGCACGGCCGGGTAGCCGCGTGCGGCGCGGATAACCGCTGAAGGCATCTAAGCGGGAAGCCGTTCCAGGGATTAGTTCTCCTTCCGGTAAGGGCCCAGGTAGACTACCTGGTCGATAGACGGCAGGTGCAAGGACGGCGACGTCCTCAGCCGAGCCGCACTAATCGCCCGAGCTCTTCCGGAACCGCACCTCGCGGCCCGCGGGACCCAGCGCTCATGCGCGGTCCGGGCACGAGGATGCCCCCGAGTCACCTCCCCTATGCGCCATGCGGCCCCCAGGGCACGTGTAGAGTGAGACCCAGGACACCGTAACGGTGGGCGCCGCCCACCGGTCAGCGGCCAGAGCATGGGGGGCACGCCCGGTCCCGTTCCGAACCCGGAAGCTAAGCCCCATCGCGCCGAGAGTACTGCGGGGCCAGCCCGTGGGAGGCCAGGGCGCCGCTGACCGGTGGACGGCACCGAGCCGTCGGATGACTTGAAGAAGGGGGAGGCCTCGCGGCCTCCCCTTTTTTACGTTTGATGGAGAGCCGTAATACAAGTACTCGCCTTCGTTTGGCTTGTCTTACTGTTTGGCTGTATTTTGAGTCCTTCTTTTGTATTTGCGCGATAATAACTCCCATTGGCGTTAGGGAGGACTTGATGTTTACCGTTTTTGTCTTGGGCAATATTGCTTCGGGTAAGTCGACTGCCTGCCGCTATCTCGAATCTCATGGCGCCATGCTTATCGATCTGGACGAGCTTGCCAAATCGCTGTATGTGCCAGGCTCCGATATCGTCAATGCCCTCGCGGAAGAATTTGGCTGGGATATTTTGGACGAGGAGGGCGGCGTTCGCCGTAACATCCTCGCTTCTCGAGCTTTCGCTTCTCCTGATTCGGTCGCACGGCTCAATGACCTTGTGCACCCCGTTCTCATTGAACAGCTTTCGCTTAGGATTCTCGATCCGGTTTGTTGTACGGTTTCGTCCCCCCGTTATCCCTTTGCGGTTGTCGAGGTTTCTGCCCCGACTGGTTTTGAGGATGCTTTTGGCCTGGCTGATGAAATTCTGGTTATCAGTGCTCCTTTGGCAGTTCGTCGCGAGCGTGCCATTCATCGTGGTATGGGGTCCTCTGATTTTGATGCTCGCTCTGCATGCCAACCTGATGAGGCTTCGCTTTGCAATCTCGCTACGACGGTAATCGATAATGCGGGAGGCGATAATTCGCTCTTTGAACAACTGGACGCATGGCTTGTGCGCCATGGCTTCGGGGATGTAACGGATAAGGAGGAGGCCGATGCCTAAGACACGTTTCTTTACGTGGTATCGCGTTGCGCCACTTGCCGTTGTGCTCGTCTTCGGCTTTATTTCGCTCGTCTACTCGTATGCTCCTGCTGCTTTCTTTAAGCCGCTGTATCCGATTGACTACGAGGTATATGTAAAGCAATCCAGCATTTCGCATAACCTGGATCCGTATCTGGTGTGCGCTGTCATTAAGTCGGAATCGAATTGGGATCCCGAGGCCGAGTCGAGTCAGGGTGCTCAGGGATTGATGCAGCTGATGCCCGAGACTGCCCAGGATATGATCGCCAAGGGCCTTGTCGACGGTGGCGAGTATTCGGCCGACAACCTTAACGATCCGGCTACGAATATCGAGTTTGGCTGCGCATACCTCTCGTATCTTCTAACCTATTTCAACGGGTCGACGGACAGTGCCATTGCCGCCTACAACGCCGGCATGGGCAATGTCGACGGATGGGCGCAGCAGAGCACGTCGCTTCATAATGCAATCACCTTTCCCGAGACGCAGGCTTATCTGATTCGCGTCAATAATGCCTGGGTTCGCTATAAGACCCTCTATCCCGACCAGTTCGTATAGGACTATGCCTGCCGCCTGCGTATACTGCAGATGTATGAGTTAGGAGTATCCATGGCGGATTTTGAAGTTGAGCGTGTTGGCGGAGAGCTCAAACGTTTTGGCGTTGAGGGCTCTGATGTGCCGTTTAAGGTCGTGTCTCCCTATGAGCCTGCAGGTTCCCAGCCGAAGGCCATTGAGTCGCTTGTGCAGGGCGTGAGGGACGGAGACCGCTATCAGGTTTTGCTTGGCGTGACCGGTTCGGGTAAGACCTTTACCATGGCCAAGACCATCGAAGCTCTCGGTAAGCCAACGCTGGTCATGGCCCCCAACAAAACCCTCGCTGCCCAGCTTGCGAGCGAGCTCAAAGAATTCTTTCCCAACAACGCCGTGGTCTACTTCGTCTCGTATTACGACTACTATCAGCCCGAGGCGTATGTGCCGCAAAGCGATACATATATCGAGAAAGACTCCTCGATTAACGAAGAGGTCGAGATGCTGCGCCATCAGGCGACCGCGTCACTGCTCTCTCGACGCGATGTGATCGTTGTCGCATCGGTCTCGTGTATCTATGGCATTGGCTCTCCTGAGGACTATGCGGGCTTGGCACCGAACGTCGATAAGAAGGTGCCGCTCGAGCGCGATGACTTTATCCATGCGCTCATCGATATTCAATACGATCGCAATGATTATGACCTGGCGCGCGGCACGTTCCGCGTGCGTGGCGATGTCGTTGACGTGTATCCGCCCTATGCCGAGCATCCGTTGCGGTTTGAGTTCTTTGGCGATGAGGTCGAGCTTATCGCCGAAATCGATGAGGTCACCGGTGAGATGCTTCGTGAGTACGAGGCCATCCCCGTATGGCCGGCATCGCACTACGTGACCGAGAAGCCGAAGGTCAAGGCGGCTCTGAAATCGATCAGCGAAGAGTGCGAGAAGCGCGTGGCGGAGCTCAAGGCGACCGACAAGTTGCTCGAGGCGCAGCGTTTGCAGCAGCGCACCGATTATGATCTTGAGATGCTCGAGACGATGGGCTTTTGCAACGGCATCGAGAACTACTCGCGTCATCTGGACGGTCGCAAGCCGGGTGAGCCGCCGTTTACCCTGATCGATTACTTTCCTAAGGACATGCTCTGCATCATCGATGAGAGTCATGTGACGGTGCCGCAGATTCGCGGCATGCACGAAGGTGACCGCTCGCGTAAGGTGACGCTGGTGGAGCATGGTTTTCGCTTGCCCTCAGCGCTCGATAACCGCCCGCTTCGTTTCGATGAGTTTGAGGCAAGGATACCCCAGTTCATCTACGTTTCGGCCACGCCGGGTGACTATGAGCTGCGAGTGAGCCAAAATGACGTTGAGCAGATCATTCGTCCGACCGGCCTGCTCGATCCCAAGATCGACGTTCGTCCGGTCCGAGGCCAGATTGACGATCTTGAGGACGAGATTCGCGAGCGCGTTGCCCGCAAAGAGCGCGTGCTGGTGACCACGTTGACCAAACGCATGGCCGAGGACCTGACCGACCATCTGCTTGATGCCGGCATTAAGGTCAATTACATGCACTCCGATACAGCGACGATGGACCGTGTCGAGATCCTGCGAACGCTGCGCGAGGGAAAGATCGATGTTCTCGTTGGCATCAACCTGCTCCGCGAGGGTCTAGACCTTCCCGAGGTGTCGCTGGTGGCAATTCTCGACGCCGATAAGGAAGGCTTCTTGCGCAACCGCCGTTCGCTGATTCAGACGATTGGCCGCGCGGCCCGTAACGCCGATGGCGAAGTCATCATGTATGCGGACGTTGTGACCGATTCGATGAAAGAGGCCATCGAGGAGACGCAGCGCCGTCGCGAGATTCAGATGGCATATAACGAAGAGCATGGCATTGTGCCCAAGACGGTGCGCAAAGCCATCAACGACATCTCAAGTTTTATTGCCGAAGCCGAAAAAACCGTGGGTTCCAAGGGGCGCTCGAAGGGCGACTCCCTTGGCCATGGCGCATTCTATACGCCCGATGAGTCGGGCGAGGGCGGCGTGCCGGAAACGGTGGCACCCGAGCAGACACTTGCGGAGCAGTTGGAAGAACTGCCGCATGACGAGCTTGTGCGGATCGTCGAAACCATGGAAGAGGATATGCGCAACGCTTCTGCCGCCATGGACTTTGAGGAGGCGGCGCGCCTGCGCGATGCTGTCGTTCAGATTCGGGCGATGCTCGAGGGTGCGTCTGAGGACGAGACGATCGAGCGCTTACGTTCGCAGGCCCGCAAGGGTTCCACGTTCGCATCGGGCAGAAAACGCCAGGGTGCACGGTTTAAGAAATAAAAGCACTGCCCCCGAGCTCCTCGCGGAGTTCGGGGGCAGTGCTATTTAGTGGACTAGAGATCAGCAATGAGGGCTTTGGCGCAACGGATGCCATCGGTAGCGGCGCTCATGATTCCTCCGGCATATCCGGCTCCCTCGCCGCAAGGGTAGAGCCCCGGGGTCGATACAGCGTGGCATTGCCGGTCTCGAGTAACGGTGACCGGAGAGCTCGAGCGTGTCTCAACACCGGTGAGGACGGCATCGGGATGGTCGTAGCCACGCAGTTTTTTGCCGAGCAAGGGAATTCCCAGACGAAGCGACTCGATGATATGTTGCGGCAATGACTCATCGATTGCTGTCCAAGTCACGCCGAGCGGATAGGTGGGCTTTACCTTGCCGCATGTCGTGCTGGCACGTTCTGCAAGGAAATCGCCGACGAGCTGTGCCGGTGCGTTCCAGTTGGAGCCGCCAAGGCGATAGGCAGCCCGCTCGCAAATGCGCTGGAGTTCTACGCCTGCAAGAGGATCGTCGCTGGGGAGATCATCGGGCGTAACGTTAACGAGGAGAGCGGCGTTTGCGTTGCGGCCGGCGCGGGCGTTGAGACTGGCGCCGTTGACGCACAGATGGCCGGGCTCTGAAGAGGCGGCGACAACCTGTCCGCCGGGACACATGCAGAATGAGAACACGCTGCGGCCGTTGGGAAGATGGGCAACGAGCTTATAGGGGGCTGCTCCGAGCGCGGGATGACCCGCTGCGGGGCCATATTGCGCCCGATCGATATCACGCTGCGGGTGTTCGATGCGAACGCCCATGGCAAACGTCTTTTGAGCGAGGGCGACATCATGGGTTTTGAGAACCTCGAATACGTCGCGGGCAGAATGACCGCAAGCAAGGATGAGATGCTTTGTGTTGATTGACTCGCTTGTCGCGTCGTGGGACGACTGGATGTCGATACCGACAATGGTGCCAGACGCGTCGATGCGAATGTCGACGAGCTTCGTTCGATAACGGACGACACCTCCGAGCTGCTCGATGCGCCGGGATATAGCGGTGACAACTGTGGGAAGGATGTCGGAGCCAATATGCGGCTTGGCATCCCACAGAATATCGCGGGGAGCGCCCGCTTCGACGAAGGTCTCGAGGATAAGGCGATGGGCGGGATTTTTGGTTCCCGTATTGAGTTTGCCGTCCGAGAAGGTCCCCGCGCCGCCCAGACCAAACTGGATATTGCTCTCGGGGTCGAGGATGCGCTCCTTTAGAAAGAGGTCGATCGCATGTGAGCGGCGAAATGCCGGGTCGCCGCGCTCGATGAGCAAGGGCTTAAGACCTGCTTCGGCGAGCGTAAGCGCAGCGAAAAGGCCGGCGCATCCGGCGCCGACAACGACAGGGCGTTCTTGAGGTGCGTCGGAGACGGGGGTGGGGAATGAAGACCCATCGTCTTCTATCGCGCGTACGCGCGAACGGTCACGCTCGGCAACGCTGTCGACCGCTTCTCGCTCGAGGTGGGGACTAGTCAGCTCAACACGAAAGCTCAGGATAAAATGGACGTCTCGTTTTTTGCGGGCGTCGATTGACTTGCGGTGGAGCTCGATGGACTTGATCTCGGAGTCCTTGCAACGTAGGACGCGCTTGGCGACTCGCTTGCCAACAATGAGGCAGGCATTTTCATCGCCGGCTTCATCGAGCGACGCGTTGACTTGGGTGATTTCGATCATCGAGGTCTCCTTAGAGGCAAGAAAGAGGCCGTCCGGTATCCCAGACGGCCCGAATGCGTTTTTGATTATAGACTGCGCGGCTACAGGCTGCTTGCAGCGCGAATGCCCGAGAGCCAGGCCCACGCAAGGTTAAAGCCTCCGCAATCGGCGTCGATGTCGAGCGCTTCGCCGCAGACGTAAAGCGGGGCGTCGACAGCGCTGCGCGCGCGTAGACTGGGTGTTGAGATGCTCTCGACAGATACGCCACCACGCGTGACCTGCGCCGAGCGCTCCTCGGCTGTTCCCTCGACGAGCAACTTAAAGTGCTTGAGGATCGAGACCAGGTGGATGACATCGTTGGAGCCTGGATGGCACTGCTCGAACGCCGTGCAGACGACGCGGGAGAGTTGCGGGGCGAGCATACCGTCGAGCCAACGGGAATCGCGGGGCGAAAAGCCGCCGAGCAGCTCAACGCGCCGGTTGAGCATATCGAACAGCTCGTCTTTGGAGAGGTCCGGGAAAACGTCGAGCAGGATCGTATCGCCGTGCTGGATACGACGGGAGAGGTTGAAGACAGCGACGCCCGAGATACCGAAGGTTCGAAACAGGACTTCACCGTCTTCGTGCCAGAGCTCATTATGATTGCGGGCGAGCGTCAAGCGGGCGCGGACGCGCAGGCCATCCAACGTCTTGAGTGCCGCCCGATCGCCGACGACCGTTGCCGATACGGGGCAGAGGATGGGGCGCAGCGAAGTGAGGGGGAGGCGAAACGTATCGGCGATACCGGTGGGGTTGCCACCCGTGGCGATAATTACGGCATGTGCCTCCAGGGCCTCGTTCTTGCGAGGGGCATCGGCGAGCGCTTTCCGAAGCGAGCGGAGCTCCGATTTTCGGTCGTCGTGCTTTTTTGCCTTGAGTGCCCGCGCTGGACGGTCTATTTGGAGTGTCCAGCCTTCGGAAGCTTTGTGCGCCGAGGCAACGTTGGCTCCGCAGATTAAGGTGATACCTAGGCGGTCGCAAACGTTGAGAAGCGCGTCGCGCACCGATTCCGCGCGAAGGGAGCGCGGGTACAGCCGGCCTTCCTCGGAGGTTGTCATGATGCCCAGCGAGGAGAAGAAACCCATAAGCTCTTGTTCGGGGTGGGGGCCCATGACGGATTCGACGAATGCGGGGTGGTTGTACCGCTGGAAATCAATTGATTCGTTGGAAAGGTTGCAGCGGCCGTTGCCGGTCGCAAGGAGTTTAAGGCCGCAGGCAACATCGCGCTCAACGATGCAGGCGCTTTTGCCTGCGCGTGCAGCCGTAATGGCGGCGGCGAGACCCGAGGCCCCGCCGCCGATTACCAAGACGTCATAGGAGGCGTTTGTGTTCACTTAGGCCTCGGCGGTCTCGTGCGGGGCAATGGCCTCGACGGCAGAGACAGCCTGGGGCAGCATGCCGTCGGGCAGTGCGGTCTCAACCTCTCCCTTATCGCAAGCCTCGGCGAGTGCCGGATTGATGGGAAGCTGCCCTAGGATCTCGAGGTTGTAACGCTCGGCGACCTCGGGGAGCTTGCTCTTGCCAAAGACTTCGATCTTCTTGCCGCAATCGGGGCACTCGATATAGCTCATGTTTTCGACGATTCCCAGAATGGGGACGTTCATCTTCTCGGCCATGTTGACCGCCTTGGCGACGATCATCGAGACCAGATCCTGCGGGCTCGTGACGATGACGATGCCATCGACGGGCAGCGACTGGAAGACCGTGAGGGCGACGTCGCCCGTTCCCGGAGGCATGTCGACCAGCAGGTAGTCGATGGGGCCCCATGAGGTTTCGCTCCAGAACTGTCTGATGGCACCCGCGATAACCGGACCGCGCCAGAGGACGGGGTCGGTTTCGTTTTGGAGCAGCAGGTTAGAGCTCATAACCTTGACGCCGTGCTCGGAGATTTCGGGCAGCATAAGGTTGCCGAGGGCATGGACGTGACGTCCGCTCATGCCGAACATCTTAGGGATAGAGGGACCGGTAATATCGGCATCGAGGACGCCGACCTTGTGACCGTGGCGGGAAAGCTCCGTGGCGATGGCGCCGGTGACGAATGACTTGCCGACGCCGCCCTTGCCGGAAAGCACGGCGATAACGCGCTTGACCTCGGACAGCGTATTCTCCTCAAATTGCGACGGCGACGTTTGCCCGCCGGCTGCCTGTGCGTGCTCGCAACCCATGTTTGACTCCTTTGTATATGTTGGGGCCGGAGCCCCGCGGTGTGACACGAGCGTCATTGTACCCTCGTTTGCGAGCGGGAGTCATTTGCGATGCATTTGGGCCGAGCGTGCTTGCAATACGATGGGTCCAAGCGAATGGGCGGGCTTACTGAACTTTGCTGGCGAACTCGAGGTATTGCATGCGCTGCAGCTTGTCGATCGTCGAGGCGTATGGGCTGTCTTCAGATTCCAAGTCGTAGCGCAGCCCGTCGGCACCAATATAGCCGGCGACATTGATGGTGGGCACATCTGACCTTGTTGCAAGCAGGGCCTTTTGATAGTCAGTGAGCGGGGCGCCAATCTTATTAAGGGTAATAGCTGCAATCTCGTTTGCCCCGACGGTGTCGTAGACGTTGAGCTCGGTATTGCCGGCGATTTCATAGTTGGCCCAGACGAAATAGGTCGACTGATAGATACGGAAAGCGTGGCTTGCCGTATCTTCCTGAGGGTACAGCTCGTCGTTGAGAGTCGTTGCGGCGCTCGGCTGATGGTCGCCAAAAAAGACAAGAACAACCGGTCTGCCGATATTGCGGAGCTCATTGATAAAGTACTCGAGGTCCCGGTCGGAAGCATTGATGCAGGTGAGATAGGTATTGAGCGCGCTATTGGCGCCCTCGCTGGCTCCCTCGACCCAATAGTTTGTCAGCTCTTCGGCGGGAACGGTGCCATAGTCGTAGCCGCCGTGATTTTGCATCGTGACGTCAAAGATGAACTGCGGGGCTTCGTCGGTTCTGAGCAGGTCGAGTATCTTGTCGTAGGTGGCGTAGTCGCATACGCCGGCATGGTAATAGGGCGCACCTTCGAAATCGCCGATTGAAAGAAAGTCTCCAAAACCCAGCTGCTGATAGATTTTATCTCGATGGTAGTTGACGGGGTTTTGCGGGTGCATAGCGGTAGTGGTATACCCAAGCTCTTTAAGGTCCTTTGCCAGGCTGTTGACACTATTCATCTGATACAGCTGATAGGGGATTTTGCCTAATCCGACAAAGGCCGTTGTCGCTCCGGTCAAAAATTCGAATTCGGAGTTCGCCGTTCCGCCGCCGGTGACCGAAGCGAGCATGGTGCCGCGAACAAGTGTGTCGGGAAGCGAGTTGTAGAATGCGGGACCGGTGTACCCGGCCGCCTGGAGCTGCTCAAAGCACGAAAGGTCGCTAAAACTCTCGTTCATGACGGCAACAATCGTCGGCTTGATTTCATTGAACTGGGCAACGGCCGCCGCGCGCTGCTCGCTCGAGCCATACGTGCTGTCGTAGGCGGCGGCGAGCTCCTGCTCGATGCTCTGCGCCTCATCGGGCGTATAGTCTTCGGGCTTTTCAATGGGCAACTCGTTGACCATTTCGGTGAACGAAGTGATAAAACCCTGAGACGCATACGTGGTGATGGGCTGCCAACGGTCAAATCCAAAATCCAGCGACTGCTCCAAGTCGATGTTGGAAAAGCCCAAGAGCCCCACAACGGTCACTAGCAGAAAAGCGCAGAGGTTAGCGGCGATTGCGGGGAAGACATGGGCGGGCGTACGGAGCTTTCGCGGTCGGATAAGCGAAAGAAGCCCTAGGGAAATCTCCAGCAGGGCGAGTGAGGTTACGATTCCTGCAGTGAAGGTGAACTCATATCCCTCACTTACTTCCATTGCGGTGCCCAATGCCAAAATGTCGCTCGGCAGGATGGCCTCGCCTTTAAACGTTATGACGAAGTGCTCGGCAATGCCAAGGGTGCAACAGACGACAGGCACGAGGGCCATGACGCCTCCATGACGCTGTCCCAGCAAATAAAGGGAGAGCAGAACCGTCGCGAGCAGCCCAACGGAAAACCCGAATGAGTTGGCGGGAATGCGATAGAACGTTTCGTTGCAGGCAATTTCGAGTGAAACGAACGAGAGCGCTGAAACAGCGGCGACGACAAGGATGTCGCGGCAAATACAGGCAACCGTTCCCGTCGCAAGATCGGTTTGGTCGATAAGTCCCGAAACCAAGGGCTCGACAAGAAGTATGACGGCGGCAGCACCGAGCGCCGAATAAGAAAGGACCCATAGGGAACAGTCCTCATTTACGAGCAATTGATTCGTAATCCATGCAGCTACCATGCCGAGCGGGATGAGGAGCATCGCGCACCAAAAGACGCGGGCAATGGGCGGCTTTTCGTTGTGTTTGATTGAAAAATACACGCGCACGACGACGGCGGCCACGATAAGGACGGCGATGAATATGGGCAGATTGGCCATGTCGCTCGAAGTGATTTCAAGGGGGATGTCTTCGGTCATGGACGTTCCTCTGTTACAGCAAATTAAGTTCAGTTTTAGATTACTCTAACCTTTCCACGGCATTTCGAGAAACAAAGCACCCGATACGCAAAGCAAAAGGTCTGAGAATCTTGTATTACGAACATCTGTGCGCGTTGAGTGCGCTAAACTCATCGGCAGTGTGATTTGAAGTTATAGGAGGCAAGGAGCTTCCATGTCTGATTCCTCTATCGTTATTCGCGGTGCGCGCGAGCACAACTTACGCGATATCGATGTATCCATTCCGCGCGACCAGCTCGTAGTCATTACCGGCCTTTCTGGCTCGGGCAAGAGCTCGCTAGCGTTCGACACGATCTATGCCGAGGGCCAGCGCCGTTATGTTGAGAGCCTGTCGAGCTATGCTCGCCAGTTCTTGGGCCAGATGGACAAGCCCGACCTGGATTCGATTGACGGTCTGTCGCCTGCCGTGTCGATTGACCAAAAGACGACATCCAAGAATCCTCGATCGACGGTAGGTACCGTAACCGAGATTTATGATTACCTGCGACTGCTGTTTGCTCGCGTCGGTACGCCGCACTGCCCCGAGTGCGGTCGCATAATCGAGCGCCAGACGACCGATCAGGTTGCCGATAAAGTCCTGGCTGCGGGGGAGGGCCGCCGCGCGTTCGTGCTGGCACCGATGGTTCGTGGTCGCAAGGGCGAGTATGCCAAGCTGTTTGAGGACCTGCGTGCCGAGGGCTTTAGCCGCGTGCGCGTTGACGGCGAGGTTCGCTCGCTTGATGACCCTATCGATTTGGATAAGAAATTCAAGCACGATATCGAGGTCGTGGTCGACCGTATCGTGATTCGCGAGAACTCCCTGGGCCGTATCGCCGAGTCCGTTGAACAGGCGACTGCGCTGGCGCACGGCAATGTGAACGTATACTTGCTGCCCGACCGCGACGCTCCCGAGGGGACCGAAGGCGAGTTGCTGGAGTATTCGCTGGCGCTGGCGTGCCCGGAGCATGGGCATTCCATCGATGACCTTCAGCCGCGCGATTTCTCGTTCAACGCGCCCTATGGCGCGTGCCCCGAGTGCGATGGCCTGGGCTTTAAGAAGACGGTCGATGCCGAAGCGCTAATCGAAGACCCCTCGAAGTCGATCGCCGACGGGGTCTTTGGCAGCCTGTTTGGCAACTCTAACTACTATCCGCAGATTTTCGCTGCGGTCTGCAAACACTTTAAGGTGAGCGTCGATACGCCGTGGGAGGATCTGCCTCCGCGGGTGCGTCGCGCGTTTTTAGACGGCATGGACGACCAGAAGATTTCGGTCGACTATCAAAAGCTCGATGGGCGTCGCAGCCAGTGGGACACCAAGTTCTCGGGCGTGCGCAATATCCTGTACGAGCGCTATAACGAGACGACGAATGAGAACACCAGGGCGCGCTTGGAGAAGTACATTCGCGAGGAGCCGTGCTCGAGTTGCCATGGTGCTCGTCTGCGTCCCGAGATGCTCGCCGTTACCGTAGGCGGTAAGTCCATTTACGAGGTCTGCTGCCTGTCGTGCCGCGAGTCGCTCGAGTTTTTTGAGGGCCTGGAGCTTACCGAGCGCCAACAATTTATCGGCGGGCGCATCGTTAAGGAAATCCTGGAGCGCCTGCGCTTTCTGGTCGATGTCGGACTCGACTATCTGACCCTCGACCGTGCCTCGGCGACGCTTTCCGGAGGCGAGGCCCAGCGCATTCGCCTGGCAACGCAGATCGGCGCCGGCCTCATGGGCGTTCTGTACATTCTGGACGAGCCGTCGATCGGCCTTCACCAACGCGATAACGAACGCCTGATCAAGACGCTCGAGCGCTTGCGCGATATCGGTAATACCGTTATCGTCGTCGAGCACGACGAAGATACAATTCGCGCTGCAGACTACGTGATCGATATGGGTCCCGGTGCGGGCGTTAACGGCGGACACGTGGTCGCCGCGGGAACGCCTACCGATATCATGGCATGCCCCGATTCCATGACGGGTGCTTATTTGACCGGCAAGCGGATGATCCACGTGCCCGATAAGCGCCGCAAGCCCGGTCGCGGCTGCCTTAAGATCACGGGCGCCCGTGCCAACAACCTTAAAAACGTTACCGCCAAGATTGAGTTCGGTACGCTTACGGTCGTTACCGGCGTGTCGGGATCGGGCAAGAGCTCCCTGGTTACCGACACCATCGCGCCTGCCCTTACGAATGCCATTCATCGCTCGACGCGTCCCGTGGGCCCGTACAAGAAGATTGAGGGCATTGAGTGCATCGATAAGGTAATCGATATCGACCAGTCACCGATCGGTCGCACGCCGCGTTCGAACCCTGCGACCTATATTGGCCTTTGGGATGATCTGCGTGCGCTATTTGCAAGCACGCCGGAGTCGAAGGCGCGCGGCTACTCACCGGGACGTTTCTCCTTTAACGTAAGCGGAGGTCGCTGCGAGGCGTGCAAGGGCGATGGCCAGATTAAGATCGAGATGCACTTCCTTCCCGATATCTATGTCCCCTGTGAGGTATGTGGCGGCAAGCGTTATAACCGCGAGACACTCGAGGTTACCTACCGCGGCAAGACAATCTCGGACGTGCTCGACATGAGTGTGACCGAAGCGCTGGCTTTCTTTGGGAATATCCCGCAGATTAAGCGCAAACTGCAGACCCTATATGACGTGGGTCTGGGCTACGTGAGCTTGGGCCAGCCCGCTACGACGCTTTCGGGCGGCGAGGCGCAGCGCGTGAAGCTCGCCAAGGAGCTTCATCGTCGCCAGACAGGCAAGACGTTCTACATTTTGGACGAGCCCACAACCGGCCTCCATTTTGAGGATGTTCGTCAGCTGCTCGACGTGTTGCAGCGCCTGGTCGATGCGGGCAACACGGTTCTGGTGATCGAGCACAACCTTGATGTCATCAAGGTTGCCGACCGCCTGATCGATATGGGCCCCGAGGGCGGCAATGGCGGCGGAACCGTCGTGGTCTCAGGCACGCCGGAGCAAGTCGCGGCATGTTCGCAGAGCTACACGGGCAAGTTCTTGGCGCCGTTGCTCAAGCGTGACCGTGAGCGTCAGGCGCAGCTCGACGCACAGTAAAGAGACGTTGTAGTACCGACGCGCCACCGATTCCTTCTGATTCGGTGGCGCTTCTGTGTGTCGAGATGGCATATGCGGCGGAATTGGCCCTATACTTAATCCTTGCGTCGCTCTGCGAGGGAAAGGATGTGCCATGGCAAAGGCTGTTAAGACGTCAAAAACCAATGCAATGCGCGAGCTGGAAAGCGCCGGCATCTCCTATGTTCTCCATACGTACGAAGACGATGGCGACGAATCGTCGGGGCTGGGCGTCGCGATTTCCGAGCAGCTTGGCGAGGAGCCCGGTCAGGGATTTAAGACCCTGGTCTGCACGACGCCGTCCAACGACCATGTCGTGTGCTGCATTCCCGTTGCCGACGAGCTCGACCTCAAGGCCGCCGCGCGCGCCGCAGGCGAAAAGTCGCTGACCATGATGCACGTCAAAGATTTGCTTGCCGCGACGGGGTATGTCCGCGGCGGTTGCAGTCCGGTCGGTATGAAAAAACGCTTCCGGACTCTGATCGATGAGACATGCGTCCTTTGGGATGCCATTTTTATCTCGGGTGGCAAGCGCGGCTATCAGCTTGAGCTTGCTCCCGATGACTTAGTTGCATTTTGCGGGGCGACGGTTGCCCCGATCACGAGAGAGGACTGAGCGATGCCGCAGGAAGAATCAAAGCGCGGAGCTCACTTTGCAAAAGGGTCGGCTCCTCAGACGCCCGCGCCCGAGGCCGCTTCGTTCGATAACGAGATTCGAAACGCCTGGTCTGCTGCCGCTGACCCGGGCGAGACGGCTGTGTACTTGCGTGCCGCCGGTGCCGGCACGGCACTTCCCCGTACGGTTCTTTCTTCGGCTCGTCCCGATGAGACGGCTGTCTTTTTGGCCGCCGCTCAATCGAGCGCCAGCGTGAAGTCGATCGCCTCCGAGGCTCCTCGTGTGCCGCGTCCCGATGAGACGGCGGTGTTTTTGATGGCAGCCCAGGGAAAGAGCACGCCGCAGAGCGCTCCTGCCGCTCGTTCCGCCAAGCCCGCGGCTCATGATGATGGCGAACCGCTTCTTTCGGATGACGAATGGTCGCCGCTTGGTTCGACCGATCCCGTCGAGGGCGTGGCCATCGACGGTGATGACGATTGGGACCCTCTGTCGTTTTCTGCCCGAACCGTCGCCGCCAAAGAAGTTGACACGGTGTTTGGCGACCATGCCATATTCGATGATGATGCCGTATCCGGAAACAACATGCCGAACAGCGATGACGTCGCACCTGCTGATGACGCCGTTTTGGTTGACGATCCCTTTGCGATGACCGGCTCCTTTGCCGTCGTGGACGATTTACTGCCACAAGATGAGGTTCATGAGGACTCTCAGGACGACGTAGACGATATGGGTTCGTCGGACTACTCCACGGTTGGTCGTTCTGCTGGCCTCATGACCGTGCTGACCATCGTGTCGCGCGTCACCGGGTTTATCCGCACGTGGGCCATGGCGGCCGCCATCGGTATGTCGCTGCTCTCGTCCTCCTATCAGGTTGCCAACAACCTGCCCAACATGCTCTACGAGCTCGTGATGGGCGGCATGCTCGTTACGGCGTTTTTGCCGGTGTATATGGGTGTGAGGCGCGAGCAGGGTCGCGAGGCATCGAACGAGTATGTCGGCAACCTGCTTGGTATTCTGCTTCTGCTGCTGGGCGGTATCTCGCTGCTGGGCACCGTGTTTGCTCCCGGCTTTATTTGGACGCAGTCGTTCCTTTCGGGCGATGGCGGCAGCATGGATACCGCTGCGTTCATGTTCCGCTTCTTTGCTATTCAAATTCTGTTTTATGGCTTGGGCTCGGTGTTCTCGGGCGTTCTCAACGCACATCGCGACTATTTCTGGTCGACGTTTGCCCCGGTTCTCAACAATGTCATCGTCATCGCCAGCTTTATGGGCTTTGCTTCCGTGTCTGCACAATTTGGCGAGCAGGCCGGTATTATCTTGATCGCAGTTGGTACGACCCTCGGCGTCTTTGTCCAGATGGCCTGCCAGATTCCCGCGCTTGGCAAGCATGGCGTGCATCCTCATATCCATATCGACTTTAAGGATCCCGCGCTGCGACAGACGATCGCGCTTGGTATCCCGACGCTGCTCGCCACGGTGTGCATGTTTGTCTCGACCTCCATTACCAATGCCGCCGCGCTGGTGGTGCAGCCCGAGACCGGCCCTTCCGTCATCGCATATGCGCGCTTGTGGTACACATTGCCCTATGCGCTGATCGCCGCCTCGCTTTCGACGGCACTTTATACCGAACTCTCTCACGATGCGCAGGAGAAGGATTACGACAGCGTCCGCACGGGCATTTCGCGCGGTGTCGCCCAGATGCTCTTCTTCCTGATTCCGTTTGCGATGTATCTGATCGTCTTCGCCCGTCCGCTCAACATGATCTACTGCGCCGGCAAGTTCGATGAATCCGGTGTGGCGCTGGTGTCGGAGTTCCTTATCTATCTGGCACTTTCCCTGCCGCTCTACGGCGTGGTCGTGCTCATGCAGAAGAGCTTCTCGGCCTTGCTCGACATGAAGCCCTACGGTCGTTATTGCCTTTACTCTGCCATTGGACAGGCCGGTTCGGTGCTGCTGTTTGGCGTGGTGCTGGGCTACGGTATGCCGGCAATTGCGCTTTCGTACGTCGTTGACTACGTAGTCTTGGTCGGATGCTCACTGTGGTGGCTGCGCCGTCGTCTGCATGGCCTTCAGGTCAAGTCTATCCTGCATGGCGGTTTCTTCGGCCTACTGTTCGGTGGCTTGGGCGCTGCCGCGGGTGCCGGCGTCATGTGGGCACTTGAGCACTTTGTCGGAGCGCTTGGCAGTTCGATCCTAATTACCCTGGGCTACGTTTGTGTTGCGGGCGTCGTCTCGCTCGCTGTAACTTTTGGTCTCGCCTTCGTCTTTAAGATGCCCGAGGTCTCGGCGCTGCTTCGTCGCAAGTAGGTGCGCGTGGCAGGTCACGACAACATTCCAACACTTGCCGAGCAGGTTTCGCGCGTTCCCACGCAACCCGGCTGCTACCTTTGGAAAGATGCCAAGGGTGATGTCATCTATGTGGGCAAGGCAAAAAACCTGCGTGCCCGTATGCGTCAATACGTGACACTGCAGGACGAGCGTCAAAAGATCCCGCTCATGATGCAGCTGGTGGCGAGTTTCGACTATATCGTGGTGGAGACCGAGCACGAGGCATTGGTGCTCGAGCGCAATCTGATTGGCCAGTACCATCCGTACTTTAACGTCGATCTCAAAGACGATAAAAGCTATCCCTTTATCGCCATTACCAAGAGCGACTTGTTTCCGGCTATTAAATACACGCGAGAGCGTCATAAACCGGGAACGCGCTATTTTGGCCCCTATACCGATAGCCGTGCGGCGCGTGAGACCATCGATACGCTACGCAAGGTTATTCCTATTTGCTCGGCATCCTGTGCGGAATGGCGCCGCTGCCGCCGCATCGTCGAATCTCATAAGGGCGAAGAAGACATCGTCAATATGATTTGCGCGCAAAACGGGCGTCCCTGCTTTGACTACCATGTCGGGCGCGGGCCGGGCGCATGCGTCGGCGCGATTTCCCCTGCCGACTATGCCAAGAACGTCAAACGTGTCGAACGTTTCTTGTCGGGCCATCGCAAGGATGTCGTTGACGAGCTTACGTCCGAGATGACGGAGGCAGCCGAGACGCTCGATTTTGAGCGTGCGGCGCGCGTCAAGCGTCGCCTGGAAGTCATTAGGGGCCTGGACGATCGCCAACAGGTCGTTTTTCCATCGAGCGTCGATATCGACGTCATCGGCTTCTATCGCGAAGAGACTATCTCTGCCGCCTGTGTCTTTGTCGTTCGCGAGGGCCGAACGGTTCGAACTTGTGAGTTCATCCTCGATAAAGGCCTGGATGTCGACGAGGAAGAGCTTCAATCGGGCTTTCTTAAGCGCTATTACGACGAGACGGCTGATATTCCAGCCGAGATCAATCTCTCTGTCGAGCTTGAGGATGCCGAAGCGTTGGGGGAGTGGCTTGCGGGCAAGCGCGAACGCTCTTGCCATCTCCATAGGCCGCAGCGCGGCGAAAAGCACCGCCTGCTCGATATGGCTTCCAAAAATGCGCGCCATGCCCTCATGCGCTACATGATGCGCACGGGGTATGCTGACGATCGCACCAATCAAGCGCTCCTGGAGCTCGAAAGCGCGCTGGCGCTGCCTGCGCCGCCGTTGCGCATCGAGTGCTTCGATATCTCGACGTTGCACGGCACCTTTACCGTCGCTTCGATGGTGGTATTTACCAACGGCCGTGCCGACAAGGGCCAGTATCGTCGCTTTAAAATTCAGGCCGAATTGGACGAGGCGAACGACTTCGTATCGATGTCCGAGGTTCTGGGGCGTCGCTATGCTCCCGAGCGCATGGCGGACGAGCGCTTTGGCTCGCGCCCCGATTTGCTCGTTGTCGATGGCGGCAAGCCGCAATTGACCGCTGCAATTAAGCAACTTGAGGCGCTTGGCCTCGATATACCAGTTTGTGGCTTGGCAAAGGCCGATGAGGAAGTTTTCGTGCCGTGGGACGAGACTCCCGTCGTGCTGCCGACCGGCTCCGCTTCGCTTTATCTGATCAAGCAGGTTCGCGATGAATCCCACCGATTTGCGATTACGTTCCATCGCGAGTTGCGCGATAAGGCTATGACGGTTTCGGTGCTTGACGACGTTCCGGGCGTGGGACCCGCCAGAAAACGTGCCATTATGCGCCATTTTGGCTCGATGAAGCGTTTGCGCGCGGCAAGCGAGCAGGAGATTGCGGAAGTTCGAGGCGTTCCGGCCGATGTCGCCAAAGCGGTCCACGAGGCACTTGTTGCATGGAATGCCGAGCGCGCCCAGGCATCGGCCAGCCGTTCCGAAAACTAAACGCGCTTCTAAACAACTGATATACATGATTGGCTGATTTTCAATCATTTATTTCGCGGCGATTACCTGCTGATTTCGGGTTTTATTAACGCTAAAACGTTTGACTAGCCATGGTGAATAACCCTGCTATCCTGCGGGTTGACGAAGACTGATATCTCACTTCGTCGATACATACTGTCTGTCGAATCGTTTGTCAATGAATTCGGTGAACGGTAGTAAATACCGTTCAAGCGTATGTATGTATCGGTCGCCGAGCGCGGCACCCAAGTTGGGTTTGTCGGTAGGTAAGGTATATGTCGTCCGCAAGTTGCGCGGGGGCAAGTCTAGGTGCCTCCGGGTAAGATTCTCTATTGATAGGAGAAGACATGGCCATCATCAACAAGGGTATGTCCAGGCGTTCGTTCCTCGGCCTCACCGGCAGCGTCGCTGCTGTCGCCGGCCTTGGTCTCACCGGCTGCGGTGGCAGCTCCAGCGACGAGGGTTCCGCTGCCAGCTCCACCGATTCCGCTAACCGTGGCGGCGGCGTGATTACCGCTGGTTCCGCTTACGCTCCGTCCAGCTTCGACCCCGCCAGCACCGGCTCCGCTGTTGGCCTGGGCGCTAACTGGCATGTCGTCGAGGGCCTTTACGGCATCGATTACCACGACTACAGCACCTTCAACGAGCTCGCCACCGACGATCCCAAGTCTGTGGACGACACCACTTTCGAGGTCACCATCCGCAAGGGCGCCAAGTTCTCCGATGGTACTGAGGTCACTGCTGACGACGTCGTCGCTTCCTACACCGCTTGCGCCGCTTCCGCTACCTACGCTCCGTTCTTCCAGCCCTTCGAGTCCATCGAGGCTAAGGACGCCAGCACCGTGACGGTCAAGACCAAGGTCCCCAACTTCTCCCTGCTCAAGGATCGTCTTGCCATCATCCGCGTTACCCCGGCCACCCAGACCGAGGAGGATCGCGCCAAGCAGCCGATCGGCTCCGGTCCCTGGATGTACGACTCTATCTCCGATACCGAGATCACCCTGGTTCCCAACCCCGAGTACAACGGTGAGTATGCTGCCGAGGATAAGAAGATCCAGTACAGCATCCTGACCGACCCCACCGCTCGCGTTACCGCTCAACAGGAGGGCTCCACGCTCGTTATGGAGCTCGTTACTGCTGACGCCGTCGACCAGCTCGAGAGCGCCGGCTGCAAGATCGATAACGTTCAGGGTTTCGGTACCCGCTTCATCATGTTCAACGTCGCCAAGGAGCCTTGGAACGACGTCAAGGTCCGTCAGGCCGTCATGTATGCGCTCGACACCGAGAAGATGGTCAGCAACACCTTCGCCGGCCTTGCCACCGCTGCCAGCTGCTACCTGCCTAAGAGCTTCACCAACTATCATGAGGCTTCCACGGTGTACAAGACCGACGCCAAGAAGGCTAAGAAGCTCATCGAGGAGTCCGGCATCACCCCGGGTGCCATCACCCTGCGCACCACCGACAACGAGCAGATTAAGGGCATGGCCGCCCAGGTCAAGAACGACCTCGACGCTCTCGGCTTCGATGTGACTATCCAGACCGATACCTCGCCGGCCACCTACGCTGCCATCGACGGCGGCGAGGCCTACGATATCCTCCTTGCCCCTGGCGATCCTTCCTGCTTCGGCGCCGACCCCGATCTGCTGCTCAACTGGTGGTACGGCGACAACGTCTGGATGCAGACCCGTTGCCCGTGGAAGGAGTCCGCTGAGTGGCAGAAGCTCCACGGTCTCATGGACGAGGCTCTTGCCGCCGAGGGCGACGAGCAGCAGAAGAAGTGGAACGAGTGCTTCGACATCATTGCCGACAACGCCGTTCTGTACCCCGTTGTCCACGTCAAGACCGTCTCCGCTTCCTGGGACGATCCGTCCACTGCGCCCAACGGCGAGGCCCTCGATGGCTTCAAGGGCATTGGCACGACGAGCATGTCCTTCAGGGGCGTTGCGACCGTCAAGGCGTAAGACTCGCTTGAGTCTGTATGCAGGATGTCGGCCGTTGGGACCGTATCCTCATAGTTGAAACAAAGACCCGGGCGGCAACGATGTCGCTCGGGTCTTGTAATGAGTATCCGTACTCATATACCAGTTGGTCCTACCGACAAAAGAAAGGGGAGAGAACGTGAACAACTTGCTACGTTTGATTGGAAGGCGTCTTGTGGCGCTGCCGATCATGGCATTGGGCGTCACCGTCCTGGTGTTCTTCCTTATGTCGTTCTCCAAGACCGACCCCGCCTACACGGCGTTGGGTGACGGTGCCTCGCCCGAGGCGGTTGCCGAGTACCATGAGAAGTATGGTCTGGACGACCCCTGGCCCGTGCGCTACGTTCGCTATATGGGCGATTTGATTCATGGTGACATGGGTACCTATGGTGCTGCTCGCAACTCCGTTGCCAAGCGCATCTCCACGGCCCTGCCCGTCACGATGCAGCTGACCTTCATCGGTCTTGCCATCGGTGCGGTCGTTTCGTTTTTGCTCGGCGTCATCGCGGCACTGTATCGCGACAAATGGCCGGACCAAGTGATCCGCGTCTTTTCCATCGCCGGCTTGGCAACCCCGTCGTTCTGGCTTGCCGTTCTGTTGATCCTGCTGTTCTCTTCCTACCTTAAGGTGCTCCCGGCATCGGGTGCTCTGCCTCACTTCACCACGAATCCGGTTGGCTATCTGGGACGTATGATCATGCCCGCTATCGCCTTGGCATTTCCGCTGACGGGCCAGATGACTCGTATCGTGCGTACCGCCATGGTCGAGGAGCTCGACAAGGACTATGTCCGTATGGCTCGTGGCGCCGGCGTTCCCGAGAAGGTCGTCGTCGGCATCAACGTTCTTCGCAATGCGCTGATCACCCCGGTCACCACCCTCGGTCTTAAGATCGGTTACCTCATGGGCGGCGCCGTCGTCATCGAGGTTATCTTCAACCTCCCCGGCATGGGCACTGCGATTCTGCAGGGCGTTCAGGGCAACGAGGCGAACCTGGTTCAGGGCGTCGTTATCGTCGTTGCTCTTGCCTTCATCATCATCAACATCGTGGTTGACATGCTCTACCTGCTCATCAACCCGCGCATCAGGACGGTGTAGATTATGGTAAAGATTCGAGAGAAGCAAACCGAGCAGCTCGAGAAGGCTGCCTCCAAGGGGCTCAAGCTCGGTGGCTGGAAGAAGATGACGCTGTCTTCTAAGATTGCCGCCGTCGTGCTGGTGCTGGTCGCCCTGACTGCGATTTTGGCGCCCCTTCTTGCCCCCTATAGCCCGGTCGAGATCTTTACGGCTCGCCAGGCTCCCGGCAACGGATTTATCTTCGGTACCGACGATAAGGGCCGCGACATTCTGTCGCGTATGCTCTACGGTGGTCGTTACTCGCTGATTATCGGCTTTGGCGCCACTGCCATGGCTCTGGTCTGCGGCTCGGTCGTGGGCGCCCTTGCAGCGGTTTCGCGCAAGTCTATCTCTGAGGCGATCATGCGTATCCTGGACATCATCATGTCCATCCCGGGTATCGCCCTCGCAGCCGTTTTCGTCTCCATCCTGGGCAATTCCGTGCCGTCGATCATTTTCGCCATCGGCTTTATGTACACTCCGCAGATCGCCCGTATCGTGCGCGCCAACATCGTGTCCGAGTACGGTGAGGACTATGTCCGCGCGGTCATCGTGTCCGGCGCCAAGGCTCCGTGGATTCTGATCAAGCATGTTCTGCGCAACTGCATCGCTCCGATCATGGTCTTCACCGTTACCCTGGTCGCAGACGCCATCATCTTCGAGGCCTCGCTGACCTTCATCGGCGCCGGCATCCAGGAGCCCACCGCTACCTGGGGCAACATCCTCGCCGACGCCCGCGGCGGCGTGCTCGCTGGCCGTTGGTGGCAGGCACTGTTCCCGGGCCTGGCCATTATGATCACCTGCCTGGCGCTCAACATCCTCTCCGAGGGTATTACCGACGCCATGGCCGCTGCTCCCTCCGCCGCCCTGGATCCGACCGATTCCTCCAAGCGTCGCGAGGCCGATCTGCTGGTCTCCGACCCCGTTCGTGCCTACAAGGAGCAGGCCCAGTCCCTCTCCGCTCGCCTTGGCGCCCTGCGCGATGTCGAGCTCAAGCGTGACGATCGCCATGTGCCCGACGAGTCTGTCGAACCGATTCTCTCGGTCCGTGACTTCTGCATTCAGTTTGAGCATCACGGCGATATCAACGTCGTCGACCATGTCAACTTTGACGTCCGTCCTGGTCAGACCATGGGCCTGGTGGGCGAGTCCGGTTGCGGTAAGTCCATCACCACGCTGGCCATCATGGGCCTGACCGACGATGACGAGCACCTTTCCGGCGAGGTCCTCTGGGAGGGCCGCGACCTGCTCAAGATGAGCAAGAAGGAGTGGTTCGGCCTGCGCGGTACCGATATCGCTATGGTCTATCAGGACGCCCTGTCCTCGCTCAACCCCTCCATGCTCATCTCTGCCCAGATGAAGCAGCTCACCAAGCGCGGCGGCACCCGCAGCGCCGAGGAACTCCTGGAGCTCGTGGGCCTCGACCCCAAGCGTACGCTCGAGAGCTACCCGCATGAGCTTTCCGGTGGCCAGCGTCAGCGTGTCCTGATCGCTATGGCCCTTACCCGCGACCCCAAGCTGGTCATCTGCGACGAGCCCACGACCGCTCTGGACGTTACCGTCCAGAAGCAGGTCATCAAGCTGCTCAACGACCTTCAGGCCAAGCTCGGCTTTGCCATGATCTTCGTCTCGCATGACTTGGCGCTGGTCGCCGAGGTCGCCCATAACATCACGGTTATGTACGCCGGTCAGGTTATCGAGCAGGCGCCCACCAAGGAGCTGCTCACTAACCCGATCCACGAGTACACCCGCGGTCTTCTGGGCTCCGTTCTGTCCATCGAGAGCGGTTCGGGCCGTCTGCACCAGGTACCCGGCGCCGTTCCGAGCCCGCGCGATTTCCCCAAGGGCGATCGCTTCGCGCCCCGCTCGAGCCATCCGCGCATTGGCCTGGACACCCGTCCGGTCTTCAAGCGCGTGCCCGGCACCGAGCACTTCTATTCCGAGCTCCCCGACGAGGTGCTCAAGGCAAATGGTTTGACCCCTCACGCGGAGGTGATGTAGATGAGCGAGACCGCAGTCAACGGCGTCGAGCCGATCATCTTCCTTGATGACGTCCACGTCACCTTTAGGACCCGTACCGGCTCGATTCTGCACCCCAACCTGGTTCACGCCGTCCAGGGTGTAACGATTAAGCTCATGCCCGGTCAGACGATCGGCATCGTCGGCGAGTCCGGTTGCGGAAAGTCCACCACCGCTAACGTCATGTGCGGCCTGCAGGCCCCAACGAGCGGCAAGGTCTACTTTAAGGGCAAGGACGTTACTAAGCGTACCGCCGAGGACCGTCGTCACATGGGCCGTGTCATCTCGGTCGTGTTCCAGAATCCGGCTACGGCGCTCAATCCCCGCATGGTCGTTCGCGAGCAGCTGCTCGACCCCATGCGCGTCCACAACCTGGGTACCGAGGCCGAGCAGGAGAAGCGCGTCAAGGAGCTCCTGGAGCTCACCGGTCTGCCCAGCTCTGCCGCCGAGGTTCTTCCCGGCCAGCTTTCGGGCGGCCAGCGCCAGCGCGTCGCAATTGCCCGTGCCCTGTCGTTGAACCCCGATGCCATCATCGCCGACGAGCCCACCTCGGCTCTGGACGTTTCGGTCCGCGCGCAGATTCTGAACCTGCTGACCGACCTTAAGAAGGAGCTCGGCCTGGCCATGGTGTTCATCAGCCATGACATCCAGACGGTCCGCTATATCTCTGACGACATCATCGTTATGAATGGCGGCAAGATCGTCGAGCAGGGCGAGGCCAAGCAGGTCTTCCAGCACCCTCAGGACCCCTACACCAAGATGCTGCTCGGTGCTGCGCCGTCGCTGCTGCATCCCAAGCTCGGCGAGTAGCCTCGCTTTCCCTCCCGTGCGCCCGGTTCCCTTGCCGGGCGCACCTCCGTTGCGATTTCGAAAGGTTGGGTTCACGAGCCATGCCAAGTGCTCAGGAGCTACAACAGCAATTTGGTGGGTATCGGGGCGCCATGCCCCGTCCATCAGATTTCGATCTCTTTTGGAAGGACCGCATGGCCGAGGCCGACGCCGTCGGGCTTGACTATGCGATCGAGACGGCATCGGTCACCGATGCCGTGACCTGCCAGCTTTTCGACCTCTGGTATACCGGCATGTGTGGCGCTCGCCTGCATGCCAAGTACCTTAAACCCGTCTCGGACGAGCCCGTGCCATTGGTACTTCAGTTCCATGGGTATCCGGGTGCAAGCCGCAGCTGGTTTGAGCAGGCGTCGTTTGCGGGCATGGGCATGGCACTCATCGCCCTCGACTGCCCCGGCCAAGGAGGTCCCTCCGAGGACATTGGTGGATTTGAGGGCACAACGGTCGCGGGCCATATCGTCGCCGGTATCGACGGCGATCCGGCCAACCTCTACTATGTCCGCTTGCACCAAGATATTCGCATCCTGTGCCGCATCGTTCGCGAGCTCGAGGGCATCGATCTTGCCCGTGTGTTTGTGAACGGCGCGTCGCAGGGCGGCGGTTTGGGCATTGCGATCTGTGCACTTAACAGCGAGCTTATCAATCGCGCCGCCATCCTCTATCCCTTCCTGTCGGATTTCCGCCTGGTCTGGGATTTGGATGCCGACGACATTGCCTACGAGGGCCTGCGCTATTGGTCTCGCTGGTTTGACGAGGACTCGACTCGTATCGACGAAGCCTATGCCAAGCTGGCGTACTTCGATTCCAAGAACTTTGCCCCTATGGTCAAATGCCCCGTGCTGTTTGGCACCGGCACAGCCGATACCGTCTGTCCGCCAGCGACGCAGTTTGCGGTCTATAACAACCTGACCTGTGAAAAGCGTCATGAGTTCTTTGAAGGCTTTGGCCACGAGGAGATTCAGGATTTTGACGATCTGATCATTCCGTTTTTCTGCAAGGGAGGGGAGGCTCATGTCTAAGTGCGAGAGCAATGTCAATGAGCTGATTGTCTCCGACCTTGTGGGGATTCCCGGAACGGTCTCGTCAAGGCTCGCTGATTTCCGGGATTGGCGCGGTGATGCTTCTGCGGATGTTTCCGAATTAGAGATAGCCGCTTCGGACCTTGAGGTTTGCGGGCCGAGTATTACGGCGATCGATTTCGCCAATCCGTATGCCCGCTACTCCGAGGTTTCCTTTGAGCTTGGTGGCGATGTGGTCCACGCACGTTTGATCGAGCCTGCCGGTCGCGCCCGAGCATCCGAGCTTGTGCCGCTATGTCTGATGTTTCACGACATCGACCGACCCGTGCGGGGATGGCATCACATGACGAGGTTTGCGGCCATGGGATATGCCGTGCTTGCGCTGGACGATGAGGCGATTGGATCCAGCGAGCTGCAGCAGGGGATTGCCTCTCCTGCTTTTGTCAAGCGCGTCCGTTGGGGTTGCGCGATGGCGAAGGTGGCGCGCAATCTTGATGGCGTGGACCCCGACCGCATCTTTGCATGGGGCGAGGGCCTTGGCGGCGGAGTCGCGCTGGCGGTTTCTGCTCTGGACGAGCGGGGCCTCGCCTGCACGGCGGTTGCCAATCCAATTCCCGGTGGCCTCGAGGCGTTGTCGTCTCGGGTGCGTGGATCGGTGCTCATGGGCACATCGCTCATGGATGCCGTGAGTGATCCCAAGGGCCAGTTTGCCGTATTCAACGGTCTTGAGTGTGACCGGAGGCATATCATCTATGCCAAATACGCTCATGAGCGCATCAACGCGTTCGAAAACGAAGTCATCGACTTTTTTAACCAAACGTTCTACCCGTGTTCTTTGGCCTAGACGGCCTGGACACTGCCAACAAGAGTGGGTGGCATAGGGCCGCCCGCCAGACAACTAAGGAGATTCTTGTGGCAACTCAGAAATTCACCGGCGTTATCCCTCCCGTCGTTGTTCCCGATACCGAAGACCACCAGCTCGACGTTGCCTCCTTTGAGCGCAGCATCAACCGCATGATCGATGCCGGCGTCGATGGCCTGTTCTTCCTGGGCTCTTCGGGCGAGGTCGTTTTCTCCACCGATGAGCGTCGTCGCCAGATCATCGCCGAGGCCGTTCGTATCGTCGACCACCGCGTGCCCGTCCTGGTCGGCATCATCGATACCGAGACCGAGCGCATGATCGAGCACGGTAAGGTCGCTCAGGAGCTGGGCGCCGATGCGCTTGTCGCCACCTGCCCGTTCTATGCCCTGCAGGGCATGACCGAGGTCGAGGAGCACTTCCGCATCCTGCACGAGGAGCTCGACCTGCCCATCTTTGCCTATGACATTCCCGTCTGCGTTCACACCAAGCTCCCCTGGAAGCTCCTTGCCAAGCTCGGCGCCGAGGGCGTCCTTGCTGGCGTCAAGGATTCCTCGGGTGATGACATCTCGTTCCGCTATCTCGTTCAGGAGAACGAGAAGAACGGCCATCCGATGAGCATCCTCACCGGTCACGAGGTTGTTGTCGACGGCGCTTACCTCGGTGGCGCCGA
Organism: Collinsella sp.; assembly: GCA_023708985.1. Classification (GTDB taxonomy): domain Bacteria; phylum Actinomycetota; class Coriobacteriia; order Coriobacteriales; family Coriobacteriaceae; genus Collinsella. Next base: position 31,791 of record BREX01000020.1, read on the forward strand.
CGGTTCTGTCCCGGGCCTTGCCAACGTTGAGCCCGAGGGCTACGTGCGCCAGTGGAAGGCCGCTCAGGCCGGCGACTGGGCTACCGTCAAGGCCGAGCAGGATCGCCTCAATGAGATTTCGCACATCTGGGACGTCACCTCGGGCGTCCAGGGCTATGCCGGTGGCGTCGGCGCCTTCAAGACCGCTATGAACCTCATGGGCATCTTCGACAGCCCGACCATGCCGCGCCCGGTGAAGGCCATGACCGGCGAGAACGTCGAGGCGATTAGGAAGGTCCTTCAGGACAACGGTCTCCTGTAAAGCTTCCCAGGCACCCGACCTCGCCGTTCAACCGTGTGGCCATGACCCATTAGGTCAATGGCCACACGGTTTCTCGGCGATCTCGGACACCTGGAAAACCTTTACTGCGCTGTGACGGCTAGCCTGACGGCGCATTTCCTGTAGTTGTTTTTATCTCCGAAGGAGAGCGACATGGAGAACAAGTACGTCTGCTCTGTCGATATCGGCGGAACTAAAATTGCGACTGCCATCATGGAGTACCCGGCTGACGGTAGTGTGCCCCATCCCGTTTTTGAGGCCGAGGTTCCTACCGAGGCCCAGGAGGGCGGCGAGGCCGTCTTCCAGCGTATCGAGGCGTCTATCAAGGCCGCTCTTGAGGCGAATCCCGATGTCGAGGTTCTCGGTGTCGGTATCGGTGCCGCAGGCGTCGTCGATCCCAAGACGGGCGCCATTGCTTATGCCAATGAGATCATGCCCGGCTGGTCCGGCGTTCAGTTGGGGCCGCGTCTGCGCGAGGACCTTGGTCTTCCCGTTGCCGTTGTGGGCGACGTGCAGGCTCATGCTCTGGGCGAGGCCCACTGGGGCGTCGGCAAGGGCAAGTTCTCCGTCTTGTGCCTGGGAATCGGTACGGGCATCGGTGGCGCATATGTCGAGAACGGCCGCGTGATGCAGGGCTTCCATGGTGCTGCCGGTCATATGGGCCACATCGAGTGCTCGGCTGCCGCCGGCATTCCCTGCGCCTGCGGGCGTTCCGGCCATCTTGAGTCTGTTGCTTCGGGCACCTCGATTGGCCGTATGTACGACGAACGCTTCGGTCGAGTTGACCCCAGCCGTCCTTCGGTCGGTCGCGACGTGAACGACCTGTGTCGTGCTGGCGACGCAAAGGCGACCGAGGTCATCCATGACGCCGGCTTTGCGCTGGGCGCCAGCTTGGGCTCGCTTGCCAATATTCTGGATCCAGAGGTCATCGTGCTTTCGGGCGGCGTAATTCATCAGGGTCCCGATTGGCGTTCGCAGACGTGGAAGGATTCGGTGCACGAGGGCTATGCCAGCCAGGCGCTCGATCCGCTCCAGGACACGCCGATTCTCATCGGGTCTCTGGAGGGCGATGCTCCGCTCATCGGTGCCGCCGAACACCTTCTTGCGTCGTTGAAGTAAACATAACTACCAAGTGCGCCTTCTGAGGTGCCGCAGATTGACGTGAAAGAGGAGCGAAGCGTACTTCGGTACGCGAGCGACGGTTTGAACGTCAAGGTGCGGTGTCTCAGAAGGCTGTTTTGAGAAAGGTTGAGTCGCACATGACCGTTGATCCTTTGATTCAATCCCTGAAGGGTAAGCTCGTCGTGAGCGTTCAGGCGTATATGGGCGAGCCGCTTCGTACGCCCGAGACCATGGCTCAAATGTCTCGCGCTTGCGAACTCGGCGGCGCCGCCGCCATTCGCTGCCAGGGCCTTGCCGACATTGCCGCCATTAAGGGTCGCTGTGAGGTTCCTGTTATTGGCCTATGGAAGGATGGACACGAGGGCGTTTACATCACGCCGACGCTGCGTCACGCCCGCGCCTGCGTTGCTGCTGGTGCCGATATCGTGGCGATCGACGCCACCGATCGTCCGCGCCCCGATGGCAAGACGGTCGAGGATACCTTCCGTCCGCTGCACGAGGAGGGTGTGCTCCTGATGGCGGATTGTGCCACCATCGAGGACATTCGCCGTGCGGTTGATATGGGCTTCGACCTGGTATCTACCACGCTCTCTCACGGTGTCGCCGCCATCGACTGCACCATGGCCGATGGCCCCGACCTGCCGCTCCTGCGTCAGGCGACCGAGGAATTCCCCGGCCTTCCCATCATTTGCGAGGGTCGCGTGCATACGCCCGAGGAGGCTCGCGCCGCGATCGATGCTGGCGCCTGGGCCGTTGTCGTCGGCACCGCCATCACGCACCCCACGAGTATTACAAGTTGGTTCAAGGCTGCGCTTGAGGCGTAAGACAGGCCTCGTATCCGCTCGGGGCGGTATACTCAATAAAGGCAATTGACCGCGCGGGATCCGGGTTGCTGGGTCCCGCGCTTGTTTTCGGGAGGCAGCACATGCAAAAGGGAGATGCCATGGATGCGGCGGAGCGCTCGGAGCGCATCCCCGATATCGTCATCATCACCGGAATGTCCGGATCGGGCCGCACGCAGGCCATGCACGTGTTCGAGGACATGGGCTATTTTTGCATCGATAACCTGCCTCCGCGTCTGATCGCCCAGCTTGCCGAGCTCGTCGGCATTAATACGGGCGTGGGCAGGCATCTCGCCGTCACCTGCGATTTGCGTAGCCAGGGCTTGTTCGATGAGCTGCTCGATGCGGTCGCCGCGCTCGAAGAGCGCGAGATGAGCTGCGACATCGTGTTCCTGGAGGCTTCTGACGAGGTGCTGATTCGTCGCTACAGCGAAAATCGCCGCCGTCATCCCATTGCCAAGCCGGGGGAGACTACGGCCGATGCCATTCAGCGCGAGCGCCTTCAGCTGCAGGGCGTGCGCGATCGAGCCGATATGATTATCGACACGAGTCGTCTGCGCACCTCTGCGCTGCGCAACAAGCTACGTATGGCATTTTCCGAGCTGTCCGACCAACAGCTCATGGACGTCCATGTGTTCTCGTTTGGCTTTAAGCACGGCATGCCCGTCGAGGCGGACATTATGATCGACGTCCGCTTCCTGCCCAATCCGTTTTACGATCCCGAGATGCGCACGATGACCGGTCTCGATAAAAAGGTCTCCGATTTTGTTCTGGACCACCCCAAGACGCAGGAGTTTTGGAAGGCTTGGACACAGCTGCTCGATACGGTGATGCCGGGCTATATCGCGGAGGGTAAGCCGCAGCTTTCTATCGCCATCGGCTGCACGGGCGGACAGCACCGTAGCGTCGCCATTGCCGAGGCCACGGCCCGTTACCTGGAAGGCGCCCAGTATCACGTGAGCATCTCCCACCGCGACCTGTCGCGCGCCAACACGAAGGCATAGGCCTGCATGTCGTTTACCGCTGAGGTGCGCGACGAGCTTGCGCGCTGCGAACCCGAATGTGAATACTGCGATTTGTCGACGCTTGCCGCCCTGACGCGTGTGAGCGGTACGCTTTCGTTGGCCGGCTCCGGGCGGTATCGTTTGACGGTCGCGACCGAGACGGGAGCCGTCGCGCGCACGATGATCACGCTGACGCATCGCATCCTTAAGCTCAAAACGGAATTCACCGTTCGTAAATCGGTCTTGCATAAGGTCCGTAACTATCTCATTACCCTGCCCGATCAACCCGACTTGGACAAGGCTCTGGTGCTGCTGGGCATTCTAGACCGCAGAGGAGGGCTCGTCGCTGGTGTTCCCCGACACATCGTTGCCCGTCCCTGCTGCAGGCTTGCCTACATCCGCGGCGCGCTCATCGCGGGCGGCTTCGTGGCCGATCCACGCGGCGATTTCCATTTGGAGATCGCGGTGCAGGGCGAGCAGTATGCCCGGGGACTTTGCGACCTGTTGGGGCAGATTGGGGTCCATGCTCGTGTTAATGCGCGGCGGGGGTCATATGCCGTGTACATTAAGAGCGCCGAGGAAATCGAGCATCTATTAAAGCTGATTGGTGCCAAGCGCAGCGTTGCCGAGATTGAGGAGGCGCGCGCGGTCAAGTTGGTTAAGAACGATGTGAACCGTCGCGTGAACGCCGAGCTCGCCAACCAGACCAGAAGCGCCGGTGCTGCCCAACATCAGCTTGCGCTTATCGAAGAGCTCGAGCAGCGCGGCCTTCGCGATGCGCTTCCGGATGCCTTGGCGGTCTTTTGCGACCTGCGCGAGCGCTATCCCGATCTGTCGCTGCGTGATTTAGGGGAGATGGCTGACCCTCCCTTGTCGAAGTCGGCCCTCTACCATCGAGTTTTGAGGCTTGAAAAGCTCATTGAAGCAAACAGGTAGTTTATAGTATCGACTTATATACGGATTTAGCTGCTATTTTATTCTTTAAAACGTTTTAACGTAAATTTGATTTTCAATTTCGACTATTCTCGTGAAATTCAAGTCAAAAAAAAGGTATATTAGGCGAGTGGTTAGTTTGTGGGCCTCAACGGCGGGCGCTGTAGCTTGCGGGGGCCTTACGAAAGGAGACACAATGGCAGTAAAGGTTGCTATTAACGGCTTCGGTCGCATCGGTCGTCTGGCTTTCCGTCAGATGTTCGGTCATGAGGGCTCCGAGATCGTCGCTATCAACGACCTCACCTCTCCCGACATGCTCGCTTACCTGCTGAAGTACGACTCCACGCAGGGCAACTACGCTCGCGATCACGAGGTCGTTGCTGGCGAGGATTCCATCACCGTTGACGGCAAGGAGATCAAGATCTACAAGGAGGCCGACGCCAACAACCTGCCTTGGGGCGACCTCGACGTCGACGTCGTTCTCGAGTGCACCGGCTTCTATACCAGCAAGGCTAAGGCTCAGGCCCACATCAACGCTGGCGCCAAGAAGGTCGTCATCTCCGCTCCGGCCGGCAGCGATCTGCCCACCATCGTGTACAACGTCAACCACGAGACGCTGACCGCTGAGGACAACATCATCTCCGCTGCTTCCTGCACCACCAACTGCCTCGCCCCGATGGCCAAGGGTCTGAACGACTTCGCTCCCATCGTGTCCGGCATCATGACCACCATTCACGCCTGGACCGGCGACCAGATGCCGCTCGACGGCCCGCAGCGCAAGGGCAACAAGCGTCGTAGCCGCGCCTGCGCCGTCAACATCGTCCCCAACACCACCGGTGCTGCCAAGGCTATCGGCCTGGTTCTCCCCGAGCTCAACGGTAAGCTCATCGGTGCCGCCCAGCGCGTCCCGACGCCGACCGGCTCCATCACTAACCTCTACGCTGTCGTTGACAAGAAGGTCACCGTCGACGAGGTCAACGCCGCTATGAAGGCCTACGCTTCCACCATCTCCGAGACCTTCGGTTACAACGAGGACGACATCGTCTCCACCGACATCATCGGCGAGACCCACGGCTCCATCTTCGACGCCACTCAGACCATGTGCTCTGACCTCGGCAACGGCCAGACCCTCGTTCAGGTCACCTCTTGGTACGACAACGAGAACTCCTACACCTCTCAGATGGTCCGCACCATCAAGTACTTCGAGAAGTTCGTTGCTTAATTTAGCTTTTAGCGAATAGCTCGTTGAGCGTCTAAAGAAGGGCGCGGCCTCATAGGGCTTACACCCTAGGGTCGCGCCCTTTTTATAGGAAATCGTCTGCCGTAATGGGAGGCAGACACGTACGAAAGGTAGAAGCAAACATGGCCTTTACCAAGAAGACCGTCCGCGACATCGATGTCGACGGCAAGCGCGTTCTCGTCCGCGTTGACTTCAACGTGCCTATCAAGGATGGCGTCGTTGGCGATACCACCCGCATCAAGGCTGCCCTGCCCACCATCAACTACCTCGTTGAGCACAACGCTCGCGTCATCCTCATGAGCCACCTCGGCCGTCCCGATGGCACCGGCTTCCAGCCCGAGCTCTCCCTTGAGCCTGTCGCCAAGAAGCTCGCTGAGCTCTCTGGTCTCGATGTTGCCTTTGTCGCCGACACCTACGGCGAGAAGGCTGCTGAGGCTGTTGCCGCCGTCGAGCCGGGCAAGGTCCTCGTTCTCGAGAACGTCCGTTTTGACAAGCGTGAGAAGAAGAACGATCCCGAGATCGCCAAGAAGCTCGCTTCCTATGGTGACGTCTTCGTTCTCGATGCCTTCGGCACCGCTCACCGCGCCCAGGGTTCCGTCGTGGGCCCCGCCGCTTACCTGCCTGCCGTCGCCGGCTTCCTGCTCGAGAAGGAGGTCGACACGCTGACCGGCATCTTCGCCGAGCCCGAGCGCCCCTTCGTCGCTATCGTCGGCGGTTCCAAGGTTTCCTCCAAGATCGGCGTTCTCGATCACCTCATCGACTCCGCTGATACCCTGATCATCGGTGGCGGCATGGCCTACACCTTCTTCCTGGCTCAGGGTCTGACCGTCGGTCAGTCCCTCAAGGAAGAGGACTGGGTCGAGCGCGCCGGCGAGATGCTCAAGAAGGCCGAGGAGAAGGGCGTCAAGATCCTGCTCCCCATCGACAACCGCGTTGCCGATCACTTTGGCGAGGACGCTGTCCCCGAGGTTGTCGCTTCCGACGCTATCCCCGACGATCGTGAGGGCATGGACATCGGCCCCAAGACCGAGGAGCTCTACGCCGAGGCCGTCAAGGGCGCCAAGACCGTGTTCTGGAACGGCCCCATGGGCGTCTTCGAGTTCGACAACTTCGCTCACGGCACCCAGGCTATCGCCGAGGCCGTCGCCGAGGCCGACTGCACCTCGATCATCGGCGGTGGTGACTCTGTCGCGGCTGTCAACAAGTTCAACCTGGCCGACAAGATGAGCTGGATCTCCACCGGTGGTGGCGCTTCCATGGAGCTCGTCGAGGGTAAGGCCCTGCCCGGAGTGGAGGCGCTTCTCGATGCCTAATCGCACCCTTCTTATCGCTGGTAACTGGAAGATGAACAACGACGTCGCCGAGGCCGCCAAGCTCGCCGACGAGCTGGCTCAGGCTCTGCCCGAGGTTCCGGCTGGCGTCGAGGTGCTCGTCTGCCCTCCGACCATTGACATCACCACGGTTCATGACCGTATTCAGGCTGCCCCCATCGCCCTCGGTGCTCAGAACGTGTACTGGGAGGCCAAGGGTGCCTTCACCGGTGAGTCCTCTTGCGACATGCTCAAGTCCGCTGGCTGCACCTACTGCATCATCGGTCACTCCGAGCGTCGCGACTACTTCCACGAGACCGACGAGGATCAGAACAAGAAGGCCAAGGCCCTCGTTGCCGCCGGTCTTGTTCCCGTCTTCTGCTGCGGCGAGTCCCTCGAGGTCCGCGAGGCTGGCACCTATGTCGAGCACGTCGTGAACCAGGTCAAGGCTGGCCTTGCTGGTCTTGAGATCACCTGCCCCAAGCAGGTCGTCGTCGCCTACGAGCCCATCTGGGCTATCGGCACCGGCAAGACCGCTACCGCCGAGGACGCTCAGGAGGTCTGCGGCGCTATCCGTGAGACCCTCAAGGAGATGTTTGGCGAGGAGCTCGCCGACGGTATCCGCGTCCTGTACGGTGGTTCCGCTAAGCCCGGCAACATCGCCGAGCTCGTCGCTAAGCCTGACGTTGACGGCGCCCTCGTGGGCGGCGCTTCGCTCAAGGCTGCCGACTTCGCCTCTATGGTCGTCAAGGCAGGCGAGTAGGACATATGGCACAGCGTCATCTTCCTGCACTCCTGATCATCATGGATGGCTGCGGCCTTGCTCCGGCCGATGGCGAGAACGCCGTCGCCGCTGCCAAGACGCCCTTCCTTGATAGCCTGTACGAGAAGTATCCTCACACCACGCTCGGTGCTTCGGGCGAGGACGTGGGCCTTCCCGACGGTCAGATGGGCAACTCCGAGGTAGGCCACCTCAACATCGGTGCCGGCCGCATCGTGTTCCAGGAGCTTTCGCGCATCAACAACGCCATCAAGGACGGCTCCATCGCCAAGAACGAGGTTTTCGTCAAAGCTATGGACGACGTCAAGGCCGAAGGCAAGACCCTGCACCTCATGGGCCTTATGAGCCCTGGCGGTGTTCATTCTCACATGAACCACGTCGAGGCTCTGGTCAAGATGGCTGCCCAGCATGGCGTCAAGACCGTTCGCGTCCACGCCTTCATGGATGGCCGCGACGTCGACCCGCAGTCCGGTGCCGGCTACATGAGCGAGTTCTGCGCTTTCCTGGCTAAGATCTCCGAGGAGACCGGTTGCGACGCTCGCGTTGCCACCGTTTCGGGCCGCTATTGGGCCATGGACCGCGACAACCGTTGGGAGCGCATCCAGCGCGCCTACGACGTCATGGTCAACGCGTCCGATGCCGATACCGACCCCGTTGCCGGTATCAAGGCCTACTACGAGAAGGATCCGCGCGGCGACGAGTTCGTCGAGCCTTTCGCGGCCCACAACGAGGGCATCCACGAGGGCGACGCGGCCATCTTCTTCAACTTCCGTCCCGACCGCGCTCGTCAGATGACCCGCGTGTTCACGGACAAGGAGTTCGATGGCTTTGAGCGCGAGCAGATTAAGCTCTCGCACTTTGTGACGATGACCGAGTACGATCCGACGTTTGACGTCGAGGTCGCCTTCCCCAAGACGTTCCCCGAGAACGTCCTGGCCGACGTTATCGCCGCCAATGGCCTGAAGCAGCTGCACACCGCCGAGACCGAGAAGTACGCTCACGTGACGTTCTTCCTCAACGGCGGCATCGAGGAGCCCAAGGAGGGCGAGGAGCGCGTGCTCGTCGCTTCCCCCAAGGTCGCTACCTACGATCTGCAGCCCGAGATGAGCGCTCCCGAGGTTACCGAGAAGCTTGTCGCCGCTATCAACGAGGATCGCGCTGATTTCTACATCGTGAACTTCGCAAATTGCGACATGGTTGGTCACACCGGTGTCTTCGACGCCGCCGTTAAGGCCGTCGAGGCTGTTGACGATGCTCTGTCCAAGGTTGTCCCGGCGATTCTCGCCAAGGGCGGCTTTGCGCTGATTACCGCCGACCATGGCAACGCCGATCACATGTTTGACGTTGCTTCCGACGGTTCCAAGCATCCGTTTACGGCTCACACCACCAACCGCGTGCCGTTCATCATCGTTGATGATAAGGCCAAGCTCACCGGTATCGAGGACGGCCGTCTTTCCGATATCGCTCCGACCATGCTCATCATGGCTGGTATTGAGCCTTCCGCCGAGATGACGGGTCGCGTGCTCGCCACCGAGGCCTAATAGAAAACAAATACCGTTTTCTAGTAAGGGGGTTGTCCACAACCGGACGACCCCCTTTTTGGTATTTCTGCCATTTCTGCCCCGTCCCTAAATGGCAGGTGGGGGAGTGTTGGAGGTTGTGGTACAGTACTGGAGTTTGAATCGTTCTATTAAGGAGCTTATCTATGGGTCCGTTTCAGATTCTTCTGTTTGTCGTTTGGGCTGTTTCTGCCGTGGCGCTGACGATTCTCGTTCTGATGCATTCCGGTAAGGGCACCGGCGTTTCGGATATGATCGCTAGCTCGCTGTATAACTCCAGCTCTGCCACGGGCGTCATGGAGCAGAACCTCGATCGCCTGACGGTAATTATGGCCGTCGTTTTTGCCGTGTGTGTCGTTCTGTGCATGTTCTTCTTCCCGCAGGGCATCGTCGGCTACTAAGCATCGGCGTATATACGTTTGTAAAGGGTCCCGCATGTGCGGGGCCCTTTTTGTTTACAGACTTGTAACAGAGCCAAAATATCCCCACATACTTCGCCCAACTAAAGAAATTCTCGACCGTTAACCGGAATCAGCGCCAAATTGTGCATAAAATGCGCTACTGTATTGCAAAACGTTGGCCCGCATTGCATAACCAGCCATAACAGCGGACCGCGTTTGAATGGTTCGATTGGGCTGTCTCGACGTTGCCCGGCCGAATTCACTTTGTCCTATCTCATAAGGAGGATGGCATGGCTGATTCTATGTTCCACCAGCCCGTTATGGGTCGTCGCGCCTTTGTTGGCGGCACCCTCGCTGCGAGCTCCATGGCTTTTCTTGCCGCATGCGGCAAGAAGGGCGGCGACGCTTCCGGTTCTGAGTCCGGTTCGACGCTGAACTTCTACATCAACAACCCGGTCTGCATCGACCCCTACAACGTCCAGGAGGATCAGGGCACTCAGGTCGAATACCAGCTCTTCGACGCTCTGACGGAGTACGATAACGAGAAGGGCGAGATCGTTCCGCTGGCTTGCGAGTCCTTTGAGGCTAACGACGACGCCACCGAGTTCACCTTCAAGATCAAGAAGGCCAAGTTCCATAACGGTGACGACGTTACCTCCAAGTCCTTCAAGCTCGGTTGGGAGCGCCTGGTCAACACCAAGTCGGCCATCGCTACCGAGTATGGTCCTTCCGAGGTCTCCTATCACCTTTCCATGGTCGAGGGCTATGACGATCTGGTTGCCGGTAAGGCTACCGAGCTGACCGGTGTCACCTGCCCGGATGACGAGACCCTCGTCGTCAAGCTGACTTCTGCCTACGCCGACTTCCCCTTCGTCGCCTCTCACCCGGCTCTGTCCCCGGTTCCCGAGTGCGCCGAGACCGATGTCAAGAGCTTCTATCTTGCCCCGGTCGGCAACGGCCCGTTCATGATGGACGGTAAGTGGGAGGATGGTCAGGAGATCAACCTCAAGAAGTTCGACGATTATTATGGCGACAAGGCCAAGATCGACGCCATCCACTTCCAGGTCATCAAGGACGTGGAGACCGCTTACAAGGAGTTCCAGGCCGGTAACCTTGATGTCTGCGACGTTCCCGTTGCTCAGATCGACGCCGCCAAGAAGGACCGCGGCGAGTCCAAGGATGGCTACACCATGAGTGATGGTGCGCGCATGCTGCTCGGTTCCGAGCCTTCCACGTACTATCTGACGTGCAACACCACGGCCGAGCCGTTCAACAACGCTGACCTGCGTAGGGGCATCTCCCTGGCTATCAACCGTGAGGCCATCTGCAAGACCATCTTCAAGGGCACCCGTACCCCCGCTGACGGCATCGTTCCTCCGGGAATCGCCGGCTACAAGGAGGGCGCATGGGAGTTCTGCGCCTACGACGTCGACAAGGCTAACGAGTACCTCGACAAGGTCGCTCCCGCTGGCGCTAACGGCGATCGTGGCATCAATGTGACCCTGTCCTACAACCAGGACGGCGGCCACAAGGAGATCATGGAGTCCATCATCGGCGACCTCGCCAAGGTGGGCGTCACCGCCGTCTCCGATACCCCTGAGTGGTCTGCCCTGCTCGAGCAGTATCAGAACTTCAACTATCAGTTCGGCCGTCTGGGCTGGATCGCCGATTACCCGATCATGGACAACTTCCTGTATCCGCTGTTCCACTCCGACTCCCTGGGTGGCGACAACCGCTCCGGTTACAGCAACCCCGACTTTGACGCCAAGGTTGACGAGGCCCGTGCCACGGTTGACGACGACGAGCGTATCGCCAAGATGCAGGAGGCCGACGCCATGGTCGCCGCCGACTGCCCGGTCATCCCGGTGATGTTCTACACGCACACCATCGCTGGCTCCGACCGCGTCAAGTACCTCTACGTTGATCCGCAGAAGCACGCCGATCTGGGTACCGCTGAGCTCGCCTAAGAGTTTTGCAGCTTCCGTGAGGGTCAAGTATTTACGTAGACCTCATGGGAAACATACAGTTCCCCCTAACCTGGGGTAAACTGGCTGATGGTAATTTTGGGATGCCGGTCTGGCGATCGGCATCCCATTTAGGTTAATCCCTAGATAGGGGAGTGGTATGGGTAAGTACATCGTTAAACGTGTGCTTCAGTTCATCCCGGTGTTTTTGGGCGTCACGCTGATTCTGTTCGCCCTCCAGAATATCGTGCCGGGAGATCCGATCAAGTTGATCGGTGGAGACAAGGCTCTGTCCCCCGAGGTAGAGCTTCAGCTTCGCGTACGCTATCACCTGGTCCAGACGGACGAGGACGGTAACGCGATCCTTGACGAGAACGGCGATCCCGTTCAGACGTCGCTTGTAGACCGTTATCTGTATTACATGAACGGTCTGCTTCATGGCGATCTGGGTAATTCGTACCAGCGCAAGCTGCCGGTTACGGAAATCTTTGCCCAGAAGTATCCGTATACGGTCAAACTCGCCGCGTGCGCCATCGTGCTCGAGGCGATCATGGGTATCGGTGCGGGTATCATTTCGGCGGTAAAGCGTTATTCCTTCTGGGATATTTTGGTAACGCTGACCACGTCGATCCTCGTTGCCGTTCCCGCCTTCTGGCTCGGCATGCTGCTGCAGCTGTTCTTCGGCGTCATCCTTAAGGATCTCACCGGCGGCGCATTCTCCATGCCGATTTCGGGTGCCGGCGGTTCCAGCTCTCAGTATCAGGATTGGATGCACTATGTGCTTCCGACCATTACGCTGGCTTCGGTTTCGACCGCTTATGCTGCCCGCATTATGCGTTCACAGCTGCTTGACGTCATGAACCAAGATTACATCCGTACGGCAAAGGCCAAGGGTCTCTCCAATCGCGCGATCATCATCAAGCATGCGCTTAAGAATGCACTCATCCCCGTCGTTACCTATATTGGTGTCGACTTTGGCGGCATGCTTTCGGGTGCCATCCTGACCGAAACGGTCTTTAACTGGCCCGGTATCGGCTATGAGGTCTATCGCGCCATTAGCATGCGTGACTGGCCCATCGTTATGGGCGGCGTTACGCTCATCGTCGTCGTCGTCATGGTGATCAACCTGCTCGTCGACATTAGCTATGCATTCCTCGACCCGCGCATCCGCCTTGGCGGTCCGTCGGATAAGGCCTAAGGGAGGTACGTCTCATGCAGGAAACTGATTCTCAGTCTCAGGAGCAGGCTACCGCCACCAAGGCCGCATCTGCTCCCGCCAAGTCCCGCACGCTGTGGGACGACGCTTTTAAGCGTCTTCGCAAGAACAAGCTCGCCGTTATCGGTGTCTGCTGGATCATCGTCGTCGTTTTGGTTGCCCTGACCGCAGATCTGTGGGCTAAGCCCTGGCTCGGTTCGCCGACGGCTTCCGACTCGACCACCATGGCCGAGACGTCGCTGCTGGCTCCGTGTGCCGAGCACCCGTTTGGCACCGACGCCCTTGGCCGCGACATTCTCGTTCGTGTTATCTACGGTGCACGTGTTTCGCTTTCCGTCGGTATTATGGCCACCGCCATCTCCACGGTGATCGGTCTGGTCATGGGCGCCCTTGCCGGTTTCTATGGCGGCATCTGGGATACGATTATCATGCGCTGCGCGGACATCTTCCTGGCGTTCCCGTACGTGCTGTTCGTCGTCGCCATGATCGCCGTTATCGGCCGTGGCCTTCAGAACGTCTTTATCGCCATCGGTATTCTCGGCTGGCCTTCGATTGCGCGCGTCTTTAGATCCGCGATCCTCACGGTCAAAGAGAACGACTATGTTGACGCCGCCCGCGCGATGGGTGCATCCGATGCCCGTATCGTTATGCGCCATATCTTCCCGAACTCCGTTGCTTCCATCGTGGTCTACGCGACCATGAACATCGGCGGCGCTATTCTGACCGAGTCCGCTCTGTCCTTCCTCGGCATGGGCGTTATTCCGCCTACGCCTTCGTGGGGCTCCATGATTCAGGACGGTCAGCAGTATCTTCTGACTGCTCCCTGGATGATGATCATGCCCGGTCTGGCAATTCTCTCGACGGTGCTCGCCTTCACCCTGCTGGGTGACGGTTTGCGCGACGCCCTCGACGTCAAGATGAAGGACGCATAAGGATGAAGAAGAACAAGAACTATGTGGACCTGAAGGACCAGCCGGTTCCCGAGGGCCAGCATCTGCTCGAGGTCGATGACCTTAAGATGTATTTCCACACCGAAGATGGCGTTGTTCGCGCTGTCGACGGTGTCTCCTACACGCTCGATCGCGGCGAGACCCTCGGTGTCGTCGGTGAGTCCGGCTCCGGTAAGTCCGTGACCGCCATGACCATCATGGGTCTTATCTCGATGCCTCCGGGAAAGATTGAGGGCGGCGACGTTCGCTATCGCGGCCGTTCTATCCTCGAGATGACCGAGGAAGAGATGCAGCACATTCGCGGTAACGACATCGCGATGATCTTCCAGGATCCTATGACCTCCTTGAACCCGGTCTATAAGATCGGCAAGCAGGTGGGCGAGGGCCTTCGTCTGCACCGCGGCTACTCCAAGCAGGAGGCGCTCAAGCGCGCTACCGAGCTTTTGGACCTCGTGGGTATCCCCGAGCCCGAGAAGCGCGTCAATGAGTATCCGCACCAGTTCTCCGGCGGTATGCGTCAGCGTGTCATGATCGCTATGGCTCTTGCCTGCGATCCCGATATCCTGATTGCCGACGAGCCCACGACGGCTCTGGATGTTACCATTCAGGCTCAGATTATCGAGCTCATGCAGGAGATGCAGGAGAAGAACGGCAACGCCATTATTATGATTACCCATGACCTGGGCGTCGTCGCCGATATGGCCGATAAGATTATGGTTATGTACGCCGGCCGTCCCGTCGAGTTCGGTACTGCTGAGGAAATCTTCTACGAGAGCCGCCATCCCTACACCTGGGGTCTTATTCGCTCCATCCCGGAGCAGGCCATCGATGAGAAGAAGCCGCTGACGCCGATTCACGGCAACCCGCCTTCGCTCATGAACCTGCCCGAGGGCTGCGTCTTCTCTCCTCGCTGCCCCTATGCGACCGACAAGTGCCGCAAGCAGCGCCCCGAGCGCGTTGTCACCGAGTCCGGCCACTATTCTGCGTGCCATTATTCCGGTGACCCCGAGTTCCTCAAGAACGCCCCTGAGACGTCCCGCACGCGCAAGGATTCCAAGAAGGGAGGCGAGGCGTAAATGGCAGACAATAACGAGCGCACTCCGCTGCTGAAGGTCGAGCATCTTTCTAAGGAGTTCCCCGCAGAGTCCGGCATGTTCGCCAAGCGTTTTTCCAAGCGCGTCGTCTCTGCTGTGAATGACATTTCGTTCGAGATTTATCCGGGCGAGACCTTTGGCCTGGTCGGCGAGTCTGGTTGCGGTAAGTCCACCACGGGCCGCACCATCATGCGCCTGACCAAGCCGACGGCAGGTAAGGTGTTCTTCCAGGGCAAAGACGTTGCCGAGATGAGCAAGCATGAGATCAAGGACATGCGTCGTGAGATGCAGTTCATCTTCCAGGACCCCTATGCTTCGCTCAATCCTCGTATGACCATCGGCGAGATCGTCTCCGAGCCCATGACTATTCATGGCGTGGGCACCAAGGAGGAGCGCATTGAGCGTGTCCGTGAGCTGCTGGACGTCGTCGGCCTCAACCCCGAGCACATCAACCGCTATCCGCACGAGTTCTCGGGCGGTCAGCGTCAGCGTGTCGGCATCGCCCGCGCGTTCGCTCTGAAGCCCAAGCTGATCATCTGCGACGAGCCCGTTTCCGCTCTGGATGTTTCCATTCAGGCCCAGGTTCTGAACCTGCTCAAGGAACTTCAGGACAAGTTCGGTACGGCGTATCTGTTTATCGCCCACGACCTGTCCGTCGTGCAGCACATCTCCGATCGCGTTGCCGTTATGTATCTGGGTAAGATGGTCGAGGTTTCGGACTGGAAGACACTCTATAGCGAGCCGCACCACCCGTACACGCAGTCACTGCTGTCTGCCGTGCCGGTGCCCGATCCGGATATTCAGAAGACCCGCAAGCGCATCATCCTCGCTGGCGATCCGCCGTCGCCGCTAGATCCGCCGACCGGCTGCCGTTTCCACACGCGCTGTCCGATCGCGCAGGGCATCTGCTCCGAGAAGCTTCCTGAGTTTAAGGAAGTTGCCCCGGGCCACTGCTGCGCGTGCCACTTCGCGGAGCCGTTCCCGATCAAGGAATCGCACATCGACCTGTAGCCGGTTGTTATCGTCCGGGCCCGCCTGGTGTTACTTTTCAGAACGTCCTCGGACATGTCGGAAGCCCCGCTGCGCGCTACGCGCTGCGGGGCTTCC
>BREX01000021.1 GCA_023708985.1 Collinsella sp.
TTCCATTATACCACGGTGGCATCACCTATATGTCAATTATGGTCTAACAGAGCCTTTTCTTTCCATCCCGGCTGCATTTGCGCCCTTTGCCTTCCTTCTCCAGTGGTTGAAGGTATCGAATCTCAAGCGTCAGCTTGACGCGAACGCATAGCGGGGGTGCAGAGGAAAAGAAGAAAGGAAACCGCTTATGCTCTTCGGACGCGAGTTCTCCCGCAAGCAGGTCTGCGCGGCTGGTGCCGGGCTTGTCTGCGCCGCGCTCCTCATCGGTGGCGGCGGCTATGCGCTTGCACATGCCGGATGGGGAGTAGGGTCGAACACTCCTGCGGTGTCCCAGTCAAAGGACGATGAGAAGCAGGACATGGTACTTACCCTTGAGGTAAAGGCTGACGGCTGGGATGCGGACACTTCCACGCCCGTTATCGCGCGTATCGAGGGAGCGGACGGCGAGGTGGACTTCTACACCGCTATCGACGCGAATAAACAGGTGACTGTGAAGGTTGGCAAGTCCGGCACTTATACCGTTACGTTCATCTCTCCGGTGAACGCCGACGGTTCCATCTACAAGGTGCCATCGAAGAGGATTACCGCCGGGAAAACCGGTAAGACAGCCGCCACAGGCGTGACTTTCGATAAGGTGGATGCGGACAAGGTAACGAAAGATGACCTGACCGCCATTGCCAAGGACGTTGCAGCAGCCGTGAAGAAGGGCGATTCTACTCTGACCGGAGACAAGGGTGCCGAGGTCGTGAAGAAGTTCGAGGACAACATCAAGAAGAACCCGAATGCCGATACGGATGCCGTCGAGAAGGAGACCGAGAAGGCTGAGGAGACCGCCAAGGAGGACAAGTCCGATGCGAAGACACCGGAGACCTCCGATAGCAAGAAAGATGATGGGAAGGCCACAGGCAGCTCCGATAATTCTGGAAACAAGAGCAATTCATCCTCCAAGAAAGACGAGGGAAAATCCGATAGCAAGCCGAATGGTGGCAACAGCAGCAACTCCGGCTCGAACACCAATTCAGGCAGCTCATCGAAAAAGGATGACACCCCGGCGCATCAGCACAACTGGGTAGCCCAGACAAAGACCGTCCATCACGACGCTCAGTACAAGACCGTCCACCATGACGCGGTGACGCATCAGGTATGGCATGACCCGGTAACGGAGGAACACTATATCTGCAACCAGTGCGGTGCGGATATTACGTCAGACCCATGGGGACATATTAACAACTCTCTTATGAATGGTGGTAATTGCGGAAGCTATCACTCTACCTATGTGACTGTAAAACAAGGGTATTATGAAACTGTGACCGACAAAGCAGCATGGGACGAGCAAGTGCTGGTGAGCAAGGCATGGGACGAGACCGTGACCACCGGGTACAAGTGCCCGGGATGCGGATCCACGAAATAGCGTCCGTCATCGAATTCCTGATCAGAGCGTTTATATGCCGAACTGGAATACGACGGCGGTAAGCGCATAAATCCCAAAACTCGCCGCGCGCCTCCGAGCCGCCTCAAGCAAGGTTCCAAGGGGCAGCAGCCCCTTGGCGCGCAGGGGTGCGGGGATGGCGCGAGACATCCCCGGAAAACCGGCGTGGGCGTGCCATTGGCGCGCCCACGCCCTGTTGATGCAACTCACTCCCCTCCGGCGATGTACACGGTCCGGCCGCTCTCACAGTCGATGCTTTCCACGTCGCCGAACCCTATGCGGACGGCGGCCCATCCGCCCTCGTTCCCCACCATGGCGTCAGCCTCGCCGCGCGCCTCCGAGACGAGCCGCTCGAGCCCGGGCGACCCTTCCAGCGCGACGCCCACCTCATACGCCCCTCCCTCGAGTTCCGTCTCGTACTCAACGACGACCGTCAACTCGTTTGTCTCGCCCGAAACCTCGCTAGGGCAACCTACGACACCGTACTCGAACATCCCCATGGAGCTACCTCCTCCTGACGGCGCTGAGCGGCTTCGGGGAGAAGTGCTCGTCGCGCTCGACGACGGCGAACCCCATCGAGCGATTCAGCTCGGCCATCTCCTTGAGACTGAAATAGCCCAACTCGTCGTCGTAGCCCTCGACGAGGCCGAACGCCTCGTCCGTGCCGTCGAACTCGAGCAGCCACCAGTCCCATCCGCTCACGCACGAGAAGTAGTGGGCGTAGACGACGGGGTCCTCCGCCCCGTCCTGCTCGTAGAGCCTCGGCACCGTCTTGGCGATTTCCTCGGTCATCAGCTGCTGCATCTCTTCCTCCGTTCCGGGCACGTGGCCCTCAACATCTCGCCCCTGCGGGCAAAGCCGAATGGCGACGCCGCGCGTCGTCGTCGGCTTTGCTCCCTGCAAAGCCGCACCGGAGCGAAGACGGGTCAAGGGAGGTCCATGACGACCTCCACCAACCGGAGCGGAGCGGAGGTTTGTGCGGGGTCTCATGGGCCCCCTTGACGCGGCGTAGCGGAGGTGCCACCCGGCCGCGGAGCCGTGGCCGATTCACGGCGGACGCCGGCAGCTCGAAATAGTTTTATCGCACTGCCCTTTCGATGAAAGCCAGCTAGCCGAAGACGGCGGCGAGTTTGAAAGCGAATCATTCCTAGATCTATTTCTGTTTGCAAAACGCCTCGAAGGCTGCTCGGATAGGAGCATCTTCTACTACGAAGCCACCACCAAAAAAACTGCTCGAATCGTTCGATACGCCAGCTTGTGACTTGGAAACCGAAGAAATTAGGTCCTATCTTTCCAACTATCAGCAAAAAGCCGGCGTCACTCACGTCACCGTTGACAACGTCCGAAGAATCATCTCAAGCTTCTACTCATGGCTCGAAGACGAAGACCATATCATCAAAAGCCCGGTCAAACGCATCAATAGAGTCAAGGCTCCGCAACTCATAAGGGAAACGTATGGCGACAAAGTCGCGAGATTCTTTGCGATAACTGCGGGTTGCCCCGAAACCTTGCCCTGATCGACCTGTTGCGCTTTACCGGCATGCGCGTAGGCGAACTCGTCTCGTTGGGCAGGAACTCCATCGACACCATCAGTCGGGAGTGCATCGTACACGGCAAGGGCAATAAGAACCGCATCGTCTATTTTGATGCAAAGACTAAAGTCCATATTGAGAATTACCTGCCCACCCGAATGGGCAGTTCGGAAGCCCTCTTCGTGTCGAGCAAGGCGCCACACGAGAGGCTGTAAATTGGCGGTCTCGAGGCGTTGCTTAGAAAACTGGAGCGCGAGCTTGATTTAAGAAGGGTCCACCCTCATAAGTTCAGAAGAACGCTTGCCACAAAGGCAATCGACAAAGGCATGCCCATCGAACAAGTCCAGGTGCTCCTTGGCCATAAAAATAGATACCACATTAAGGTACGCAATGGTCGGCCAGTGCAACGTCAAAGCATCCCACCTCAGATATCTAACTTAAACATCGTGTTTACCCGCCAGTCGCTTGTACTCCTCAGCACTAATGACCGTCTTGATATCGAGGATGGATCAACATTCATATTGTTCGTCACGTCCATCCGGTCCTCCTCGCTTGAGATAGTTGCAGTGTCGCCACGGTCGACGGTACGCTCGGTTGCACGGCACGCGCCGACGGCGTGCGCAGCGCAACCGCGCGTACCGTCGACGGGCAACGCATCTGCCAAGGCCTCGGCGATTGTCTTAGAGCACATCGTTGCCTTCTTCCATAGAGGCCAGGTATGAGATCAGATCGGCCTTGTCCACGCGCCAGACGCCGGCAATCTTCACGCCGCCGGCCGCCTTAAGAATCTGAATAGCCTTGGTCTTGCAGACGTTCAGCAGCTTGACGATATCGCGCGAACTAACGTATGCGGACGGCAGCGCGTGCAAATCACGACACCACGCCTTGCGAGAGATAGCGTTCATTTTTTTGATGTCCTTGTCTTCCATATCTACTCCTTTCGTTTATGTAGTACATATAGAACACAATACTTGACCTGCTGGTTGGTGTTAATTTATGTTTTTACCAGAATGCGGTTTATAGTATTCCAGCAGTTAAAGGAGCAGGTATGGCAACCGTCAAAGTAAAAGTTCCCACAAGCATTGACAGCCCGACTCCATGGACGCTTCCTAGGACAAAACTGATTTGCGTTAATATCAACGGATCAGAACATGATGCGTTCCTATGCAAGGCAGGTAATAAAGCCTATGGCTTACCGGATGGTTTTGCGACAGGAGCTTTGCTCAATTTGAATACGGAGGATCTCGGAGAAGTCAAACGGTTTATTGAGGCATACGGTCTTCCAGTGTCGCCCTACGCCAATCAGTTCGAGCTTGTTGAAAAGCGGTTTATATCAAATGACAAGTTCTCCAACGACCCGGTGGGTGACGGACTTGATTGTTGGAGCGACTCATTGAATGCTTCAACGCGAAGCTCCGATATTATAGAGACTCTCGGGTTTTCCTTGTTTAACCATTACAAAGGGAAAGACAGTTCGGCTGGCACAGAAATCGCAAATCTGATAAAAGGCATCCGGAAGAAGGACGAGCAGATCATCTTGACCGAAGATCTGGCCACAACCCTAACAATCATGCAAGTCGCCGCCCTTCTTTTTTCATGCAAGGCCGCCTTTGGTCCAAAGGCATATGACAAGGCAATCCCACTTCTAAAGAAGCTGCCGAACAGTGACAAGATCAAGAAAAAAGTCGGTCAGCTTTTCACTACCTTCCAAATGCCCACAAAGATATATTTGGACACCAACGAAAGCGAGCTGCCTCTGGGTATTCTTGCAGCAAGAGTTTCGGCATCCCATAACCTTGAATCCATCGAAAAGCAGCTTGCCGCTTTTTTGGATCTCTCTATCTCACCGTATCCGGAGGAGACCCATCTCATTCAGAATTCGACACTCCGAAGAATAGCCAGCATTAGCTTAGAGTCCAGAAAACAGCCCGTAGGGAGTTTGACTAGAGCGTTTAGCATCCAACTTCTTGAGTACCTTCAAAGCGATCAGCCTTGGCGCATCTGCGACCTCTGCAAGCGTCCCTACAAAATTCGTCAGCAAACGATGCACGCGCTGACAAGCGCAGAAGCTGCTCAGAAAGAACTCTCAAAGCCAAGGCGGAAGACTAATAAGCAGAGCTCCTTTTGTACGAAGACTCACGAGGAGCGTGAACGACGCAAAGTTCAGGCCGAAAAGCGCGATCAGCGCAAGATTGATCGAAAGCTGCACGAACTCGACTCCAAAAAATGTCGAAAAGCGCAATTGTAATTACGTGATGAGTTTGTGAAATCAACGAGAATTAATAATCAGCCCAAAACGGCTTTTATTGCACATTTCGTTGCACAGCCTATTGCACACGGCGGCGATATAAAAGAAAGCAGGCCAGATGAAAATACCATCTGACCTGCTTTTTCTTTCATGGAGCCAGTGACAGGAATCGAACCTGCAACCCACTGATTACAAATCAGTTGCGCTACCGTTGCGCCACACTGGCACGCTTGGCGCTTTCGCGCGAAGCCTGTTAAGAATAAAGGAATTACGGACGGGGCGCAACAGGCCGCACGGCGTTATACAAATATGCAAAATCCAGCAACAGCGCGTACCAGGCCCGTTCATTTCTGTCAGTGCGCTCTCAATCAGAACCACCCTTAAAAAGGGTGGTTTGCTCTTAGGGTATAACCCACGGGCCCCGGGCTCGCGTCTAAAGGCGCGGGCCCGGGGCCCGTCCAGGCCTAGTGCATCTTGACCCGTGGCGCGCCGGTCGAACCGGCAGCATCACCCCCTCTTGAAGGGGTCCTCGTACTCCTTCACGCTCAGCTTGTCCAGCGCGATGTCGTGGGACTCCTGCTCCCTGATGTACTTGGCGATCGTCGCCTCGTTCAGGCCGACGGTGGACACGTAGTAGCCCTCCGCCCAGAACTTCCTGTTGCCGAACTTGTACTTGAGGCTGGCGTGCCTGTCGAATATCATCAGCGAGCTCTTCCCCTTCAGGTAGCCCATGACGCTCGCGGCGCTGCACTTCGGCGGGATCGCCAGCAGCACGTGCACGTGGTCGGGCATCAGGTGCCCCTCGATTATCTCGATCCCCTTGTACTCGCACAGCTTCCTGAGGATCTCCCCTATGTCGCCCCTGATTTGGTTGTAGATCACTTTGCGCCTATACTTCGGCGTGAACACGATGTGGTACTTGCACATCCACTTCGTGTGGGAAAGGCTGTAGGCCTTCTGGGCCATGGCGACCACCCCTTCGACTCGAATTCTTGACGGCCTGAACAATCGTCAATATCGGTCGGAGGGGTGGCTTTGTAAAGCCGTTTGTCTCCACCCGCGTAGCGGGTGGTTCAAAGCTGGCCGCCGCGCGGCCAGCAGACTAAAGTCTTGAAATCTTAAAACTATTCGTCAGAACGAATAGTTTTAATTACAATGGAATAGATAAAACTATTCGTTCTGGCGAAGGGTTTCGCGATGTTGACCACGAAGGAAGCTGCAGAGCTACTCGACATCACCCCGCGCAGGGTGCAAGAGCTCATAAAAAACGGAGCGCTTGAGGCACGCAAGGCTTCTGGTGTATGGCTCATCGACAAAGACAGCGTCAACGCACGACTCCGCTCCGTGACCAAAACGGGGGGACGCCCCCGTCGAGGCCATGGAAAAAGCGAGATTACGTTTACCCTCATGAACCGCACGCACGAAGTGGCCCAGCTGGTCTACAGCAGATCACGGAAAGACTTCACCCACATCGGCGCCGACGTCGATCGTGCCCACGCCCCTATTGGAGTTTTTGCTCCCAGCAAACCTGTATCGCTCGACTCCTTCCGCATCTGGTGGCGCGGCCGCGGTATCCCGCTCGCACGCATTGGGCTAGCCTCCCTGCTTGCAGAAGCCGCAGTCGATGTTCCCGATGAACTCGTACAGCGAAATCTTGGCCTCTCCTTATCCGACCAGTATTGGATTAGGCCCCAAGACTCCGGTCTCGCGTGGGAAGATATCAATTTCTTCAATAATGCTTTTGACGACGTCTCGCTAACCATTGCACCCTTCGCCCCGGAGGGTAAGGCAGCTGCCGCAAAGCCTGACAACACCTCGGACGGCAATCTTCAAAAGTACTGGACATGCGAGGGTGACCGTCGAATCCTCCACAAGGCAGGTGCACATCTAAACCAGGAACCTTATAACGAGCTGGTGGCGACTGCACTTCACCGTCGCATCCTAAACGGTTGCGATTATGTACCCTATTCGCTCGAAGGCGCGGGTACTTCCGCCTTGAGCACATGCAATGTCTTCTTAACTGACGAAGAAGAATATGTCCCTGCGTTCTATGTAAACCAGCATGCAAATGCAGACGAGCGACTAACCGATTACGAACGGTATGTAGCAAACAGCGAGGAGCTTGGAGCGACAGATATAAAAGACGCCCTTGACCGCATGATCGTATGCGATGACATCATTGCCAACTACGACCGTCATTGGCGCAACTTCGGCCTCGTGCGAAACGTCAACTCACTGGCCTGCAGACCAGCCCCCATCTTCGATTCGGGCTCATCGCTCTGGTGCAACATATCTCTAGATGAGCTTAGGGCAGGAGAGCACAGTTTTACCAGCGCGCAGTTTCATTCAAGCCCCACCAAACAGATGTTGCTCGTCGAGGACATGGACTGGTTTGACGGCGACAAACTCGAAGGCTTCGTTGACGAGGCAATCGAAATTCTGTCCAGAAACGACGCGCTCACGGCAAGGCTGCCATATCTAAAAGAGGCGCTAACGTGGCGCCTCGAAAGAATGATCAACATCGCTGAATGGAATTAGCGAGACAGCGTCGCGCCGTCAGCTCCCCTACCTCCCGCGCAGGGCCTTGAGCTTGGCCAGGGCATCGGGGCTCAGGCGACTGCCCAGAGTCATCTTGATCTGCGGAGCTTCCTCTGCCTCGTGAACGTCGTTATCGATCTGTTTGATCTCGTCCACCAGCATGCGGCTCGAGATGCGCGTGACGCCCTTGCCCATGACGACGGCCTGGATTGTGCCGTCACTCGATACCACGGAGCACGCGCGGCCCTCCTCGCGTGCCTCGATGCAGAGCTTCTGCACCACGGTATCGGCAGAGACGCCCGTCGGCGAAAACTCGATGCGCACGCCGCGGGCCGGCAGGTTGGGGCGCTCGCTGGAGATATTGCCCGCGCCGTCGAACACGATCACGGCCTCGTAGCGGCCCTGGGCAAACGCCGCAACGTCGTTGATGAGTGCGGTGCGCGCCATATCGTGGACGTCGCTGGAATACGGATCGTCGGAATGGTCGTAGACGAGCTTTTCGTAGCGCGGCGTGCAGTGGATCACGTTGTAGCCGTCGACCACCAGCAGCTCGGGCTTATTGGAGTGCACCGTCGAGACCGGATCGGCGATGGCCTGCGCAAACGCATTGCCGCCCACGCCATAGGTCGCGGCCGAAACAATCGGCTTGGCCGAGCCTTCGCCAAAGCGCTTGGCCTTGGACTTGGCGCGGTTCTTCTTGGACATGCGCTACTCCTCCCCCATGAGCTCGCCGGCATTGCGGCGCAGCCACTCAAAGCACAACGCCGTCGTTGCCTGGGCCACGTTGAGACTCTCGGTCATGCCGCGCTGGGGAAGCTTGGTCAAAAAGTCGCATTTCTCGAGCACCAGGCGCGAGATGCCGTCGCCCTCGGAGCCCATGACGAGCGCCACGCGGCCCTCGAAGGGAGCATCCCAGCAGCTGCCCTCGGCGTGCTCGGAAGCACCGCCCACCCAAAAGCCAGCGGCCTTGAGGTCATCGAGCGCACGGGCGATATTGGGAACCTGTGCGATAGGCAGGTGCATGACAGCACCGGCAGAAGTCTTGTAGCTGCCAACGGTCACACCGGCGGCGCGCTTGTTGGCAATGATGACACCGGCCGCGCCCACGACCTCGGCGGAGCGCACGATGGCGCCAAAGTTACCGTCGTCGGTCACGTGGTCGAGCACCACGACAAGCGCCGGACCGTCGCCCGCGCGGTCGAGAATATCGGCAACATCGGCATAGGGGAAGTTGCCTACCTCGAGTGCGATGCCCTGGTGAGCGCCATGGCTCGACAGCGCATCGAGCTGTGCACGCGGCACGTACTTAATGCGGACACCCGAAGCGTTGAGGTCATCGACCAAACGCGACAGGGCAGCATCGCGCTCCCCGCCCTCGGCGATGAGCGCGCACTTGATGGGAAAACCGGTGCGTAGCGCCTCGGCGGCAGCACGACGGCCTTCGATAAACTCGCCCTTGGGAGCCTGAACGTTGTCGCGGTTGCGATCGCGCTGCGGACGTGCGGCCTGGGTGCGATCGCGCTGGCCCTTGGAAGCGGCAGCGCGATCATTGCGGCGAATCGGACGCGAGCCAGAAGCAGCCTGCTTGCCGCCACGAGACGCGCGCTTGCGATTGTCGGTCATAAAGCGACCTCCTTAAATAGATAACAAACAAGAATCGACCGTCCGAGCCACGGCACCTTGCCTTTCAATCGTCGGACATGACCACCAGGTCTATGCCCTCCTCTTTCAAGGCAATCTGCCGCACCTCGAACGGTCGACAAATACTAGAGAGTCTTAATACGAGTGCCCGCGGCAGTATCCTCGATCGTCAGGCCCAGGTCCTTGAGCTGGTCGCGGATGGCATCGGCCAGATCCCAGTTCTTGGCGGCGCGGGCCTCGGCGCGAGCCTCGAGAATCTTGGCAGCTGCCTCGTCCACATCGTCACCCGTGTAGGCAACCAGACCGGCGGCAACGCCCAGCAGGCCCAGCGGCAGCTCGACCTTGGGCTCGGGAAGCTCAACGCCAAACGTATCGAGCGACTCGGCCAGGGTATCGGCAGCGGCAAGCGCGGCGGCCTTGTCGGCAGCGTCGCCCGCCTGCTCCAGGTACTGGTTGCACTCGGTCACAAAGCCAAAGACGGCACCCATGGCACCGGCGGTGTTAAAGTCGTCGTCCATGCACTCCTTAAAGGCAGTACGAGTCTCGGCGGCCTTGGCGACAAACGCCTCGGCGGCAGCCTCATCGGCGTCGGCCGTCGCGTGGCTTGCAGCCCAGCGCAGGTTCTCGACCGTGCCGGCGATACGCGTGAGCGAGTTCTCGGCACCCTCCAGGCGCTCCCAAGAGAAGTCGAGCGGCGAGCGATAGCTCGTCTGCAGCATCAGCAAGCGCAGAGCCGCGGCAGAGTGCTGCTCGAGCACCTCGGCCAGCGTAAAGAAGTTACCGAGCGACTTGGACATCTTCTCGCCGTCAACCAGCAGCATGCCCGTGTGCATCCAGGTGTTGGAGAAGCCCTGGTGCCAGGCGCAGGTGGCCTGGGCGCACTCGTTCTCGTGATGCGGGAAGGCAAGGTCGGAGCCACCGCCGTGAATGTCGATCGGGGTGCCCAGATAGCGGTGCACCATGGCGGCGCACTCGGTGTGCCAACCGGGACGGCCCTCGCCCCAGGGGCTCGGCCAGCTGGGCTCGCCGGGCTTGGCGGCCTTCCACAGGGCAAAGTCGAGCGGGTCGTTCTTGTCCTCGTTCTCCTCGATGCGCGCGCCCACCATAAGGTCGTCGATGTTGCGGCCCGAGACCTGGCCGTAGTTGGGATCGCTGCGCACGGCAAAGTACACATCGCCGTTATCGGCTGCGTAAGCGTGGCCCTGCTCGATAAGCGTCTTGATCATGGCGATCATGGGGCCGATCTCCTTGGTGGCGCGGGGGCGCACGTCGGGATCGAGCACGTTGGCGGCGCGCATGACGCCGATGAACTTGTCGGAGAACTCCGTCGCGACCTCGGCAGCCGTACGGCCCTGCTCGTTGGCGCGCTTGATGATCTTGTCATCGACATCGGTGAGGTTCTGTGCGAACGTGACCTCGTAGCCGCTCGCGATGAGCCAACGGCGGATCACGTCAAAGCTGATGAACGTGCGGGCATTGCCGATGTGGATGTTGTCGTAGACCGTGGGGCCGCACACATACATGCGGACCTTGCCGGACTCGATGGGCTGGAACTCTTCCTTTTTATGGGTAGCGCTGTTGTAGATACGCATTCGTTACTCCTTAGCGGTTTTCTGTAGCAGGCAGACGGCCCAGGCGCCAATTCCCTCGCCTTGGCCTTCCCAACCGAGCTTTTCGGTCGTAGTGGCGGCAACGCCCACGTTTTCGACGTCAACGCCCAGAGCATGGGCAAGGTTGGCGCGCATGGCATCGCGGTGCGGGGTGATCTTGGGTTGCTGGCAGGCAATGGTGCAATCGGCATCGACAAACTCAAAGCCCAGCTCGCGCGCATAGTCCATCACACGGGCAAGCAGCACCATCGAGTCGGCACCCTCGTAGGCAGGATCGGTGTCGGGGAACAGTTTGCCGATGTCTCCCCCGCGGCAGGCGCCCAGAATGGCGTCGGCCAAGGCGTGCGCGAGCACATCGGCATCCGAGTGGCCCAGCAGGCCGCGCTCGTAGGGAATGTCGACCCCGCCGATAATACATCGACGCCCCTCCACCAAACGGTGGACGTCGTAGCCGTGGCCAATGCGCAGGTTACTGAACATGGGGAAGGTCCTCTCCCTCGGCCATGCGGCCGAGCAGAATCGCGGTTACGGGACGCAAGTCCTCGGGTACCGTCACCTTAAGGTTATCGCGTGGGCTCTGGACGCAGCGGACACGCCCGCCCATGCGCTCGACCAGCGACGAATCGTCGGTCCCGATAAAGCCCTCGGCGATAGCTGCGGTGTGGGCGCGCTCCATGGCGTCGACGCTAAAGATTTGCGGCGTCTGTGCGGCCCAATAGAGTTCACGCGGCGGCGTCTCAACGATATTATCGCCATCGACGATTTTGAGCGTGTCGATCGCGGGCTGACCGCACACGACACCGTCGAGGGCACGGTCGCTCACGAGCACGTCGATAGCGTGATCGATGGCCTCGGTCGTAATGAGCGGACGAGCGCCGTCGTGAATGGCGACGTATTCAAAGCCTGCCGGTACCGCATGCACGCCGGCTCGGGTGGAATCCTGACGGGTATCGCCGGCATCGGCAAAGCTGATGGGCGTGTCATAGTCAAACGGGTCGATGGCCAGGCGGCGCATCTCGGCACGGCGCTCGACAGGACACACCACCACGATGTGGCCGACCTTGTCACTGCGATCGAACGCACGGATGGACCAGCTCATAAGCGGACGACCCGCCACGTTAACGAGCTGCTTGCCGCCGGGATTTCCAAAGCGCTGGCCGCTGCCACCGGCAACGACCACGGCGCACACGGGCGCCATTATGCGTTCCCCTGTTTGGTGCCCTTCATGCGGTACAGGGAGTCCGCAAGAATGGCAGGGTTGTTGACACCAAAGTCGCCCAGGCGTTCCGGATCCTCGCTGATGTCGTCCATGAGTTCCTGCAGCGAGCCGTACTCGTCGACAATCTTCTCGGCCACGCCGTCGCGCACGACGGACACGCGCGAAAGCGTGCGCAGGCCCAGCGGCGTCATGACAGAGTCCTCATCCAGGTCGTCGTAGCCCAGAACCGCCGCCACATGCTGCGGGTCGGACAAGTCCTTGGGCGTCATACGGGCAAGCTCAGCGCGAATTTTCTCGGCGTTTGCCTCGGAGGAGTCGCTCGCGTAGTCGCGGATCATCAGGTCATACTCGGTATCCATACTGGAGCCGGCGAGCTGCTCGAGCTGCATCTGCACGAGCTTGCCCTGGTTGCCCAGCTTGACAATGCAATCCTTAAGCTCGATCTTTGCCTGCTGCATGATCTCGAAACTCGAGAAAATGCCGGTGATGTCAGCGAGCGTAACGTAGTCATCGAGCTCGAGGGCCGTCAGACGCAGCAGGGAGCGATCGAGCGACTGACGGGTAGTCTGGAGCGTGGCGACGAGCTGGTTGACCGAACTCATGATGGTGGTGACGGGCTGGATCTCGTAGCTCTTGCCGTGAACGTACACGTTAACGACGGCACGACGGGCCGAGACCGAGATCACGATGGCATCGGTGAGCACCGACATGCGAGCGGCGGTGCGGTGACGCATACCCGTCTCGCTCGTGGCAAGCGAGGGATCGGGATTGAGGTGGAAGTTGGCGCGCAGGATCTGGGTGAGGTCGCCGTCGATGACGATGGCACCGTCCATCTTGGAGAGCTCGAACAGGCGGTTCGAGGTAAACGAAATGTTGAGCGGGAAGCCGTCGTTACCAGCAGCGAGCACGTTTTCGGTGTCGCCGACGCAGATAAGGGCACCCAGGTGACCAGCAATGATCATATCGAGGGCGGTGCGGATCGGCTGGCCGGGGGCAGTCAGGCGAATAGCCTGTTCCATACGCTTTTGCAGCTCGTTCTTATCCAAGGCATCGCTCCCATCGTATACGCTCCATAAACGCTAAATAGTTTCTCACGGTTTGTCCCCGCGGCGCTTGCGAAATCCGATGCTTACAGAATGAGCGAACACCGCTTAGGTAGCTCATTTGGGACGGGGCTCTTTTAGCTGCTCATGTGGTAGCATCGGGTCTCATATAAATGAGGGAGTAGTCGTGTAATCGGGTTCGCCCGCAGAGAGGGAGCCAGACTATGGGACTCGCAGAGCTCGTGTTGCTCGCCGTTGGCCTTTCGATGGACGCCTTTGCCGTTTCCATCTGCAAGGGTCTCGGCATGAAAAAGATCAACCTTAAAGTCGCCGTGGTGCTCGGCCTGTTCTTTGGCGGCTTCCAGGCCGGCATGCCCGTAATCGGATGGGCGCTCGGCAGTCAATTCATGGGCATCATCGGACCCATCGACCATTGGATCGCCTTTGTCCTTTTGGCCTTCATCGGCGGCAAAATGCTGTGGGAGGCCTTTACCGAGGACGAGGATGAAGGCGACGGCAAGGACGCCGAAAAGATTGACCTGGTAGAATACCTGATCCTCGCCATCGCCACCTCAATCGACGCCCTAGCCGTAGGCATCTCGTTTGCGGCGCTCTCGGTTGACATCGTTCCCGCCGTATCGCTTATCGGCGTCACAACGTTTATCTTCTCCATCGCCGGCGTAGCGATCGGCCACACCTTTGGCGCGCGCTACGAAAAACCCGCCACCATCGTGGGTGGCGTCGTGCTCATCCTCATCGGGCTTAAGATCTTGCTTGAGCATCTGGGGATTTTGGCGCTGTAAAACACCCTTCAAAACTAAACGTCCGTGCAAGGCCTCATGCAGAGTTTTGCATAAGGCCTTTTCATGCAGACTTTTGCATGTCATACTGATATGCAAAAGTCTGCACGTTAGGAGATCGCCGTGGATACCCTTCCCATCACCACACCGCGCCAAGCTGGTATCTATGTGCGCCAGGCACGCGAGTCACAGGGGATCACCCGTGCGACCCTCGCTAAAAAAGCCGGTGTTTCGGAGCGCCTGCTCGCATCGCTCGAGCTGGGAGATGCCACGGGCATTCGGCTCGACAAGTTGCTGGCGGTTTTCGGTGCTCTCGGACTGGCTCTCGTTGCTCAAGGGAATATCGCCGACACGAAACATGAGCAGCCAGCCGACGCCCCGCATGCCGATTTGCAACCTTGTAGCACCCCCAGGTGCCATCACGCTCAACGTCCCTCTCATAGCCACCGTCGCTGCGCCGCCATTCCGGTTCTTGCAGACGCCCCCTTTACGTCCGAGCTCTATGACAAGGCCTTCGCCGATTTCGCCATATCCAATCTCGGAGTCTCAATTGCCGCAAACGCATCTGCCCAAACCAAGCCCGAAGGGAGATAGCCAATGGCCAGAAAAACGCTTCGGACTATTATTTGCGGCGTACCCGCAGGAACGCTCATGCAAGATGAGAGCGGTCTAGTCAGTTTTGCCTACGATCATGACTATGACGGGCCAGCCCTATCGACCAACATACCCGTATCGAATCGCACATACGGACAACAGGTCATGAATCCGTACCTGTTTGGCCTTCTACCCGACAGCGAGGATCAGCGAAAAGCGATTGCTGCCGAATTCGACGTTAGACCCAACAATGCCGTTGCGCTACTCAGCCATATCGGACTTGACTGTCCGGGTGGAGTGCAGTTTTGTGCCGAAGAAGATGCCGACGCCGTCCTGCATCGCACCAGCGAATACCGCCCTATAGGCGATCATGAGATTGCACTGCGTCTCAAGTCAATCAGAGATGACCGCAATGCATCCTGGATGGGCCTAGATGAAAGTTGGTCACTCGGAGGCAACCAGGGCAAGTTCGCGCTCGCGTTCATAAACGGCCGCTGGTGCGAATGCATGGGCTCCTCGCCCACGACGCATATTTTCAAAAATGGCGTTATCGGATTTAAACTTGAGGCTCTCAATGAGTTTGTCTGCATGAAAAGCGCCCAACGCGCCGGTATCGCAGCGGCAAATGTTGAATATCGTATGTTTGAGGACGAACCCGCCCTCATTGTTGAGCGATATGACCGCGTGAAAGTCAAAGACGGAACGATCAGGCGCCTACATCAAGAAGACCTCTGTCAGGCTCTTGGAGTGATGCCTACTCAAAAGTACACGGCAGACGGCGGCCCGACCACCCGCGACATTCAAGAGCTCCTCGTAAATACGAGCCACCATCAACTTAACCTGTATCTGTTTACGCAGATACTGTTCTTCAACGCCATTATCGGCGCACCGGATGCGCATGCGAAAAACTATTCCCTGCTCCTTGGAAACGACGGCGCAGCCATGATGGCTCGAATGTACGATGTCGCATCGGGCTTGGCGTACGAGCGCATGCGCCGCCGGGCGCGCCTTGCCATGAGCGTTGGCGGCGAGAATCGTGTGGGGCGCATCGGTCCAGGCGCCATCCGTCGATACCACGGTATGGGCGACCCCGTGCTGGAAGCGGCACTCACCGATGCCGGGCTAACCGAGAAGTTTTGCTTTACAACCATGATGGACCTCGTCTACGAAGTGCCTATCTGCATGGAAGAGGTCATGGACGAATACGCCGACCTACCCGGCATGGCGGACCTGCGCGAGCATATGCTCGGCCCCGTCCGCGAAAACTGCCAGCGCACCCTCGACCTCATCAAGGCGGATATGGGCTAGACGCCAATCAATTTCCCATTTCTTAAAAGAAGAGAGGGGGCACCCGTCGCAAAAGCTCGGGTGCCCCCTCTCGTAATGTCATTTGCAATCCACCAGCACGTGACTCGGACTGCTGCTAGCGCAACCTTTACGCAGCGAGGCGCTTGAGGACGTCGATGAGCAGCTCGTAGAAGCGCTCGGCAGAAGCGAGTTCCATGCTCTCGTCCGGGGTGTGGACATCGGAGAGCGTCGGGCCCACGGCGATGGCGTCCAGTCCGTGCAGGGCCTCGGCAAACAGGCCGCACTCAAGGCCGGCGTGAATGGACTCGATGCGCAGCTCGGAGCCAAAGAGCTCGCGATAGCTCTCGACGAAGACGTCGCGGACCGGCGAATGCTCGGCATAGCTCCAACCGGGATACTCAAACTCGAACTTGGCGTCGAAGCCCAGGACATCGGCCAGCGTCTGCAGGCGGTCCTTAAACTCGTTCTGCAGCGAGGTGATCGAGGAGCGCGGGGACAGCATGATCTTGACCTCGTCGTCAGAGGTGGCAACCACACCGATGTTGGAGGAAACCTCGACGGAGCCGTCGGTGGCGACGTTGCGGCGGATCACGCCGTTGGGGGCAAGACGCAGGGCACGGATGAGGGCAAGCGCGGACTTCTGGTCCATGGCCTCAACCTCGGCGTCGTCGGCAATCTCGACGGTGCAGGTAAAGCCAGGGTCGAAGACCTCGAGCTCGGCGGTGACGTCGGCAATGATGCCCTTTGCGATCTGGGCCGCGGCCTCGGCGGCAGCGTGGTCGGCATAGACCAGAACGGCCTTGCACTCACGGTTGATGGCGTTGTCCTTGGTGCCGCCGTTGAAGCTGACGATGGCGGGCTCGCCGGCAACCATCAGGCGGTCGATGATGCGGGCCATGATGAGGTTGCCATTGCCGCGCTCCAGGTGGATATCGCTGCCGGAGTGACCGCCCAGCAGGCCGGAGACGTCGAGCGTGAGGGTGCTGCCGATCTTGTGCTCGCGCGCGATCGGGCAGGTGTAGGTAACGACGACGCCGCCGGCGCAGCTGACGGTGGCAACGCCCTCTTCCTCGGAGTCGAGATTAATCATGGTGCGGGCGCTAATCTGGGACTTGTCGAGCGTCTCAGCGCCGACCAGGCCAGTCTCCTCGTCGGTGGTGAATACGCACTCGAGAGCCGGATGGGCAATCGAATCATCGTTGAGCACGGTAAGCATAAGCGCGACGGCGATGCCGTTGTCGGCACCCAGAGTGGTGCCGTTGGCGGTAAGGACACCGTCCTTGACGACCAGATCGATACCTTCGGTCGTAAAGTCGTGCTCAACGGAGCCCAACTTGTCGCACACCATGTCGATATGGCCCTGCAACATCACGGTCGGGGCATTCTCGGCACCGGCAGATGCGGGCTTGCGAATGATGACGTTGTAGACCTCGTCCTGGTACACATCAAGGCCGCGCTCCTTGGCAAACGCAACCAGGAAATCGCTGATGCCCTTCTCGTTGCCAGACCCACGGGGGATCGCGCTGACCTCCTCAAAGAAATGGAACAGCTGGGCGGGTTCGTAGCCGGTAATCTTGTAGACCATGGTGCCTCCTTGGCGCAACTGGTTAGACAATAAGACATGCGCCTTGTATATTCCCAGACTTCGTTTGCATAAACCAGTCGAAAACGCCGAGCGCCCTCGCATCATCGGCTAACGGTGAGGAAACGCCACTTTATCAAGGTAAAGCAAGCTAGACGGGCCGTGCAGAGGGAACGTTGGACCCCCCAACCAACCTCAACGCCTGTTGAACATTAATGCATACACCATTGGTATGTTTAATAAGATTCTTGTCCTCCGTCACGACGTAATCGGCATCAATGCGATTGGCGACGCCCAGCATCAGGTCGTCCTCAAAGTCATTGTGGTGGTACTTGAACACAAAGGAGTCGAAGACCTCGTCTGCACCGACCGGGGCGATGAGGGCTAGCTCGCGCATCTGTCGAACGCATGCCCAGGCCGTTTCGTCTGCCGCCGCAATGGCGTTATCGCTCAGTGAGCCAGTCTTTCTTCGGCACTCCTGCTTGATTGCCGCCGAGACAAGATATGAAACGTCTTTGACCGAAAGCGACGAGGCAAACAGGGCAATCCGCTCCGAGGCGTCGGCAATCTCGATCAGATGGACGACATTTGCCGTACGGTCGGACCTGCCAGAAAAATAATCCATCCATACGTTGGTATCGATTAACAGCTTGAGGACGCCTTCTGTGCTCATAGTTCCACCCACTCGGGATAGCGCTCCGCCATGGCCTCCTCATAGAGGTCGTCATAGTCTCCCGAGAACTCAGGGATGGGGATGCCGTATTTGAGGCACGAATCGCGAACGATATGGCTGCCTTGCGCGGCCCTTGACTCCATGCGCTGGGGCTCCACTCCGTCAGAAACCGGAGCCGCCGCGTCTCCCTTCGAGGGCATGCGTCCGTTAACGACCAGATACTCCCAAAGTGTCCGAACGGCTTGTGACGGCGTCATGCCAATATGAGTCAGGACGGCGTCTCCCGCCTCTTTGAGCTGGCGATCTATACGCACGTTCATCTGAACTGGCCGCGTGTCGAGTATTGACGTAGGCATATCAGCTCCTTTGCTATACTATATCTCGATTTTAGTATAGCACGGCAGATTGAAGCGCATTTCAATAGAAATGAGGGCGCTTCCTTATCGGAAACGCCCCCGTTATACAAGGTATGTTTAATCCCTACAGCGCACCAGAGCCGGCTTGCATCATACCGCCGGGGCCCGAGGTCACGCCGCCGCTCACGGGCGCGGCGTTGCCAGTGTGCGGTGCCGCCGGGGCGGTATCACCACCGAGCGTGCCCGCCAGACGCGGTGCCGGGATCTCGCCCGTGCCGTGGCTAAAGACAAACTTGCCATCGGCCACGTCGCACAGGACGGTATCGCCCTCGCCCCACTCGCCGGCCAGCAGCTCCTCGGACAGCGGGTCCTCGATGAGCTTTTGAATAGCACGGCGCAGCGGACGCGCACCGTTGGTGAGGTCGGTGCCCTCGGCCACGATCTTGTCATAGGCCGCATCGGTGAGCTTGATGTTCATGCCGTTGGCAATCAGACGCTGGCGCAGGTCGTCCACCAGCAGGTGCGCGATCTTGGTGAGATTCTCGCCCGAGAGCTTCTGGAACACCACGATGTCATCGATGCGGTTGAGCAGCTCGGGACGGAACAGGCGCTTGAGCTCGCCCATCGCGCGGCCGCGGATCTCACTCGAGGTGAGGCCCTGCTCGCCGGTGGTACCAAAGCCAACGCTTGCATCCTGCGCAATCTCGCGGGCGCCCACGTTGGATGTCATGATGATCACGGTGTTGCGGAAGTCGACCGTCTTGCCCTGGCTATCGGTCAGACGACCCTCCTCCAGCACCTGCAGCAGGATGTTGAAGATATCGGGGTGTGCTTTCTCGATTTCGTCGAACAGCACGACCGAGTACGGGTGGCGACGAACGGCCTTGGTGAGCTGGCCGCCCTCGTCGTGACCAACGTAACCCGGAGGGCTACCGATAAGCTTGGAGACCTCGAACTCGCTGCCGAACTCCGACATGTCGAAGCTGATGAGCGCGTCCTTGCTGCCAAAGAGGTACTCGGCGAGCGTCTTGGCGAGCTCGGTCTTGCCCGTGCCGGTGGGGCCCAGGAAGATAAAGCTGCCGCCGGGGCGACGCGGGTCCTTGAGGGGTGAGCGGCTGCGGCGAACGGCCTTGGCAACGGCCTCGACGGCCTCGTCCTGGCCGATAATGCGGGTCTTGAGCACGCTTTCGGTCTGCAGCAGGCGACGGCTCTCGCTCTCGGTGAGCGAGGAAACCGGCACGCCAGAGGTCACGGACACGATGTCGGCAATCTGACTCACGTCGATGGTGAGCGGGCTGGCGTCGATCTCGGCGGTCCAGGCGGCCTTGGCTTCGGCGAGTTCAATCTCGGCGGCCTTCTGCTGCTCGGTGATCTCGGCGGCCTTGTTCATGTCGTCGCTCTCGGTAGCCTCCTGTGCGGCAGCCTTGAGTTCCTCGATGCGATGCTCGGCCTCGCGCACCGGCTCGGGTGCGCGATTCGCGGCGATGCGAGCGCGGGCACCGGCCTCGTCAATGAGGTCGATGGCCTTATCGGGCAGGAAGCGATCCTGAATGTAGCGGTTGGAGAGGTTCGCAGCGGCCTCGATAGCACCCTGCGTATAGCGCACATGGTGGTGCTCCTCGTAGCGCGGCTTGAGCGCGGTCAGGATCTTGACCGTGTCCTCGACGCTCGGCTCCTCGACATCGATGGTCTGGAAGCGACGCTCAAAGGCCGGGTCCTTGGTGAGGTACTTGCGGAATTCCTCGGCCGTGGTGGCGCCGATAATCTGGAAGGCACCGCGCGCGAGCACGGGCTTGAGCATGGAGCTTGCATCGATGGATCCCTCGGCAGAACCGGCACCGATGATGGTGTGCATCTCGTCGATAAACAGAATGACGTCGTCGGCCTCGGTCGCCTCCTGGATCACGTTCTTGAGGCGCTCCTCAAACTCACCGCGATACTTGGCGCCCGCGACAAGACCCGGCAGGTCAAGCGTCCAGATGTTCTGGTTCATAAGGTTCTCGGGCACATTGCCGGCAGCGATCTGCTGTGCCAGGCCCTCGACGATGGCCGTCTTGCCCACGCCGGGGTCGCCCAGGATAAGCGGGTTGTTCTTGGTGCGGCGCGAAAGAATTTCCATCATACGCTGGACTTCCTTTTCGCGACCAATTACAGGGTCGAGCTCGCCGTCGCGCGCCTTCTGCGTGAGGTTGGTCGCGAACTGCTTAAGCGTATCGGTGCCACTCCCCTTTTGCTGAGAGGCATCCGAGCCGCTAAAGAACGGCAGGCCCGCACCGGGACGACCAGCACCGGCGCCGGCGAGCGGACGCTTCTTGTCCTGGTCCCTGGCGGTGAGTTTCTCGATAGCCTTTTTGATGGAGGCGGACGACACACCCAAGCGCATGAGGATGTCCATGGCCATGCCGTTGCCCTCTTCGACGATGCCGATCAGCAAGTGCTCGGTCGACACGTAGGTCTGGTTGTTCTCACGCGCCACGCGGAATGAACGCTCCATCACGCTAATGACGAGCGGCGTAAAGGCGAGCTTGGCCGCCTCGGTCTCCTCACTGGGCTCGGGAACCGTGGTCTGGACCTCTTTGAGGGTGTCCATGATGTCGTCGTAGGAGATATCGAGCGAGCGCAGCGCCTCGGCAGCGATGCCCTCGTCCTCCTTGGCAAGCGCGAGCAGCAGGTGCTCGGTGCCCACCTTATTTGAATGAAGATCGAGCGCCTCTTGCTTGGCCATGGACATGACCTTGCGCGCGCGATCGGTAAAACGGTCTAACATGCTAGTTCCTCTTAGACGAGCTAGTTTTTTCAAACGCAAAGCGCCGCCCCGCGGCAGCGCTTTGGTCTCTTTACCCATATGGAGTATATGTTAACCGTTGGGACCTTTCCTGCCCGTAGCCGCGCGACAACGTCTACAAAAAAGGAATCGCCAGGTGCGTCTGTATCGGCCCAACGAGCGTGGATTTTCGGACACCCATTCCATGAACGTGGATCAGTTTCACTTGCGCCAATTAGCTGGTGTGGCGCCAGCGAGAGTCGGTGAGGGTTCTCGCCACGCCCAGGCCAACGGGCAGAAACGCCACAATGAGCACTGCACGCACAAACCAGCCGAGCATATTGACCGTGTCGAAGGTGCACATGTAATACATCGAGCGATACAGATACAGGCCCGGCACCATAATGACAATCGATGGCACCGTGAGGGCGATACGTGGGTAGGTGAGCTTGACTTCGGCCAAGCTTGCCAGCAGCCCCGATACCAGCGCGCCGATAAACGCTGCCGCCTCGGGAGGCATACCTACGCTCATGCCCAAGAAGGGAAACAGCGTCGGTGCATCGACAAGCGTAAGGCGCAAGGTATTGGACACGGCGCCGATGAGCCCCGCCGCCGCTGCCATCTTTACCGGGCTGTTGAACATAACCGAGAAGCCAAATACGCCAACGAAGCTCATCACCACGCGCAGGAGCGTAAGGGCAAGCGGCGAAAGGCCGAGCGGGGCAAAATCATCCGGTGCCAGCCCCACACATTCGGCAACCATCCAGCCTACGAGAGTCGCCATCACAATAATTGACACGGCATACGAAAGACGCTCAATGCCGCTTCGCATATCGAGCTTAGCGATGTCGAGGCCTGCCGTAATGAGGGGAAAGCCGGGAATCACAAAGAGCATGGCGCCGATATAGCCTTCTTGGTGCGACATTGCCCCCGGTACGACCTGGCCAAGGCCGAGCAATGCCAGCAGATACGAAACGCAAGCGAGCGCAACGCCCGTCGTCAGCGCGCTAAACTGGCCAAGACCCTGCTTGAGAATATGAGAGCGAGCAAAGTTGCCGACACCAGCGCCTACGAATGCGCAGGCCATCTCGATAGGGCCGCCGCCGAGCAAAAAGACGAAGGCGCCGCAAGCACAGGCTGCCGCAAGGCCCTGTTGCCAGGAAGAGTAATCGGGCTTTGAGCTCTCAACGGTCCTGAGCATCTCGTGATACTCGTGTACCGTGAAGCGACGACCATAGGTCTCGATTTCCTTGAGGAAACTCTCCATCATCCAAATGCGATGGGTATTGACTCCCGTTGTGGGCAGGCTGACAACCTCGTTAAAGCAGTGGCCATCTTCGATGCAAGTGCACTCAAACGACAGAAGACTCAGGTCGACGTGAATCGTGACGCCGAGTACGGCAGCAACACGATTCATGGTATCGCGCACGCGCCAGGCACCTGTTCCGCTTGCCAGCATAAGCATGCCAGTGCGGCAGATGATGGATGACTTATCGGTGAGCGGCGCATCGACGGCAAGCTCATCGCCTGCCGTCACGATCTGGTGCCAATCAGTTTTCATATGGAGCGCGCCGGCACGAACGCCGTGGTGCATGGGGGCTCTCGAAAGCAGCGAGTCAAGGCGCGAAAGCTGTGGGGGCTCCGCTGATCCGACCTCAACCTCATCAGCCTCTTCATCGACCAGATCAAAGGAATCAAGCGGCGCTGGCTCGCGACGGTCGATCAGCTCCTCGTCCTCATCACCAAAGTAGTTGAACTGATCGAGCATGTCCTCTTCGATTGCACGCTCGCTCGCATCGTCCATACAGGCGCTCCCTTCCTACCGACTAACCCCCATCCTAGGCAGCAACGGCTAAAGGAAACATAAAAGAGACGGCTGCCATGCGAGCCATGTGCTCAATAGCCGTTGGGTAGTCGTTTAAGAACGTCCCCAATGACTATTGATGGCCAAGGCAACGCCGATGTATTGGCAACGTCAGCGAGCGGGCCGCATTTGAGACAAGGTGACGTGAAACGAAAGGGCGCTGACCTTCTGGTCGCGCCCTTGAAGTTGAACGTCAGATTGTCCAAATGCGGCCCGCGCAGCGTCGAGCCGTTACGCGGTTCGTAGAACCGCGTAACTAGTTAGTACATCTTTGCGCCGGCGGGGATGGAGGCGTCGAGCTGGATCAGGTTGAGGCGCTCCTCGCCCTCCTCCTCGTGGACAGCGCTGATCAGCATGCCGCAGCTGGGAATACCCATCATCTTGCGCGGAGGCAGGTTGGTGATGGCGAGCAAGGTCTTGCCGACCAGGTCCTCGGGCTCGTAATAAGCGTGAATACCGGAGAGGATGGTGCGGTCGGTACCGGTACCGTCGTCGAGCGTAAAGTTCAGCAGCTTCTTGGACTTCTTGACGGCCTCGCACGCCTTGACCTTCACAGCGCGGAAATCGCTCTTGGAGAAGGTATCAAAGTCGACGAACTCCTCAAACAGCGGCTCGACGGCGATCTTGGAGTAATCAACCGTGGGCTTGAGCGGCTTGACGAACGGGCTCGCGGTGTTGCCGGCCTCGGCAGCCTTGGCGGCAGCGGCACCGGACTGGAAACCCTTCTCGGGCTTCATGTGCGGGAACAGTAGCACGTCGCGGATGGAAGCCTGGTTGGTGAGCAGCATGACCACGCGGTCGACACCGATGCCGATGCCGCCCGCGGGAGGCATACCGTACTCGAGGGCGCGCACGTAGTCCTCGTCGTACTCCATGGCCTCGTCGTCGCCGCCAGCCTTCTCGGCCATCTGGGCGGCAAAGCGCTCGGCCTGGTCGACCGGGTCGTTGAGCTCGGAGAACGCGTTGGCGTACTCGTGACCGGCGATAACCAGCTCAAAGCGGTGCGTCAGGCGCGGGTCGTCCTCAAAGCGCTTGGCAAGCGGGCTGACCTCGATGGGGTAATCGCAAACGAACGTGGGGTTGACAATGGTGTCCTCGCCCAGCTCATCGTAGATCTCGGCGATAATCTTGCCGGCGGTCCACTCGGGCTTAATCTCCAGGCCCTTCTCGCGCGCGGCGGCAGCAAGCTCCTCGACCGGCGTGTCGATGGTGACCTGCTTGCCGAGCACGTCGGAAACGATGTCGGTCATGGGACGGCTGGCCCACTCACCAGAAAGGTCGATGGTCTGGCCCTGGTACTCGATGACCTCGGGGTTGCCGATGGCCTTGTTAGCC
Source organism: Collinsella sp. (assembly GCA_023708985.1). Classification (GTDB taxonomy): domain Bacteria; phylum Actinomycetota; class Coriobacteriia; order Coriobacteriales; family Coriobacteriaceae; genus Collinsella. Next base: position 24,537 of record BREX01000021.1, read on the forward strand.
GCCTTAATGACACCCTGGGCGAGCGCCTTCATGCCCTCGAGGTCGGAGAAGGCACGATAGGCCTCCATCGTGGTGAACTCGGGGTTGTGGGTAAGGTCCATGCCCTCATTACGGAAGATACGGCCGATCTCGAACACGCGCTCAAAACCGCCGACGATGCAGCGCTTGAGGTGCAGCTCGGTAGCAATGCGCAGGTAGCACTCCTGATCGAGCGCGTTGAAGTGCGTGATGAACGGCTTGGCAGTAGCGCCGCCCTGGATGGTCTGCAGGATGGGGGTCTCGACCTCCATGTAGCCGTCGGACTCCATAAAGCGACGGAAGGTGGAGAGAATCTGCGAACGCTTACGGAACGTCTCGCGAACGTCGTCGTTGGCGATCAGGTCGACATAGCGCTGGCGATAGCGGGTCTCCTTGTCGGAAAGACCGTGGAACTTCTCGGGCAGCGGACGAACGGCCTTGGCAAGCAGGGTCGCGCTCTTAGGGGCAACGGAAAGCTGACCGCGCTGGGTGCGCACAACCACGCCGGTCACGCCCAGGATGTCGCCCAGGTCGAGGGACTTGAGCGTATTCCAGGCAGCCTCGTCCATGTCGTTGATGCGGCAGAACAGCTGAATCTCGGCAGTCGCATCGCGCACGACGATGAACATGATCTTGCCCTGACCGCGCTTGGCGACCACACGGCCGGCGATCTTCACGACGTCCTCGGTGTCCTCGCCATCGGAAAGCTCGGCATACTTAGCCTCGATATCGGCAACGTAGTCCTCAAGCTCAGAGTGCTCGGGATAGGGGTTCTGGCCCGCCTCGAACAGGGCGGCGCGCTTGGCCAGGCGGGTGGCGCGCTCGTCGTTGAGCGTCGATGCCTGATCTGCGGCGTTCTGGTTCTCTGCCATAAGTTAGCTCCTCAAACTAAAACGCTCCCCAGGATTCGGTCCCAGGGAGCGAAAACATACCTTTACGCGGGACCGTGGTCTAGCGTGCAATCTTGGCGATGGTGTAGACGCGAGTCTTGCCGGAAGGCGTAACGACCTCGACGGAGTCGCCCTCGCCGTGACCGATGATGGCGTGGCCGACCGGAGACTCGTTGGAAATCTTGTGCTCGAGCGAGTTGGTCTCGGTGGTACCGACGAGCGTGACTTCCATGACCTCACCGTTGGGATCAATCAGAGAAACGGTGGAACCGATGGAGACGGTCAGATCACCTGTGGTGGCAGCAACCTGAGCGTTGGCAAGGATGGCCTGGATCTCGGCAATACGAGCGGCGTTCTGGGCCTGCTTGTCCTTGGCGGCATCGTACTCGGAGTTCTCCGAAAGGTCGCCGAACGCGCGGGCTTCCTTGATGTCCTCGACGATCTCCTTGGCGTAATCGCCCTCACGCCAAGCGAGCTCCTCGACGAGCTTCTGGCGGCCCTCAGCGGTCAGTACGATCTGGCTTGCGTCCATACGGATATCTCCCCAACTCTGATCAAACAATCAACTGTCAACAAAACGAAAAAGACCGGCTAGCCTGCGGGCAAGCCGGTCAGGTGCTCACCCCAAAGGGATGGGACTACTCTGCGTCCGCGTCGCTGTCCTCTGCCTGCTTCTTCTTGGCAGCAGCGAGCTTGGCCTCGAGCTCAGCGATCTCCTTGTCCTCCTCGGACTGCTCGACCACGACCTCCTCGGCCTGCTTGGTCTCGGCCTTATCGTCGCCCTCCATACCCTCGCGGATATTCTTGACGGTAGAGCCGAGGGACTTGCCGAGCTTCGGCAGGTTCTTGGGCCCGAAGATAATCAGGACAACGACGAGAATAATGATGAGCTCAGGTGCCCTCAGTCCAAACATGTAGACCTCCACAATACAGCGAGACAAGCTCGAATGAGTATACCGCGGGTATCGCGGTATCACAACAATAGCTAAAAAAAGGGACCGCAAGAAGCGGTCCCTCCTCATGCTCTGGTCGGGTTGACTGGATTTGAACCAGCGACCCCTGCGTCCCGAACGCAGTGCTCTACCAAACTGAGCCACAACCCGTTAGCTCGACTATAGTAACAAAGATTTCCGTCGTGTGCTAGAGAAATTTTTACTTCTTTGGCACTTCGATGCGAACCGTGTTGGGAATGAGCTCCGTCGCGCAGGACCACCAGCCGTTTTGCAGGGCAGCGTCGGCAAGCCTTTCGGCCGTGGCGGCGGTGTCGCAAATGGCAAATGAGCAGGCACCCGATCCGCACACATCTACAGCAACGGTGCCGTCCTGTTTACGCAGCCAATCGAGAACCATTTGAATCTGCGGCTCCATCTGTGCGGAAATGACACCTAGGTTGTTATGGATGAGCGCATATGCCGTCTCGGCATCACCAGCATGCAAGGCAGAAGCTATCGCGCCGGGCTTGTCTGCAGGCACCGGAGCCTCGTCAAAACGTCGATAGGCTTCAATTGTTGAAACGCTTGCCTCGCGCGGCTTGACCAACACGACGGGCGTTGCGGGCAGCGCGGGATACTCAGTTGCCAGCACGTCTCCCCCACCTACGTAGAACGCAAGGCTCGCGTGCAAAAAGAACGGGACGTCAGCACCAATACCCCGCGCAATGTCGTCGAGCGCGGGGTCGGTGCGATCAATTCCCCAGAGCTCCGCCAAGGCGACAATGACCGCGGCCGCATCCGTCGAGGGGCCGCCCAAGCCGGCGCACAATGGAATGCGCTTCTCAATCGTCACGCAGATGTTTGCCTCGCGACCATAATGCTCGGCCATAGCAACCGCAGCCCGATACGCCGTATTCTTTTGCATGGGAAAATCTGATGCCGGAACCGTCTGGACGGTCAGCGTCTGCGCCGGCGCGACCGTCACGGAATCGGAAAGACCGACGGCTGCCATCAGGGAATCGACCCTGTGGTAGCCGCGGTCATCGCGCTCGGTATGAACCCCCAGGTAGAGGTTAATCTTTGCCGGCGCGGAAAGAGTCAGGGACCGATCGGTCACCGTTAATGCTCCTCGAGCTGATTGCCGAGCGGGGTAAAGATATGCTCGCCGCTCTCGGGATCGAACAGCTCGACCTGGCCGGTGAGGACATCGATATACTGGTAGGACTGACGCGACTTGCGGCCACGACGCTCGTCAACCTCGACGATAAAGACGGCCGGGTGGACGCTCTTGATGGTGCCCATGCGCTCGACGACGCGGGTACGGCCCATGTTGGCCTTAACCTTGACGCGATCGCCCACCATATCGGTCAGCTTCTCGTGGATGTCGTCGACGTGATTGACTTCCATCTCTTCCATGAACAGGGCCTCCAGAAGGTGCAATTCAAAAAGGGGATAATACCCCTAAGATAGACAAAACTCTAATACTATAGCACCCTGTTGTGGCCATACGCAAGCAGCTAAAAAACCCGGTCCCAAATTGACTACTTATAGACCATCGGTATCGAGGACGATGGTGAATGGACCGTCGTTGACGAGGTCGACCTTCATGTCGGCGCCGAAGATGCCATGCGCTACGTGCTCGACGTCCTCGCGCACAAGCGTCAGGAAGTACTCGTAGAGCTTGTTGGCAACATCGGGGGCGCCGGCATCCGTAAACGATGGGCGGCGGCCGTGGCGGCAGTCGGCAAACAGCGTGAACTGCGACACCACGAGTACCTCGCCGTCGACATCGGCAAGTGCCAGGTTGGTCTTGCCGTTCTCGTCCTCGTTGATACGCAGCCCGCGGAGCTTGCCCCACAGCTTGTCGGCCTCGGCACGCGTATCGCCATGGCCCACACCCAGCAGCACCAGGTAGCCGCGCCCAATGCGACCCACGCACTCGCCGTCGACCGTCACACCGGCATTGAGCACGCGCTGCACCACCGCACGCACGGCCTACTCCTCGCCCGTCAGCTTGGAAGACAAGTGCTCGAGCGCATGGAAGCGATGACTAATGGCGTTCTTCTCGTCCGCCGTAAGCTCGGCCATAGTCTTGCCCGGCGTGTCGACCGGCAGGAACAGCGGGTCGTAGCCAAAGCCGTGATCGCCGCGGCCCTCGTGTGCGATAACGCCCTCGCAGGCGCCCTCACCATAGGTGACCAAACCGTCCGTGTCGATAAGCGCAACGACGCTCATAAAGCGCGCAGTGCGGTCCTCGTCGGCCACACCTTCCAGGTTAACGAGCAGCTTAGCATTGTTGGCGGCATCGTCGCCGTGAACGCCCGCGTAGCGCGCGCTATACACACCGGGCTCACCGTCCAGCGCGTCAACGACCAGGCCCGAATCGTCGGCAATGGCCATGAGCCCCGTCTCTTCGACGGCAGCCTGCGCCTTGATGATGGCGTTCTCCAAAAACGTCGTGCCGTTTTCCTCGGGGTCCTCAAAATCGCCCAGCTGACCGAGCGCCACAAAGCGTACCTCGGGCATGACCTTGCCCAAAATGGCCTCAATCTCGGTGAGCTTATGGGCGTTGCCGGTTGCCACGACGATGGTCGCCGCCGGGTCGAGGGTGTCGATGTCAATCTTCTCAAGTGCCATAGCTGGCCTCCTTGTCTCTATAGCAATGCCGTGTTGAGGACGACGAGGACCTCGGCCTCTCTCCCCCTCTCAATCAACGGCAGTCTTATACTTCGACGTTTTCCCAGATAAAACCTACCAAAATAAACCTGTCCCTTTTTGGCAGGTTAGACGATGGCTTGGCGCTGAAGCTCGATGAGCTCGGCAATACCCTTGTCGCCCAGGTCGAGCAGGGCGTTGAGGCGTTTGCGGTCGAAGGGCGCCTGCTCGCCGGTGCCCTGGAGCTCAATCATCTCACCGGTGTCGGTGGCGACGAGGTTCATGTCGACCTCGGCATGGCTGTCCTCGGAATAATCGAGGTCAAGCAGCGTATTGCCGTCGACAACGCCCATGGAGATGGCAGCCACCTGGCCGATAAGCGGGATGCGCCCGATCTTGCCCGCCTCGACCCACATGGCGAGGGCGTCGTGCAGCGCCACCCAGGCGCCGGTGATGCTCGCTGTACGCGTGCCGCCATCGGCCTGAATCACATCGCAGTCGACGGTGACGGTGTACTCGCCGAGCGCCTTCATGTTGACGACGGTGCGCAGGCTGCGGCCAATGAGGCGCTCGATCTCCATGGAGCGACCCTTGCGGTTGGCGTGCTCGCGCTTGCAGCGCTTGCCGGTCGACGCCGGCAGCATGGCGTATTCCGCGGTCACCCAGCCGGCCTTAGCCCCCTTGCGCCAGCCCGGCACGCCCTCCTCGATAGTGGCGGCGCACAGCACGCGCGTGTCACCGAACTCGGCCAAACACGAGCCGTGGGCGTGCTTCATGACGCCACGGGTGAGCTTAACAGGGCGCAACTCGTTGGCGGCGCGGCCGTTGGCGCGGTTGACCTGCATGTACTCCATAGAAATATCCTTTCGGCAAAAGAAGGGGGCAAGTCTTTGGACGGTAACCCTACGTCTATTTCAGTTCGTCGATATCGATATGCTCAATGCTCTTGAGCGGCTGACCAAAGATAAAGCTGCCCGCCACCGCAAACTCGGCAATGTTATCGGCCGTCGTGGCAAAACGATGCTGCGGCTCGGCGGCGTCGCCCGCCAGCTGCTCGCGGCGCGTGAGGATATCGGTCAGCTCGCGTGTGGTCTCCTCGGCGGAACTTACGACGCGCACCCCAGGCCCCAGCGCATGGCGGATAGGTCCCACCAACAGCGGAAAATGCGTACAGCCGAGCACCACGGTATCGATACCGTGGTCGCGCAGCGGCTCAACCGTGGCACCCACCAGCGCGCGTACGGCAGGCGTATCAAAGATGTCCTCGTTCTCAAGCCACTGTTCCTGCAGATGTGCACCCGAGGCGAGCTCGTGTTCGACAACTTCGACAAAGCTCGAGGCAGGACAGCCGTATACATCGACGCCGGCATCTAGATCCTGAATGGCGCGCGTGTAGGCGCCCGAGCGAATGGTGAGGTTGGTGGCGAGCACGCCCACGCGACGCGAGCGGGTGCTGTTGATTGCCGCACGGGCACCCGGCGCAATCACGCCGATCACGGGAACGTCGAGCACCTGCTGGGCCAAGCGCAACGCCGCGGCCGTCGCCGTGTTGCAGGCGATGACCATGATCTTGACGTCGTGCTTCGAAAGCCAACGACCCGCCTGCAACGCAAACGAGCGCACCTCATCCTCGGTACGCGTGCCGTAGGGGCAGCGCTTGGTGTCGCCAAAGTAGTAGACGGACTCGTGCGGCAGCGCCGTCGCGATGGCGCGCGCAACCGTCAGACCGCCCAAACCAGAATCGAACACGCCAATCGGGCGCGTGTCGCCTGCCGGATTCTCGATATCGGACATTACCTCACCAGTCTCTCTCGAAAAGACATGTCCAAGTGCAGCGACGCCGCGCTACGAACGCGCCGCGACCAGCAGCTCTGCCGTCGCCGCCCAACCGTCGACAATTTTGCCACGCGTAACGAAAGCGTTCTCGCAAGCAGCCAAGAACTCGGGCGCGCCGGCGCTCGTCAGGCCATTCTCGACCAAGCAGAACGTGCCCACGTGATCGGCCATGTAGAAGTCGGACTCGGAATCGCCGAGTGCGAGCGTCTCCTCGCGCTCGATCCCCAGGTGCTCGCAGAAGCGCGCAATGGCGACGCCTTTGTTGAGGCCCGCGGGGTTGATGTTGAATGCGCGACCGTCCTCGACGCGATCGAGCTCGAGCGTCGTCGGCTTGGACAGGTGAGTCAGATGGCCGTTGCAAGCCCAGATCAGACCGCAGCCGGCCTCGTCCAGGATGGCCTGGACCTCATCGTCGGGCACATCGCCGCGCATGCCGACGGTGACCTCGCGGTACTTGTAGCCAGTCGACATGTCGTTGTGGTACTCGATCTTGTGCGGCCAGCGGGCGAGAATCTTCTCGCACACGCCGGTCTGCTCGATCACCTGATGCGGAGTAAGGCCGCAGACGGGGTCGTAAGGCATGTCGCCAGTCAGATACTCCCAATCGTTGGCTTTGAGGTCGTACATGACCAGGCCGCCCATCTCACCAATGTAGGAGTTGAGGCCGAGCACGCGCGCGTCCTCGTGGATCATGGTGCGGTTGCGGCCCGAGGTGGGAACCACCTGAATACCAGCGCGAGCAAGCGCCACGACGGCCTCGACGAGTTTGGTCGAAGGGTTGCCGTCGTTGTCGCGCAGCACGCACGAGCCGGGTGCGAGCATCGTGGCATCCAGGTCGGTAAAGACGTACTTGACCTTGGCCAAGCGCTCGCGCATCTCGCCCGAAAGCTCGGCAACGGTCGGCAGGGTGTTGTGGGACATGGTTACTCCGTTTACGTAGAAGGGTTTGGACATGGACGGCATGTTTTGATTGAGGGAACACGCTTATGGCGACAGCGCACTCAGGGCGCCGCCGCCATCATGGTTCATTAGTCAAACTGGGTAACATCGATCAGGCGATTGGCCAGCGAAAGGTCGCTCTCGATGGGCACGAACTCGTCGCCCACGTGCATGAGCTCCTCGTCACCCTTTGCCAGCAGCAAGACAATGGTGGGAGCATCGGGGTTGACGTACTCCTCGCGCGCCGCCTTGAACGCCGCATGCACAGCGGCTTCGCGATCGAGGATGATCTTGTTCGGCGTATCGTCGGGAACATGTTCGGCAAGCTCGCGACAGACCTTCATCGGGTCCTCGTGAGCCGGGTCCTCGTTGGCAAAGATCATCAGGTCGGAATATGGTGCGGCCTCGCGCGGAAGCTGCTCGCGGCGCTCCTGCGCCTTGCCGCCGGCAGCGCCAAATACTGCGATGACCGGGCTGGCGGGAAACGCGCGCTTGACCGACGAGAAAAGCGAGCGGAACGAAAGCTGGTTGTGCGCGTAGTCGACAACGCAAATCACGCGGCCGTCCTTCGCCTCCACGACCTCCATGCGGCCCGGCACACGCAGTTTGGAGAGGCCCTTCTTGATAGCCTCGATACCGATACCGATCTCGCGCGCGGCGGCGATAGCGACCAGTGCGTTTTCCACGTTAAAGTCTCCCGCGATGCCCAGCAGGACCTTCTCCCCCGCCTCGGACTCGTCGGCACACAGGCCATGCAGGTTGAACTCAATGCTAAAGCCGACCATGCGTACGTCGCTCGCCCACAGGCTTGCCTCGGGATGCTCGACGCCAACGGTCACCAAGCGCTCGGCCGTCGATGCTGCCTCCAGCACACGATCGACCTCTTCGGTGCCCAAATTCACCACGGCGGTCTTTGCCTGGTCAAAGATCCTGAGTTTGCTCTCAAAATAATCCTCAAACGTGGGGTGTTCGATCGGCGAGATGTGGTCGCGGCCGATGTTGAGGAAGCACGCCACATCAAAGGGCAGGTTCTCGACGCGTTGGTACTTGAGCGCCTGGCTCGAGACTTCCATGACCATGGACTGGCGACCGGACGTGCGGCAGTTGGCGATATGGCGCCAGACCTCGGGGGCCTCGGGCGTGGTGTTGGTGCTCTCGTAGCACTCGATACCATCGTCGGTACTCACCGAGCCGATCATGCCGCAGGACTCGCCCGCCGCCTTGATGATGGACTGGAGCATAAAAGCGGCCGTGGTCTTACCCTTGGTGCCGGTGATGCCCACGATCTTGACGTCGTGGTCGGGACGGTCGTAGACCTCCGGCGGCAACAGGGCCATGGCCGTGCGAACACTATCAACAACCAGCATTGCAGCACCGCTCTCCTGCGCCAGCGGCTCCAGAGACTCGACCAGCGACTCCTCGCACACAAATGCGACGGCGCCCGCATCGAGCGCCATGCTCAAAAACGCGGGCTTAAAGGCAGCACCTTTGCAAAAGAATACGTCACCTGCCGAGACCGCGCGCGAATCAAACGAGCAGCCGGTCACGGCACGCTCGTCAACCTGCTCTGATGCGCGCAGCTCGCCGCACACATCGAGAAGCTTGGCAAGCGTATCGACCGTGGTCACGGTCGCGGAATCCGAATGGTGCATCTTTCACCTTTCTCAGCCATTTGGCAGGGACGGTTTTCATAGTAACTGAAACGTGCTCACGCAAAAACGGCTCCCGGAGGAGCCGTTACGCGCAGGCGTTCGTAAGCCGAGGCTAGGCAGCCTGAACAGCGGGCTGGTCCTCGTCGATAAAGAAGCGCTTGTACCACACCAGGAACACGAGCGGCGTATAGATCTTGCGCTGGAAATCGCCCTTGCCCGCAAAGTGCAGATCGAGCAGGTGCATGAGCTCGTCGGTATCGAAGAACTCGCTTGCCCACGGCGCGGTGAAGTACTCCTTGACATAGTCGTACCACTTTTGCTCGCGCAGCCAGTAGACAATCGGCACCGGGAAGCCCACCTTGGGACGGGTGGCCCACTCATCGGGCAGCGACTTGTTGGCAGCGTGGCGGAGTACCTGTTTGTTGCCGTTCTCGTTGATGCGGTAGCGGTCGGGAATGTGCTCGGCGAACTCCATGACTTTGCGGTCCAGGAAGGGCACGCGCAGCTCCAGCGAATGTGCCATGCACATCTTGTCGGCCTTGAGCAGAATGTCGCCCGGGAGCCACATGTTCATGTCCAGGTACTGCTTCTTGACCAGCTCGGGCTGACCCTTCACGCGCGCATAGATGGGAGCGGCGAGCTCGAAGGCGCCATCGCCGGTGTTGTACTCGGGCTTGAGCACGCCGTCGACCTCGCGCTCCGGCCATACCAGAGCCTGTCCCAGGAACGACTTCTCGGGGATCTCGGCACCCTTGACCAGGAAGTTATGCCCCTTGAAGTACGGCATATGCAGCGCCAGGTTACCGAGCGCGCGACGGATGGGCAGCGGCACCATCTTTTTGTACTTGCGCACCGGGACCGTGTCCTCGTAGTAGGCGTAGCCGCCAAAGAGCTCGTCGGCACCTTCGCCCGAAAGCACGACGGTGACGTCCTTGCGGGCCATCTCGGCCAAGAACCATAGCGGCACGGAAGACAGGTTGGACTGCGGCTCGTCCATGTGATACTGGATGTCCTCGAGCGCACCGAAGAACTCGTCGGCGGTAATCATCTTGCGGACATTCTCGACGCCGAGCTTATCGGAAAGCTCCTTGGCGTAGTTGGTCTCGTTGAAGTTCTTGTAGTCAAAGCCCACCGAGAAGGTCTTGTCGGGCATGAGGCAAGCGGCGATGTAGCTGGAGTCGACACCACCGGAGAGGAACGACGCGACCTTGACGTCGGCGATGCGATGGGCCTCGACGCTCTCGTGCACGACCTCGTCCAGCTCATCGACATACTCTTCGAACGGCTTCTCGACGGCAGAGTAATCGCAATCCCAGTAGCGCTCGATGTTCATCTTGCCGGTCGGGATATCGACGGTAAAGTAGTGCGCCGGCGGCAGCTTGTAGACACCCTCGAAGAAGGTCTCCTCGGTTGCCGAATACTGCAGCGTCATGTACGGACGCAGAGCCTTTTTGTTGACCGCCTTGTGGAAGTGCGGGTAGTCCAGGAAGCTCTTGATCTCGGAACCAAAGAGCACGCCCGGAGCGCCGTCGCCCGCATCGGCCATGGGATAGTAGTAGAGCGGCTTGATGCCAAAGATGTCGCGGGCGCCAAAAAGCTTGTTCTTCTTTTTGTCCCAGATGACGAAGGCGTACATACCGCGCAGGCGATCGAGGACGGCCTCGCCCCACTCCTCGTAGCCGTGCAGGAGGCTCTCGGTGTCGGCGCCGCAGTGGAACTTGTAGCCCTTGGCCTCGAGCTCGGAACGGAGTTCTTGGAAGTTGTAGATCTCGCCGTTAAAGACGATAACGACGCTACCGTCCTCGTTGGCCATGGGTTGGGCGCCAGCCTCGGTCAGGTCGAGGATCGACAAGCGGCGGAAGCCGAGGGCAACGCGGCCGTCGATAAACTGACCGCCCATGTCGGGACCGCGATGGACGATGCGGTCCATCATCTTGGTGAGCACCTCGGATTGGTTATCCGTCCCACCGACAAAACCGACAAAACCGCACATATACTATCCCCTCTGCTGTTGCTGGGCATCAAATCGAATCAGTAGCTTTTGAGTATACCCGAGGGCGTAAAGAGGGGCGGAATGTTCAGGTAATCTCAACTGAATCAGCCCCGCGCCGACACGCGCCGGTTACCTTTAATGGATATGAGGTGAATGGGGCGATTGTTTTGCTATACTCTCTCCGCACGGGCGATTGGCGCAACGGTTAGCGCAGGTGCTTTACACGCACAAGGCTGGGGGTTCGAATCCCTCATCGCCCACCACTGATTTGGAAACGGTCCTCGAAAGGGGACCGTTTTTGTTTGGGCCCAGCGCATGGGATTCGAACCCGCAAGGGTGCGGAGCTGAGGAAACGCGAAGCGTTTTCCAGCGCAGCACGCGAGGAGCGGAGCGACGAAGCGGATGCGGGCGGCGCCAGCCGCCCGCGGACATCCCTCATCGCCACCACTGATTTGATAGGCTCCCAGCTATGGGGGCCTTTCCTTTTTCAGGCCCAGCGCATGGGATTCGAACCCGCCAGCACGACTGTCACAAAGGCCGTGGCCAGAAAATGGCAAAAATGAGTACTGCTACCTTGCTTACAACATATCAAAAGATAGTATTTGCTTAAGTTACGCAACATATGTCCATTATAAGGACTAACAATTGGATCAAAATCGTGCATTCATCGCCATTTCGACTTGCTATTTGGTCTGATTAGTCCAAAATTGCTGCGACCAAATCGGTAACAGTACTCATATTTAATGTTTTTTGACCAGCAGGTCTCCCTGCCTTAGCAAATCTAAGGCAAAACGGGCTCCAGACCGCCGAATCGTGCCGCATAGGGCACGTCCGCAGCCCGGAACCCGGTCCAAATTGAGTTATTGCGCCGCGTTAGCCCAAGACACCCGACAGGATTTCGATCAGACTGTCCACGTCGGCTTCCTCGCAGACGAGCGGCGGCAAGAAACGCAGCGTATGGGCACCCGTAGCGTTAATCACGGCACCGGCCTCCAGCGCTCGGGCAACAATGTCATGCGCATCGCCCGCAGCGTCATCCAGGTCGCAGCCAAGCATCAAGCCGCGACCGCGCACCTCGGTTACGTGCGGTAATTTGGCGAGCTTTGCCTCCATATAGTCGCCCACCCCGGCGGCATGCTCAGCGTAGTCGCCGCGCACAAGCGCGGAGAGCGTCGCGGCGCACGCCGCGACGGCCAAGCAGCTACCGCCAAAGGTCGAACCGTGGTCGCCGGGCTTAAACACGTCGGCGATCTCCTTCTTTGCCACCACGGCGCCCATGGGAACGCCGTCGGCGATGCCCTTGGCAAGGCTCATGATGTCGGGTTCCACGCCATAGGTTTGGAATGCAAACGGCTTGCCGGAGCGGAAGATGCCGCACTGGACCTCGTCGGCTATAAGCACGGCGCCCACTTCGTGTGCCAGGTCGCGCGCTGCCGCCATAAACTCCTCGGTCATGGGGTGCACACCGCTCTCACCCTGGATCGGCTCGAGCATCACGGCACAAATTTCGCTCCCCAGCTGCTTGAAGATCGCACGCAGTTCATCGATATCGTTGGGCGTGCAGGCCACAAAGCCACCCGGCAGCGGGCGGAAACTATCCTGCAGCCAATCCTGCATGGTGGCGGCAATGGTCTCGAGCGTACGGCCGTGGAAGCCGCCGCGCATGCACACGATAGTGTTGCCGCCGTTACCGGCACGCTTGGCGTACAGGCGCGCGAGCTTCATCGAGCCCTCGTTGGCCTCGGCGCCGGAGTTGGCAAAGAAGGTCTTCCAAACCTGCTCATCCGCGGCCGGGGCACCAAGAGCAGCTGCCGTGGTCTCATCGCCGGCGACAATGGCATCGGCAAGCACGCGCGCACCATCTACGTCGTCGTTAGCAAGCTTGGACAGCAGCGCCGCGACCTGTCCACGCTGCTCGATGTAGAAGTAATTGGAGACATGCATGAGCTTTTTGGTCTGTGCCTCGAGCGCCGAGAGCACAGCCGGGTCGCCATGACCTAGGCTGCACACGCCGATGCCGGCAAGAAAGTCGAGGTACTCACGACCATCGTCGCCGGTGAGCTTCATGCCGTGACCCTCGACAAACTCGACCGGAGAGCGGCCAAAGGTATGCATAACGTAATGGGATTCAAGCGATTGCTGAGCTGCAAGTGACATGGGATGCCTTTCGTTGGGCGCCAGACGGCGCAGGCCTATGGGTGCAGGAATGGGGCGGCTGCGGTCAGCTAGACCGTCTGGAGCTTCTCGACCTCGTCGAGGTTCTCGGCCAGACGCGCCGCAAAGGTCGAAAGCGGATGCGGATGCGTATCGAACTCGTAAGCCGTCTCGGTGGAATGGATCACGGTACCGACGCCGGCATCGGTCAGCAGCTCCAGCAGCAGCGAATGCGGCGTGGTGCCGTTGATGATGTGGGCACGAAATACGCCGCCGGCAAGCGCATCGACGGCCGCGCGCAGCTTGGGAATCATGCCCTTATCGACCTCGCCGCCGTAGAGCATCTCATTGACCTCGTCGAGCGTCAGGTTGGAGATAAGTGAATCCTTATCGCTAAAGTCCTTGTACAGGCCGTCGACGTCGGTCAAAAAGATCGCCTTGTGCGCGTGGAGCGCTGCCGCAACGGCACCGGCGGCGGTATCGGCATTGATGTTGAAGAAACCGCCGTCCTCCCCCGCCGCGACGGTAGCGATGACGGGGATGTACTCGCTATCGAGTAAGCGCTCGATATAGTCGGTGTTAACGTGCGTCACTTTGCCCACGCGACCGAGCTCGGGGTCGAGCGGCTCGGCGATGAGCGTGCCAGCATCGCTGCCCGACACGCCCACGGCCAGGTTGCCGTGGTGGTTGATGGCGACAACCAGCTCCTGGTTAACCTTGCCGCCCAGCACCTCGCGCACGATATCCATAGTCGCCGGCGTGGTCACGCGCTGGCCGTTCTTAAACTCGACGGGGATGTCATAGTGGCTCAGCGCCTCGTTGATAGCCTTGCCGCCGCCATGCACGATAACGGGGCGCATGCCGATGATCTTAAGCAGGACGATGTCGCTCATCACGTCGCGACGCAGCTGCTCGTCGACCATGGCGGCTCCGCCATATTTGATAACAACCGTCTTGCCGGTCAGGTTCTTAATCCACGGCAGCGCTTCGAACAGCAGCTGCGCGGTTGCTTCGTTGGATTCGCTCGAACGACAATCGCGTGCGAATTTCATAGTCTGCCTCGTCTTTCGTATCGTTATCGCGCCGTGCTCCGCTGTCCGCAATCGCGGCAAGATGCGCAGCGTGCCTGGAATCTAGGAACGGTAGTCGCCGTTGATGGAGATGTACTCATGCGTGAGGTCGCAGGTCCACACGGTCGTTGCCGCGTCGCCTGCGCCCAGGTCGGCCGAGATCACGATCTCGGGCGCCTCAAAACGTCGTAGAGCCTCGTCCTCGTCAAAGGGAACAGTCAGACCGTCGCGACAGACAGGCATGCCCATCATGTCGATGGAAACGTCTTCCTGATTAAACTTCACGCCGCACTTGCCAAGCGCCATGGCAACGCGGCCCCAGTTGCAGTCGTGGCCGGCGATGCAGGTCTTAACGAGCGGCGAGTTGGCAACGGCACGGGCGGCGATATCGGCCTCCTCGTCGTTAGCGGCGCCGGTAACGTTGACCGTAACAAGCTTGGATGCGCCCTCACCATCGGCGGCGATATTGCGCGCCAGGCTCTCGCACACCTCGTGCACGGCAAATGCCAACTCGTCAAAGGCATTGGAGCCCTCAACGATAGGCTCGGCATCTGCGGCAGCGGCGCCGGAGGCAAGCATGATGCAGGTGTCGTTGGTCGAGGTGTCGGAATCGACCGTTACCTTGTTAAAGGTCTGCTTGACGGTCGAGAGCAGCAGGGCATGAAGTGCCGCAGGCTCGACGGGGGCATCGGTGGTGATAACTGCGATCATGGTGGCCATGTTGGGCATGATCATACCCGAGCCCTTGCACATTCCGCCTACCGTATAGACATTGCCCGCATGACCCGCAGCCTCACTGACGTAGGATACGGCGTACTCCTTGGAGTGCGTGTCGGTCGTCATGATGGCGCGAGCGGCATCGGCGCCACCGTGGGCGGAGAGCGCCTCGTAGGCAGCAGGAATGGCGGTCTCAAACGTGTCGATCGACAGAATCTGGCCAATCACACCCGTGGAGGCAACCAGAATCTGCTGGGGCTCGCAGCCGATGACCTGCGAGGCGATGTTGCACGTCTCGCGCGCGCAGGCAAGGCCCGTCTCGCCCGTGGCGGCGTTGGCATTGCCAGAGTTGACCGAAATGCCGGCGATGATACCGTACCCCTTGTCGGTACCGCCCAGGTTGGCACGGCTCACCTGCACGGGCGCCGCGCAAAAGCGATTGGTGGTAAACACGCCAGCACCGGGACAGGGTTTATCGGGCACGACGAGCGCGTAATCCAGACGCTCGGGGTTCTTGCGGAACCCAGCGTGGATGCCTGCAGCCTTAAAACCAGCCGCAGCCGTAACGCCACCCTCGACGGCGCGAATCTTGATATCAAACAGCTCGGTATTCATCGTCTTTATGACTCCTTATGTCAAACAAAAAACGGACATCGGTTGGTGCGCCATGCCAGTCGTGATCATGAGACCAGCTTAAGAGTGGCGCCCCACTCGATGCCCGACTACCAAATCGTTAACAATCGAATGTGCTACACCGGGCACGCCACTGTGGGCAAGCCTCGTCGCTCGTCAAAGCCAAAGACGATATTGGCGCACTGGACTGCTTGGCCCGCAGCGCCCTTGCACAGATTGTCGATGGCGCCCGTCGCCACCAGCACGCCCGCGCGCTTGTTGAGCGCGAGGCCGATCTGGGCGGCGTTGGTGCCGACGACCGAAGCCGTCTTGGGCTGCTGACCGGCATCGAGTACGCGTACGAAGGTGCGACCGGCGTAGAACTGCTTGTAATGGTCGACAACGTCCTCAAGGGTCAAGGTATCGATAGCCTGCGGCGTAAGCGGCAGCGTCACCGTGGAGAGCAGACCACGCTTGAGCGGTGCCAGGTGCGGGGTAAAGACGACGCGATCGGTCAGGCCAAGGATTTGCTCAATCTCGGGCGTGTGGCGATGCTTGCCCACGCCGTAGGCCTCCAAGTTCTCGTCGGCGCTGCAAAAATGGGTGCGGGCGTTGCAGGACTTACCGGCGCCCGTCACGCCGCTAATGGCATCGACAATCACGGGACCGTTCTCGGCCACCCAGCCGACGCGCACGGCGGGCGCGGCGGCAAGGCTCGTTGCGGTGGGATAGCAACCGGCGCAGGCGACCAGCACGGGTTTGCCGTCGGCATGGTCGGATGCGGCGGTCTCCAAGTCTTGGCAGAACAGCTCGGGCAGACCGAAGGCACGGGTCTTGAGCAGCTCGGGGCTCGTATGCTCGGCGGCATACCATGTCTCAAAGACGGACGCATCGTTCAGACGGTAGTCGGCCGAAAGATCAAAGCAGGAGACGCCCGATGCAAGCAGCGCGGGCACCTGTGCCATGGCAGCCGTGTGCGGCACGGCAAGAAAAACCGCATCGCAGCTCTTGAGCTCGGGGGCGTCATGCGTGGTGAAAACCAGATCGCTCACACCAGCAAAGCTCGGATACACCGCGGACAGCGGCTGGCCGGCATCGGCGTTGGACGTAATGGCAACAAGTTCAAACTCGGGATGACCGAGGACGAGGCGAATGAGCTCGGCTCCGGCATATCCAGCCGCGCCGACGATTCCAACCTTCAAAGACATATCAGACTCCTTGTCTGCGATTTATGCACCGATGCGCATTTCGCAGCGGTCGTTATGAAGTGGGTTGAAACTTTAGCACCAAAAGATGCATGATTACGTAAATGGCTTGCATATTCATGCATTGAAACATTCCCGACACATTCGCTTGAAGGAATTGACAAATGGAGCGGGCCCCGTATTGACCGGCGCTCCTAACGGCGCCGGGCAATACGGGGCCCGCCCATGCGAAAACCAAGTTGTTAGGATGAGCCAGCTGGCTAGAGCTCGACCGGCACCCATTCGTCGTGATTGCAGATAAAAGCCTCGGGATCCTCGACGCTAAAGAAGACGAGCGTGGGGTCGTTAGGCCCCTCATAGTGCTCGCCCAGGTGCTCTAGATGCTTCCACCCGGCTTCGCGCATTTCGCCTAAAGCCCGGTCATCCAAGCCGGCACGCCCGCGCAAGATAAGCCAGCCATGGCCCGGCCACCAACTCGTGGCCTCAAAGCGCTGGTTTTGCAGCAGCTCTTGCCACACATCTTTGGTGCGCGCTGTTACAAACCACAGCTTGCCATCCTGGATCTGCGCAAACGAAAACGGACGCACATGAGGCTGTCCGTCAACGCTCGTCGCCAAATACCATGCCGGCACCGACGTCAGATACTCCAACACCGTATTCAATCCGTCCACGGTTCCTCCTGCCGCTAGCTCATTTGACTGGTTGGTAAACGTTAGAGCTCCAGGCGCTCCTCGCTGCCGTCGATATCACAGAAGCGCGCGGCAATGTTGCGGACCGAAAAGAAAGCAAGGCGGCCGTCGTTGGCACTCTCGTGTTCCTCGCCGATGCCCACCATGTGCTTAAAACCCGCTTGGCGCACCTTGTCGCTCGCAACCGCGTCGTCCTCAAGTGCGGCCTCGCCGGTCAACACGATCCAACAATCCCCCGGCTTCCAGCCCGAGAGCTCAAACTTGGGATTCGCACTCAGCTCCGCCCACACATCCTTGTCGCGCGACGTGCAAAACCACAGCTTACCGTCATCGACCATGGCAAACGAAAACGGCCTCACGCGAGGCTGATGCCCGTCGGTCACATCGGTCGTGGCCAGATACCACGCCGGAATGCGCCTGAGATACGAACAGGCGCGCTCAAGCTGAGCCGTGCGGTCGTTGTCGGTCATAGGGGCCCCTTTCTTGCGCTCGAATCGCGCCTAAACAAGTTGAAGGTTGACGACGATGACACACGCAAGCAGCAGCATCGTCACAACCGCAGCCAGCGCATCCCCGCGGCGAAATGCAAGTGCATGCAGACGCGTGCGGCCCTGCTCGCCGTGATAGCAGCGTGCATCCATGGCGGCAGACAACGTCTCGGCATGACGGAACACGCCCGTGAACAGTGGAATCGCCACACTGCCGAGCATACGCACGCCGCCGAGCGGGCCACCCGTTACGCGTGCGCCGCGGCTTGCCTGCGCGTCCGCCGTCTGCTTCATCTCGGTGGCAAACTGCGGCATAAAGCGCAACGCGATGCCCATGATCATGCCGAGCTCATGCGCAGGGAGCCCCACGCGCGCAAACGGTGCGAGCAGGCGCTCAAAGCCCGCGGTGAGGTCGAGCGTAGGCGTGGTGAGCGTAATGGCGCTCATGCCGGCCATCATCAAGGTCAGGCGGCACGCCATAAAGACGGCGGAATGCAGCGAGCCCTCGCTTATCTGCAAAAAGCCGAGCTGCCACAGGATGCGCCCACTCTGATCGGTAAACAAGTTGAGCACCGCGACCACGACGACGATTGCCAGCAGCGGCGCCATCGACGACAGAACGCGACGAGCCGGCACCCGGGACACGGCATAGATCAGCACGACGAAAATTGCGACAGGAGCCAGTCCGCGGAAGCCGCCGACGGTCAGCGTCGTGATTAAAAACACAAAGCCCAGGAGCAGCTTGGTGCGCGGATCCAGGCGATGGATCGCACTATCGCTCGGATAGTAGCTGCCAAACGAAAACGCCTCCATTAGCAGCCCTCCTCTCGCGCGACCGTCTTGGATTTAGCAATGTCCGCGACGTTAGAAGGACCGTCCGAGCGACCGATTAGCAGGTCCACCAACTCGTCTGCCAGCGACTCAACCGTATAGAGCCCGCCGCAACGCAGCGGCACGCCCGCCTCCGCGAGCGCCAACGCCATGCGCTGGGCAGCAGGTACGCCCAAGCCGATCGACTTGAGCTCATCGGCATGTGCAAACACCTGCGCGGGGGTTCCCTCTGCAAACACCGCACCTTCGTTCATCACGACGATGCGGTCGCAGCAATTGGCCAGGTCATCCATACTATGCGAAACCATGACAACGGTCAGGCCATCGCGGTGAAGTCGATCGATAAGCTCAAGGAAATCCCTGTGCGCAGCCGGATCGAGCCCCGCCATGGGTTCATCGAGCACCAGGATTTCGGGCTCCATGGCGAGCACACCGGCGAATGCCACACGCCGTTGCTGACCGCCCGAAAGCTCAAAGGGACTCTTGTCGCCGACCGTAGAAAGGTCGAGGCCCACGCGCGAGAGCGACGACTCGACGCGACGGTCGACTTCATCTTGCGGCAAGCCAAGGTTGTGCGGGCCAAACGCCACGTCCTGCGTCACGGTTTCGGCAAACAGCTGACGCTCGGGATATTGAAACACCACGCCGACCTTGGCCTTAACCGCGGCGGCATCTTTCTTGTTTGCCAGGTCGAGCCCCAGCGCGCGAACGAATCCCTCCTGGGGGCGAATCAAACCGTTGAGATGCTGGACTAGCGTCGACTTACCCGAACCGGTATGACCTGCCAAGCCCAGGAACTCGCCGCGACGCACCGTCAGCGATACATCGCGCAGCGCCCACGGGCTGCTGGGGTCGTTTCCCCAGAGAGCCTGTTTATTCGATTTGCCCGCAGTGGTCGAGCGCTTGCGCCATCGACGGCGCTCGCGGGCACTCAGCGAGTAACTATGCGAGAGGTGCGAAATCTCGATGACGGGCTCCGACACGGCTGTCCCGTCGGTTGCAGAGGAGACGTTGTCGAGCACACGAGAATCGGATGCAGAAGGCCGCCCTGCGGTGTCTTCCTCACTCCGGTCGGCATATACCTGCGCAATCTCGGCGACCATATCCGCCTCGCGCACCCGCGCATGAACGGGCACGCCCTTCGCACGAAGCGCCATGCCCAAGCAGCACGACGCCGGCATATCCAGGTTGAGCTCCACGAGCCCATCTGCCCGCGTCAGAATCTCCTCGGGCGTACCGAGCATGGCAACGCGCCCCGCCCGAAACACCGCGACACGATCGGCCTCGGCGGCCTCTTCCATAAAGTGCGTAATCATCACGATGGTCATGCCGCGTTCGTGCAGCACGTGACAGGCCTTCATAAGGCCCTTGCGCCCGCGCGGATCGAGCATCGAGGACGCCTCGTCCAAAATGAGCACGCGCGGTTCCATGGCGAGCACACCGGCAAGCGCCACACGCTGCTTTTGACCGCCCGAAAGCGCATGGGTCTCGTGGCGCTCAAAGCCCACCAGGCCCACGCCCTTCAGCGCCTCGCGTACGCGCTGCGCAATTTGCGCCGATGGCACGCCAAGGTTTTCGGGACCGAACGCAACGTCATCTTCGACAAGCGTTGCCACCAGCTGGTCGTCGGGATTCTGGAACACCATGCCTGCGGTCGAACGAATGTCGTAGACCAGCTCGGGATCGGACGCATCCATACCGTTGATACGTACCGTGCCCGCATCGGGCTGCAGCAGCGCATTCAGATGCTTGGCAAACGTCGACTTGCCCGACCCATTGCCACCGAGGATGCAGAAAAACTCCCCGTCCTCGATGTTCAGATCGACGCCGTCGAGTGCCGGTACGGCACCGTCATAGCTAAAGGAAACGCCCCGACACTCAATCATGCGCGGCCTTTGACCTGGTCCTTTTTAGGCGTGATGAGGTTGGAGACTGCTTTATACACCGCTAGCGTCAACACCGAGTTAAGCACGGTCTTGATAAGGTTGAACGGCAGCACGGCAGGAATCATAAGCGGGGCGATCACATCGACCGAGCCATACCAGAACCATACGCCAATGGTAAGGTTTGCGACCATAGACAACGCCGTAGCGGCAATGACGCCGAGCACCAGGCCAATCACGGCACCCTTATAGGTATGCATCTTCTGGTAGACGATAGCCGCGGGCAGAATGTAGCCCAGCGTGGCAACCAGGTTCATAAGCGCGCCGACCCAGTCACCCGTGGTGAGCGCATGGATAACGATCGCCATGGCGGCAACAGCAGTGCCGGCACCAGGACCATACGCAAACCCGCACACCATCGCCGGCACCAGCGACGGGTCATACGTCAAAAACGGCGCCGAGGGAAGAATGGGCAGCTGCACGTACATAAACAGGGCGCCCAAGGCGCACATCAGCGCCATGGTAACGAGCTGTTTGGTGCTCCACCTATTCGTGTTCTCAAAATGGATATGCTGCGACTGTTCAGACATAAGATCACCTGCCTCTTTCATCCGGACTCTAACCGTTGGTACTGGGATCTCACCAGTTCAGCCGGCATGCGAACCAACACACGCACGGGTCGCGGACTCATCGGCTCGGTCGCAGGTATCTCGCCTGCGCCACGGCACCCCTTTGACACCGCCCGATTTACCGCCAGTGGGGAATTTCACCCCGCCCTGAAACAGCAATTGCAAGTGTAGCACGAGCAATCGTTCGCGCAAGTATGCCGAGGGTAATTTATGGCGGGAGAAACGCTCTAGAAATGCGGCCGGGACAGAGCAGCGCGACAATAACGTACCCGCCCATCCCAAAGTGCTGCGCTTTTCGCGGCAAAGCGCGAAACAGCGAAGGGGACACGTATCCCTATCGACCACGTCCTTCTCCGCCCGCCGACCTCAAGGCCGTAAACGCAGGGAATCCGGGGGCGTGACGGGGGCTTCTCTCCGGAACATTCCGCACTGATATTTTCTGTATTGAAGACGTCGATGATGCACCCGTATA
>BREX01000022.1 GCA_023708985.1 Collinsella sp.
TGCGAACCTCCAGTCCGGACCGCCCCGCGGTCCAACTTTCTGTCCGCACCCCCAAACAGGAACTATTCCACCACAACTTATGAGGACATCGAGCTGTTAGGCCGCTCTATCCCCTAGTAGTCCAGCTTCCACATGTAGCGGCGCGTCATGTAGTCCTTGTGGGTGACGGCAGAAAGCGCGCGCATATACACGTTGTTGAGGATCGGCGCAAAGATCAGGTGGTTGAAGTATTCGCTCACGCTGTCCTTGATGTCGTTGAGGCCAAGCTCCTTGGCATCGAGCTGATAGACGCGCTCGCCACCGTACTGGTTGACGAAGCGGATGCCGCGCTCGTCGTTGCAGCGGCTGCGGCCGACACTGATGAGCTGGAACAGCGAGGTGCGCTTGTCCAGAATCTCGAAGGGGCCGTGGAAGAAGTCGCAGGTGTTGATGGTGCAGGAGTCGATCTGCAGCATCTCCTGCACGTTGCAGATGCTAAAGACGTAGGCGGCACCAAAGAGCGGGCCCTGGGCCATGACGTTGATGCAGGGCTTGTCGGCGTTCTGCTCGGCCCACTTGGCAGCGAGCGGACGGGTGTACTCGACGGCCTTGCGATAGATGGGGTCAACCAAGTCGAAGGCGGCCATAGCGGTCTCGTACTCGGCATAGCCCTCGGTCTGCTGCGTAAGCTCCATGGCGATCATGGTCACGACGGCGGAGTTGGTGCGGCCCATGCAGGACTCGTCGACGGCCAGGCTGTCGTACTGGATCTTGTAGTCGCAGACCTCGGTGAGGCCGGACTCGTCAACATAGATGGCGATGGTGCTGGCGCCGTGGTCCTTGGCGACCTGGGCGGCAACGATGGTCTCCTTGGTGCCGCGCATGGACACGACGACGGCCAGGGTGTTCTCGTTGACGTAGGCCGGGGTGGCGTGCACGAACTCGTTGCTGGTGTAGCTGGAGCTCACGACCTGCGTGGCCTCGTGCTCCATAAAGTACTGGGCAGGATAGTTGCCGCCGTTGGATCCGCCAGCGCCAATCCACACGACGCGCTTGATGCCGCCCTTGTCTGCCTTGTCAGCCAAAACCTGGGAGACGACATCCTTAACCTGTTCCTGAGTAGTCATCGTGCATCAGCCTTTCTTCTCGTTTGATGCTCTCGATGGCATACAAGTTACATACATGTTTTGGTTATGTCGACTAGTTGTATGCTATATTTATCTTAGAAATTTTGCTGATGCGATTTTTGATAATTGGCTACCAGCTGTTTTGTTGTTGTATTGAATACATGCTTGATTAGATTCGCATACAAGTTAGATACAGGTTGATCGCATGAACGCTTCGTCTAAAAAGAAACTGGCCCAATACGAGCACTTGGCGGGCATGCTGCGCGACCGCATCGCCGCCGGCATCTACGCACGCGGAGACAAGCTGCCGTCCGAGATGGAACTCATGGACGAATCGGGGCTGTCGCGCAGCACCGTGCGCCATGCCCTTAAGGTGCTCGTTGATGAGGGTCTGGTTCGCACCGAGCGCGGGCGTGGTGCCTTTGTGGCCGACACGCCGGCGCTCCACGAGAACAACCTGGTGTTTTCGAGCTATACCAAGCAGGTCGAAGGTCAGGGCATGAAGCCCACCACGCGCACCGTGGACTCGGGCTTTGCCAAGGCGGCCGGCAGCATGGCTAAGTTCTTTGACGCCGCCGTGGGCAGCAAGCTCGTCAAACTTGTCCGCCTGCGCTACCTGGACGACGTGCCGCTGTGCCTGGAGACCACCTACCTGCCGCCAAGCTTCGAGACGCTCATCGATCGCGATATCAACGGTTCGCTCTACGCGACGCTGCGCCAAGAATTCCATCGAGCGCCAGCACAGGGACATAAGACCTTTGAGGTGTGCTATGCCTCGCAAAACGAGGCGTTTTTGCTCAACGTTGAGCGCGGGCAGGCGCTGATCCTAATCACCGACTACGTCTACGACACCGACGGCCGCCCGCTCCATGTCTCCAAGCGCATCCAGCGCACCGACCGTGCCAAATACACCGAGCCCATCGGCTAACCAACACCAAAACCACCACAAAGGGGACAGGCACCTTTGTGGTGGTTTTTTAGGTTAACGCGCCAAAAACGACCGAGTTTTGAGAGAAACCACCACAAAGGTGCCTGTCCCCATTGTGGTGGTTTTAGGCGAGGAGGTCGGGGAACCAGGTTGGT
Source organism: Collinsella sp. (assembly GCA_023708985.1). GTDB lineage: Bacteria > Actinomycetota > Coriobacteriia > Coriobacteriales > Coriobacteriaceae > Collinsella. The sequence goes on from BREX01000022.1 coordinate 2,190, forward strand.
TTGGGTTGGTTAGGGACGCGCTCGGCCAGGACCAACTCCATCCAGCACATGTCGTACCAGCGGCCGAACTTCTGGGCACAGCGGTCAAACGTACCCACCAGGCGGTAGCCCATATGGGCATGGAAATCCTGACTGTTGTGCGTCAGATACTCGTCGTCCTTGTCGTGCGGCACGGCGATGAGCGCGCACATATTGGTGATGCCCATCGCGATCAGGCATTGCTTGAGCGCATCGTGCAGCTTGCGGCCCAGCCCGCCGTGGCGCACATCGCGCGCCAGGTAGATCGATGTCTCGACCGACCAGTCGTACGCCTCGCGGCTGTTAAGCGAACTCACGTAGGCATAGCCTACCGGACGCCCGTCCAACTCCATCACCAAATATGGATAGCGCTTGAGCGTACGCTCGATGCGCCCAGCGAACTCCTCAACGCTCGGCACCTCGTATTCGCAGGTAATCGCCGTCTGGCGCACATACGGCTCATAGATGGCAAGCAACGCCGGCGCATCATCGGGCGTCGCCAGGCGAATCGTCGGCTCGGACATCTCGGTCATACAACCCTTCTCCCCAAAAGCAAAGGCCGCCCTGCGCCAAGCTCAGGCGCAGGGCGGCCCCTTGTCATTACATCAGGCTACAGGACAGCCGCCAACGCGTCGATATCCTCCTGCGTCGTGGCCCAGCTGGTGCAAAAGCGCACCACCGTGTGAGTATCGTCGTACTTTTCCCAGTACTCGATCGAGGCATGCTCGCGAATGCGGGCCATGTCCTCGTTGGGCAGAATCACGAACTGCTGGTTGGTCGGCGTCTCCAAGAAGAACTGGTAGCCGCGCTCGTGCAGCACGCGACGAAGCGCCTGAGCGGTCTCAATCGCCTGGTGACCAATCTCAAAATACAGGCCATCGGTAAAGAGCGCCTCAAACTGCACGCCCGTCAGGCGACCCTTGGCCAGCAACGCACCGTGCTGCTTAATGCGCGGAATGGGATGCGCCGGAGCGCGCATGCCGCAAAACACCACGGCCTCGCCGCAAAGCGCGCCGCACTTGGTGCCGCCAATGTAGAACACGTCACACAGCTGCGCCAGCTCGGGCAGGGTAATGTCGCACTCATCGGCCGCCAGCGCATAGGCCAGGCGAGCGCCGTCCACAAACAGCGGAATCTCACGCTTCTGGCACACCGCATGAATCGCCGCGAGCTCGGCCTTGGAGTACAGCGTGCCGTACTCGGTCGATAGGCTCACGTACACAGCGCCCGGGAACACCGTGTGCTCGTAGCTCTCGTTTTCGTAGAACACCTGGATATAGTTCTCGAGGTCCTCGGCGTGCATCTTGCCCTCGTAGCCGGGGATGGTGAGCACCTTGTGGCCGCCAAACTCGATAGCGCCTGCCTCGTGACAGGCGACGTGGCCAGTCTCGGCAGCAACAACGCCCTCGTAGGGCGCGAGCAGCATGTCAATCACCGTCGCGTTGGCCTGCGTGCCGCCCACCAGAAAAAACACGTCGGCATCGGGGGCCTGACAGGCCTCGCGGATAAGCTGCTTGGCACGCTCGGTGTGTGCATCGGTACCGTAGCCGGGCTGCGGCTCCATGTTGGTGTCGACGAGCGCCTGCAGCACTGCCGGATGTGCGCCGTGGGAATAATCGTTGTTAAACGCGAGCATGGCAATCCTCTCTTACCGGGTATCGGTCAGATGATTCAAACGGGGCTATTGTACGCCGTGAGGATAGGCAATGCGCGCGGCAAGGCACTCAAGTGCCAGCACCAGGGCAAAGCCGCAGCTCACGTCACTCAAAAAATGCGCTCCGATCACGATACGGCCAAAGGCGACGAGCGCCGCGACCGCAGCCGCCGTCCAAAAGGCCATGCGGCGGCGCGACGGTTTTTCCTTAAAGGCCGCCGCGGGAAGCCCGGCGAGCATAAGACCGATTGCCGCGTGCGCCGTGTGTCCGCTCGCAAACGACTTGAAGCCGTCCTTGATCACGCCGGCGGCAATAAAGGCCCACTTGTCGGGGTTGCCGATCACCCACCACGGCTGAAAATTGAGCCCCGGCGTGACCTCGATCACGCGCATGCGCGGGCGCGACCACAGCGGCTTGACGATCACGTTGAGGATAATGGCCTGAGCAACCCACACGGCAAGTACCATCAACGCCCAGCGCGTGAGCTCGTCGGACTCGGTCGTGCGCGTGAAGCGATAGACGATAAGGTTGGCGGCGATAACCAGCACAAACGTCAGCACCAACTGAACAGCGATGAGTTTGCCGCCAACCTTCAGGGACGAGACGATCTCGTAGCCGGCCAGGCCAACGTTGACGAGGATGCCGAGCACGGCGAACCATTTGCTCCCCCTAGAGTCGGGACGCGCCGCGCGCACGAGCATAACGCCCGCGACGCTTGCCGTCAGCTCGAACGGAAGCTCGCCGGCGGCCTCGATAAAGCGGCCGTACATGCTGCCGATGTTGAACAGCGCGCTCGAGATCTGATAATCGAAGAAACTGCCTACGCCCAGACAAAGGCACAGGACAACCGCGATCATGGCGACATCTTTCTTATAGATGTATCCGAACATGCTTTCCTTTCGATGGAACCAGAGTGCCCAAATGGGGCGTTTGCAGCGTCGACCCGTTAGTCGTCGTCGCTCGCACCCAACTGCTGCAACAGCATGAGTGCCGCGGCCACGGGGCCGGTACCGTCGTTGGCGTCGAGACCGCGACCCAGGCCGCTGCCCGCGCCGGCGTCCGCCTTGTAGGGCACCGACAGCTTGCGGCTCTTGGGGAAGTTCACCGCGCCATAGCGGGTCTTAAGCTCAAAGGCCACCTTCTTGGGCACGTCGACGCCCAAAAACGTGATGCGACCGCCGCTGAGCGTGACGCTCTCGAGCCCCAGGCGCTCGCCGCGAATGCGAATTCGTGCGCGATTGAACAGGTTGAGTCCCGCCAACGGCAGCTCGCCATGCGCGGCCTCGGTCTCTTCCTGCACCTCGTCGATGCTCTCCAGGTCCTCGGCCGCTGCGAGCTTACGGTACACGAGCACGCGCTGATCCACCGCCGGCAGGTACTCCTCGGACAAGAAGTAATCGGCCGGCAGGTTAATGCCCACGCTCGCCGCCTCCACGCCGGCGTCGTCATCGCCGCGCGCCTCGGCCACCGCCTGGCCCAGCATCTGCGTAAACAGGTCAAAGCCCACGCTCGACAGGTTGCCGTGCTGCTCGGCGCCCATAAGCGAGCCGGCGCCGCGAATCTCCAGGTCGCGCATGGCGATGCGCATGCCGCTGCCCAGGTCCTGGAACTCGGAAAGTGCGGTCAGGCGCGCCGTCGCCTCCTCGGTGAGTGGCAGCTCGCCCGGGAACATAAAGTACGCGTAGGCCTGCGTGGCAGAGCGACCCACACGGCCCTTGAGCTGATAGAGCTGCGCCAGACCCAGGCGTTGCGAATCCTCGATGATCAGCGTGTTGGCGGTCGCGTTGTCGATACCGCTCTCCACGATGGTCGTGGCGATGAGCACGTCGATCTTTTTGGTCGCGAACTCGATCATCACGTCCTCGACCTCGCGCGGACTCATCTTGCCGTGCGCCACACCCACGCGCGCCTCGGGCGCGGCCTCGTGCACGCGCGCCACGGCGTCGTCGATGGTCTTGACGCGGTTGGACACGTAGTACACCTGGCCGCCGCGACCCACCTCCAGGCGAATCGCCGCGCTCACCACATCGGGGTCGTACTCCCCCACGTGCACGATCACGGGACGACGCCCAGTCGGCGGCGTGGTGATCAGGCTCATGTCGCGCACGCCACTCGTAGCCATCTGCATGGTACGCGGGATGGGCGTTGCCGAAAGCGTGAGCACGTCAATCTGCTCGCGCAGGTTCTTGAGCTGCTCCTTGTGCTGTACGCCAAAGCGTTGCTCCTCGTCGATGATCACCAGGCCCAGGTTCTTGGGGTTCACATCGGCCGAAAGCAGACGGTGCGTGCCGATGAGTACGTCGATCGTGCCCTCGGCAAACGCCTTGAGCGCGCGCTTTTGCTGCGCCGGCGTGCGGAAACGGCTGAGCACCTCGACCTCAAGGCCAAACGGGGCAAAGCGCTCAAAGAACGTCTCGTAGTGCTGCTGGGCAAGAATGGTCGTGGGGCAGAGCACCATGACCTGGCGGCCGGAGTCCACGCACTTAAACGCCGCGCGCAGGGCGACCTCGGTCTTGCCAAAACCCACGTCGCCGCACAGCAGGCGGTCCATGGGCTTGGGCGCCTCCATATCGGCCTTAATGTCGGCGATGGCCTCCAGCTGGTCGCGCGTCTCGTCGTAAGGAAAGCTCTCCTCCATCTCGATCTGCTCGGGCGTGTCAGGCGGGCAGGCGATACCCGCGATTGATGAGCGGCGCGTATACAGGTCGACCAGGTCAAACGCCAGCTTTTTGGCATTCTTGCGCGCCTTGTTGGTGGCGCGCGTCCAGTCGGCTGTGTTGAGCCTGGTCAGGCGCGGTTTGTCGCCGTCGGGGCCAACATAGCGCGTGATACGGTCGACCTGCTCGAGCGGCACGTAGAGCTTGTCGCCGTCGGCATATTCCAGCAAAAAGTAGTCGCGCTCTTTGCCGCCCACTTCCTGACGCGCAATCTCGCTAAAGAGTGCGATGCCGTGAGTGGCGTGCACCACGTAGTCGCCCGGCTTAAACGGGAAGGTGATCTGCGTAATGTCCACCTTGCGGCGGCTGCGCGCGCGGTTGGCATCCATACGGGCGTTGAGGTCGGCGATCGAGAACACGGCCAGGTTGGCATCGGGCACCACCACGCCCTGCGGCAGGGCGGCATCGACAAAGGTCACGCGCCCGCGCGAGATGGTGGGCACGGCGGCACCGGCGGCAGCCTGGGCCGCGCCCGCCTCGAGCGAGCGGGCGTTGAGTGCGTCGGCCTTACGCTCGCGAATGGAAGCGTGGGCCTCCTGGCGTGCGGCACGGTCGGCGGAATCCGCCGCTGCCACGCGCACGCGGTCGCCGATAGCGCCGGCATTTTCGGGCGCCGCGGTCAGCGATTCCTCAAAGGTAATGCCCTCGTCGCCAAAGGTGAGCTCCATCGACTCACGCGCGCCGCGGTCGGGAATGGCAAACACGCAGGCATAGCGCTTGCCCACGACCTCCTGGATGCGCGTCATAAAACGGTTGTCCGAGCCTGCGATGGCAGGCTGCTCAATCTTGAGCTCGGCCGTCACCGCGCCGCCGGCACGAATGAGGCTTACGTAGTTCAGGCGCTGCTGGGCACCAAAATCGAGCTGTTGAGCGCGCACGTACAGACCGTCCAGGCGGTCAATCCCCGCCTCGCCGGCACGGGCCTCGATATCCTCGTAGGCACGCAGGCAGTCGTCGAACAGCGAGCGCGGCTCGGACAAAACCACAAGCGCCTTGCCACTCACGTGTGCCAACGGGCTCACGGTCTGGCCGTACATCACCGGCAAAAAGCGGTCGAGCTCGGGCGTGACGATGCGCGCATCCACCATCTCGAGCAGCGCCGCCAACTTGCTATCGTCCTGGCTTGCGCGGTAGAGCGCCACATGCATGTTGTGAACGGCATCGTCGGTAAGCGCCAGCTCACGGCAGGGGAAGATCTCGATACTGTCCTCGTTGCCGATGGTTTGGCCCGTGGAGCTCACCATGCGGCGGATGCGGTCAATCTCGTCGCCAAAGAACTCGATGCGCACGGGCGCCTTTTCCTGTGCGGGAAACACCTCGACGGTGTCGCCGTGCACGCGGAACAGACCGGGCGCGTCGGCGGCGCCGGCATTGGTGTAGCCCATGCCCACCAGGCGCTGCGGCACCTCGTCAAAAGGAATCTCCTCGCCCACCGCAAAAGTGGTGGACTCCCAATAGCGACTCTCGACCGGCGGCACGCAGCGCAGCAGCGCACGGGCCGAGGCAACCATGATGCAGTTGTCCCCGCGCACGATGCGCCCCAGAGCCTCGCAGCGCTGCGCCACCACGGCGTCGTCGGGCGCCTGCTCGCGCCACGGATAGTCCTTGCGCTCAGGAAAACGGCACACATGCGCCAAGCCCACGTAGGCGGCAAGGCTGCGCGCGGCGCGATCAGCCGCATCCTCGCCACTCACGATATAGACCGTCGGGCGCGGACGGCGCGCAAACTGGGCGGCCGCCATAAGCGTGCGGCCCGACTGCGACACAGCCAGCGTCACATCCTCGCCAGCATCGAGTCCGGCCTCGACGGTCTGCAGTGCCTCGGCAGTGTAGAGCTGCGCGGCTATACGGTGAATGAGCATGCTGTTCCTCCGGCATTGCAACGCCAAAAGCCCGCCGGGGCAAGCTCGGCGGGTATGCGGCGGATTTCATTGCCTGTCATGGTAGCGCATGAGATGGACACGCCAGCGCACGCCAAACAGCTACCCCAAAACGCGCACGCTGGGGCACAAATCTGCCAGCGGGCACTCGTCGCACTTGGGCTTACGGGCATCGCAAATCTCGCGGCCAAAGGTGATCCACTGGTGATTGACCGACTCCCAATACTCGTGCGGCAAGATCTTGAGCAGATCCTGCTCGGTCTTGAGCGGCTCTTTGGCGTGCGTCTTGGGACTCAGCATCAGGCGGTGCGCGATGCGGTTGACGTGCGTATCCACCGCGATGCCTTCCACGATGCCGTACCCCACGTTGAGCACGATGTTCGCCGTCTTGCGTCCCACGCCCGGCAGCTTGACGAGCTCCTTCATGTCGGCCGGTACCTCGCCGCCGTAGTCGGCAACGATCATCTGCGCGGCCTCCACGGCATGCTTGGCCTTACTCTTATAAAAGCCGAGTGACTTAATGGTGTCCGCCACGTCGGTCACACTTGCCCCCGCCATGGCCTCGGGCGTGGGCCACTGGGCAAACAGCTGGGGCGTCACCTTGTTGACCTGCGCGTCGGTCGTCTGAGCCGAGAGCAGTACCGCGATGAGCAGCCTAAAGGGATTCTCGTGGTCCAAGAAACACTCGACCGGTCCATAGCGGCGGTTGAGGCGCTCGCACACCTCAACGGCGCGTTCGCGTTTGGCGGCATTGGTCTCGCGTGGCATAACGACTCCTCGGCTCAGCGGCACAACAAAACTACGGGCACGATTGTCCCACGTATGGGGTCGTTACGCCTCCAAAAATGCGCCGGTCTGACGGCTCCACAGGCTTGCGTATTCGCCGCCCGCCTCGACGAGCCGCGCATGCGTGCCATCCTCGACGATCTCGCCATCCGCCAGCACCACGATGCGGTCGAGCGAGGCCACGGTGGACAGGCGATGCGCCACCACAATGGAGGTGCGGCCGCGCATCAGGTTCTCGAGCGCCTCCTGCACCAGCGCCTCGGACTCGCTATCGAGGGCAGACGTCGCCTCGTCGAGCACCAGAATCGGTGCGTCGGTGAGGATGGCACGGGCGATGGCCACACGCTGGCGCTGGCCGCCCGAAAGCTTGACGCCGCGCTCGCCCACCATGGTGTCGAAGCCACGGGACAGGCGGTCGATGAACTCCAGGGCATTGGCCAGGCGTGCGGCCTCGCGGATCTGCTCGTCAGTGGCATCGGGGCGGCCGTAGGCGATATTCTCGCAAATGGAGCGGTGGAACAGCAGCGCCTCCTGCGGCACGTAGGCAACCTGGCGGCGCAGGCTCTGCTGCGTGCAGCGCGAGACGTCCTGACCGTCCACGAGCACGCGGCCGCCCTGCACGTCGTCCAGGCGCAGCAACAGCTTGGTGAGCGTCGTCTTGCCCGAGCCCGATTTGCCCACCAGGCCCACGCGCTGGCCCGCCGCCACATGGAGCGTCAGGTCGTCGAACACGCTCTCGCCCGCCGCGGCATCACGGTATGCAAAGCTCAGGTGCTCAAAATCAATCGCGCCCTCGCGCACCTTGAGCTCGGGGGCGTTCTCGTCGTCTGCCACCAGACGCGGCTCGTCCAGCACGCGCGTCATCTCGGCCGCATCGCCCAGCGCGCGGTTGATGCGCTGCATCATGGAGCTCACGTAGTTCAGGCGCATGGTGAGGTTATACGTGTAGGTAAAGATCATGACGAGCGCACCGGCAGAGATGCCAAACCACGCGTTGCCGCCCGCCACGAACACGCTCACCACGGCCATGGTGATGACGATAAGGCCCGAGGTCGTAAAGTTGCGCTGCATCATGGCGTGCATCGAAACCGTCTCGGCATCGCGCGCGGCGCGGTCGGCGGCATCGAACAGGTCGCGCTCAAAGCCCTCGCGCCCGCAAGTCTTGACGGCCAGGATGTTCGTAACCGCGTCGGAAAGCACGCCCGACAGCTTGTTCTGAGCGGCGGACGTCGCGGCCGAAAGCGGCATGATGCGCTTGTACATAAGCCAGACAAACGCAATGTAGATGACCATAATGCCCACCAGGATCACGGTAAATGCGGGCACCACCGGGGCGAGCGCCGCCACCGTGCAGATGACCGAGGTGATGGTAGGGATGAGCGAATACACCGTCACGTCGACCAAGCCCGTGTAGCCGCTCATAAAACGGCTCGTCTGGCTCACAAGCGATCCGCCAAATCGGCTGGTGTGGAATGTCATGGATTGATTGGAAAGCGTGTCAAAGCACAGGCGCGCCAGGTGGTAGTTGCCCGCAATCTCGAGCTTGTAGACGGTGTAGTCCTGCAGCTTGGAGAGGATTTGACCCACCAGGTTAACGAGCACGAGCGCCAGAATGTAAGGGCCAAAGACCTCGAATACTTGATCGCCTGCCACGGGGCCGGCCTGAACGCGGTCGACGATGAGGGCCATCACGTAGGTGTTGGCAAACGTGAGCAAAAAGATGTAGCCCGCCGACGAGAACACCGAGAGAAAGACGATCAGCGGCTGCGTGCGCGTGACATCCCAAAAACGCTGCAGCGTGCGGCGCACGGTTGAGCGTTTGAGCGGGCTGGTGCTTCTCTGAGACATGGGCTTCCTTTCGCGTCTGATAGGGCGAAAGGCCATTGTTGCACATTAAAGTGCGCCTTAGGCAAGTGCAATGCGAAAAGCGCCCGCGCCCCGCGTTTACGCCGGCGCGCCGCCGTCCGTTGCGGCTAGTCCTCGTCTTCCTGGCCCGCAAGTAACCCTGCGGACTCCAAGCCCAAAATCTCGTCGGCCTCCCGCGCGTCTTCCAGCGCGTCGATATCCTTAAGCTTGCGCTCCATAACATTGGTGCGCGTGGTGATGATGCCCTCGACCGTTTTGCCCGCGGTCTCGATCTGCTGTTGGGCGCGACGCAGTGCTGCTTGGTAACGTGGCAGCTCGGCCTTGACGGCGGAAAGTACGCGCAGCACGTCATCGGTGCGTTTTTGCAACTTAAACGTCTGGTAGCTCATCTGCAGGCTGTTGAGGATGGCCGCCATGGTGCTGGGGCCGGCAACGTTGACGTGATAGTCGCGACCCAGGGTCTCGATAAGCCCGGGGCGGCTGACGACCTCGGCGTACAGGCCCTCAAACGGAACGAACAGAATGCCAAAATTGGTGGTCGCGGGCACGCTCAGGTACTTTTCGCAGATGTCCTTTGCCTCACGCTTGACCATCGCATCGAGCGTCTTGCGCGCTGCGGCGACGGCCTCAGCGTCACCCGACTCCTGGGCGTCGAGCAGATGCTCGTACGCGTCGCCCGGGAATTTGGAGTCAATCGGCAGCAGCACGGGATCGCCCTCGTCTACCGGCAGCTTGACGGCAAACTCAACGCGCTCCGAGGCGCCGGGCTTGGTGGCAACGTTTTCCAGATACTGGTCGGACGTAAGAATGTCCGCCAGGATTGCACCCAGCTGCACCTCGCCCAAAATGCCACGCGCCTTGACGTTGCCTAGCACGCGCTTAAGGTCGCCCACGCCGGTGGCGATAGACTGCATGTCGCCCAGGCCCTTGTACACAGCCTCGAGCTGGTCGCTCACCTGTTTAAACGATGCAGACAGGCGATCGTTGAGCGTACGGGAGAGTTTCTCGTCCACCGTCGCACGCATCTGATCGAGCTGCACGTTGTTGTCTTTGCGGATGGCGCCCAGCTGGGCATCGACCGTCTCGCGCACCTTGTCCAGGCGATGCTCGATGCCCTCGCGGTTGGCGCCGAGCTGTTGGGCCGTCTCGCGGCGCAGGTCATCCATACGGTCGCCGGCCTGCGAGAACTCTCGCGCGATGGTCAGGTAGCGTTGCTGCTCCACGGCCGCATCGGTCGTCTGCTGCTGCGCGATGGCGTTTGCCGTGCGGCGGGTTTCTGTCAGCGCGACGTTGAGGGCATCGAGCGCGCTGTTGGCCTGCTCGAGTGCCGCGAGCGTTTCCGCTTCGTTGCCGCCACGCTCTCGCAACTCGGCACGAAGGCCCTTAAGCTGCAGGGCGCAGACCGCAGCAACTCCCACCGCCACCAAGGCAATCACAACAAGCGCAATATCAATAGCAGACATAGACTCCGCCCAACAAACCCAATCGATTATCAATCAAAACCGCGATCAATCTTACCCCGCCACACGCACCGGGCGCCCGGCCCCTTCTTGGGTGCTTCTCTCCTCCGCATATTCCATAATGCGACGCGCTGTCTTCCTGCTCACCTTCGAGTCATCACCGGCTAAGTATGCGTACACGTTTCCCTTATTCAGATTCAAATCGCGGCAGAGACCGTAGCGCGTTACACCCGATTCCCCTAGCGCCCCCAATGTTCTTTTTCGCATCAGGGCGTTGATCCTTCTGTCCGCCACCGACTTTTCCTTCACCGCTCTATACGCACGCCAAACGTTGGTATAACGATTAGGGAGCTCAATTTTGGTGCATAGAGACGCCATGCTACCCGCTTGACCGTACAAGGACAAAACGCCTCGGTAATCTTCTTCCATCCACGAGCCCTCGGATAAACCCAGAACGTATTCGGCTTTTCCTTGCGCCAAAGCGAGCAAAAACAGAGGCTCCGCCACGCGCGGCGCAACCGTCATCGCCTGCTCAACCAGTTTTCTAAAACTCAGTGACTGCTGTCCGGACAGCTCTCGGCAATAGCCTTTTAAGAATCCCTCAAAGGTCAGATTCAACCGAGCACCTCCTTTTTGTATTGCCTGTATGCGCAGACCATCTCTTGATAACTCCGCTCCGAAGGCGACGACGCCAGCGCCTCGCCCTCGTCGAATATAAGCCGTTCGAGCAGCCCCCAATCAAGTCGGTCGACGAATGCCTGACTATGAAGATCGACGATGTCGTTCGGACGGTAGGCATAGAGCTTCATTACCGCCAGGTCCTCCAAGGATGGCGTAAAGTACCTGATAAAACGCGCCCCAATATCCAAGGGAATCAAACGATCTTCGTAATTGAATGGCATCTGATTACAATATGCTACCGCCATACCATTCACCTCGGGGTATCGAGCTATGATCTCGCGGAGGCACCTGTCTGCCTCAAACACATCAATGTCATGTGTAACCGACCGATTCGTCACATCGTTTAGCATGAAGGCGCTTCCTCCCACCAATACAACGCTCGGCCTATCGTCTCTTGGACCTATTTCCAGCTCCGCCTCTTCGTCAATGCCCAAAAGAGTCTGCTCTAAATCCTGCTTATACATAGCAAAATCCTATTTTTATTCATCATCAATAATACTATTCAATCGCACGGCAGGACCCGCAGGATGCAAGAATTTTACTCGTGGCGATAATCCCTACACCCTAGAAGTCCTAATGTGACAAACGCTAACTCTCCCAGCTGGCGTGGATGGTTGCTGCGACATCGCCTAGGCGCTGGCCGAGAGCCGCCAAGTGTTCAAGCACCTCACTGGGCGAGGCGCCGTTGAGAATGCACGTAAGGGCATATGAGGCCAAGAAGATTGCCGCGAGTCCCAACGGGATCAGCACGATCATCGCCAGCGTACGCAGGCGCTGGCCCCAGCGACGGCGACGCGAACGTCGCTTGTCGAACGCAAGCTCCTGCGCATACGAATCTTGTTGTACGGAATAGTTCTCTGGCGCCGATCCGCCCGCAGGCGAAACCGGGGGCGCAGCGTTTTGCGCACGAGGCTGGACGGCCACCCCTTGCATTTGCATCTCCATAAGCCGTTGCTGCTGGCGTAACATGCGCTCGGCTTGTTGCTGCGGGGTCTCAAGAAACAGATCCATGTTGGCCTCCTCAATCGGAGCATTCGACGCTTACGCCCAGCATCCCGCACCGCCAAGGCCACGGCAACGCAATCCGTAGCAATAGCTGCAAAGTTTCTTGTTGACAAAAGCTGTCGAAAACCTCAACAACTCCCCTACCAGCACTTTCTTTGAGCTTTTTTTATCGAATGATCTTTTGCCCTTCCGCCAACCCGCAAACTAACCAAAAGCTGACCAAAAGCTTGACGAAAAGTGTGGAGACAGGGACCCCACACAAAAACGTGCCGCCCCAAAAGGGGCGGCACACAAACTTCTAATCAGCTTTTCAGTAACGAGCACGCGACGACCCAAAGCCGGAGCGCAGGGCGGGGGAAATACCTTTGCCTCGCGCGACCCTGCGGAGCCGTGAGCGAGAGGGAAAGGTATTTCCCCCGCCCTGCGCTCCGCAGCAGCCAGCGCCACGCGCTAGTAGTTCACCACTTGCTCCTCAAAGTACGCCTTCGGGTGGTTGCACACCGGGCACACCTCGGGCGCCTCGGCACCAACATGCAGGTGCCCGCAGTTCAGGCACTTCCACACCTTTACGCCCTCGCGCTCAAACACCTCGCCCGACTCAATGCGCTCGACGAGTTTGTTGTAGCGCTCCTCGTGGGCCTTCTCGACGGCGGCGACACCACGGAACTTTGCGGCAATCTCGGCAAAGCCCTCCTCCTCGGCGGTCTTGGCAAACTCGTCATACATCGTGGTCCACTCGTAGTTCTCGCCCGCGGCAGCGTCGCGCAGGTTGTCCAGAGTGCCCGGAACGGCTCCGTCATGCAGATACTTAAACCACAGCTTGGCGTGTTCGGACTCGTTTCCCGCCGTCTCAGCAAAGATGTTCGAGATCTGAACGTAGCCGTCCTTTTTGGCCTTGGATGCATAGTAGCGATACTTGGTGTGCGCCTGGGACTCACCGGCAAAAGCGGTCTCGAGGTTCTTCTTGGTCTGAGAGTTCTCAAAATCCATAGGTGTACTTCCCTTCAACACGTGCCGCCCATAGGCTTTGAGCGGCCTTGTCTTTAGGATGCCCTCATGCCGAAAATCTAAACCTTACAATCCTGTTCTTCAGATTTGAGCGAGCTATACACTCAGCCAACGATCGCCCTCGGAGCGGCAAAAGCCCTCGCGTTCCAAATCGGCAAGAATGCTTGCGACCAGCTCGCACTCAACCGGCTCTCGGCCGGCTGCCACCTCCATCTCGTTAACGCCTGCAACAGCTTCATCGAGCGTAATGCCTGCGGGCTGCCCGTCGCGCGCCGCCAGCAACATGCGCACAATGTGGGCGCGCTTTTGGCGACGCGAGCCCTCAAACTTGGACTGACGGCTATAGCCCGCCGATCGCCTGGACGGATTGGGCAGCGTCTTTTTAAGATACGCGCCGTAATCCAGCAACGCGTAATACCACGCGCGCGGCGTGTCGGCATCGTCTTGAGGCGCGGCAAAGGGCGCAATCTCGTCCGCCACCGCACCGGGGGCCGCCGGACAGGCGGCTTGGATCAGCGGCACCAACTCGCGATCGGGAACGGCCGGCACATCGGGAAAGAAATGATGCAAAAAGACCGTGCGCACGTTGGTCTCCAGATACACGCCCGGAAGATCGAATGCAAACGAACGGATGCCCTGCGCCGTTGCCGGGCCAATGCCGGGCAGCGCGACCAGATCGTGCGTCTCGCGCGGAAACTCCCCGTCCCAGTCCTCCACAACGCACTGTGCAGCCCTGTGAAGCGCCAAGGCGCGGCGATTGTAGCCCATCCCCTGCCACGCATCCAAAACATCGGAAGGGGCGGCCTGAGCGAGTGCCTGGACAGTCGGAAAGCGATCGAGCCACGCCGGCATGCGCGTCTCCACGCGCGGCACCTGCGTCTGCTGCAGCATGACCTCGGAGAGCCAGATGATATACGGGTCGCGCGTGCGGCGCCACGGAAGGTCGCGATAGCGCAGAACCCCTTCCGAACGAATCATCGAACGAAAGGGGTCCTGAATCATGACAATGCTCCTTATGCGGCGCTATTCCTCCCGGCAAGCATACGCGCAGGCGGCGTACTCGGGAAACGCATCGCGGTCGGCGAACTTGGGATCGACGGCCGGGAACTGGCGATGGGAGACGATATCGTCGAGCGAAACGGAATCGAGATAGTCGCGCATCAGCGCCTGGGCTCCGGCCCACAGGGGATGATAGCAGCACGTGCCCATGCGCGCACAGTCGCCATCGGGCGCGGTGCAGTCGTTCATGACCATGGGACCCTGAACGGCCTCTACAACCTGACGAATCGGGACATCGTCGGGGCTCACCTTAAGGCGCATGCCGCCATGAACACCGCGCAGGCTCTCCACAACGCCGGCCTGAACCAAACCGTGCTGAATCGAACGGGCAAATGAATACGGAACATTGACCTCTTCGGCAGCAGTGCGAACAGAAAGCAACCGCTCCGGCTCCTCGGCAAGCATCGCAAGCATGCGAAGGGCATAATCAGTCTTCCTCGATATATCCATGTTTCCCCTTTCAAGGAATACGAACAGCTCGAACGAGCTCCGGGGCCGAGCTTGTGTCGAGACGCCAAATGACCGCCTGAACAACCAAATTACATAATGGGTGTCCACTGAATGCCGCACTTGAAGACTGGCTGAATCAGGTACGGCCTAAAGTGCAATTTAGTATAACCGAACCCCCTGCTTCATTGAACAGATGTTGCGCAACAAACCCCCTGTTTGAACACATATATCAGTCGGGCTTGGCTCGCTCGTTGCAAATGCGGTGATTTGGATAAAGAGGCATATGAGATCGATGGCTATTAAACGCAAAAAGCCACGTCCGAAGACGTGGCTTTAATTGCGTTGGCGGGAAGTACGGGGCTCGAACCCGCGACCTCCGACGTGACAGGCCGGCGCTCTAACCAAACTGAGCTAACTCCCCAGGCAGTCGTTCGCGTTTGTTTCCGCTCGCGTGCGCTGCGGGGATTAGTATACACAGAAGTCTGTCCGCCACGCAACAACTTTTTTGAAAAAATTTTTCGGTCCCTCCGGGAGGGTCTCCGGGTCCGGCTGGCGCGGGTTAAGTTTGCTGCTCTACAGTCCTGCGCAAGACGGAAAGCACATTAAGTGCTTTCCTTTGCGTGCGGAACTCGCGACAAACTTAACCCGCGCCAGCCGGACCCGGAGACCCTCCCTGCCGTCACATTGTTCGAGCCGTTGTTGCTCGCCGCTTCGCGGCTCGGCGGCCCCGTTCTCCGCAGCGGGGTTGTCTAAAGATCTTGTTGAACTTCCGCCTTTGGCTCAAATGGAAACGGAGGACGCATCTGCATCCCCCGTTTTTGTTGCGGTTAGTCCAAGTCAATAAACTTGGTGCTTATGACATGGCCGTCTTTTACGAGCATTCTGGCCATGGTGGGGCCTCGGGTGCCCCTGGGGTAGCTGGCGCTGCCTGGGTTGAGGACCAGGCAGCGGCCCACTTGGGCTTCTTTGGTTACGTGGGTGTGGCCGTTGATGGCTACGTCTACGGATCCCACCGGAAGGTCTTCGCGGTAGTGGGCTACGGCGAACTTGAGTCCTTCGTAGGTAAAGAGCGCCAAGCGGTCCACATCGGGACCGTAGTCGCGGTAGTAGTCGTTATTACCCAGCACCGCTCGCACGGGAGCGATGGTGCGCAGGTGCTCGTAGTCCATCTCCGACGTAAGGTCGCCGGCGTGGATAATCAGATCCGCACCCTTAAGCTCGTCCAGGAGCGCAGGCGAAAGATAGCCGTGGGTGTCCGAGATAATGTCGATACGCTTGGCGCTTGCACTGTTCATGGGATCCCTTCCGCAAAACGATTTGGTGCATTCATGCAAAAAGCCCCACGGCCCCGCAGACGATTTTGGTCTACAGGGCTGCGGGGCCAGTGTACTAGAGGCTCAGGGCCTTTTTGAGCGGTACGACACGACGGCGCGAAACCGGTACGCGTTCGTCAACGCCCGTAATGCCCAGCTGGATAGCGCCCGAGGGAACCGTCTCGACGTCGGTGACACACGCCAGGTTGACGATATAGCGGCGGTGAACGCGGAAGAAGCCAAAGTCGCAGAGCTTGGCCTCGAACTGCGCCAGCGAGGCCGTCGACAAAAAGCGGTCGTCGACCGTATAGATGCAGGAGTAATCATCCTTGGCCATGATAAAGCGAATGTCGTCCACGGGGATGAGGACCTTGCGGCCGCCCTTTTCCACCGGAATGCGCTCGATGGTCACCTTGCTGTCCGTGACAGGCTTGGCGCGTTGCATAACCTTATCGATTGCTCGATCCAGACGAGCCTCCTCGACCGGCTTCATCAGATAGTCGACGGCATCCACATCAAACGCCTCGACCGCATGATCGCTGTATGCGGTTACAAATACGATCGCCGGCGGATTCTTAAGCTTATGCAGTGCCTCGGCAAGTTGCAGACCCGAAGCGCCAGGCATCGAAATATCGAGGAACACGACATCGACGCGGCTCTCCATAAGCATCTCGATGGCGGAGCGAACGCTCGACGCTTCTGTGATCGTGCCGATCTTGCCCGTCTGCTCGAGCAAGAAGCGAAGTTCCGATCGGGCCGGGGCCTCATCATCCACAATCATCGCACGCAGCATAGGGATAAAACCTTTCGTCAACTAACTACGTCGGGCATCCGCCAACTAGCGTTAAACCCATAACTTATTATTCTACTCTTGAATGTCGAAGATGCTCTCCGACAAATCGAGATGCAGGAGCACTTTAGTGCCCTTGCCCGGGGCCGATTCGACGCGCGTATAGGAGTGCGGCCCATAAAAGCGATGGATGCGCTCCGAAATATTGTGCATGGCCACACCGGCGCCGCCGCCCTGCGGGGAGTTGGCGTCGGGACGGGCGGAGCGTTCGTCAAACAGTCTGGCAGCGGTGCCTTCGTCCATGCCCACGCCGTCATCGGCGACCGCAATCAAAATCGCATCTTCGCCATCCCTGTGGACCGACACATCGATCCCCAGCGCATCGCCGTCGCCCATACCGTGGCGCACGGCATTCTCGACGATCGGCTGGATTACAAATGCCGGCACCAGCGTGTCCTCGACGTCCTCGGACACGTCGAAGGTCGCCAGCACGCGATCCTCGCCAAAGCGCGCCTTCTCAAACGTCAGGTAGCGTTTGGTCTGTGCGACCTCGCGCGACACGGGAATGAGCGAGCCCGAATTGTCGAGCGTGGCGCGATAGAACGAGGAGAACTCGCGCAGCAGCTCGCGGGCGCGCAGCGGGTCGGTACGCGTAAACGACGCGATGGTGTTGAGCGTGTTGAACAGAAAATGCGGGTTGATCTGCGCCTGCAGGGCACGCACCTCGGCACGGGCCGTGAGCTCCTTTTGCACCTCGAGCTCGTGGATGGCGAGCTGCGTGGACAGGATCTCGGCAAAACCCGAGGCAAGCGCGTACTGAGTGCGGTCGACGGCACGCGGGGTCTTGTAGTAGAACTTGAGCGTGCCGACGGTGCGGTCGCCCACCTTGATAGGAGCGATGATACCGGCAGGAACATGGTTGTGCGAGCCATCCGAACCCACCACGTCCACCACACGGTTGAACGACTGGACAATACCGTGCTCGATGACGTAGCGCGTGGCAAGTGTGTGGATGGGCGAATCAGGCAGTAGCTTTTCCTCGAACTCGCCCGCGCAGGCCAGCACGTTGCCCTCGTCGGTGATGGCAACCGTCATGGCGCGCGTCTCGGGCAAAATACGCTGGCACACCAGACGCGCCGACTCCTGCGTCAGGCCGCCTTTGATGTCCTCGAGCATGGCAGAGGCCACCGAGAGCGTCTCTTCGGTGTACTGCGAACGCACCGAATCGGGATTGAGCATCAAATAGATAAAAATGCACAGAAAGATGCACAGCAGTGCGCAGGCGACCACGGTCGCGATTGGCTCGATTCCGGTCGCCAGGGCGAAAATAAAGTACACCAGCACGCAAATGGCGCAGACAACGGCGATCACGCGAAAGATTGATATTGAGTTATCGCGCTGGGCGCGGCGGTCGATCATTCAGTCCCCTCCAGGATGCTGGTCAGTTGTGCGTCGCGCCAGAGCCCGTCCATGATCTTGGGCCAGAAGCTCTGAAAACGCAGGTAGCTTGCAGCGTTTTGGCGTGCGTAGGTCTTGGCCTCGTCAATACCGTGGCGCCAAATGCGTAGATACCCCTCGTGCTCGCGGGTAAACATGCTGCGGACCATGGCGGTCTTGCGCACGCGCTCGTCGAGCTCGCGCGAAATCCACGGACCCGGATAGGGCATGAGCGACGCGGCCGTGACGGGGACGAGCTCCTGCTGGTGCGCGGCAAATGTCAGCTTGGCACGCTCGTAGTACCAACGGTACACATCCTGCATAAAGCGCGGCGAGCGCTTCTCGGACTCGGGCGGCAGGTGACGAACGGTCCACTCGTTGTCAAACCACACGTCGTAGCCAAACATGCGCATGTTAAAGAGGTAGTCCAGGTCCTCGCCTCGGGTGATAAACGGGTCAAACGCCACACGGGTAAAGGCGCGGGCATGAAGTGCCATGAGGCCGCCGCACACGTAGTTTGAACGCGAGATACGGGTGCCCGAGAGTGCCTTTTTCATCCAGCGATTAAACTCGATGCGCTTGGTCCACCAACGATGGCAAATGCCCACCTTGTCCGTGGGCGCCAACGGCGATCCGTCGCGATCGTAAAAGTAACCGCTCTTAACCAAAATCGGCAGGCCCTGACGCGTCTGCTGGCCCAACGCATAGGTCGCGCGCTTCATAAAGTCGGCATCGATAACGGTCTCGTCGTCATCCAAAAAGACGACGGCATCGTGGCCGAGCACCGCAGCGCAGGCAAGCCCCATATTGCGAATGGCGCCGTATCCGCGCAGGCTCACGCACTCGCCCGAGCCCTTGGGAGCAATCTGCGCCACACGGTCGGCGATACGCGATGCCTGGGTGTTGGTAACTACGGTGACTTTGAGCGTAGGGTGCGCGTTGACGATTTCGTGCACGCGCTTCGACACATCCGCCGTAGCCGAGATGGGACAGACCACCAAAAGGATAATCCTCGGAATGTCGCGCACCTGCTCGAGCGAGGCCAGGCAGCGGTCGAGCTCGGGATTGGTGGCGTCAAGCTTCGTCGAGTGGTCATAGGCGCCGGGAGCGTTTGCACGGGCATCATCGCCCGCCCAATATGTTGGAATCACAACCGTGGCGTTCATGCCTTCCCTCCCTGCAACACAAAAACGGGGCGCCGCCAAACACAGGCGACGCCCCGCGACCTAGCTGATTCCATCATACCCACTTGGGCTAAACATTGCTCGGAAGTCAGAATGATTTATGCGGCTACTTCCAAAAGAGTACTGTAGATAGGCACAATTGCTGTACTGAGCCCGGTTGCCTTACGCCGCCGCCTGAGTCATGCGGGACAGGCGGACCAGCAGCATAAAGCCAACAACCAGCAGCACGCCAATGGAAAGGACGCCCAGCGACGGGTTGCCGGTCAGCGAGGTGACGACCGACACTAGAAAGGTGCCCATGACGCTTGCATAACGACCAAAGATGTCAAAGAAGCCATAGTACTCGTTGGATTTTTCTTTAGGGATAATGCGGCCAAAGTAGCTACGGCCGAGCGCTTGCACGCCGCCCTGGAACAGGCCGACCATAATGGCAAGCACCCAGAACTCAAAGGCGGTCTTTAGGAAGAACGCGGCAAAGAGCACAATGCCCATGTAGGCGGCGACCGCCACCAAGATCATATTGAGCGTGCCCACGCGTCCGGCGAGCTTGCCGTAGATGATGGCGGACGGGAAGGCCACAAACTGCGTGACGAGCAGCGCCAGCACCAGCTGGGTCGAATCGATACCCAGAGCCGAGCCGTAGCTGGTTGCCATGGAAATGACCGTGTGCACGCCGTCGATGTAGAAGAAGAACGCGATCATGTAGACCAACACGGTCTTGTTGTGGGCGATTTCGCGCATGGTGTGTCCGACCTCGGAGAACACGCCGCCCACGATGTGGCCGATGGTGTCCTGGGGACCGCGCTCGCGACCGTACTTTTGCTTATAGGTGCGAATGAGCGGCAGGGTAAAGATGAGCCACCAGGCACCGGTGATGATAAACGACAGACGCGTTGCCAGCATGGTGGGGACGCCGAGAGCGGGGCCACCCATGATAAGCGCCAGGCAAATGATGAACGGCACGGTGGAACCGATGTAGCCCCAGGCATAGCCCGAACTGGACACGGCGTCCATGCGCTCGTCGGTGGTAATGTCGGGCAGCATGGCGTCGTAGAACGTCATAGAAGAGTTAAGGCCGATGGTGCACAGCACGTACACGGTCAAAAATGCCATGGCGGACATTGGGATAGCCTGCGCCAGGCAAAGGACCAGGCCCGTGAGGAAGAAGCCCAAGAAGAACTTGATCTTGTTGCCGGCGTAATCGGCAAGCGCGCCCAGAATGGGCATGAGCATGGCAATGACTAGCGAGGCAATCGTCTGAGCGTTGCCCCAAGCGACCACCAGGTCTGCCGAGGAAGCACCGGTATTGATGGCGTTAAAGTAGATGGGCACCACCGAGGTATTGAGCAGCACGAGGGCCGAGTTGCCCACATCGTACATAACCCAGTTACGCTCGAGCTTGGTGTATTTCATGGACAGGGCCCCTTCGTATTCGCCCGATATGCAGTTAGTTCATCGTACCCCAATTGTCCAGAGGCGCCGGTAAGGATTCGGCAAAGGGGCACGCACGAGCCCTACTCCTCGCGGTCGAACTCTTCGTCGGCACCGAGCACGCGACCGCTGTAATTGACGTGGTTGGTCACGGCTTCCATATCGCCGGTCTCGATAAAGCGGGCGACCGTGCACTCGTAATCGACCAGCGCGCGGTCAAAGACCTCGGGGAAACTCTCGGTCGAGACTTCATCAGTAAAGGGGTTCTTCCATGCCAAGTGGCCCAGGTTGCCGGTACGCTCGGGCAGCTCGGTCGTCACGCGGTGCGCAAGGCCGTCGAGCAGCGAATAATCGTGCACCAAGCCCTCGAGCAGGGCAATCGCGCGCGTCTTGGCCGAACCGGCCGGCTCGACAGTACGGTAGAGCAGCTGCATGTCGGCTACGGCGCCGGCGTACTCCCCCGCCGGGATGTCGATACCGTACACGCGCCCGGCGACGTAGCTCATCAGCACGCCGGCAACGCGATTGATGCGGTCGGTAGTGACGATCTCGCCCGCCGGCGGATAATCCTCGACCGTTGCCCCATCGCGCTTGAGCTGCAGCATCAGCACGTCCAAGTCGCTTTCGAGCACGGCGTGAACTTGACCGCCCGAAGCCTCGAGCTCGGGGTCGGACTCAACAATGCCAAACTGCTGCTCGTAGACAAAGGGGTGGGCATTGCGGTCGAGCACATAGTGCGACAGCAGGCCCAGCGCAAACGCGCGACCCAGATTGGCATCGCGCGGCTGCAGGTGCGACACGCCATCGCGCAGGCATGAGAACTGGCGCGACATGCGCGAGCGGTGCATGACCTGCGCCAGCAGCGTGCAGTCGGAAACACGCGGTGTCAGAATGTGAAAGAAAAACGGGTCGGGGCCTTGGTTGCCCAGGATAAAAGCGATGCGCTCCTCGTCGGACGCGATGACGCCCTGCGGAAGACGGTCGATGCTTTCCTCGCCAAACAGATGATGCGTAATGAGCGCGGGCATATTGTTCCTTTCGATTTCATTCGATGTCACCCATTATGCCCACCGCACGGCCATGCCAAACCTACGCCGGTAAACGTTGGCATGCGAACCGCCTACGCAAGCCCCAGGTGCGACTTGACCTCGGCGGCACGACGACGGGACACCGGCACCGTCGAGGTTACGCGATCGAGCCTGAGCTCCATAAGACCCGTGGAACCGATCTCGACATTATGCACGTCTTCCAAATTGACCAGATAGCTGCGATGGACGCGGATAAAGCCCTCGGAGGCCAAGCGACGCTCGAGCGAGGAAATCGACTCATTGATCAGGTATGTCCCCTCGGCACAGACCGCATTGCAAAAGTCGGCGCGCGCCTCAAAGTAGCAGACATCCGCCACGGGGATGAACACCTTTTTACCCCCGCGGTCCACCGTCAGGCGAAGGGGCTGGCGCGGGGTATGGACAGTGCGGCGAACACCCAGGGCGGTCTCGATCTTGTCGAGCGCCTTTGACAAGCGGGCGTCCTCGACCGGCTTGACGACGTAATCGACAGCATCGAGGTTATAGGCATCAGCCGCATACTCGGCAAATGCCGTCACAAACACCACGACCGGCGGCGTTTTTAGGTTCTGCAGCGTCTCGGCAAGCTCAATTCCCGAGCGACCGGGCATGGTAATGTCTAAAAACAGCACGTCGGGCTTGTTCGACAGGATCGACTCCACGGCCTCGGTGACATTGCCCGCCTCGGCAATCTGGCCCACACGCGCATCCTTTTCCAACAGATAGCGTAGCTCGGCCCTAATAGGAGGCTCGTCATCAGCCACCAAGATGTTCCAGCCTTCGGACATATGCGCTTCCCCTCTTTTTCTCTCAATCCAACCGCGTGCTACACCGTCAGCGGCGCCGGCTCATGCGGCTCGCCGTTCAACTCAACGATGACCTGCGTTCCCACGCCCTCCTGGGACTTCACGCGCATGCCAGAATCTTCTCCGTAAAAGAAATGGATGCGCTGAAGTACGTTAAAGAGCGCCAGGCCGCAACCTCGCTTGACGGAGCCGTCGGCAGTAATGCTCTCGGGCTCCTCTCGGCGATGCTGCTCAAACAGATGCGCGCAGACTTCTTCGCTCATACCGATGCCGTCATCTTCGACGATGATCTCCAAGCCGTCATCGGTCTCAAAAGCCCCAACACGAATAGAAAGCGGCTCGGTCTCGCGCTGGGCATGCTTGATGCAGTTTTCGAGCAGCGGCTGCAAGATAAACGGCGGCACCATGCTGTCGCGCACCTCAAAGTCGATGTCGACAGAAACGCGCAGACGGCCGTCGCCATACCGGGCCTGCATAAGATTGATATAACGAGTGCCCTGTTCCACCTCGTGCTCGAGTGTGGTGAGCGTATCGGAGTCAGAAAGCGTCTGACGATAGTAATTGGAAAAGTCGATCAGCAGCGATCGCGCCTTGTCGGGCTCGGTTCGCACGAGCGATACGATAGTGCTGATGGTATTGAACAGAAAATGCGGGTCGACCTGCGACTGCAGGGCGCGCAGCTCCACGCGGGCCGTAAGCTCGTCCTGGCGCTCGAGCTCAAAGCTGGCGAGCTGCGTGGAAATGAGATCGGCAAAACCCGAGGCCAACGCCGTCTGACGCATATCGATGCTGCTCAGGCGGGGGTAATACAACTCGAGCGTGCCCACGCAATGCCCGCGCACGGTAAGCGGCGCGACAATGCCGGAGCGCAGGCGGGGAAAATAACCGCCCGTCTCGTACGAGGCATCGCGCGAAAACACGCTTTGCTCACCGCTGTTGATCACGTTGAGCGTGGTCTCGAGCACCACCGGGGTGCCGGCAGGGCACTTTGCCGAGTCCTCGCCCCAGCTTGCCAGCACCTGCTTGCCGTCGGTAAAGCAGATGGCCGAGGCGATAGTTTCGGACAGAATGATTTTGGAGGCGCCCAGGGCAGCTTCGGGCGTAAGGCCACGCGATGTGTAGGCGAATATTTTTGATGCGATGGCGAGCGTACGGTCGGTTGCGCTCGATGTGAGGTCGTCGGGGACCACAAAGACATACGAGAAAAAGAAGCACAGCATGACCAGGCCGGCAATAACGACAACGCCCGGAACGGGATTGGGATTATCGGTTAAATCCCAGATAAGTAGCAGGATAAGCGCCGGAACGACGACACCGAGCAGGATGGCCTGAACCACATGCTGGGCCGTACGAAAGACCTTGGTAGAGTTGTAGCTCTTGCCCAGAATCAGCCTGTTTAAATCCACCGTCATCCCCTCTTGTCCGTAGTACCCATAGCAATAAAGAGGGCCGCAAGCGACCCTCTCCATTGCATTATGCAATCAAAAACTGTGTTTTACATCCAGCCATCGACAAACGGTATCTTAGGCGCTGTATTTGTTGGCCTCGCCAAAGGTGCCAGCCTCGACGATCCAGCCGTCCTTCATGATGACGTCCATGTTGTCGGTGTTGAGCACGTGGATGTCGGCGGCGACGTCACCGTTGACGACCAGCAGGTCGGCGCACTTGCCGGCCTCGATGGAACCGGTCTCGTCCTCGATGTGGCACATCTTGGCACCGTTGAGGGTGGCGCAGGTGATGGTCTCGACCGGGGTGAAGCCGATCTTGTCGACAAACTCGTACATCTCCTCGATGGAGCAGGTGCCGTACGGGGTGACGAAGGAGAAGGAGTCGGAGCCGATCGTCATGACGACGCCGCGCTTCTTGGCCTCGCGCAGGCAGTCGTAGTTGCGCTGCAGCTCCTTCTCGACCAGGGTGCCCTCGTACTTGTCGTGCAGCTCGGGGACGTAGACGGGCGGATAGGTGGCGTACCAGGTGGGCAGGAAGGCGATCGTCGGGGTGAAGAAGGTGCCCTGCTCGGCCATGAGGTCCATGGTGCGCTCATCGATATCGAAGCCGTGAATCAGCTGCTCGCAGCCAAAGCGGACGGAATCGTAGGCAGCGGCGTGGTTGTTGTAGCAGTGGCTCCACACGGGGATGCCGACCAACTTGGCCTCTTCGATCACGGCCTGGATCTCCTCGGAGCAGTAGTGCTGGTCGCGACCGGAGTCCCAGCGCCAGATGCCGCCACCGGTAGCCCAGATCTTGATGGCATCGGGGTTCTCGCGCAGGCGACGACGGACGGCCTTGCGCAGATCCCAAGGACCATCGACCTGATCGCCCCAGGGGTGCGATTCCTTGTTGAGCTCCTGGGTGCAGTGGTGAGAGTCGCCGTGACCGGCAACGCGGCAGAAGCCCAGGCCGGTGGCCAGAACGCGCGGGCCCTTAAAGACGCCCTTGTCGATGCAGTCACGGATCTGGATACCAAAGCGGCCGATCTCGCAGACGGTGGTGAGGCCGTGGGTGAGGCAGTCGTAGGCCTGCTTGACGGCGACGGCCTGCTTCTCGAGGAGCGGCTGCATAACCCAATCGGTGTCATCGTCGGTCAGGTTGCCCGAGAAGTGCAGGTGGGTGTCGATCAGGCCGGGAAGGACGGTCTTGCCGGCGGCGTCGATAACCTCAACGCCCTCGGGAAGGTCCTGCATAGCACCGGCATACTCGATCTTGCCGTTGTCGTCGACGAGAACGAGGGAGTTCTCGACCGGCTCGGCACCGGTACCGTCGATGAGCTTGCCGCCAACGATTGCGTACTTAGTGGACATGGTTCCTCCTTATGGATCCATATAGTGGGCGAGGCCGTGTTGGGTTAAGGCCTCACAAAGCTACCCAAGTGGTGCCGGGTTCGGTGCGCGGGAGAGAGGATTCCGCGCACCCGATCCGCCCCGGCTAGGCGTTACTTTTTGTGGGAATTGGTGAAAGCCATGAGGGCCAGGCCAATAGCCAACCAGCCGATCACGATGCTCCACTCCACCATGTTGAGGGAGGCGGGAGAGAACGGGATCACGAGCAGGCCAATGATGGTGCCGCAGGCAACGATAGCGAGGCTGATGCCAAACTTGCCGCCGGGCACCTCGTAGGGACGAGGCAGGTCGGGCTCGGTGAAGCGCATGCGCAGGCAAGCGAGGGCGACCATGCCGCAGGAGAAGATGAAGGCGAGAGCCGACACGTTGGTCAGAGGGATGAGCATGTTCTTGCCCAGGAACGGACCGACGACGGTGATGACGCCCAGAACGACGCAGGCGAGCTTGGGAGCGCCGGACTTGGGATCGACCTCGGCGAACTTCTCGGGCAGCTGGCCCTTTCGGCCCATGGCGAGCATGATGCGGCTCGTGGCGCCGTAGAAGGAGTTCATCGGGCCCATGGGTCCAAGCGTGGCGATAACGAGCATGGCCAGGTACAGGAGCATGTTGATGCCCTTGAGGCAGGCAAGCGCGGGAACCGGGCTCTTAACGAACTCATGCCAGTCGAGGATGGTGCCGAACGAGTAGATGCAGACCATGTAGAAGCCGCCTGCGGCCAGCAGGGCCAGGGAGATGATCTTGCCGAACTTGTTCCAGTTGAGGCCCTCGGCCGCTTCCTCAGCCTGCTGAGGAATGGTGTCGAAACCGGCGTAGAAGAACGGGGTCAGAACCAGGACCGAAACGATGCCTGCGAACAGGCTGGTGCCCTCGGTAGCAGGCTTGCCGCCGCCAGCACCGGTGACCTGGGAGAACACGGGCATGGCGTTGTCCGGCGAGCCGGTGAACAGCGAGACGCCCATGGCGAGCAGCATGCCGCAGAGCAGGGCCTTGGTCAGGAAGGCCTGCAGCTTGGCGGCCGAGCTGGCACCGCGGAAGTTGAGGAAGATGACGTAGGTTGCAAAGCCGAGCGCGATCAGCGTCGGGAACAGGTAAACGTCGGCGCCCAGGATGGTATAGAGCTTGACGGCACGCAGCCACTCAAGACCGGGCAGGCTGCCGAACATCTCGGACACGAGGGTCGAGATAGCGATTGCCTCCCACGGGCACAGGATGCCGTTGCCCAGGGCCAGGAGCCAACCGGTGATATAGCTCAGCGTACGGCCAAAGCTACGATCGACATACTCGACAATGCCGCCCGAGATGGGGATAGCAGCCGTGAGCTCACCGAAAACAGCTCCGACGGGCACGAGGAAGATTGCACCCAAGAGGAATGCGATCATAGCGGGAACGGGACCGCCGCCCACGACCATCCAGTCGCCGACCTGCAGAACCCAACCGGTACCGATGATGGCACCGAAACCGATGGTGAAGAAGTTCCAGAGCGAAAGCGTTTTCTTCATGCCACCGTTACCTTCGACTGCAACTTCTGCGTTCTTGTCCGCCATTGTTCCCCTCCTTTCCTTATTGACGCCTCTTTGACGTCACCCCTTGCGCGGTCTGTTTTGCCGCGCGCTTTTATTTCGTGGCTTTAAGATACGGCCTTGGCACAGCAGCGCCGCTTGCGGCTCGACCGAAGGCTGAACTGCAAAACGAGCGGCACCGTTTTTGGGACGAACGGCACGGTTTGCCGCTCATTGTTGTCGCCCGTCCGACGGGCGTACGCTCATCGGACGCATAGAGAGATGTTTTTGAGGCCGTGTGTTTTGCGCCTTTCGTACCGTTTACCGAGCTTTTGACGCGCGGACCCATTTGTTGCACATCTTTTTTGTAGGATAGACAGGTTATACATGAGACAAGGCGGTACGAATGGCATACGGATACAACGACGGTGATCAACGGCGACAAAGCGTTCGCCTTGCTGGCCGCACCACGCCGACGCCCAGAAGTGCCACGAGCAGCAATCCGCAACGCCCTCAAGAGCAACCCAGGCCTTCGTCTCGGCAGCAGACAAACAGAACACGGCAGAGTGGCCGTCCGAGCACGGGCACAAGCGCACAGCAAGATAGCCGCTTGGGCGCGCGCACTCGACAGCGCCAAGCCGAGGTTCCGCAACTGCGCCGCAACGGCGCACGTCAGCCCGGCATCCATATCAACCGCTTCTTTTCGCATCCCCAAGGCGGACGCGACGGCAAGCCCTACCGCTCGACATCGTACGTGAATGCCCCCGCCCTGCCGGCTCGTCGGCTTTGCCTCGCACTGTGCTCTATCCTCATCTGTCTGGTCTTTGTGCTTATGAGCTCCTGTATGTCCCACGGCTCGGCCGGCCTTGAGCCCACCGCCGAGGACAAGCTGCTCAAGGCCCCCGTCGCGCCCGGTTATTCTTTCGCCTTTTCGACCCCGCGCTCGCAATGGCAAGCCGGCACGATGCCCCATATCTATCAGATCGACCCTGCATGGTCGGAGCTGCCTTACGCCGGCGGTACCATCCGCCAAAATGCCTGCGGGCCTACGTGCCTCACCATGGTCTATATCTTTAAGACGGGACGCACCGATATGACTCCCGTCGATATGTGCGCGCTTTCCGAGGCAGGCAATTACGCCCCCACCGGTGCAACCGAATGGTCGTTTATGACGAGCGGTGCGTGGCAGTTGGGACTTAACGGAACGGAGCTTCATAACGATCGCGACTCGATGACTCAGGCGCTGCGTTCGGGAGCGCCCGTCATCGCCGCCGTTCGGCCGGGCACCTTTACCAACGTGGGCCACTACATTGTACTTTACGGTATTGACGACGCCGACCAGATTGAAGTCTTCGATCCCAACTCGGCCAGCCGCAGCGCCCGCCGCTGGGGCGTCGTAGAGGTCCTCAACGAAGTCGAAGCCATGTGGGCCTACTACTAGTCATTGGGCACTCATTGGGGACAGACTTAAATGAGTGGTCGTCGGGGACAGTCTTACGGACGCCGGCCGAGAGCAGACGAAAAGGGCCATCCCGAACTGCTTGGAACTGCCAGCACGGAAAGCGCATCCTGCTTTGGGGCCCAATAGCGGGGTGCGCTTTCCGTTAGCGGCCCGTTTGGGAAACTAGGGACCGCTTTTCGACAATAATCCGGGATGCATTTTCCGATTGAGGGCCTCAAGGGAAACCGCACCCCATGTTGGACGCTCATTCTGGGATGTGCTTTCCGCAGTTGATCGATGCGGCCTTTAAGGACTGTCCCAAGCTGCCGGCAGGAAAGGAACGTCCCCAAGTGCCGGGTTTCCGCAGCCTGCAATGCTCCTCATGAACAGCCGCCTCAATAACAAAAGCCCCCGCGGCCGAAATGAACTGCGTCCCAAATCTTGGACGCCCTAAATAGCGACTAGGCCGCGAGGGC
>BREX01000023.1 GCA_023708985.1 Collinsella sp.
GCGCATAAAGAAAGCCTCCCATTTCTCATGTCCAAGAAATGGGAGGCAGTTCATTGGGGAAACGGGCCTCTTTTTGTCTCTTGGCTTGTGGATTGGCAAAGACAATAACCGCTGGCAGCTATTTTGAGTTCTTGATGCGGCGTGTGGCTGTGGCGGTTATTCCGAGGCCTGCGGCGGCGACTGCTGCGAGTGCGATTGCGCTCGGTGCTGTGTCGCCCGTGTTCGCGAGCTTGCCGGCGGTCGTATTTGCTTGCTTGCCGCTGCTCGAGTTCGCCTGCTTGGTGGAGCTTGGTAGGGTGTCTTTGCCGGTTGCAGGTGAGGCAACGGGCGGTGTCGCCTCGGCGGGTTGCGTTGAGCCGGAGGGAGGCGTCGTCTCGGTCGGTTTCGTTATCTCGGGCGAGGTGGCCTTGTCTGCCGCGGCCTTTGCCTCTTCGTATGCCTTGCAGGCGTCGTCATAGGCCGTTTGCGCTTTTTTCAAATTGTCGAGGAGCGCATCTCGCCAGGCTGTGAACCGGTCGATATCGGCTTTATATTTCTCTACAGCACGTTCACAGTCATTAACTCGTCTTTCCTCTCTTCTGAGGCGGTACTGGAACTCGCGGAGCTCCGTTTCGCAATAGTTTACGTGCGTTTTTGCCGATATGATCTCACTGTGCAACTGCTTTATTTGCTGTTTAGTAGTTTCGACAAACTCCTCGTAGCCGAGTGCTTCGAGTGTCTTAAGCATCTCATGTTTCTTCTCTAATTCTGCCTGGAGCTCGCTTACCCGGTTGATGGCCCCGTCGTATTTGGCTTGGGCAGCATCGACGTCCGCTTGCATGGTGGGAAGGAGTTCCCTCCCTTCGGCGGCTTGCGCCGCCATCTTTTCGCGGTACTCTTGAAAACGGGTAATGTCATCATTGAATCTCGCAATTTTCTCGGGACTTGCGGCGTTTTTTGCGGCCTCGAGGTTTTTGAGCGCTTCCTGCATGGCTGCATACGCTTTTTCTTTTGCGGCGGCCGCGTCTTCTGTCTGCGGGGCGCCCGAATTGCCGTTGGTGGCGCTCGTCTGCGAAACGGCCGCACCGGTGGGGGAACTGGTTTCTGCCGCGATCGCCGTTGCGGGGGCGATTCCCGCGACAAGTGCCGCGGAAAGGGCGATGCCCACAGTTGCTCGTCTTGCTCTTCTTGCGAGAATGTCGTTCATCTCGGCACCTCATTTCAAGGGTCGGCGACTAACTTGGTAGCACTAATGTAAATATACCATGCTAGTTGACCCGACACTGGCTGGGTGTGCGCGTATACCCCTCTGAAAACTGAATCCCGTTAGAAATGACGAGTTGTTTACGCTTCTTTTGGGGTGGCGGTACTATCATGGTTCGAATTGAATGTGGATGATGATAGGGAGCGCCTATACATGATTGAGCTGCTCGGGCGTTTTGGTGGCAAGTTTCGCCGGTATATGGTGATTGGCCCAGCGTGCAAGCTGATCGAAGTGATTTTTGACCTGCTGACGCCGTTGGTGATTGCCCAGATGATCGATAAGGGTATTGGCGCACACGATGTGAACGCTGTCGTCCACTACGGCATGGTGCTCGCCGCCATGGCCGTGATCGGCATCTCGTTTACGCTCGTCTGCCAAAAGATGGCGGCGCTCACCTCGCAGGGCATGGGTACCGATATCCGCGGCGCGCTCTACGAGCACATCAACAAACTGAGCTATGCCGAGCTCGACCGCTTTGGCACGCCGTCGCTCATCACGCGCATTACCAACGACGTCAATCAGGTGCAGCTGGCCGTGGCGCTGGGCGTACGCATGCTCATCCGCTGGCCCTTCTTGGCGGTGGGCTCTATGTGCGCGGCCCTTGCCATCGACCTTAAGCTCGGCATGATCTTTTTGATTTGCACGCCCGCTATCGGCCTGGTGTTTTGGTTTGTCATGGCGCGCTGCATTCCGTATTACAGGCAGCTGCAGGCAAAGCTCGACCGCATCGCGCTTATCTGCCGCGAGGGGCTTTCGGGCGCCCGCGTTGTTCGCGCCTTTGTGCGTGAGGACCACGAGCGCGAGCGTTTTGCCCAAGCCGCCGATGACCAGGCCAATACTGCCATCGCGGTGGGCAAGCTCTCGTCGATCCTTAACCCCGTCACGTTTCTTGTGATGAACCTGGGCGTGTGCGCCATCCTGTGGGTGGGCGGCATACAGGTCAACGTGGGCGAGCTTACGCAGGGCCAGGTCATGGCGTTCGTCAACTACATGACGCAGACCCTGACCTCCATCGTGTACGTCGCCAACCTGGTCGTGGTCTTTACCAAGGCGAGCGCGAGTGCTTCGCGTATCAACGAGGTGCTCAACTGCGAGCCGAGCATCACCGACGAGAACAACGAGCCGGTCGCACTGCCCCAGGCACCCGCGACGGACGTCGACGCCCCGGTCTCTGCGCTGGGCTTGAGCCATGCGAGCTTCTCGTTTGGCGCCGGCGCTGCCAACGCCGTCAACGATGTGACCCTGGAGCTGCCGCTGGGCAAGACGCTCGGCATTATCGGCGGCACGGGCAGCGGTAAGTCGACGCTCGTCTCGCTCATCCCGCGCCTGTACGATGCGAGTACCGGCAGCGTGAGCGTGATGGGCGCCGACGTGCGCACCTGGCCGCTCGACCAGCTGCGCCGTGTGGTCGCGACCGTTCCACAGCGCGCGTCGCTGGTGAGCGGCACCATCCGCAGCAACCTGACCTGGCGCGACGAGGCTGCGACCGACGAGGAGCTCTGGGTGGCGCTCGACATGGCGCAGGCGAGCGAGTTCGTGCGCAACAAGCCGCAGGGGCTCGATGCCCCGGTCGAGGCGGGCGGTAAGAACTTCAGCGGTGGCCAACGCCAGCGCCTGACCATCGCGCGCGCCCTGGTGGGCTCGCCTCAGATATTGATCATGGACGATTCTGCCTCGGCGCTCGACTTTAAGACCGACGCGGCGCTTCGCCATGCCATCCGCGAGCGCAGTGTGTGCGGTGCCGCCGAGGGCGGGCTGCCGCTGACTACGGTGATCGTAAGCCCGCGCGTTTCGACCGTGCGCGACGCCGATATGATCTGCGTACTTGACCACGGTTCGGTCGCGGGCCTGGGCGCGCACGATGAGCTCTACACGACCTGCCAGCTCTACCGCGAGATTTGCCAGTCGCAGCTTCGCCGCGAGGAGCTCGAGGGTCAGCAGGGGAGTACGGCGCCCGCGCCCGCCCCAGGCGCCCCGACCGTCCCCACATCCGTCTGCGCAAAGGAGGGCTGCTAAATGAATCCGTACACTTCCTCCGGTTCGGTCGCCACGATGACGGCCAACGTGTCCGGCAACGATAGCCTCAACGACCTGGGAGACGGTCCGCGCCAGCCCGGCGATCCCGAGCGCTATCCCGTGGGTGCGGTGACCCGCCGCCTGCTGGGCTATGTCCGTCCGCACCGCGTCTCGTTTGCGGCATCGTTTTTGAGTGCTGCCGTCTCGGTGATTCTGCAGCTCTACACGCCCATTCTCATTGGCGAGGGCATCGACCTGATCGTTGCCGCCGGGCAGGTGGACTTTGACGCACTGCTGCCGCTCGTTACCAAGCTCGCGATTGTCGTCGTAGGTGCTGCGGCCTTCCAGTGGCTACAGGGCTACTGCGTCAACCGCCTGTCCTACGAGACGGTGCGCGACATGCGCGTGGAGGCGAGCGACAAGCTCAGCCGTATGCCGCTCAGCTTTATCGACAGCCATGCCCACGGCGACCTTATGAGCCGCGTGGTCAACGACGTGGATCAGGTGGGTGACGGCCTGCTGCAGGGTTTTACCCAGCTTTTCACCGGCGTTATCACCATCGTGGGCACGCTCGCGTTTATGCTCTCCATTAACCTGACCATGACGCTCGTGGTGGTGCTCGTCACGCCGCTTTCCATCTTTGCTGCCGGTGCTATTGCCAAGCTCTCCAACAAGAGCTTTACGGCTCAGCAGCGCATTCAAGGGCAGCTCGGTGGTCATATCGAGGAGTATGTGGGCGAGCAAAAGCTTGTCGACGCCTTTGCCTATGGCCCCAACGCTCAGCAGCGCTTCGATGCCCTCAATGCCGAGCTCTACACCGCGGGCGAGTGCGCGCAGTTTATGGGTTCGCTCTCCAACCCCGGTACGCGTTTTATCAATAACATCATCTATGCCGTGGTCGCTGTGATCGGCTGCGTGGGCGTGATCACGGGCGTGCCCGCGGCGCTTACGGTGGGCGGCGTGCAGATCTTCCTGTCCTACGCCAACCAGTACACCAAGCCGTT
This sequence comes from Collinsella sp., assembly GCA_023708985.1. Classification (GTDB taxonomy): domain Bacteria; phylum Actinomycetota; class Coriobacteriia; order Coriobacteriales; family Coriobacteriaceae; genus Collinsella. Next base: position 4,264 of record BREX01000023.1, read on the forward strand.
CAACGAGGTCACCAACGTCATTACGCAGATCCAGACCGCGTACGCCTCGGCGCGCCGCATATTTGCGCTGTTCGATGCGCGCGAGCAGGAGCCCGACGCGTCGGACGCTGTAGAGCTTGCCGCCCCGCAGGGCGAGGTGACTTTTGAACACGTGGACTTTAGCTACGTGCCCGACCGCAGGCTGCTGCAGGACATCTGCATCGAGGCTAAGCCCGGCATGCGCTTTGCCCTGGTCGGTCCTACGGGCTGTGGCAAGACGACGCTCATCAATTTGCTACTGCGTTTTTACGATATCGATGCCGGTCGCATTGCGGTCGATGGCCGTTCCTCGCGTGACTACACGCGCGCAAGCCTGCGCCGCGCCTTTGGCATGGTGCTGCAGGACACTTGGCTGTTCGAGGGCACGGTGGCGGACAACATCGCTTACGGTTGCCCAGGAGCTACGCGCGAGCAGGTTGTCGAAGCCGCCAAGCGCGCGCACGCGCACAAGTTTATCGTGCAGCTGCCAGGCGGCTACGATACGGTCATCGGCGAGGACGGCGGCACGTTTAGCCAGGGTCAAAAACAGCTGCTGTGCATCGCGCGCGTCATGCTCACCGACCCGGCTATCTTGCTGCTGGACGAGGCGACCTCGAGTATCGATACCCGCACCGAGCTGCAGGTGCAGGCGGCATTCGACGAGCTCATGGCCGGTCGCACAAGCTTTGTAGTGGCGCACCGCCTGAGCACCATCCGCAACGCCGACTGCATCCTGGTGATGCGCGACGGCCAGATTATCGAGCGCGGCACGCACGACGAGCTGCTAGCGGCAGGTGGCTTCTACGCCGAACTCTACCGCAGCCAGTTCGCCCAGTGAGCAAGCTCGTGGGGCAAGTTAATCAATCGACAGACGGTGGTTTACATCTGTCACGTTAGTACTAAGATATTCATCTAATAAATTGCATTAGTGGCTTTAGTTTTGGGGGAAACGAGGCAACGTGACTATGACGTGCTCTTTGGTGGTCAACAGCAAGAGCGGTAATACCAGGATGGTTTCGGGCGCGATCAAGCGCGCTCTGCAGGCTGCGGGCGTTGAGTTTGTCCATGCCGCGGCATTGAGCGACGATGCGGATGCAGATCAGGTTGCGCTCGAGGCGCAGGGCGCCTGCGCGGCCGACACGGTGCTCGTCGGTTTTTGGTGCGACAAGGGCGCGTGCACGCCTTCGGTCGCGGCATTGCTCTCCGCCTTGCACGGTAAGCGCGTCTTCCTGTTTGGCACCTGCGGCTTTGGGGCCGATCAGAGCTATTACCAGCAGATTATTGATCGCGTAACTTCTAATTTGGCTGGGGATGCCGAGCTTGCGGGCTGGGCGATGTGCCAGGGCAAGATGGGACCCGCGGTCAAGCAGCGCTACGAGGCCATGCTCGAGCAAGATCCCGAAAACGCGCGCTATAAGATGCTGCTCGACAACTGGGTTGCCGCAAAGGACCATCCCACCAAGGAAGATCTGGACAACATGGCTGAAGCCGCCAAGAAGGCCGTTTTGGGTGAGTAGCTTCGTCGTTCGCGGTCCTTCGTGCAAAACAATACAAATGTGAAAGCCTCGAAGTTCTTGAGGCTTTTTTCTTGACACTTGTGGGCACAACCGCTGCAAGCGTTTGGGGCGACATTTTCCATCACCCCTATGACGAGGCCGTCCTGGACGACACGCTCTCATGCGTTCGCTTGATGCATTCAGAGTGGGACGGGCTTTCCGGATGGATGGGGTTTCGGAAAGTGCGTCCCAGAATTTGCCTTTGGAGTGGGACGCAGTTTCCGGTTGAGGGCTCTGGTGGAAACGATGGCCCACAATTTGAGCCCGGAGTGGGATGCAGTTTCCCAACGGGGCCGTAAGCGGAAACTGCATCCCGCTCCGGACGTGAATTCTGGGACACGGTTTCCGGATGCAAAAAAGGCCACATGACGTGGCCTTCGACTTATATATGTTCAGCGGATACCCCTATGACAAGCCGCGCTCCAACACCGAGGCGTCTGCCCGGCGGCGCGGAATGTAAGGTTCATCGCGAGTTCCGCACGAGCCGGAGAGCACTTAATGTGCTCTCCGTGCGAGCAGGACTGTCCGAGCAGGGAACCTTACGTTCCGCGCCGCCGGGCAGACGAACCAGTTATGAGTGACCCGCTACTTGATCTTGGTCGTGCCCGGTGCCAGGTTGGGGTCGGTCTCGTTGGCCTCGGTCTGGAAGTGCTCGGTGTACACGTTCTTGCCGTCGCGGAACATCTCGTAGTATTGCATCTTGGCGTAATCATCGCGCGCCTTGGTTGCGGCTGCGGCAGCGGCGTCGTCACCGGTGACGTTGGAGGAGAGCGCCCAGCGCAGGCTGGCGTCCTCGTAGCCCACCGAGTTGATGGCGGGCAGCGACTCGCGCAGCGTCATGTGCGCTTTCTGGTAGTCGGTCAGCGGTGCGCCGATCAGCTGCATCAGCTGGGTGGACAGGTAGTTGGTGGACAGGTCGTCGACCTCGCTCATCTGGTCGCAGCCGGCAACGTCGTAGTTGGCCCAGATGATGTAATCGGTCTGCCACAGGCGCTCCTGATGCGTGGCGTCGTCCTCGCCGGTAAACCACTTATCGTTGAACTTGGACGGGAAGAACGGCTGGTGGTCGCCCCAGAACACCACGACCACCTTACGGTCGAGCTTGCTCAGGGCGTTGAGGAAGTAGCGAAGCGCCTGATCGGACTGCTCGATGCACGAGACATACTCGTCGACATCGGAGAGCGTGCCGTCCTCGACGGTCTTGGCGTCCAGATCGGTCGTGTCGATATTCAGGTGCATCTGCTTGTCGACCGGCAGCAGGCCCGTATCGTAGCCCGAGTGGTTCTGCATGGTCACGTCGAAGATAAACTGCGGATCGGCGTTCTGGTCGAGCAGCTCGAGAATCTTGTCGTAGGTAGCCTGGTCGGTCACCATGCCGCGCAGGGTGTCGGCTCCCTGGAAGTCGTTGATGGACAGGAACTGGTCAAAGCCAAAGTCCTTGTAGACGTTCTCGCGGTTCCAGTTGGTTGCGTGGTTGGGGTGCATGGCCGTGGTGGAATAGCCGAGCGATTTGAACTGCTCTGCCAGGTTCCCGGTCGTTTCCATGTTATAGATGGTGTAGGGGTACACACCCGAGCCCAGGTTGGCCATGGAGTTGCCGGTCATAAACTCAAACTCGGTATTGGCGGTGCCGCCGCCGTAGGCGCTCACGTAGAGCTTGCCGCGGCTGAGGCAGTTGGACAGGCTCTTAAAGTACTGCGGGCCCTCGTAGCCGGCGCGCATGTTCTGGTAGATCGACAGATCCGAGAAGGTCTCGTTCATGATGGCGATGACCGTGGGCTTCTCGCTGTCGAACTGCTCCTTTGCGGCGGCGCGCTCGTCGCTCTTGGCCGCGTCGGACTTGTCGTAGGCCTTGGCGTACTTTTTGAGCGTGGCCTTGGCATCGTCGACGGAGTAGTCGGCGGGTTTGGGCGGCTTGATGGACTGCGCCGCACTAATAAAGGCGGGCAGGTAGCCCTCGCGCCAGTAGCTCTCGAGCGGGCGCCAGGTGTAGACGGTGATGCCGAGGGTGTTGTAGTAGTCGATGAGCGTGACATGCGCGGTTACGCCGCCCAGGCACAGCACTGCCACGAGCAGGTTGGTGAGCAGCATGCGCTTGGCGTTGACGGCACCTTTCTGACGGTGCGGTGCCACCAGGCCGGCGTACTCGCACAGCAGCATGGCGCTGGCGGTAAAGCCCATGGACAGCACGCAGAACAGCGAGATCGAGAAGGTGTAGCCGTTGCCGGCGACCGCGGCGGCGGTGGAGATGGCCGAAAGGTCGCCCGGCTGGATGGGCATGGATTTAAACGTGATGACGAAGAACTCGGCAATACCCAGGATAAAGAGGGCAAAGGCCAGGACCGCGGGAGCTGCGCCGTGGCGCTGGAATAGGAAGAACAGGCCGACCATGAGCGTGGTGATGATGGCCCACTCGAGCAGGATGCACAGGGGGTAGACCCAGGTAAAGTCGTGGTTGGACGAGACCTCCATGCCAAGCAGCGCAAAGACGCCGGCGAGCAGCAGGCACAAGACGGCGGCGACGAGCGGTTTGCCCACAAAGGCGCCGCGCAGGCGGACGAGCTTGCCGGTGGGGGCGGGGGCGTCGGGCGCGGCGAACGCAAAGACGCGCGGGGCGATGCGGTCACGTGCGATGCTGGCCCAAGCGCAGCCGGTGAGGATGGCGTTGGTCAGGATGAGCATCACAAAGGCGAGCGGCTCGTTTTGGGCGACGAGGCCAATGGCGCCCCAAATGGTCAAAAAGAGCTGGAACAGGCCGAAGGCGACGCTCCACCCAAGAGCGCTTTTGGCAACGGTGCCCGACTGAGCGCGAACGGCCTTGGCTTCGCGCAAGACAAGGTAGACGGTCGCCGCAAGACCGACGAGCGAGATGGCGGCAGCGAACATGCTGAGACTCCTCACAAACTAAAACCTACGAAAGCGGGGGTTTACCCGATTGTTACCAAGATATGCGCTGCAATTGGTGGCTGCGCACAACAACCAGCCATATTAACGCGCACGTGTGGCGGTGTGGCGCAATGGAGTGGCGACCTGCGCGATAATGGACGGGAATTACACGGAAACGTAAAGGCTTCTTAAAGAATTAGCGAGGATGAGGCGATGAACGAGCAGGTTTGCACCAAGGCTGTGGATACGTGCGGCTATCCGGTCGAGACCACGGGCAATGCGGTGCTGGACACGTTGGAGCATCGTTCCTCCACGCGCGCTTTTGCGCGCGATGACAACGACCGTCCCGTAGCGGTGACCGACGAGCAGCGTGCGGCGATTTTGCATGCGGCGAGTCGCGCGCCGTCAGCGGGCGCCATGATGATGTATTCCGTCGTGAGCATTCGCGAGCAGGCTACGTTGGACCGTCTGGCCGACCTGTGCGACCACCAGCCTATGATCGCCAAGGCGCCCTGGGCACTTATATTTGTGGTCGATTATGCCAAGTGGATCGATCTGTTTGAGCACGTGGGCTGCTTTGAGCCCGAGTTTGTCGAGCGCACGGGCAAGGCGCCCCGCCGCGCGCCGGGTTTGGGCGACTTTGCCATCGCGGCCCAGGACGCCGTGATCGCTGCTCAAAACGCCGTGGTTGCCGCCGAGGCCCTGGGCCTGGGGAGCTGCTATATCGGTGATATCGTCGAGAATGCCGAGGAAGTTGCCGAGCTGCTCGATCTGCCGCCCTATACCATGCCGCTGTCGATGCTCATCATCGGCACGCCCCGTAAGGAGCGCCCGGCCATTGCGCATCCCGTGGTGAACCTGGTGCACGAGGAGCGCTACCGCCGCGCCGATGCTGCGACTATGGACGCGCAGGTGGCCGAGATGGACGCGATGTTCCGTCCGCATGCCCGCGAGGTGGGCGAGCGCGTGGTGGATATCTACACCCGCAAACACACTAGTCCCTTTATGGCCGAGATGAGCCGCTCCATGGAGTGGTGGTTCAAAAACTGGCTCGGAAAATGACGAATGTGACAAGGGGACGGTCCCTTTGTCACATTCCATATCGCCGCGGTAGCCTAAAGACTGTATAAATCTTTATCTAGCTGGGAAAACAGTGCATTAAAACATGGGCCGATTACCTATAATTCCTTCGAACGTTAAAGTTGGGAGGAAACCGGCTTATGGAACAAAAGGCCAAGGAGGCAGCCTCGCACGCTGCGATTCCTGTGAGCATCTCGGCGATGCTCGTCACGCTGGGCGTGGTGTACGGCGATATCGGCACCAGCCCTATGTATGTAACCAAGGCGCTCGTTGCCGGCAACGGCGGCATCGGAAGTGTGACGGAGGAGTTCGTGCTTGGCGCGCTCTCCCTTGTCGTGTGGACGGTCACGCTGCTGACCACCATCAAGTATGTGCTCATCTCGCTGCGCGCCGATAACCATGGTGAGGGCGGCATCTTTGCCCTGTACAGCCTGGTCAAGCGCTGCGGCAAGTGGCTTATCATCCCCGCCATGCTGGGTGGCGCCGCGCTGCTCGCCGACGGCATCCTGACGCCGGCCGTTACCGTTACCACGGCCATCGAGGGCCTGCGCACCATCCCAGCGGTCCATGCCGTGCTGGGCGATGACCAGGGCCGCGTCGTCGCCATTACGCTCGCCATCATCATCGCGCTCTTCTTGGTACAGCGCATCGGTACGGCCAAGATCGGTCACGCCTTTGGCCCCATCATGACGCTGTGGTTTCTGTTCCTGGGCGGTACGGGTCTGTTCTTTGTCTTCCAACACCCCGCCGTGCTGCTGTGCCTCAACCCGGTGCGCGGCATCGCCTTTTTGCTAAGCCCCAACAACCACGCGGGCATCATGATTCTGGGCAGCTGCTTCCTCGCCACCACCGGTGCCGAGGCGCTCTACTCCGACATGGGCCACGTCGGCCGCGGCAACATCTACGCCACCTGGCCGTTCGTTAAGTGCTGCTTGCTGCTTTCCTATATGGGCCAGGGTGCTTGGCTTATGAACAACGCTGCCAACCCCGAGCTCATGGGCATTGCCGACCTCAATCCGTTCTACCAGATGCTCGCCCCGGGCCTGCGCCCGTTTGCCGTCGGCCTTTCCACCATCGCGGCCATCATCGCCTCGCAGGCGCTCATCACCGGCGCATTCTCGCTGGTGTCCGAGGCCAGCCGCCTGGACCTTATGCCGCACATGCAGGTCTTCTACCCTGCCGAGACCAAGGGCCAGCTCTACATCCCCATGGTCAACAACGTCATGCTTGTCGGCTGCGTCATCGTGGTGCTGCTGTTCCAGAACTCGGCGCATATGGAAGCCGCCTACGGCCTTGCCATTACGCTGACTATGATGTGCACCACGCTGCTGCTCTTCTTCTACCTGCACGAGGAGCGCAAGCTCAAGGTTACTCCGTGGATCTTCGCTGCCTTCTTCCTTTTGCTCGAAGGCTTCTTCTTCGTAAGCTCGCTCACCAAGTTCTTCCACGGCGGCTACTTCACCATCCTCATGGCTGCACTCATCATGGGCATTATGGTGTGCTGGTACAACGGCACGGCGGTCGAGCAGCGCCAGTTTACGCTGCTGCCGCTGCGCAGCTACCTGCCGCAGCTCAAGCGCCTGCGTGACGACGACCGTTACGAGCGCATGAGCGACAACGTCGTGTACCTGACCAAGGACGCCCATACCGACTACATCGACCGCGATATCGTCTATTCGATCTTGGACAAGCATCCCAAGCGCGCCCGCGCCTGGTGGTTTGTGAATGTCGAGACCATGGACGAACCGCACACCTTTGCCTATTCGGTCGAGACGTTCGGCACCGACTACGTGTTCCGCGTGCATCTGTACCTGGGCTACAAGATCAACCAGCGCGTCAATGCCTACCTGCGTCAGGTTGTTCAGGACCTGGCTGCCACCGGCGAGCTGCCGCCGCAGACGCATGACTACTCGGTCTACAAGGATCCGGGTAACATCGGTACGTTCAAGTTCGTCCTGATCCGTAAGCTTCTGGCGCCCGAAAGCGATGTGGAGCCCAGCGAGCGTACGGCCATCACGCTCAAGTACATCATTCGCCGCGCCGCCGGCACGCCTGCACGCTGGTACGGCCTGGAGAACTCCAACGTGAGCTTTGAGTACGTGCCGCTGTTCACCAAGTTCAAGGCCGTGAACAAGATGCAGCGCCTGGCTCCCAACGAGCGGCCGTAGACGTCGGCGGCTACACGGAGTTGGTTTTTGATGGATAAGCATGAGGCCGGGGAGGTAAACATGGATACAAAGGCGCTCGATGGCCGTGAGGCGGTGGTCGAAATGATGCGTGAGGCGCGTGTCGACGCTGCCGAAGATCGGTTCTTTACGAATCGGGCCAACATGGACATGGCCGATCGCGTAATTTCGATCGTGGCACTGGTATTTGGAGCGGTGTGCGTGTGTGCCCTGCTCGCGCACGTGCTGTTTGTCTAGCGACTGCCGGTCGTAGAAGGCTTTACACTTAGAACCACCACGAGGGAAAACCACCACAAAGGTGCCTGTCCCCTTTGTGGTGGTTTTTGTTTTTGAGGGAGGGGTACGGTGTCTATGGACGTCCGTGCGGACGGCGATATTGCCGATAACTTTTGGTGGCGGCGCACAACGCTGACGCGCCGCACTCCTCTGTATGACGCCTGCGTATCGGCGGGGCTGCTGGTCGCAGCGACGATTGTGGGCGCGCTGCTCGACCATCCGGGTCTCGCGCCGAGCATCATGATCGTCTATGTGTTCGCCGTTCAGCTGTGCGCATTCTTTACCTGGAGTCGCCTGTATTGCTTGCTGAGCTCGGCTGCCGCCGTGGCGCTCTACAACTTCTTGTTTGTCGACCCGCGCTACTCGCTGTCGCTTATCGACCGCGTCTATCCCGGCATGTTCTTCATCATGTTCGTGGTCTCGCTTGTGTCGAGCTCGATTGCGTTGGCCCTGCGCCGCGCCTTGGCGCAGGCTGCCGCCAGCGACCGTCGCACGCATATGGTGCTCGAGACTAACCGCATGCTGCAGCGGTGCGCCGACCAGCAGCAAATTATCCATGCCATGGCAACGCAGCTGGCGCGTCTTTCGGGCTGTCCGGTCGTGTGGTACAGCGCCGACGCCGACGATGATGACCTGCTGCCGCGTGCGACATACACGGCCGTGGGCGATGCCGCGCCGGTGCACGAACTGGCGCCGCAGATGCCGCCGCGGCTCTCGGCGTCCGCCTATGTGGGAACGCCGCTCGATGCCACCTATGGCGGCTCGGCGTTTTATGGCATCTACCTGACGGTCCGCACAGGTGACGGCTTCGTGCGCTCGGGCGACCCCGCCTCGGTGGTGGGCGTGCTGGCTATCGTTGCCGAGCCCGACGTGCTGACGCACGAGGAGCGGACACTTGCCGATGCCATCGTGAGCGAAGGCGAGCTGGCACTCGATCGCGCCCGCGCCATGGAGGCCCGCGAGGAGGCGGCGGTGCTCGCCAAAAACGAGCAGCTGCGCGCCAACCTGCTGCGCTCCATCTCGCACGACCTGCGCACGCCGCTCACCAGTATTTCGGGCAATGCCGATGTGCTGCTCGACCAGGGCTCGACCGGCACCGCCGTGCTCGATAGCCAGACGCGCCGCGGCATGCTTCTGTCCATTCGCTCGGATGCGCAATGGCTCAACGCCACCGTCGAGAACCTGCTCGCCATCACCAAGCTCGAGGGCGGCGGTATGCGCCTGTCGACCACGCTCGAGCTCATGGACGATATCGTCGAGGAGGCGCTGCGCCACGTGAACCCTGCCGTGCGCGAGCACGACCTTAAGGTGGTGGCGTGCGATGAGCCGGCGCTCGTCAATGTCGATGCGCGCCTGATGGTGCAGCTGGTGGTAAACCTGGTGAACAATGCCATTACCTACACGCCCGCAGGCTCGCATATCGTGATCTCGATTGACGCCGGCGATGGACGCGTGGCGTGCTCGGTGGCCGATGACGGCCCGGGCATTGCTCCCGAGGACCGCGAGCGTATCTTTGAGTCGTTCTACACCGCCAACCATGGTTTGGCCGATAGCCGACGCAGTGTGGGCCTGGGGCTTTCGCTTTGCCGCTCCATTGCGCTGGCGCATGGCGGTAGCATAGAGGTTGCCGCGGCGGACCCGCACGGCTCGGTCTTTACGATCGAGCTTCCCGCCGCCGACGTTTCGTTTGATAAGGAGTAGCGCTGTGCCGAACTCTGCCGTGAAACCGCTCATCTTAGTCGTTGAGGACGATCCCGCCGTCCGCAACCTCATCGTTGCCGCGCTCGAGGCGCACGGCTTGCGCCATATGGCCGTGGAGACCGCACATGCTGCCATCGCCGCCGCCTCGTCGCAGGCGCCGAGCATTGTGCTGCTCGATCTGGGCCTGCCCGATATGGACGGCGTCAAGGTGGTGGAGTCGGTGCGCACGTGGTCGGGCATGCCGATCATCGTGGTCTCGGCGCGCAGCGAGGACGCGGACAAGATCCGCGCGCTCGATGCCGGTGCCGACGACTACCTGACCAAGCCGTTTTCGGTCGAGGAACTGCTCGCGCGCATTCGCACGACGCTCAGGCGCCTTTCGTATGCGCAAACGGGCGGCGTTGCCTCCGAGGGCTCGTTCGATACCGGTGAGCTGCATATCGATTTTGATGCTGGCATCGCCATGATGGATGGCGAGGAACTGCACCTGACGCCGATCGAGTACAAGCTCCTGTGTCTGCTGGCGCACAACGCCGACAAGGTGTTGACGCACCAGTTTATCCTGCACGAGATTTGGGGCACGGCGACCAAGAGCGACCTGGCGAGCCTGCGCGTCTTTATGGGCACGCTGCGCAAGAAAATCGAGTCCGACCCCGCGCATCCGCGCTATATCCAGACGCATGTGGGCATCGGCTACCGATTGGTCATCCAAGGCTAGATCGCCAACCACCATCCCAATATGAGTTGCGGTGAAATACGGTCTAAATTTGCCTAATTCCAGGCAAAACAGTCCGTATTCCACCGCAACTTTGTTATTTGCCCTTGGGCTTGCTGGCGTAGAACTTCTTCTTTTTGGGCTTGCCGGCGGAGTCAGGCTTGCCGTTGCCGCGCGGCCCCCGGTCGCCTGCCTGCGCGTGCGCGGGCGCCGTTGCGCGAGGCTTGCGGGCTTCGGGGTTGCGCAGCTCCTCGACGCGCTCGGCAATTTCCTCGGCGCTAAAGCCGACTTCGGCCATGGCGTCCTCGATGGGCAGGCGGCGCACGATGTAGCAGTGGTGCACCTTCTGGTTGCGTGCGAAGTCCTCGGGGATGGTCTGCGCCGTAATGTCCTCCAGCACCACGCCCGCGCGTGCGAGCTTGCGCGTTTCGGGGCGGAAGCCTCGCAGGTTGCAGCTAAAGATGGCGTGGCCGCCCTGCGCGAGCAGGCGCGATACGCCGGCCAACAGCTCAACATGGTCGCGCTGGACATCCCAGGTGCGGCGGCCCATCTTGGACGAGTTCGAGAACGTGGGCGGGTCGACAAAGATCAAGTCCCAGCGGTTGCGCGTCTGGCGCTGGTCGCGAATCCAGGCGAGCACGTCGTCGCGCACAAAATGATGCTGAGGCCCCACAAAGCCGTTCTGGCGCATGTTGCGCTCGGCCCAGTCCAGGTAGGTGTTGGAGAGGTCGACCGTCACGGTCTCCTCGACGCCGCCATCGGCCGCGTAGCAGGTGGCAGTGCCGGTGTAGGCAAACAGGTTGAGGAAGCGGCGCGCCTGCTTGGCGTGCTCGCGCACTAGGCTGCGGGTGACGCGGTGATCCAGGAAGATGCCGACGTCCAGGTAATCGTCAAAGTTGACGGCAAAGGTGAGGCCGCCCTCTTCGATGAGCGGCAGGCGACGGCGCGCGATGTTGGCGCGTTCGCCCGATCCGCCCTTGCCGGCGCCCTGCTTGCCGTACTGCGAGCCGCCACGCGAACGCATGCGGGCCTTGGCGTGCACGTGTTCGGCCGGAACATCCAGGATGCGCGGCGCGATGGCCAAGATGTCGAGCATGCGGGCCTGGGCCAGTGCGGGGTCGATGGTCTTGGGCGCGGCGTATTCGGCAATGACGAGCCAGCGGCCCGGCGTCTGCGGGCAACCCTCGTACAGATCGATGGCGGCAGAGTAATCGGGCAGGTCAGCATCGTAGACACGGTAGCAGCTCACGCCCTCGCGCTTTGCCCACTTGCGACGCAGACGGGCGTTCTTGCGCAGGCGGTTGGCGAACTGCTCGGACTCCGGGATGAGCACGGGCAACGGCTTGCCGTCGCCCAGGTCGAGCGTGGCGGCAGGTTCGGGCATGGCGGAAGCGGTGGCTTTGTCGTTGACGTCGTTGGCATTCGCAACCTCGGCCTCGCCATCCGCACTGGTCGCAGCTTCAAACGCTGCGGCGGCGTGGTCGAGCGAAGGCCAGACTTCGACGGTCGCCTCCTCGTTGTTGGGCATAACGGCGATTGAGCGCTCGGGCTCGGCGTGGAGCGCGCGGGCCAGCAATCCGTCGCGGGTGAGCGCGGCGACCGGCGCCGCGGCAAGCTCGGGCGCGCGGCGCAGCTCACCGACCAGCGTCATGGCGTCGTGCATGAGCGAAAGCGGTGTCTCGGTCGTATCCGCGACCACGGCGGCGCCGGCGACAGCGCCTGCATGGTCCAGCACGGTGGCGGACTTGGCGGCGCAAAAGTCGACAAAACGCTTGTAGCCGGCACATTTAACCATGCGCTCAGCGGTCTTGCGGGCGGCGGGGTCAACATCCACGGCCACGATGCGCGCCTGGCGCTCGCGCGCTGCCGCCTCGCGCTCGCGCGCCTCGGCAAGCAGCTGCTCCCACAGGGCGGCATCGTGCAGCTGCCAGCCCTCAAAGCCCCAGCGCTCGCGTGTGGCGCCCGGGGCGCGGTCGGTCAGAATGTTCACGGCCTCCAGCAGCAGACCGCCGCCGGCGCACGAGGCATCGATCAGCGTGGGAAGGGCTTCGTTCTCGTAATCGTCGGCCGTCAGCTCGCGCTCGCATAGTGCGGTCCAGCCGACCTGCGCCAGCACCAGGGCGGCGTAGTCGGGGCGCAACACGTGTGCGCCCTCGCCGGCACGAGTCGCAGCGGGCGGCAGGCGTTTGAACAGCGGGTCGCCCGAAAGGTCCAGGCTGATGCTCGCGCGGCGCTGACGCAGCGAAAGCAGTAGGTGAACATCGGGGTCGGCGGCATCGACGTCGGCGCGACGGCCCGTGGTCTCGGCCAGACGGTCGCACAGCGCGTCCTTGGCGCGCAGGGCCGAGAAGCGCGTGTTGCGCAGCTGCTCGGTCACGCCGCGGGCGGTGATGGCGATGGTAGCGCCCGGGTGAACGATGCTTTCCCAGGCGATGTCGTAAACGCCGTCGTACAACTCATCGGCATCCTGCGCCTCAAAGCGCCCAAGCACTACAAACACGCGGCTGGCCAGGCGCGACCACAGACAGGCGCGGTAACCTTCTTCGAGCTCGCCCTCAAATGTAGCGCGGCCCTTCAGGCGGCGGACATGCGAAAGCCCGAGGCGTTTAAGCTCATCGGCGAGTGCGGACTCAAAGCCCTCGGGGCAGCTTGCGTAAAATTCCATGGGTGACCTCTCTGGTTGCGTCGCTCCATTATATGATGGATGCTTCGTTTGCCCTTATCCTCGAAAGGAACCCATATGATTGATGCGTGTCCCGAACCCGCTGTGCTCTTTTTTGACGTGGACGGCACGCTGACGTCGTTCGATCCCGACGATATGACCGATAAGGACTTCAATGCAATCCATCCGTCGAAGGCCGTTGTCGATGCATTTGGTCGCCTGCGCAATGCGGGTCACCGGGCATTTATCTGCACGGGTCGCCCTTTGTGGCTGGTTGCCGATGGCCTGCGTGCGCTGAACCCGGCGGGTATCGTTGCCATGGCGGGAGCGACACTCGAGGTCGAGGGCCGCGTGGTGCATGAGGACTGCTTTGACGAAGACATTGTTGAGGAGCTCGCGCGCCGCATTATTGTGGCGGGCGGTGAGGCGTTGTTCGAGACGAACGGTGCCACCTATTCACTTGAGCCAGTTGGTGTCGAACAGTCATTTCTGCTAGGCGCCGGCGTGGTGCATGGCGTTGATCAGATGCGCGTCGATGGCCGCTTGCGCGTAGGCAAGGTGTGCATTAACGCGAGCGACCTGGCTCGCGTAGCCAACGGTGACGGCTTTATCGATCGCGAGTTTGAGCTGTGCAACACCGGTGGCCAGAATCGCGAGCTGAGCCCCAAGGGCATCGACAAGGGCGTGGGCGTGGCGCGAGCGCTGGCGCATCTGGGCCGCGAGGGAAATGCGCGCACCTTTGGCTTTGGCGATTCCGGCAACGATCTGGGTATGCTCGCCGCTGTCGAGACGGCCGTGGCCATGGGCAACGCCATGCCCGAGGTCAAAGCGGTCGCCGACTACGTGACCGACGACGTCGCACACGACGGCACCGTCACAGCGATGCAACATTTTGGGTTGATTTAATAAATGGCCGGGTCGCCCGCAGTGGGGGCGACCCGGCCATTTGAGCTATTTTGCAATATAGAGCTTGGGATGACTGTGACTGCCCTCGATCGCCGCCGTCATGATGCCCTCGTCGTCTCCATCAACGATGATGCCGTCGAGGTCATCGATCTGCGCGGACTGATAAAAACTGGTCTTGTTGAACTTTCCCTGGTCAACCATCATGTAGCCCTGGTTTGAGTTGGTAAGGTACATATGCTTGATCATGGCCGAGAAGTCGTGTTCGACGGTAAAACCGTGGCCGGGGTGGAATCCGTCGGCACTGACAAACGCCTTGTCGGCATGTAGTTTGCTCATGCAGTCGAGCGTCAGTGCGCCCGCGAGATAGAGGTGCCCCTTGCGCACAGAGCCGCCCAGCAGCACTACCGAAGCATTGGGAAGATTGAAGCTGGCGTAGTTCGCGATTGCAAGATCGCCGGTGATAATGGTGATCTCACGCTTGTCCATGAGGGCCTTAGCGAAGTAAAAGCCTGTGGTGCCGATATCAATTACCAGAACATCGCTATCATCAACAAGAGTTGCTGCGGTTGCGGCGATGGCCTCCTTGGCCTCGACTTGGACATTGATGCGCTCCTCGGGATACGAGATTGCGTTGGAGCGAGAAAGTGATACCGCTCCGCCGCGTACGCGACGCAGCTTGCCTTCGGATTCCAGCGAGATGAGGTCGTGCCGTGCGGTGACTTCCGAAACCGAAAAACGGCGAACGATGTCGGATACCGAGATATTTGGCTTTTCGGCCAGCCAATTCATGATAAATCGCTGACGCTCGGCCGGTGAAAGGTCTGAAGTAGATGCCATATACCGCTCCTTTTGAACAAAAGGTAAAAGATGCGCCTTTCGTAATCGAAATATAACGTATCGATATGAAAAGAACAAGGCAAATCCGAGTGAATCAAAAGAACGGAATGGCATGTTACAAATGCATGCGTAGCAGATAGTTCGCACGTAAACGGGCTATAAAGAGTCTCATTCTGAAGGTGCCGCCCAAAAGAAGTACGTTCACGCCCGATATTCGACCGTTCACGGAAAGTTGACAATTGAGCTTTCGATAGCTTTTGAAATGGTTTATAAAAGAAAACCGAAAAGCTTTTGAAACAAAGAAGAAGGCTTTCGATAGCAATAGTGTTAGATGAGAAAGGACCGAACATGGCGATCAAGGTGTTTGCCGACGGCGCTAACCTCGAGGGTATGCTTGACATGCATGACAATGGCAACGTTCAGGGCTTCACGACCAATCCTTCCCTTATGAAGGCCGGCGGCGTGACCGACTACCGCGCTTTTGCCAAGACGGTTCTTGAGCACATTACTGATGTGTCGGTCTCTTTTGAGGTATTCGCCGACGACGAGGCGGGTATGGAAGCCGAGGCTCGCGAGATCGCAACCTGGGCAGACAACGTCTACGTTAAGATCCCGGCGCTCAACACCAGGGGTGAGTCCACTGCCGCGCTGGTCAAGCGCCTTTCTGCCGACGGCATCAAGGTGAATGTCACCACTATCTTCACGCCCGAGCAGGTCGACGAGTTTGTCGATGCCGTCTCTGCTGAGACCCCCTCTATTCTGTCCATCTTTGCCGGTCGCATTGCCGATACCGGCGTCGATCCGCTGCCCCTCATGGCGGAGTCCGTAAAGAAGGCTGCCGTTAAGCCTGCTGCCGAGGTTCTCTGGGCGTCTACGCGCGAGGTCCTCAATATCTTCCAGGCGGAGTCCGTTGGATGCCAGATCATTACGGTCCCCAATGCCCTTCTTGCCAAACGCAAGAATTTCGGGAAAGATTTGCTTGAGTACTCGCTTGATACGGTCAAGGGCTTTGCCCTCGACATTCAGGCGCTTGGTTTTCACATTCTGCCCGAGGAGTAGGGGACGAGTATGCTGACCGATCTTCTTAAGCCCGAGCTTGTTGCCTGCCACGTCGAGGCCTCCGACTGGGAGGAAGCGATCAGGGCATGTGGTAAGTTGCTCGTAGACGCTGGCAAATGCGACCAGAGCTATGTTGACGCCATGATTTCATCGGTTCACAAATTCGGCCCCTATATGGTCTTGGAAGAGGGCATCGCCATGCCCCACGCTCAGGCAGATGGCAATGTGAGTGAAGCGGGGATCTGTATCGTCACGCTTGACCCTGCCATTGCGTTTGGACACGAGGATTTCGATCCGGTTCACGTGCTCGTGGGTATTTGCGCACCCGACCCCAAGGCTCATCTTGGCTGCTTGGCGGAGCTTTCGCAGATGTTCGAGGACGAGGACTGCGTTGCCAAGCTCAGCGCATGCGATACGCCCGAGCAGGTTTTGGAGACCATGCGTTCATTCTTTTAGGCCTTAATGGCACGGCGATGCGTCGCCGCTTTTGGATAGACGGAAAACCGTCACGTGTAGGAGAGGAAGGTTGCCATGCATATCATCACCGTATGCGGAAACGGCATCGGGTCCAGCCTGATGCTCGCCGGCAAAGTCGAGGAGCTTTGCGAGGAGGAGGGCATCAAGGCCGACGTTGAGTCTATGGACCTGAACGGTGCTTCTTCCGCAAATCCGGATCTGTTCATCACCGTTAAGGAACTCGCCCCCGAGCTCCACGGCAACGTTGTGATTGTTCGCAGCTATGTGAACAAGAAGAAGATCCGCGAAGACGCCCTCGAGGCAATCAAGGCGGCCGCCGCTAACGCCTAAAGCGGCACAAAAAAGGGCGGTTCCCTGTGGAAGAGGGAAACGCGCCCACGTTAGAGAGAAAGGAAGCGCAGATGCAAGCCATCCTTCCCATACTTGAGTTTATCCAATCGATTCTGACCAAGCCAGCGTGGATTATGGGCCTATTTGCCTTTGTGGGCCTTGTCGCGCTTAAGCGTCCTGCCCACAAGGTGATGACGGGCACCCTGAAGCCCATTCTTGGTTACATCATGCTGTCCGCCGGCGCCGCTGTTGTTCAGGAGAACCTTGCTCCGCTGGGTACCTTCATCGAGACCGGTTTCCACATCACCGGCGTTGTGCCCAACAACGAGGTCGTCGTTTCGATGGCTCAGAGCGTCCTTGGCGTTCAGACCATGATGATCCTGATTCTCGGCTATGTCGTGAACATTATCATTGCCCGCTTTACCAAGTTTAAGTACATCTTCCTGACGGGCCATCACAGCATGTTTATGGCCTGCCTGCTGTCTGCCGTTCTGCAGGCATCTGGCTTCCAGGATGTCCAGCTTGTCATCGTGGGCGGCATGTTCCTGGGCCTCGTGAGCGCTATGCTTCCCGCCGTTGGTCAGCGTTTCACCGAGAAGGTTACCGATGGCGATGAAATCGCCATGGGCCACTTCGGTTCACTCGCCTATTACATCTCCGCTGCAGTCGGTACGCTTTTTGCTAAGGACGCCGAGGAGAACAGCACCGAGAAGATCGAGGTTCCCGAGAAGTTCGCCTTCCTGCGCGACACTACCATCTCCACGGCTCTTACCATGGCCTTCTTCTACCTGGTTACCGCTTTCGCCGCTTACATCGCAGATCCTGCGGTCGTTACCAAGACCGCTGGCGGCGACAACGTGATTGTCTATGCCCTGACCTGCGCTCTGTCTTTCGCCGTTGGTGTCACCATCGTCTATAACGGCGTTCGTATGATCCTTGCCGACCTGGTCCCGGCTTTCCAGGGCATCTCCAACAAGCTGATCCCCGGTGCCATCCCCGCCGTTGACTGCGCTGTCTTCTTCCCCTATGCTCCCACCGCCGTCATCCTCGGCTTTGTCGCTTCCTTCATCGGTGGCGTGGTCGGTATGTTCATCGTGGGCGCTACCCTGGGCATCTTCATCATCCCGGGCATGGTTCCCCACTTCTTCTGCGGTGCTACCGCAGGCATCTACGGCAATGCTACCGGCGGTCGCAAGGGCGCAGCTCTTGGCGCTTTCGTCAACGGCCTGCTCATCACCTTTGCCCCGGCCCTGCTCCTGCCCGTTCTTGACGTCTTTGGCTTCAAGAACACTACGTTCGGCGACTTCGATTTCTCCGTCATTGGTATTACGCTCGGCCGCGCTGCCGAGGCCTTCGGTACCACCGGTGTCTACGCGATTCTTGCTGTCCTTCTGATCGTCGCCTTCGTCCCCAACTTCATCCACACCAAGGGTGCTGTGATCAATCACGTTGAGGAAGAGTAATCCAGGCATACGTTAAGCCCTAATCGGGCGGAGCTCCGATAACCGGCTCCTACACGGAAGCGGTGACGTCTCAAATGAGGCGTCACCGCTTTTTGTTTTGGAGCGGTTGTGAAAACGCACCGGTGAAGCGCTGTCTCTGCGCCGCGAACGGAATCAACCGCGATGATCGGCAAAAACGTTTTGCCGCTGGGGTGTCGATATAAAAATGGTAAAACTGCAAAACCGTTCGCCGAGAAGATAAAAACCCGCAGTTCACGCCTTGATAAACGTAGGTAAAGTATTTAGCAGTTTATCGGCCGTATGTTAACGAAAGGAACCAGGCAGATGGCAATCAAGGTGTTCGCTGACGGTGCAAACCTCGAGGGCATGCTCGACATGTACGAGAACGGCAACGTTCAGGGTTTCACGACCAACCCGTCCCTTATGAAGAAGGGCGGCGTGACGGATTACCGCGCGTTTGCCAAGGAGGTCCTGGCCCACATCACCGATGTGTCCGTGTCGTTTGAGGTCTTTGCCGACGACGTCGAGACCATGGAGGTCGAGGCCCGCGAGATCGCTACCTGGGCCGAGAACGTCTACGTCAAGATTCCGTGCGTGACCACCAAGGGTGAGTCCACCGCCGAGCTGGTGCGCAAGCTTTCGGCCGACGGCATCAAGGTCAACGTCACCACTATCTTTACTCCCGAGCAGGTCGATGAGATGGTCGAGGCCGTTGACGCCGAGACGCCGTCCATCATTTCGCTCTTTGCCGGCCGCATCGCCGACACCGGCGTCGACCCCATTCCGTTTATGACTGAGTCGGTCAAGAAGGCCGCCGCCAAGCCCAGCTGTGAGGTCCTGTGGGCGTCCACGCGCGAGCTCATCAACATTTACCAGGCGGAAGGATGCGGTTGCCAGATCATCACGGTGCCCAACAACATCCTGGCCAAGCGTAAGAACATCGGCCGCGACCCGTACGAGGTCTCGCTCGACACCGTGCGCGGCTTTGCCAAGGATATCGCCTCGCTCGGCTTCCATATCCTGCCGTAAGCAAGGGTACCCCCTCTCGCGACGTGCAAAATCGCGAATATTCAGCATGGTGAAGGCTTTTATCAGAATTTACCAGCTTTTACCAGTTGGTCGAAGCACGGAACGGCCCCCGTTTTGGCTCTAAAAACGCCAAAACGGGGGCCGTTTTTGCTTTTATGGTTCTCCGAGGTGCCGCGGTGCTATCGGGAAATGCTGAATATTCGCCATTTTGCACGTCGCGAGAGGGGGTACCCTTGCTTTGGCGGTTTACTTTCCCTGCACCATGGTGAGTGAGATCTTCTTGCGGTCGCGATCGACCTTTTCGACCCACACCTTTACCGTGTCGCCGACGCGCACCACGTCGCTCGGGTGCT
The DNA here is from genome assembly GCA_023708985.1 of Collinsella sp. Lineage (GTDB taxonomy): Bacteria > Actinomycetota > Coriobacteriia > Coriobacteriales > Coriobacteriaceae > Collinsella. Next base: position 23,798 of record BREX01000023.1, read on the forward strand.
TGACGAAGCGGTTGGCCAGCTTGGAGATGTGCACGAGGCCGTCCTGGTGCACGCCCACGTCGACGAAGGCGCCAAAGTCGACGACGTTGCGCACCGTGCCCTTGAGCTCCATGCCGGGCTTCAGGTCGTCAATAGAAAGTGCCGAGCGGCTAAAGACCACCTCGGGCGCGTCGTCGCGCGGATCGCGGCCGGGCTTCTTGAGCTCGTTGACAATGTCGATGAGCGTCAGGGTGCCGCAGTCCAGGTCGCTTGCCAGCGCCGAGATGCTGCCCAGGCGGCGCTCGATATCGGGCACGCCGCCGCGGCTGAGCTCGCTTGCCGCAACGCCGGCGCGCTCCAGGACGGCCGTGGCCACCTCGTAGCTTTCGGGGTGGACGCTTGTCGCGTCGAGCGGGTTCTTGCCGCCGCTGATGCGCAGGAAACCTGCGGCGTTGAGGTACGCCTTGGGTCCCAGCTTGGGGACCTTCTTGAGCTGGCGGCGATCGGTAAAGGCGCCGTTTTCCTCGCGGTAGGCCACGATGTTTTTGGCTACGCTCGGCGTAATGCCCGACACGTAGCCCAGCAGGCTTGCGCTCGCGGTGTTGACGTCGACGCCCACACGGTTGACGACGTCTTCCACCACGTGGCCCAGGGTGCGCGAAAGCTCGGCCTGGTCAAGGTCGTGCTGGTACTGGCCAACGCCGATGGACTGGGGCGGAATCTTGACGAGCTCTGCCAGCGGGTCTTGCAGACGGCGGCCCAGGCTCATGGCGCCACGTACGGTGACATCCAGATCGGGATACTCCTGGCTCGCGAGCTCGGAGGCGGAGTACACCGACGCGCCCGCCTCGTTGACGATGGTGTAGCGAAGGCTGGGCGCCTGCTCGGCAATAAACTCCGAGACGACTTCCTCGGTCTCGCGGCTGGCGGTGCCGTTGCCGATGACGATGGTGTTGACGCTGTCCTTCTTGACGAGGCGGGCGAGCTCGCGCTTGGTGCCGGCGACGTCGTGGCGCGGCTTGGTGGGATAGACCACGCCGTGGTCGAGTAGCTTGCCGGTCTCGTCCATGACGGCGACCTTGCAGCCGGTGCGGTAGCCCGGATCGAGCGCGAGCACGCGGGCGCCGCGCACGGGGCGCGCCGAGAGCAAGCCCTCGAGATTCTTGGCAAAGACGTTGATGGCCTCGGTCTGGGCACGAACGGTGAGTTTGGCGCGGGCCTCGCGCTCCAGCGAGGGGGCCATGAGGCGCTTGTAGCCATCGGCGATGGCGGCGTCAAAGACGGGCGCGAAGACGCCCTGACGGCGGGGCCAGCGGCTGCCGAGGCGTGCCGTAGCGGCAGCGCCGTCGACGTTCACGCGCACGCGGAGCTTGCCCTCGCGCTCACCGCGGTCGATAGCCAGCACGCGGTGGTTGGGTATACGGCGCAGCGGCTCATCATAGCTGTAGTACGGCCCGTAGGGGGTCTTCTCGGCGGGGTCGGTGGCCTCGACGACGATGTCGGCGGTGTTTTGCGTAAAGGCGCGCAGGCCGGCGACGTTCTCGGGATCTTCGGCCACCGTCTCGGCCACGATGTCGGCGGCGCCGGCGAGCGCCTTTTCGGGCGTGTCGAAGCCGGCCTCCTCGTTGACGTAGTCCGCGGCGGCGTCGAGCGCGCTGCCCTTGGCCGAGGCCTGCATGATGATCATGTTGGCGAGCGGCTCCAGGCCGGCCTCGCGTGCCTTCTGCGCGCGGGTCATGCGCTTTTTGCGGTAGGGCTTGTAGAGGTCCTCGACACGCTGGAGCTGTGTGGCCTCGCGAATCTGTTGCTCGAGCTCGGGCGTGAGCTTGCCCTGGGCGCCGATGAGCAGAATGACGTCCTCTTTGCGCTGCTCAAGATTACGCAGGTAGGACAGGCGCTCGTCGAGCGCGCGCAGGGCGACATCGTCCATGCCGCCCGTGGCTTCCTTGCGGTAGCGCGAGATAAAGGGAATGGTGTTTCCCTCGTCGATGAGCTTGACAGCCGCCTCGACGTTGGCGGCCTTAAGGTTGAGCTCGCGCGCGAGCTGGGCGATAAGATCCATGGGGCTCCTTGCGTTTGAGGTGCGTTTGCAGCACAGAGCTACCAAGGATACCACCTGCCACTTCGCTCAAAAAAGACTGTTTTGGCGCGGGACCACGAAAGCGGCCTATCTACTACGTTTGAACCGTGTGGGTCGACCATCCCCCGGTTTTCCGAAAATGCGCAAGCCGTTTACCTGCGGTTTTTATTTCGCGAAATTCGGTATGGATGAGGGTGATTGGTTAAACGTAGTAGATAGGCACATTTCGTGGCGAACGAATCAAGCTAAGGTGCAAAAAGTCCCCCGTCCCAGAAAAATCATTGGCAACGTAGCAAAATGCCCCGCGGGCAGGAGGCTGCTCGCGGGGCAAAGAAGAGGGGCTTATTTGTGGCGGACCGAGGGGCCCGGCATGGGGTTTCTGCCGCGGCCTGTCCTAAGGTGCTACAGCTCGACGAGCTGGCCGGTCTCGGCGGCCTCCTTGATGGCGTTGAGAAGCGTGAGCGTCTTGACGTTATCGGCGGGGGTTACGACGGGCTCAACTTCGCGGCGGACGACCTTCACAAAGTGCTTGAGCTGCATCTTGTGCGGCAGCGCCGGGTCGACGGCCGGAATCTCCATCTGCAGCGGCTTGTGCCAGTTGGAGGCGCCGTCGTAGGAGAACTGGTGCAGGCGGGGCAGCGACAGGGCGCCCTTGGTACCGCCAATAAAGTAGGCATCGGCGTCGAAGGGGCGGTACTGCGGGTCCTCGCGAGCGGTGGCCTCCCAGTTCCAGGGGCTGGCGGTGGCATCGGAGATGGTCATGCTTGCGAGCGCGCCATCGGCAAAACGGACGTTGACCACAGCGGAGTCCTCGGTCTCAAAACCGCGGGCGGCGCTGGACTGCATGCCCTGGACGGCGACGGGCTCGCCCAGCAGGTAACGGAGCAGGTCAACGTCGTGCACCAGGTTGACCAGGATCGGGCCGGCACCCTTTTTGCGGCGCCACTCGACATCAAAGTACTCGTCATTCTTATAGATCATGTAGTGGAAGCTCGACACGGTGAGCTTGCCCAGCTCACCGGACTCGATGATCTCCTTGGCCTTGTTGACGAAGGGGTTGTGGCGACGGTGCTGGCCCACGAGCACGGGCACGCCGGCGGTCTCGGCCTCGGCGGCGAAGGCCTGGGCATCCTCGAGGTCGTTGGAGATTGGCTTTTCGACCAGCGGCACGATGTTGCGCTTCACGGCCTCGCGGGCAACGCCCAGATGCAGGTCGTTGGGGGTGGCGATGATGACGGCCTCGGGCTTGACCTCGTCCATCATCTGGGCGGGATCGGTGTAAAACGGCACGCCGGCGGCCTCGGCCGTGGCACGGGCGCCCTCAAAGGCGTCGGCGATGGCGACGAGCTCGGCTTCGGGCTCCTCGGTGACAAAGCGGATGTGGTTGCGGCCCATGGCACCGGCGCCGATAACGGCAATGCGGACGGGGTTGAGCTCAGACATTTCGACTCCTTAATACTGGTGACCGGTGGAATGCGGCAAGAGGACGGCCCTTGCCGCGTCAAGCAAAACTAAGCGGACTTCTTCTTGCTGTCGGAGACCATCATGTAGACGGTGAGCACGACGGCGATGGCGGCAATCACGATGGCGCCGTAGAAGGACTGCTGGTAGGCGGCGCTGCCGGCCTCGGCGTGATACAGCACGGCGGTGATGGGCTGGCTGATCCAGGTAGAAGCGGCGTAGCCCAAAAACATGATGCCGTAGTTGACGCCGATGTTGCTGGTGCCAAAGGCGCCACCGGTGAGCGGCGGGTAGATGACGAGCAGAGCGCCAAAGCTAAAGCCGAGCAGGGCGAGCGCCACAAAGAACATGCTCTGCGTAAAGCTCATCGACATGATGACGAGCGCGACGATGGTGACGACAAGGCTGATGAGCAGCGACTTGTAGGCGCCGAGCTTGTCGATGATCTGGCCAAAGGACAGACGGCCGACCAGGTTGGCGCAGGTGTTGACGGAGACCACCACACCGCCGAGGGCGACGGCCGCGGCGCTCGTGGGGTCGGCGAAGAGCTGGACGGCGGCGATGGAGGCAACCTTGCCCACGAGCAGGGTGCCCGCTGTGGCGGCAAAGGCGAAGGTGACGATGAGGACCCAGAAGCGCGGGGTCTTGACCATCTCGCCCGGGGTGAGGTCGCCGAAGGTACCGGCATGTGCGCCGCCCTTGGGGGCCTCGAAGCCCTCGGGCAGCCAGCCGGCCTCGGGGGCCTTCAGGAACAGGGCGGAGGCGGCGATCATCACAAAGAAGATGATGCCGAGTGCCTTGAGGGCGCCAAAGATGCCAAGGCTCGGGATGAGCAGCGAGGCGAGCACCGGGGACAGCACGGCGGGGCCGGCGGTCGAAGCGGCCAGGGTGATGCCGGAGGCGAGGCCCTTTTTGTCGATGAACCACTTTTGGCCGGTGGTGAGCGCGGGGTTGTAGCCCAGGCCGTTGCCGATGGCGGCGACGAGCGAGAACCACAGGTAGAACTGCCACGGCTCGGTGACGGTGCCGGACATGAACCAGCCCACGCCGTAGCACACGGCGGCAGCGATCACGACGTTGCGCGGGCCGATCTTATCGGAGATGCGGCCGGCGAAGATGCCCGTCACGGCCATGATGGTCTGGAAGACCGGGAAAGCCCAGGTAAGTGCGCTGGACCACTCGGGGTAGACGGCGAGCAGGTTCTTGGACACGACGGAGTACAGCGCGATGGAGCTGATGAAGAACATGGTGACGCACGCGGCGGAAAGCACGACGGCGCGACCCTTGTTGGAGTTGGTGGAAGCCATGGGACTCTTTCTAATCGATGCGGGGGGAGGGGAGGGGCAAACGCCGCTGAGGTGCTTGCCCCGCGCCCCTTTCTACCGGGCTGGTTTACTGGTCAGTCGGCTTTGCGACGCCGGACTCATCGGACCAGAGCTCGACGCCCTTGTTCTTGAGGTAGTTGTCGGCAAAGGCGCGGCGGCCGCCGGGCTTGGCGGTGAGGTCGCCCATCATGTTGGAGAAGCCGCCGTCGACCTTGATGGCGTCGCCGGTGGTAAAGTCTGAGCGCGTGGACGCCAGGAACATGACGGCGTTGGCGATATCGCTGACCTCGCCGATGCGACGCGTGGCGATGAGGCGGCTGCGGCTCTTCTCGACCTCGGGATCGGCGTAAAAGCTTGCCGACATGGGGGTCTTGACGAAGCAGGGCTCGACGCAGTTGGAGCGCACGCCGTAGGGACCCCACTCGGCAGCCAGCATCTTGGACATCATGTTGACGCCCGCCTTGGTGGAGCTGTACACGCCCGAGAACGTTTCGGGGGAGTGACTGGCGACGGTGGAGATGTGAACCAGGCGGCCCTGGCCGGCCTTGATCATCTCGCGACCAAAGCGCTGCGAGGTGATGAAGTAGCCGGTGAGGTTGACGTTGATGACCTCGTTCCAGTCGGAGAGCGGCAGGTCCTCCATGGCTGCGAAGCGCAGGATGCCGGCGGTGTTGACGAGAACGTCGACGCGGCCGAAGTTGGCGATGGTGGCGTCGACGGCGGCCTGAACCTCGGCCTCGTCGGTGGCGTTCATCTTGTAGCCCTCGGCGTGGATGCCAAACTCGGCAGCGAGGTCGGCGGCGGCGGCCTTGACCTTCTCCTCGTCCAGGTCGAGCAGGACGACGTTAGCGCCATTGCGGGCGAACTCGCGGCAAATCTCGACGCCCATGCCGCCGAGCGCTCCAGTCACAGCGCAAACATCGCCCTCGAGCTTAAGCCAATTGCTCATAGGAACTTCCCTTCTTGTGCCTCCCGGTGGATCGCTCCCATTAACCGACCCACGTGGTTTTCGCTGGTTATCGTATGCTTTGCATTTGCGCAGGTGAATTGCATATTTGTTAGAATGACGTTAACCATAGGTTTACACTGTGCGATGCAGTTTATTCTCAATTGAGCGCATGACCAGCGAAAACAACCTCCTGTGGCACCATGTGGCCACGGGCGCGAAAACGGGAGATTGACGTGTACGATCGACGACTTGAGGCCATATCGGCCGCTGCGGAGCTGGGAAGCTTCTCGCGTGCGGCGGCAAAATTGCGCGTGTCGACTCCGGCGCTCGTCAAGCAGGTGTCGGGGTTCGAGGCCGAGTTCGGCATCACGCTGTTCGAACGCTCGCACTCGGGCGTCAAAGTGACGCCGGCCGGCGCACTGCTGGTGGACGACGCGCGCTCGATCATGCGGCAGTCCGAGGATGCACTGCGCCGTGCCCGACGCGCGGCGGGCGATGGCGGTGCCGTGCGTCTGGGCGTGTCGATGATGTGCCCGGGGCGCCAAACGCTGTCGATGTGGTCGGGCATCCACGATTTGGAACCGTCGCTGCGATTTGAGATCGTGCCGGTAAGCGACCTCTACGACGAGCGCGAGACCGTCATGCGCAGCCTTGGCCGCGAGGTGGATGTGGTGCAGTCGAGTTTTTCGACCCCGCGTTGGGGCGACGCCTGCCAAAAGCTCCGTATCGTTAACGTGCCGTTTTATATCGATGTGCCGCGCACAAGCCCACTCGCGCGCAAGGCGCGTATCACGGTTGCCGACTTGGAGGGTATGCGTTTGCGCGTACTGCGCCACGGCAACGATGCCATGGACAGCCTGCGCATCGACCTGTTGGCCGACGGCGGCGTGGACGTGATCGATGTGGATAGTTTCGACTTTGCGCTCTTTAACGAGGCGGAGGAAAAGGGCGATGCGGTGCTCACCTGCGGAGCGTGGTCGGGCGTGCACCCGGCCTTTGTGGGCGTACCGTTTCTATGCGGTCGCGAGGTGCCGGTCTATTTGCACTACCCGCTCGAGCCCACCCTCCAAGTCCAAAAATTCGTCAACGCCATGGCCCAACTCCTCAAGTAGCTCATTTGGCGCGGGTAGTCTTTGAACTGCCTCCCATTTCTTGGACATGAGAAATGGGAGGCTTTCTTTATGCGC
>BREX01000024.1 GCA_023708985.1 Collinsella sp.
CTCGCGGCCTAGTCGCTATTTAGGGCGTCCAAGATTTGGGACGCAGTTCACACAAGGCCCGGCGGGGCTTTTGTTTTCTAGCCGCGCTTGTCTTGTAGATATGGACGGGCTCTGTCCGTCACGGGCTTTTGCGCGGGTAGAATGCATGGATAACTTGATGCTTACGGGCGACGGAAAGGAATCGTTGCATGGATCAGGACAAGACAACCGTGATGGGCGGCTACGGTTCCGCGCAGGCTGGCGATAGCGCCGATGCGACCCGCGTTGTTCCCAACCCCGGTTATACCGACCCCGCCGCGACGCAGCCTTCTGCCGAGCCCACCCGGGTTATGGGCTATGGCGACACGGCGCAGGATTCTTACGCTGCATCTTCGCAAGGCCCCTATGGCAATGCAGCTCCGGACCCGTTTGATTACGCGCCGCAGGATTCTTATGCCGCCTCGACGCCGAATCCCTATGATGACCTGCCACAAAATCCCATTCCGCAGCCTCAGCAGACGACGTATATGCCTCGCACGGCGCAGTCTCGCTACGAGTCGCGCGAGCCGTATCGCGAGTACCCCAAGTCGATTCCGCAATATGGCGAGGACGAGGAGAAGAAGCCGTCGCGTTCGTCGAGCGTGATCAAGAAGATCCTCATCGTGCTGGCGATCTTCTTTGCGCTGTCGGTTGTGTTTGCCATTGTGTCGGGCATGCTCAACAAGCGAGGGAGTTCAACGGCTGATACCGCTGCCGAGCAAACCGAGTCCGCCTCGTCTAGCACCGTCGATCTGAGCGATATCCCGGGGCAGTACTGGTCCAACGCCAAGAAACTTCTCAAGTCGCGCGGCGCCAATCTTTCGAATGCCGTGGTCCTGACTGATGATGGCTCAACGCCCGTCATCGATGCCAACTGGGTCGTTACTTCTGCTTACTATAACGACAGCGGCAACCTCGAAATTCAACTCACGCACAAGAATAGCTCGGGCAACTCGCCCGACGGCCAAAGCGGTACCGACAGCTCGAGTTCCAATACGCTGGAGGACTTGAGCAACAAGGCACAGGAGTTGGGAGACAAGGCGCAAGAGCTGGGCGATACGGCACAAAACCTGGGCGACACCGCGCAGAACTTGGGCGACATGGCGACGGGTGCCTGGAATGCACTGCAAAACGGCATCTCGGGCGCGCAGGGAAACTAGCTGTTAAGCGGGCTACAGCTGCTCGGCCGGACGGTCGGGCGAGCTAAAGCCCGAGTCAAACGTAACGACGCATGAGGCATTGGGTCGGCGCTCGTGCACGATGCGCGTGACGAGCTCCAGCAGCTCCTCGTCGGATATGTCAAAGCCGTCGGGGCGCACCAGGTCAAACGAAACGAACCCGTCGTGCTCGTGCAGGTCGTGGATGGAGAGCGCGGGGTCGATCTGCATGATGCCGCGCTTGACCCAGCCGCGCAAATCATCTCCGGTTGTCGCGATGGGGTCGCAGTGCAGCGTGATGCCAATGCCCATCTGGCGCTTGATGTCGTGCTCGATGGTGTCCAGGATCTCGTGGTGCTCAAATGCGTCGCCCTCGCCGGGCATCTCCACGTGAGCGCTGGCAAACTGACGACCGGGGCCGTAGTCGTGCACCATCAGGTCGTGTGTGCCCAAGACCTGCGGATAGGACATGATCTTGTCGCGGATTGCCTGGACGAGCTTGGGGTCGGGCGCTTGCCCCAGCAACGGGCTGATGGCGTCGCGCACTAGGCCCATGCCGCTGATGCAGATGAAGATGCCCACACCCAGGCCTGCCCAGCCATCGAGGTCAAAGCCGGTCGTCTGCGAAATAAGCGCCGCCACCAAGACCGAGCCCGAGGTGATGACGTCGTTTTTGGAGTCCTGTGCTGTGGCAATGAGTGTTTCGGAATCGATACGGTTGCCCAGCGCGCGGTTGAATGCGGCCATCCAGAGCTTAACGAGCATGGATGTAGCCAGTGCCGCAAGGGAAACGAGCGTGTAAGCGGTGGGGGAAGGCTTGATGATCTTGGTGACCGACTCGAGGATCAGGTTGATGCCGACGGCGCAAACCAGGACGGCGACAAACAAGCCGGCGAGGTACTCGTAGCGGCCGTGGCCATAGGGGTGGCCTTCGTCTGCCGGGCGGCTGGCGAGGCGGAACCCGAGCAGGCTCACGATGTTGCTCGAGGCATCGGAGAGGTTGTTGAAAGCGTCGGCGATGAGGGAGACGGAGCCAGCGAGCAGGCCCGCGATGCCCTTGGCCAGGCACAAGGTGATGTTGAGGCCAATGCAGATGAGGCTTGCGGCGAAGCCCGCGTTGGTGCGGCGGGAGGTATCGACCGGCTCGCCCTCGCTGCCGGGAACAAGCGTATGTACCAGCCGATTTACAAATAGCATAGCGGTCGTCCTCACAATCATGTTTAAGGGGATAGTGTAGCTCGCGCGGGGGCGCCGTGCACCGATGCTCAGAAAATGCAGCAATAGTCTGCCGGTGCTAACGAGCGAGCCTTCTCGTCTGCCTGGGTGCTCGATTTTGGGCCACATGGGTATGGGCACGTGCTTACCTGCCCGACATACTTAATGTCGACAGCCCCAGTGCAAAGGAGGACGTATTCATGGACGAGATGTTTGCCATTAAATGCCAAAACTGCGGCGGCCCTATGTACTCACACCAGGCTAAACGCAGCTTTGAGTGCGCCTATTGCGGCACGGTCGTTCCGTGGCAGGCCGATGCGGGGGAGCCCAAGAGCGCCCTGGGCATTCGCCATACGCCACTGACGGTTGTCGATGGGCTGCTTAAGCTCACGCATGTGTCGCAGCTCGAGCGCCCGGTGGACCCCGACTGGTATTTCTTTAATGAGCACTGGCGCAATCAGTCGGTTCTGGAGCATCTGCTGTGGGAAGACCGCGGCACGGCCCAGGAGTTCCAAGAGGCCACGCACGTGAGCATCCCCTGTCCCTTCTGCGGAGCGTCCTTTGAGGGCGAGTCGACCCAGCGCGTGTTTGAGTGCCCGTCCTGCGGCAATAAGATCGGTGTCGCCGACCTGCTCAAGCCGGGGACGTTTAGCAAGCGCCTGACCATGGGCGTTGGTGCGGAATATGTGCCCGAGCAGGGTATTCCCTGCGAGATAACGCCGCAGCAGGCGCGCGCCAATGCGCTTGAGCTGGTGCGCCGATATCCAGACGCCTTTGCCGGTCACGATGTGGAAGACGCGATTCAAAACGACATGATGCTCTTCTACTTCCCCATGGCGCTCGCGGACCTGCGCATGATGGCGTCCTTCCCGGGCAAGGGCCTGAGCAAGGAGACCCTGGTGTACTACGAGGTGCTCGACTGGGCATATCCCAGGGCAAACTACCTGGACGTTCGCCTTATGGGCATTCTGGAGCCATGGGACTTTGCCAAGGTTGGGTCGTTCGACCCGGCCATGCAGGAAGGCGACTTCCGCGTTGTCTCCGTCGATGCGTCCACCAAGGACCAGGTGGTCATTGACAAGCTGGCGCTCGACATTGTTGGCAACGATGCCGAGACTTTCCTGGGGCTCAATAAAAAGAGCATCCGCACCTGGGCGCGCAAGGCCCGCAAGCACAAGGACGGCCCGGTTATGGTGCCGGTCTACTTTGTCGATCGTCCCGCGTCGGATGGACGTAATGGCGAGCAGGTGCGCATTGCCGTGAACGGCCAGACGGGCCGTGCGGCGGCGGTGGTGTTTAGCGACAAGCGCGAGACGCATGTCGTGGCGCCGCTCAATCCGAGCGTGATGCTGTCGAGCGAAAGCACCGTGCACGCCACGCCCATCGAGGTCAAATACGTTAAATCGCCCTTCCTATACCAGATCGTGCACAGTGGAGGTGGCGAGCAACCGCGCCAGGTTGCAGCGGCAGCTGAGGGTTCCTACCGAGAAGAAAAGCCCAAACGCAAGGGATTGTTCGCTGCGATTTTTGGTAAGTAGGGGAGTGGTGCCGGGGCGTCGGGCTGCATCGCAAGGTCATGAGACGAACTTAAGACTGCTGGGAACGTGCTACCATTGCCGATAGCCTTAATCTTGTAAGAAGCGGAGGCCAGATTATGGGTTTTGCGGATCAGCAGCTTCAGCTTCAGGTACCGTATTCTCCTGACGACACGTTTAATGCCTTGAAGGCAGCTATGGAAAAGCTGCCTAAAGTAAAAGTTGATAGTGCATCGCCCACAACAAGAACAGTTGCAGCCGAGATTGGTATGAGCCTTTGGTCTTGGGGCGAAAATATCAGTATTTCGGTTGTTCCAGTTGAAGGCGGATCTGGCGTTACTGTCAAGTCGTCATCTAAGGTCAGGGCGAACGTATTAAACGGGGGCAAAAATGCAAAGAATATTGCCAAGATAGTCGATGCCCTATCGAAGGAGCTCGAGCGGTATCCGCAGGTTTCACAGACTATTGAGACGCTGGCGGATAGTGGTTGATGTAGTTGCAAGGCTTGAGAGGCTTGCAGCACTGCGTGAGAGTGGAGTACTTACCGAGGAAGAGTTTGCTGCAGAAAAGGCAAAAATCCTTTCGTAATCAGACACGATGGTTGGATTTGCATTCTATTATTGAACTTGTTTATACCAGGCTGAAAACATCGTGTGTAATAAAGGTGCGTAGTAGCCTCGTCTTGATTGGCGGATGTAAATAAACGGTGGAACGGCTGTAAAAGAGCCTTGCCGCTGGGTAAAATCAGGATGTGCCGCGGAACCCGCTCCTCAGTCGGTCAACTTTGGAAGCGCGGGCAACGCAGGTACTATCGTCTAAAGGGCCGGGTGCGACCGGCCCTTTGCATGACTCCCTTCGCTATCCGTTACTGCTTATATTCCCGCCAGATCGAGTAGAGGTTCCGGACGATGCCGGTTACATACATCGAGAGGCGCAGGATTTCAAGAAACAAGTTCATAGGCTTCACCCCAATCGGAGATCGGAGCGTTGCCCGCAGGCGGATTCCGCGGCAGTCGTAATTCTACCTCACAGGCCGCGGCGGGAGACATCCTACCCGCCCCATGGCTTGGAGCAGTGTCGATCTAACGGGCAATCAAGCCTCTAGTTCTCTTTGAATTGAGCAAGCATCTGCCCGAAGAAGCTTAGTTCGGATGGCTCATAAATGATCGAACCGCCGTCCGCGGTCCTGTAGACCCCGCAGGGGAGGTAACGCCCGTCGGGGAGGACATAGAGGCTGGTTTCCTCCTTCAGTCCTACTGGAAATAGCGGAATTCCGTTTTCGTCCACTTGGAACTCGTCTATATTTGCGATCTTCCTCTCCATGATGCCTCCTGCCTTATTTCTTGAATGGCGCCTTAAAACAGGCAGCTCTCAATCAGCTCTTTGCCGCGCAGAGTGTCGATCCACTCCTGTGGGATGGCTTTGAGACCGTATGCCGTGCCGGCGAGGGCGCCGGCGACGGCTGCGGTGGTGTCGGTGTCGTCGCCTAGGTTGACGGCGGCAAGCACGCAATCTTCGTAGCTGTTAGTGTTGACGAAACACCAGGTGGCTGCCTTAAGCGTGTCGCGCACGAAGCCACCCGACCTGATCTCCTGCTCAGGCACGCCTTTCAGATGGAGCGCCCACGAGGGGAGCACGTCGTTCATCACATCCCTCATCAGCTCGACAAATATGATGCATGCGTCGGTCGACGTTCTGTGGGCGTGCGTAATCGCGGAGACCTTGCTGACCTCTTCGTCTGTCGCATCGGTGAACGCCAGGGGAGCGATGCGCATGAGCGATCCGTTGCCGTTGTCGCGCTCGCCGGAGCCTCCTTTGCCGGTGCGCAGGGCGCGGGCGGTCGTACCGCCGTAATCGAAAACGCCGTCGATCGTATACTCGCCACGGGCAATCCAGCTTACGAACTTGTCGCGCATGTCCGCGGTGTCGATGTGCCCGAGCTCCCTAATCGAGTCGCAGGTAGCAAGCGTCATAGATGTGTCGTCGCTCCAGGTGCCGGCGGGTTGCCCATGCGTGCCGTAGCCGATCATGTCCGTGCATTCGAACGTACCGCGGGGCCTGAACTCGTAGGGAACGCCCAGCGCGTCACCGACGGCAAGCCCATAGATGCAGTCGCGCAGTGTTGTTTTCGGTCTGTCTGTCATGGAAAGCTCCTCTTATCCCGGATGATGTGGAGCGCCGTCGGGGGTATCGGTCGCAACGTGCCGCTACCCTTGCGCTTCGCCATTAGTCGCTTCGTTGATGGCGCGGTACTCGGCACTCAGCTCGCGCGCCAGCTCTTCCTTGCTTGGAAGATACGGCAGGTATTTGGCGGCAAACACTTGGTCGTTGTCTTCGGGCAGCGTGTACTCGACGATCGAATCGCTTTTGTCCGCGCAGAGCACGATGCCTATGGGCGGATTGTCGCCTTCGTTCAGGAGCTCACGCGTGTAGTAGTTCACATACATTTGCATCTGGCCCAGGTCCTGATGCGTAAGGTCATCGGTCTTAAGGTCGATGAGCACGAAGCAGCGCATCAGATAGTTGTAAAACACAAGGTCAATATAGAAATGGCGCCCATCAAAGGTGATGCGCTTTTGGCGCGCCTCGAAAGCGAAACCACGGCCAAGCTCCAGCAGGAACTTCTGAAGATGCGTGATGAGCGCCTGCTCTAGATCGCTCTCGCGAAACGCAGTATCGTCCGAAAAACCTAAAAACTCCAGTACATATGGGTCGCGGATGATATCCTCGGGGCGACGAGCCGGGGCGCTCTTTTGGATTTCCTGGGTGACGGCCTCCTTGTCCTTGCTAGCAAGTAGGCGCTCGCGGAACATGGTGTTGATCTGGCGTTCGAGCTGGCGCGTGCTCCAGCGAGAGTCGGCGCATTCGTTCATGTACCAGTTGCGAGCTTCGGGGTCAGGAATGCGTATTAACCTGCGGTAATGTGTCCAGCTCAATTCGGGACGCAGTGAGTCCCGAATTGGAAATGCATGATAGAACTGACGCATTTTGCGCAGCTCTCTTGCTTCAAAACCTTTACCAAAATCCTTGGTAAGTCTGATTGCGAGGGCCTTGAGCAGCGCCTCTCCATACTTGGCGCGCTCCTCTCCGCCCTGCTCATCAACAATGCTCTTGCCGATCTCCCAATACGCCTCAACCATCGCAAAGTTAACGGCGGTATAGGCCTTGTCGCGAGCGGCGTTGAGAATCGAGGAAACCTGCTTGTAAAAAACTTCTGGCACGATTGCCGATTCCCTGCGTTTTACCAGTTCACCCATCAATATCGCCCGACTTTCCTCTTGTGGAATGCATCTTTATCGCATTTAGTTTAAAGCCTCGCGCGGACACGAATTGCTGTGCTGTCTGGCACCTTCGCATGGGAGCCTTGCGGTGACTAAAATGTGGCCATAGAGGCAGTTTTATCGAACCACGCGGGAGTGACACGCATGGATAACAACACTTTGCTGTTTCAGGACAAAGGTTCGGGTTGGTTTAAAGACGTTAAGATCTACTCTAACCGCATCGAGGTGCTCAAGAAGGGCACGTTTGGTGGCAAGCATACCGAGATTGTCTACCTTAAGGACATCACGGGGGTCAACAGGATCAAGGGTCGCAGTGTTTTTCTGCGCAACAGGCTGTTGACTGCCTGTGTCTTTGGCCTCAGCAGTCACGCGAGGGCGCAGGAATTCGTCAACGTGCTCAATATGGTGATGTGACCGGGCGCTTTCGAACACAAAAAACCGGGATGCAAGGAGTCGCACCTTGCATCCCGGCTGAGCTAAAACGGCGCTGCTGCATGCCGTTGGAGCTTTAGCGCTTGATCTCGATATCGTCGAGCTTGACGTCCATGGCCTCGGTCTTGGCCTTGGCGATGTCGTCGGCAAATTCCAGAGACTTCATCATGGTCTCGACGGCATCCTTGTGCTCCTCGACGTTGTCGATGCGCACGTACACGCTGCCGCCGTCAACGTCGGTGAAGTACTCGGTCGTCACACCGCCCGTGTGCGTGTAGGAAGCGTTGCGCCAGGACTTGCCGTTGTACTTGACGGGATCATTCTCGGTCCACTCAAAGTCGGTCTTCCACTTGGCCTCGTAGTCGAACAGCTCGTCGGCGTTCTTGTCAGAGTCGAAGACGGGGATGAAGCGGTCGCTGGCGTGCTCGCTCTCGGTGAACTTAAACTGGGCCCTGTCGGCCGTGTCGCCGGCAACGTCGGTGATCTCGACGCCCTCGGGGACCTCGACCTTAAACCAAATGAAGTCGGTCCTCATATCCACGGCTGGCTTTTCCGCGCCGCCACCACCGCCGCTGCCGGTAGCGCCACCGCTGCCACCGCAGCCCATCAGGGCAACCGCGGCAAAGAGACTGATGCAGAGGGTGAGAATCGCAAAGGCCTTCTTTTTCATGGTCGTGTCCTCCTCGATCTGTAACCGCCCATGGATTACCTGCCTTTACTGTACGCGTGGATGGCTCGCTAGGGTGGGCCATGTGTCCCATTCTGGGGGCCGGATTTGCGCCGTTAAGTGGCAATATGCGCGGGCGCAAAAGAGGGGAGGGCCGGCCGATTCGATCCTCCCCTGGCTGGGCGTCCGATCATTTAATGACTGCGCATGCGATGCTGCGTGCGAGCCCCTAATGCTTGATCTCGATGCTCGAGATCTCGACTTCGCGTGCCTCGGAAACTGCCTCTTCCATGTCATCGGGGAACTCAATGGAGTTGAGGAGCGCCTCGGCTTCTTTCTTGTGCTGGTCGAAGTTCGAGATAAGGACGTAGACGCTTCCCGGCTCAACGTCGGTAAAGAGGAGGGTTGAGACGCCGCTGTTGTCCTCGTACGTTCCGACGAGCCACGTCCTGCCGTTATACTCGACGGACCCGCCATCCTTCCACTGGAACGTATCACCTTTCTTTTATGCCTGGTCGGTGTGGGATTCCTCTGCCGTCAGCGCTTTTTTCCAAACGGGGATAAAGCGATCGGCCGAACCGTTCTCGTCTTCGGGGAAGGTGAGCTGGACCCTGTCGGCGTTCTTGCCGGCGGAGTCGCTCACGTCAACACTCTCGGGCATCTCGACCTTAAACCAGATAAAGTCAGTCTTTTCGGCGACGGGGGCCTTTTCCTTGCCTTCGCTCTTTGAGGTGCTGCCGCCTCCGCCCGATGCGATCCCGCCGCAGCCGACAAGGGCAAACGCGGCAAAGAGGGCGATGCAAAGGGAAAGGATCGTTAGGGTCTTTTTCTTCATGGTGGCGTCCTCCTTGTCTGCCGGTGACATCACGGCGCCGCATGCTGTTGGGGTACTGATTGCGCTGGCGGCGGATGTCTCTGTGTACTGTCCGGCTTATGCCTCCGTTCATCGCTTGTGGCCGTTGCGCGGCCGTGCCCCAACGGGTTCCTTACTTATAGATATGCCCCAGCTTGTGCTGCCCGGGAGTCTCGAAAGGTGGGCCATATGTCCCATGTTTGCGTGTGCGGGCTTGCCGCAAGGTGGGCCTGGCACTGGGCAAGCGTGCGGCTTGGTTAATCCTCCCAATGTTGCGCAACAGCGATGCCGGCTTAAGGTTTTAGACTTGGCTGTGACAAAAGCTAAACCACGAAAGGTCGAACGATGTTCTGTCAAAAATGCGGACAGCAAGTTCCCGATGGATCGACGTTTTGCACGCATTGCGGGGCCTCGCTGGCGGGTGGTTCCGTGCCGACGCCTACGGGCGCTGGCCCTTCCTCTGCCCCGGGCCTAACCCAGTCGATGCCGCCGGTCGCGCCTGCGCCTCAAAAGCCTAAGAGCAAGGCGCCGGTCATTATCGCTGTGGCATGTGCTGCTGTGGTCCTCATTGGTGGCGGCACGGTGTTTGCACTCACGATGCTTAATAGGTCCAAGAGCTCTGACACGCAAATCTCGGTGATCGATACCGGGTCTTCGGACGAGAGAGATTCTTCTGCCAAGAAGAAGAGCGACAAGTCCAAGGCCAAGGAATCCTCGTCGTCCGATGACGAGGCCGTTCCCGAGGACGAGTCGGCATACTACGGTTCGGGCGATTCGGACGATTACCTAACCGACGTGTATACGTACACGAACGACATGCATCCTTATAGCATGTCGATTCCCAATCGCTTTGAGATGGAAGATGCTCCCAACGGCAGCGGCGCCAGGTATGAGGACCCGGAGACGGGCTTTGTAATCAACCTGTTTGGCTACGTCAACATTAACGACGAAACTGCACACGAGATGTTCGTCGATGAGGACACCTCGGGCAAGACTGACCTCTATACCGCGGAGGGCGACAACTGGTACGTGGTCTCGTGGCGCGAGGGCGACACGATCATTTACGAAAAGACGATCGTCACGGATTCGACGATTGCCACGGCGCATTTGGAGTACTCGACTGCAAACCGCGACATGGGATCGAAGATTATCGACACACTGCTGCCGACGTTTCAGGTGGACTAGGCGCCCGTGCCTATAGCCGGCAATCGGAAACACCGATAGCCAGAGCTCCTGACAGTCTTTGTCTTATGGGCTAGACTGGCTTGGACAAGATCGATGAATGGGACAACCGCTTCCTGGCGTCGTTGTCCCATTTTTTTATTATGCGTGCGGCCCGTGGTGGCCGGCGCGGTGGGCAGAGGTGTTTCGATGAGTCAAGAGATGATGGATAAAACCTGTCGCGAGTTTGCCCAGGCGCTTGCCGCGCGCGAGCCGGTTCCCGGCGGCGGTAGCGCGAGCGCCTTTGTGGGCGCGCTGGGCGCTTCGTTATGCGGGATGGTCGCTCGCTATGGGGCGACCAATCCCGCGCTTTCCGATCGCGCAGACGATCTGACGCGCGCATTTGCCCAGGCGGATGATTTGGCACAGGAACTTGTGGGTCTGGTTGCCGAGGACGTTCGTGCGTACGGCCAGGTGTCCGCTGCGTACGGTATTCCGCGCGAGAACCCGGCTCGACCTGCGGCGATTCAGGACGCGTTGCACGTGGCGGCCATGCCACCGTACCGCATTATGGACGCCTGTGGTCGTGCGCTGGCGCTGCTCGAGGACATGGCGGACAAGGGCTCGCGCCAGTTGCTGTCCGACGTGGCGTGCGGTGCCGTGTTCTGCCGCGCCGCCATGCAGGGCGCGAGCCTGACGCTCTTTGCGAACACCACGTCCATGAAGGATCGTGCCCGCGCCGAGGAGCTCGAGGCAGCGTGCGATGAGCTGCTGGATACGTGGCTGCCGCGCGCCGATGCGCTGGCGCGCCGCGCCGCCGACGCCGCCAGGAAGAGGGGATAGCCATGGCAGAGCTGCTGAAGGGCGCTCCCGTCGCCCGCGCGTTGACTGAGGAGCTTGCCGCGCGTTGTGCTGTTCTGCGCGAGCGCGGCGTTGTTCCAACGCTTGCTATCGTTCGTGTAGGCGAGCGCGAGGACGACCTGTCCTACGAGCGCGGTGCACTCAAACGCTGCGAAAAGGCGGGCATCGAGGCTCGTCGCGTTTTGCTTCCTGCCGATGTTTTGCAGGACGAGCTACTGGCGGCTATTAAGGACATCAATGCCAACCCCGCTGTTCACGGATGCCTGATGTTTCGTCCGCTGCCTGCCGGCCTTGACGAGGATGCGGTTGCCGCCGCGCTCGATCCCGCCAAGGACGTTGACTCCATGACGCCGGCCTCGCTGCTTACCACGTTTTCGGGGCGAGGCGAGGGCTTTGCTCCTTGCACGGCCGAGGCCGTGTTGGCGTTGCTGGACCATTACGACGTTGAGCTGGATGGGGCAAAGGTCGCGGTCGTCGGTCGGTCGCTGGTGATTGGCCGTCCCGTTGCCGCCATGCTTACGGGCCGCAATGCCACAGTGACGACGTGCCATACGCATACGCGCGACTTGGCTGCCGAGTGCCGTGCGGCTGATATTGTGGTTGCGGCCGTTGGACGTGCGCGCATGATTGGCGCGGATGCGGTTCGCGAGGGCCAGACGATCATCGATGTTGGCATTAATTGGGACGAAGCCGCCGGCAAGCTGGTCGGCGACGTCGATTTTGATGCTGCGGAGCCGATCGTTGGCGCAATTACCCCCGTGCCGGGCGGCGTGGGGGCTGTGACCACCGCGATTCTCGCCAAGCACGTGATTGAGGCGACGGAGCGCGCATCGAAATAGGCGTTTTGGGCTGTTTGAGGGGTTAGCTATATAACACGTGGTCAAAAAATGCCAAATATGAGTACTGTTGCCAAGATAGTCACATATATTTAATGAGATTTGGGCTTCCTAATGATATCCATTATTGTTAGGAAGCCTATTTTATTGAACCTATGGGGAATAATGTTGTCTTACTTTTGGACAAATGGGGATTTTCGGCCCTCGTTACAAGGAAATTGCTGCTACTAAATTGGTGACAGTACTCATATTTGGCATTTTTTGACCACAGGGGCTGCCGGGGCGGCGGTTTCGCCCTTTTTGCGCCGAAGCGATACACTGGTACCGTTTGATTTCTTCGCTCAAGGAGGATGCGCATGCCGTGCACAACGATTTTGGTTGGTAAGAACGCGAGCTACGACGGGTCGACGCTGGTCGCCCGCAACGAGGATTCGTCCAACGGGGTGTTTGAGCCCAAGCGCATGCGCGTGGTGCATCCCGACGAGCAGCCGCGTGTCTACACGAGTGTCCTGAGCCACCTGACCGTTGAGCTGCCCGACAATCCCATGCGTTACACGAGCGTCCCCGACGTTGTCCCGGGCCATGGCATTTGGGCCGAGGCCGGCTTCAACGAGCTCAATGTTGGCATGTCCGCGACCGAGACGCTCACCACCAACGAGCGCGTCCGCGGCGCCGATCCGCTCGTAGACTATGTGCCCGCCAAGGGCAACGAGGGCGAGGACGGCTATGTTCCGGCGCAGCCCGGCGGTCTGGGCGAGGAAGACATGGTGACCTTGGTGCTGCCGTATGCCAAGTCCGCCCGCGATGGCGTGCGTATCCTGGGCGACCTGCTCGAGCGCTATGGCACCTACGAGAACAACGGCATCGCCTTTAGTGACGTGGACGAGATCTGGTGGCTCGAGACCATCGGCGGCCACCACTGGATCGCCAAGCGCGTGCCCGACGACGCCTATGTGACCATGCCCAACCAGCTGGGTATCGACAGCTTTGACCTGGACGATGCCGAGCGCGCTCAGGTCGACCACATGTGCTCGTCCGACCTGCGCTCCTGGATGGCTGAGTGGCATCTGGACCTGACGTTGGGTGTCGAGGGCGACGGTCCCGCCGCGGTCTTCAACCCGCGCGAGGCCTTTGGCTCGCACAGTGACAGCGACCACGTCTACAACACGCCGCGCGCCTGGTATATGCAGCGCTGCCTCAACCCCAGCGATGTTTGGGACGGTCCCGACGCCGATTACACGCCCGAGAGCGACGACATCCCCTGGAGCCGCGTGCCTGAGCGCAAGGTGACCATCGAGGACATCAAGTACGTGCTTTCGAGCCACTACCAGGGCACGGAGTACGACTGCTACGGCAGCAAGGGTACGCCCGCCACGCGCGGCGCCTATCGTCCCATCGGCATCAACCGCAACAGCCAGCTCGCCGTGCTGCAGCTGCGCCCCTATGCGCAGCCGGCATATCGCGCCGTGCAGTGGATGGCGTTTGGCTCCAACTCGTTTAACGCGCTCGTGCCGCTGTACGCCAATGTCGAGACCATGCCCGAGTACTATGCCGACACGCAGGCTCGCGTGACGTCCGAAAATTTCTATTGGGCAAATCGCCTGATCGGTGCCCTGGCCGATGTCCGTTTCCATGAGTGCGGTCGTGCGGTCGAGGAGTATCAGGAGAAGGTCGGTGGCATGGGCCACAAGCAGATTCACGACGTTGACGCTGCCGTTGCCGCCCTGTCCGAGGCCGAGGTACCTGCCGAGCTCGCCCGCGCCAACGAGGCATTTGCCGAGCTCGTGCGCGTGGAGACCGATGCCCTGTTGGGCAAGGTGCTCTACACCACGAGCTGCGCCATGAAGAACTCCTTCGCGATGAACGACAACGTAAGGTAAAGACAACCTTGCAACGAGCGAGCGGGACAAACGCCGTCAAAGGCTTTGCCCCGCTCGATTTCTATCTTGGCAGTAAAACGATTTTGTGTCGTTCGCCCAATCTTGGGTACAAGAAGGCAAATGCAGTTGTTCATGATTGGAGCCAACCATGGTTATGAAACTCGATCAGCTTGTTAACGGTGCCATCAACGTGGGCTTCGGCGCCGCCGCCGTTGCCGTCGAGGGCGGCAAGAAGGTTCTCGACGACCTCGGTACCAAGGGCGAGCAGGTTCGCAAGGATGCCGGCACCCCCGATATCGCCCGCAGCGTGTCCGATATGTTCGAGCAGGCCGGTGGCACCATCTCCGATCTGTCCGACCGTCTGGGCATGCAGGGCGAGACTGCGGCACAGCGCGTGCTCGATGAGCTCATCCTGGCTCGCGTCCGCGTTATGACCGCCCACGAGCGCACGGCCTTCCTGGCTCATGTACGCGATATCGTCGATTCGGTCGAGGACAACGTGACTTCGGTGCCTGTCGAGTCTGTTGAGCCCGACGATGCAGAGGACGCCGAAGAGGCCGAGTAGTAGCGCAGATGGCAGATTCCACCACCGATTACAACAATCAAGATCCCTTGTGTGACGAGGCGGCGGTTGTCGACGAGGTCGATGCCGCCGTCTCGGGCGCTCGCAAGAAGCCGCGCGCTGTCGATATGGTCCCTGAAGAGCCCGACGCGATGGCGCCAGACGAGGAGTACCAGCTCACGCCGGCGGGCCGCCGCGAACGCATTGGGCAGATCGTTCGCCTGATCAAAAAGTATCGCGTGTGGGATAACCTCACGCCGGTGCGCCTGCGCCGTCTGCTCGAAGAGCTCGGCCCCATGTTCGTCAAGATGGGGCAGATTCTGGCTAACCGCTCCGAGATTTTGCCGCAGCGGTTTTGCGACGAGCTGCGCCGCCTGCGCTCCGACGTAGAGCCGGTGCCGTATGAGGTAGTGCTCCGGTGTCTAGAAGAGGAATACGGCCAGCGCTTGGGGCAGATGTTCGACGCGATCGACCCCAACCCGCTCGGAAGCGCCTCGCTCGCGCAAGTTCACCGTGCCCGCCTGGTGACGGGCGAGGACGTGGCCGTTAAGGTGCAGCGCCCCGGCGCGCAACAGGTCATGGCGCAGGACATCGACATCATCCGTTCGGTGGTGCGCATCGTTTCCAAGTTCGTCAACACCGACCAGTTTGTTGACTTACATGCCGTCGTCGAGGAGCTGTGGGCCTCGTTTCGCGAGGAGACCAACTTTTTGGCCGAGGCCAAAAACCTCAACGATTTCTATGACTTCCACAAAAGCGTCCATGGCGTGTCGTGTCCCAAATCCTACTTGGACCTTTGCACCGAGCACGTCGTGGTCATGGATTACGTCGACGGCATCTCCATTGCCGATCCCAAACGGCTGGCAGCCGAGGGTTATGATTTGGAAAAGATTGGCGCCGCAATCGTCGAGGACTACTCGACGCAGGTGCTCGATGATGGCTTTTTCCATGCCGACCCGCACGCGGGAAACATCATTCTCAAGGACGGCGTCGTTTACTTTATCGACCTGGGCATGGTCGGGCGCATGTCGAGCCACGACCGCGGGATCGTTAAGGACATGATTTTCGCCGTGGCCGAGGGCGACGTGCCCAAGCTCAAGGATTCGCTCATGCGCTTTGCCGTGACGCGCGGCGATTCTGCCGAGCTCGACCATTCGGCCTTTTTGTCCGACCTGGACTTTATCGTTGCCGACTTTGCGGGGCTCGGTCTTAAGGACCTGGATATCGGCGAGTTTTTGACCTCGCTGCTAAACCTGGCGCGCAAAAACGACGTTGAGCTGCCGAGTGTGGTGACGATGTTCGCGCGCGGCATGGTGACGCTCGAGGGCCTGCTGACCGAGTACATGCCTAACGTCAACATGATCCAGATCATCCAGACGCACATCAAAAACGAAAAGAGCACCTATGCGCGCATGCGCGATATGGGGCGCGATCTTGCCGCGAGCAGCTATCGCGCGGCCAAGGGTTCGCTCGAGGCGGCCGAGTATCTGGGCTTGGCTTCGCGTATGCTCACGCGCGGCCAGCTTAAGGTGAACACGCAGATCATGAGCAGCGATAAGGCGCTGCGACAGCTGGGCGGAATTATCGACCGCATGTCGATGGCTATCGTGATCGCCGGTCTGTTTATCGGTTCGTCGGTGGTGTACTACGCGCGCATCGAGCCGGTTGTCCTCGGCATTCCGGTCATCGGCTTCTTTGGCTACGTGAGCGCGCTGGTGCTGGTGCTCATGCTGGGTCGCAATATCTGGCTCAACAGCCACGGCGGCAAGCGTTAATGACCCCTGGGGGACGGAGAAAACGGATCATTTTGCTTAGCGTCTCACCCGCACTCTTTTCTATCTCAAACCATAGCTTTTACCTTGGGCTTCGCCTGTGTGCGGAGCCCTTTTGCGTGATACCATACTGACGGTAATAATTGATGGCCTAGATGGTGGTGCGGAGACGCACGAATGCGCGGTTTTCCTGCGCGTTTGGGAGAATCGGGGTGCAAATCCCCGGCTGTACCAGCAACCGTAATTCCTCTTGGCTCGGGATGTTCGCGTCGCAGATCGGACGGCGCGCCTGAGCCGTTAAGGTTAAGTCGGATCGCCTCCCATCTTGCATGCGGCTGCGGCGTATGCCGCCGGTGTGCATAGGGCTCTGGAGGGAAAGGGGACCCCGATGGGGGAACTCGAGCGCAACATGCGCGATGACGTGGGGCAGCCTCAAGGCAACGCTCCAAGTACAGACAATGGGGGACAAATGGATATGTTTGAGGACGAGCGTGAGCGCGCCTCGTTGCATTGCCGTGGCGCGATTGCACGCGGTGTAGCCAAGCGCGGCCTGGTGGCATTCCTGGCCTTCGCGATGGCCTTTGGCACCACGCCGGCTCAGCTGTGGGCCGAGGGCGCGGAGGGCGTTGCCGAGGCTGTGGCTCAGGCTGCGACGCCGGGCGAGGACGCAGCGCTTGCGGGCGGTGCCGCTGAGCAGAGCGGCACCGAGGTTTCGGATTCCGGGAGCGCGCCTGCAGCTAGTGCCGCCACAACAGAGGCAGCAGCTGGCGACGAAGGCTCGGCGACGGGGGAGAGCCCTGCCACGAGCGAGCAGTCTTCGACGGCGCCCGCTGGCCAAGCAGGATCTGCCGCTGCGGCTGCCGTCCAGGCAGAGAACCCGACAGTAACCGGCGATGTCGCCAAGAAGCAAGTCGAGGTCTCGTTCTCGATTATCGGCACCGATGCCGACGGCAAGGCTCAGACCTGGGTGGCACCTACGCAGCTTAAGCTCGACGAGGGCTCGACGGCTGCGGATGCCTTCATTAAGCTGCAGGAGAAGACGGGCTTCAAGGCGAAGTACGAACCGAACACGGCATACGGTTTCTACCTCGAAAGCATCACATCCCCGAGCGATGGTCGCACGCTTGCCTTCGATCCGGCGACTTATGCCTTCTGGCAGCTGTTTGTCGACGGCGCGTCTTCCTCGGTTGGTGCGAGCAGCGTCAAGCTCACCCAGGGGCAGAAGATTGAGTTTGCCTATACGGCTGGTAGCTCGTCCCCTGTCGTTAAGGACCAGGTTGCCGCAAATGTGACCGTCATTGGTCGCGATGCCCAGGGCAAGACTCAGACTTGGGTCGATAACGCGCAGTATGTGGTGACGTCCGGCTCGAACGCACTTGACCTTACAAAGGTCGCGCTCGAGGCGAATGACATCGATGCCGTTGTTGCGGGCTCCTTTATTCTGAGCCTTAAGTACAACGGCGTTGAGCTGGGTAAGCCGCTCGATTATTCGACCTGTTGGCAGCTGTTCATCAACGGCAAGTCGAGCGACTGCACGGCAGACAATGTCACCATTCATGCTGGCGATACCGTTACGTGGTTCTACGGTGGCTGGGGCGACCAGTTGCCCTCCGATTCTGTCCATGCTTCCGTTCAGGTCCTCGGTAAGGACAAGGACGGCAAGCAGCAGGTTTGGGCTTCGACGGGTCAGATGAGTCTCAAGGCGGGCTCTACTGCCAAGGATCTGCTGGAGCAGACTGGTCTTGATCTCGTTGCTAGTGAAGAGTCTTGGGGCTGGTACCTCAGCGGCATTAAATCGCCGCTTGACGGTAAGACCTATAAGTATGATCCTGCGACCCGCAGTTATTGGCAATTCTATGTAAATGGCAAGTCCGCCACGGTCGGTGCCGGCAACTACGAGCTCCAAGAGGGCGACGCCGTCACCTTTATGTATGCTGGCGACAGCGATGCCCTTCCTGGCCAGGTTCTTGGGTCTGTCGATGTTATCGGCCCCGATGTCAATGGCAACAATACTCGCTGGGGCTCGGCAAGCAACGTTTCTCTGCCCGAAGGCTCTACGGCTCAGAACCTTATTGAGACGGTTCTGAAGGCCAAGGGCGTTACGTACAACGGCTCCCAGAGTGGTGAGTACTGGTTCCTCAATTCCATTAACTCGCCGTTCGATCACAAGCCGTATGCCTGGGATGCTGCGACCAATAAATCTTGGCGTCTGTTTATCAACGGAGAGCCCTCATCTCTCTGCGCCAACCAGGTCACGCTCAAGAGCGGCGACAAGGCTACGTTTGCCTACACCACCGATAAATCGCCCATGCCCGATCCCGACAAGATTGTCGTGGACCCGAGCGCAACGACTCCTGATTGGGATGCCGAGTGGGCCGGCTACGGCAACAGTGGCAATGGTTCGACCGTAACGGATGCCAAGACGCCTGCGCAGGCCGCCGGTCTTAAGTGGGCCTTCGATTGGAAGGCCGAGTCTGGTCAGCAGTATGCCAACTGCAGCGAGCCTGTCATTGCTAACGGTTTTGTGTACATCGCGACCGAGAACGAGCTCATAAAGATCGATTCGTCCACTGGCAAAAAGGTTGCCTCTGCGCCGCTTGCCTCCAAGGTGAGCTATACCTCTCGTCCGATCTATACCAATGGCCTTATCATCGTTCCGCTCAACGGCGGTGCGGTCCAGGCGATTACTGCAGACAAGCTGATCTGCAAGTGGCTGACGCCTGGTTTGACGGACTTGACGCAGAGCTCCTGCACCGTCGTTTCGGACGGCGAGTACGTCTATGTAGGCTCGGTCGATATTTCGTATGACGAGAATTACAACGCGACCTACGGCAACGGCTCCTTTGCGCGCATTAAGATTGCCACGGGCGAAGTTTCTTGGCAGAACATCGACCCTGCCGAGGGCTATTACTGGACTGGTGCGGCTTTGATGGATAAGTATGCCATCGTTCCTACGAGCGCGGGTACGCTTAAGTGCATTGATAAGACGACGGGCGATGTCGTTTCGACCATGAAGCTCGGCGCCCTTGCGAACGCTGACTGCGTCGCCGATCCGTCCAATGGTTCGACCTTCTATCAGATGACGCACGACGGAAAGCTCCATGTGATTTTGCTTTCGGCAAAGGGCGTGCTGAGTGAACAGAAGACGGTTGATCTGGGCCTTACGAATAATCTGAGCGCCCCTGCGGTGTCTGGTGACAATCTGATTGTCGGCGGACAGACGGCTACGGGCTCTGCTCTGGTTCTCTATAACCTGAAGACGGACAAGACCACGATGGTCGCTGCTGCCGACGGCAAGGCGCTGCCGGCTGGCCTCAACGGTATTGCTGCTACTCCGCTGGTGAGTGTTCAGGGCGGCAAGACCTATGTGTACTTCACCGTGAACAGCGCGGATAGCAAGGATTACGTCAACTACTCTGCTGGTGGTGGCGTGTATCGCTATACTCTCGGCGATGCAGAGGCGACGCAGATCTATGATGCGGCCGGCCATTACCAGTACTGTGACTCTCCGGTCATTGCCGATGCTTCTGGCAACCTGTACTACATCAATGATTCGGGTACTCTGTTCAAGCTGGGGGCTGTTGAGTCTTGGACGGTTGCCTTTAATTCCAACGGCGGGTCTGCTTGCGACACTAAGTTTGTTGCTACGGCCGACGGCAAGCTGGTCAAGCCGGCCGATCCGACGCGCGATGGCTACACTTTCGGTGGTTGGTATACCGATGAGGCTTGCGCGCAGGCGTATGACTTTAGCACGCCGGTGACGGCCGATCTGACGCTGTATGCCAAGTGGACCAAGAATGCCGTTAACCCTGGCGGTAATGGCGGTTCTGGCACTAATGGTGGCAACGGTGGCGCTGGCAACGGTTCCGGTGCTGGCGCTGGCACGGGCTCCGGCTCCGGCACGAAGGGCCAGCAGGCTGGCGGCGCTATCGCCCCGGGTCAGAAGCCGGTGACCAAGACGACGGTGTCGACCAAGACCGAGACCAAGGACAACAAGTCCGACAAGAAAGACTCCGATAAGTCCGATAAGGAGGACGAGAAGAAGTCTGACAAGAAGTCTGGCAAGAAGGACAGCAAGTCCGACAAGAAGTCCGATTCCAAGTCCGATATGGGTGCTGTTTCCACGACCGCTGCTAAGAAGTCCTCTAGTGCTTCCGAGCAGGAGACTGGCATCAACCCGCTCGCCATTGTTGGCGTTGCCGCCGGCGTCAGTGGTCTCGCCATCGTCGGCGTGTTCGTGTTCACCAAACGTCGGTAGGTGAGAGCTGTGTCCAATAAATCCAAGGACGCTGACCCCAAGCAACCAGATTCATCGTTCATTCAGTTCGACGATGCAAAGCAAAAGGGCGCCGCTTCGGCGGCGTCCGCCTCTCGTCGCAAGGCGCTCCTTGGCGTTCTTGCTGCCGCGTACACCATTCTGATCGTCGTCTCGCTGGGCTTCGTCCATCCTTCCGAGAGCGGCGCCTGGTCCATTGACTGGATCGTTCAGACCGTGACGGGGGAGAGCGTCGTCGCCAAGGACACCAAGGGGTCTGGCTCGTCTGCCGCTTCGGGCGAGGCCAGTTCCAAGGATTCCAAATCTTCGAATGATGCAAAAGACGAGCCCAAGGGTTCGAACGACGCCAAGGACGATTCCGAGTCTTCAAACAAGGAATCGGACAAAAACTCGGATAGCAAGAAGTCCGAGGACCGGGGCGGCAAGAAGTCTGGCGATAAATCCGCTGCCCAAAATACGGGAGCCGGTGATACTTCCAATGCGTCTGGCGGTGCTTCTTCGGGCGGTGGCCAGTCGTCTGATGGAGCCTCGTCCTCTAATGGTGGAAACGCCTCCTCGGGCAGCCAAAGCGGCTCACAGGAGTCCAGCTACGTTACGGTGACGGTTTCGGTCACATCGAGCGCTGTGGGCAATCCTGTGTCCTCTGGCGGCACCTTTACCTTTAACGAAGGCGCCACCGTTTACGATGCCCTGTGCGCGCTAGGCCTTTCTGTCAACGCACACGGCTCGTCGTACGGCACGTATGTTTCCGCGATTGGTGGTTTGGCCGAGAAACAGTACGGCGGCACGAGCGGCTGGATGTACTCCGTCAACGGCACAACGCCCATGACGGCCTGCAGTAACTACGTTCTCTCCAATGACGACAACGTCGTTTGGTATTACGTAACGGGCTAGAGGCCTCGACATAGCGCGCCAGACGGGCGGTTCGGGCCAACATCCGGACCGCCCGTTTTTCATGCGAATGGGACTGGGTCGCCGGGTCTCTCTGCAAACAAAAAACCGGTTGGAACGGGAATTCCAACCGGTTATACATTCAAGCAAATAGTGAATCGACTACGACCGTGCGCCCTCGAGGAAGAAGCGACGGCTGAAGTAGTTGTACCAGGTGACAAGGAACGTGGCGATGGCCTTCATGGCTTGGTAGCCGATGCTCAAAAACGTGACGCCCACAAACATATACAGGTCGTTGAGGCCCAGGCCGATCACCGACAGGATGGTGAAGATCGTGAACTCGCGCTTGCGGCTCATGCCTTCGCGGTGGTCGAACACGTACTTCATGCTGAGCCAGTAGTTGACCACGACGGACGTGATAAACGAAACCGTGGTGCTCATCAAAAAGTCGAGGTGGAACAGCTCGACGAGCGCAATGAGCATGCCCCAGTCGATGCCAAAGGAGATAAGACCCACGACAGCAAACTTGAGGAACTGCTTGGTATGAGGTTGTGCCAGCGCCTTGCGCACGTAATCACATCCAATGCGTTGATGAATCGAGCAGAGGATACTTTAGAGCTTTTACAAGGGAAACGTAAGGTCTTTGCCAAGAACTATATGAACTCGCCAAATTTTCAAGAGCTAATCCGCAAACGTTGAAAATTTGCCCGTAAACGAGCGGCACCCACGGACGATACTGCGCTGAGTGCACGTCGTCCGTGGGCGCCGTAATGCTGCAGGGGTTTCGAGCTACTTGGTCTCGTCGCCCTCCAGGAAGATTTTTCGGGTCACAAAGTTGTAGACCATGACAAGCGCGGTGGCGCAGATCTTGGCGATATTGGCCTCGAGTCCCAGGCCGGCGTTGAGCGCCAGCACGATGCCGTCGTTGAGCACCAAACCGATCACGGACAGCACGACAAAGATGATGAACTCGCGGCGGCGGCTCATGCCTTCCTTGTGCGCAAACACGTACTTCATGCTTGCGAGGTAGTTAAAGATGAGTGAGATGATAAAGCCGCTGGTGTTGGCGATTAGGATGTTGAGGCCCAGACCGTAGTGGAGCAGATTCATAATGCCAAAGTCGATAACCGTGGCAATGACACCGACGACGCCAAATTTCATGATCTGCGCAAGGAGCTTTTGCATGGTACCTGCCTTAGGGTGGCGCGGGGACGCCGTGGGGATGACAAACTCAGCAAGTTTAGCCAATCCCCGCGGGTGGGGCTAGACGCGCTCTTCGATAGCACCGTTTCTATATGCATCGAGCAGCTGGCGCAGATCCTGGATCTGGCTGCGAATCTTGGCGCCAGTATCGGTGTCGCTCACCATGCGGCGACGGTCTGCTTGGTCAAAACGGTTGGTCTCGCTTTCGATGTCCACGTTGCGCGTGAGTGCCTCGGCAACCGTCGTAAAGGCCCGGTGCGACTTGAGGCGGCAGCCGCGCGAGCTCGAGATGAGCGTATAGCCGGCGATGCCCGTCTTGGGATGGTAAGCGCGGCAGAAGCCGCCATCGATGACCAGCAGCTTGCCCTCGGCGCGGATGGGCTGCTCGCCCTTGGTGGTTTTAACGGGCGTGTGGCCGTTGATGATGTGGCCGGTCGGCGAGCATGCCATGGGCGCGACGCCAAACTCGCGCATGATATCATCGCAGACCGAGGGCGACTTGGTAAGCGTAAAGTACGGGTCCATCGGCTCGACCCAGGTGCTCTTATCGGCGATATAGGCGCGCTCAAAGGTACGCACCAGGCGTCCGCTGGCGGGTGAATTGAAGCCAATCCACAGGTACCACATCCAGTCGAGGGCATCGCGGTCGCCCACGCGCCACGCGCGGCGGGCGATGTGGTCGCAAAAATCGAGATAATCGCGGCCAGCGTGCCAGGTGCCCAGGCAGTTCATGCTGCTAAAGGTGCCGTCTTCGTTGAGCGGAACGCAGCCGTGGAAGAGCAGGTTGCCGTTGGCGACCTTGTACATCGAGCCGTGGGTGTAGAGGAAATCGATATGGCGATGCAGGTGATCGGCGGTTACAAACTCGGACACGAGCTTGTCGATGATGTGCTGCTCCTGAGACGTGAGCGTGTAGGGGTCCGCCGGGTCGACGGTGGGGAAGTCGTTGGTCGTGAGCGGCCACACGCTGCCGTCGGCGAGCGTGACCGTGCCGGTGTCGTGGTCGATCTTGTCGAGTAACAGGCGGTCGGTCATATTGAACTCGGGGTGGCGCTGGATAATCTGGCCCTCGAGCTTAAAGAGCAGCACGTTGATGGCCTTGATCAGCGGGGTGATGGACTCACCGGCGGTGTAGGTGGCATCGGCAAAGGCGACAAGCTCACGCAGCGAGATGCCGTAGTCGTTCTCCAGGATCTCGTAGTTGTCGTAGCGTAGGTTGTTGCGCAACACCGTGGCGATGCAGGCGGGCTCACCGGCCGCAGCGCCCATCCACAGCAGGTCGTGGTTGCCCCACTGGATGTCGAGTGAATGGTAGGTGAGCAGACGGTCCATAATTTTGGCCGCGCCGCCGCCGCGGTCGAAGATGTCGCCCACCAGGTGCAAGTGGTCGACGGCCAGGCGCTTGATGAGCGAGGCGAGCGACTCGATAAAGTCGTCGGCGCTGGCGGTCTCTAGGATGGACTCCACGATGCGCTCGTGATAGCGCACGCGATAGTTGTTCTCGTCCGGGTGCGTGTGCAACAACTCGTCGATGATGTAGGCGTAGTCGCGCGGGATGGCCTTACGCACCTTGGAGCGCGTGTAGCGGCTTGAAAGTGAGCGAGCGACCATGATGAGCTGGTCAAGCATCGTCTTGTACCAGGTTGGCGAGTCCTCGCGCCGGCTGCGGACCAGGTCGATCTTCTCGCGCGGGTAGTAGATGAGCGTACACAGCTCGCCCTTTTCGTCAAAGGAGAGCGTGTCGCCAAAGATCTCGTCGACATGTTCGCGCACGACGCCCGAGCAGTTGTTGAGGATGTGCATAAAGGCTTCGTACTCACCATGCACGTCGCTCATAAAATGCTCGGTGCCCTTGGGTAGGTTGAGGATGGCCGAGAGGTTGATAATTTCGGTAAATGCGGATTGTTCGGTGGGGAACTGTCTCGACAGCAGGCGCAGATACTTGAAGTCTTGCGGGTTGCGATCGAATGCGACCATGAAACACCTTCCGATGGGGCTGGTAAAACTGATAAACAGCGTCAAACGTTTACCAGTATGCGCCGCTTTTGTTTCGATTTTGCGCCAGCGGCTGAATTGTCGGCTGAACGGTTTGGTAAATCGATTTAGTGAAGGTAGATGTGTTGGTCGGGTGGAGACGACAGAGGGTGTTTTCTCAGATATTTATGCGTCGGGTCGGTGGAGACGATGGTGGTAAAGATGTTCACTATTATTGGTTCGATTTGGTAAATAGTGGACATATGTACCGCATGTAGGCTCACTGTGCGATAATTTGCGCAGCAATGAGTAAGGAGCCTCATATGAGTGATTTTGTCCTGACCTGTGAATCCGCCGCCGATCGAACCCGTGAGTTCTTTGCGTCGCGCAATATCCCTGTCGTGTGTTTTCATTACGAGATCGACGATGTTGTCTATACGGACGATCTGTATCAGTCGATTACGCCGGACGAGTTTTTTGCCCAGATTGCCGCGGGCGCCATGCCCAAGACGTCTCAGGTGAGCGTGGGTGAGTACGAGGAGTTTTGGGAGCCGTTTGTTGCCGAGGGTAAAGACGTGCTGCACCTGACGTTGTCGTCGGGTATTTCGGGCACGTATGGATCGGCCTGCGTCGCGGCGCAGATGCTTGCGGATCGCTATCCCGAGGGCGGCAAGGTGCGCGTCATCGATTCGCTGGCGGCGTCTTCGGGCTTTGGCCTGCTGGCGGAATGTGCCGCCGACGTGCGCGATAGCGGGGCTTCACTCGACGAGACGGCTGCCTGGATCGAGGAGCACAAGCTCAACCTGCACCACTGGTTCTTCTCGACCGATCTGTCGAGCTACCTGCGCGGCGGTCGCATTTCGGCTGCGAGCGCGATCATCGGCACGGCGCTTAAGATTTGCCCGCTTATGACGGTCGATTGCGAAGGTGGGCTGTCGCCACGTGAGAAGATTCGCACTAAGAAGCGCGCGATTTCCGAGATGGCTAAGACCATGATGGCACACGTGCAGGACGGTGCGGATTATTCGGGTAAGTGCATCATGTCGCACTCGGCGTGCCGCGAGGATGCCGAAGCAGTTGCGGCGCTGATCGAGGAACAGATTCCGCAGCTTAAAGGCAAGATTGAGATCAATTGTTAGCGTCAATATATTTTTCACCATTTTCACCAACGTATTTTCGCCAATCGCG
>BREX01000025.1 GCA_023708985.1 Collinsella sp.
CATGCGAACCTCCAGTCCGGACCGCCCCGCGGTCCAACTTTCTGTCCGCACCCCCTAAACAGTCCCTATTTCACCGCAACTTAGGTGGGGTTAGCGGGTGGGGTGCCAGACCTCGAGGGCGCCGGCGAGGATGTCGACCTCGATGCGTGAGGCGACAACGGGCTCGCCGTCGGCCTGGATGGGGTAGTCGGGCTCCTCAAAGGTAAGCTCGGCATGGCGGCAGCGGCGCATGCGAACCGGCGGCAACTTGGTATGGTGGCCATCTTTGGCCGAAAGGAACATGGGAAGCGCGACCGCGCGCGGAACGGGGCCGCAGGCGTAGCAGACGTCGAATATACCGTCACAGGGGTCGGCGTCGGGACAGATGCGATAGCCCGAGCCATAGGTAGGACCCAGCTGAATCGCCATGATGATCGCCCTCACGCGCTCGGCAGGCGCCCCGTCAAAGCTGACTGTCATGGGGTAGTTGCGATAACGTAGGCCAAACTGCTCAAGTCCCGAGAGGGTGTAGAGCGGCGCGCCCGTCAAGCCGGTCTTTTTGCGCAGCTCGGTGGTGCCAAGGCCGATGGCGGCATCGATGCCGACCGAAAGCGTCTGGTCGTAGTACTCAACGGTAGCCTCGCCGCTGCCGCTCGCAGGGCTCCACGAGCGAATTCGCCCGATGTCCTGACGCTGCAGCTCACAGTTGAGCAGCGCGCCAAAATCCTTACCGGAGAAATCGTCGATGCCGAGCGTTTGGGCAAAATCGTTGCCAGAGCCCACGGGTAGGATGGCAAGAGCGGGGCGGGCGTCCTCCTCTTGCGTCATAAGCCCGTTGACGACCTCGTGAATCACGCCGTCACCGCCAAGGGCGATAACGGTGCGATAGCCCTGAGCCTGTGCGGCCAGCTCCTTGGCGTGTCCCATGCGCTCGGTCAGCACCAGGTCAAACTGGGATGCTCGCGCGGTCATATCCAAAAAGCGTTGCAGGCGCTCGGCAACTTCGTGCGCCGCACCCGATTGGGCTGCTGGGTTGGCGATGATGAGCGTGCGGCCAAAATCAGTTGCGTGCATGGGGCGACTCCCGGCGTATGACGTGACGGTGCGGTCGCGCTCAGGTCTAATTGCCCCCGATTGTGGCTGCACGTCGAATACTTACGTCTACTCTATCAGGTCGTTGTGGCGCTCGATAGCATCCGCTACCGTACCGCCCTCATCCACAATAAGCGAACGGCGCTTGGGCGAGATGATGCGCTGGGCGGGGTATACGCCGCGGTGTCCGGCGGTTAGGTAGCTGATAAAGGCCACGATGACAAAGAACCCGGCTGCCGTGCCGTGGAACAGGTCGATGGCCATCATGCAGGTGGTGATGGGCACGTTGAGGCCGGCGCAGAACACGCCGAGCATGCCGAGAGCCGCCAGAAAACTGGGGTCGAGCCCGGTGAGGCAACCGATCCAGCCGCCGAGCGCCGCACCGATACCAAACAGGGGCGTGACCTCGCCGCCTTGGAAGCCGGCTCCAAGGGTGAGCGCTGTGACGACCAACTTGATGGCTGCGTCCGCCAGGGTGGTGTTGCCGGCAAAACCGGCGCCGGAAAGCCACGTGGAAAGGCCGGCGTAGTCCCAGGCGTCGAGGAGGGCATAGGCGGCCAAAACCACGAGTGCGCCTATGAGTGCGCGAATGAGGTAATTGGTGATAAAGCGACCGTACAGGCTCTTGACGGTTCGAACCGACCAGGCAAAGAGGCGTGCAGTCAGACCGAAGATAATGGCGCTGATAACAACGATGACAACCGTTTTGGGCGTCATAGCGGGAACGCTGGCGATGACATTCGCCTCGTACTCGGTACCCAGGGCGAGTGATGTAAAGTAGCCGGTAAACGAGGCGACCAGGCAGTAGATGCCCGCGGTGTAGTCGATCTTGCCGATAAAGCACATCTCCATGCCAAAGAAAGCTCCGGCAAGGGGCGAACCGAATACGGCGCCAAAGGCCGACGAGATGCCGGCGAGCATGAGGTCGTGATGGTCATGCTTTTTGAGGTGGGCGAGGCTCGAGATGTTGCTGGCGATGGTGCCGCCGATCTGCACCGCGGCTCCCTCGCGACCGGCCGATCCGCCCGTTAGGTGCGTGAGCGTGGAGCACACAAACGTGAGGACGGCCATGCGCATATGGATGAGGCGCGTGCCCAGAGCGGAGTCGATGACCAGGTTGTTGCCGCGCTTGGCGGCAAGACCGTGGTTTTTGTACACCCATGCGGTGGCCATGCCCACAACGGGAAGCAGCGCGTAAATCCACGCATGGTGCTCACGATAGTCGGTCGCGATATTCAGCGAGGCCAAAAACGCCCAAGCGGCAACGCCCATGGCGAGCGAGACGATGACGACGAGTGCGAGCAACTTGGCGCTCGCGAGTAGGTTGCGGGCGTTGCGGCGCGTGTCGGCAGCCAAGAGATGCTCAGAGCGGGTGAGCTGATGCCTGCCTGCCGTGATGACGTCGTTCAGGGAGAAAAAGCCGCCATCGTCGAGCGGCTGGGAATGATCCTGCGTTTCGTTTGCGCTTTCGGTTTTGTCGTTATGAGCCATACGTTCCTCTTTTAGGTTGCAACGCAAGCATTATAAAACGCGGTAAACGCGACGAGCCGGTGGGTTGGTTTCCATTCTGTTTCGCGGCCTGCAACCGACAGGTGTATTTGCGGGTACAGGCCGAGTCGCGGTCGTGCGTCGGGGGATTATACTGAGACAAGCATAAAGAATCGGCGCCCCTGTTGTGCGCCGTGGCATTAAGAGGTGCATATGGCAGAGAAACTCATTCCGCTGGAGGACGCGCAGTCGATTGTTCTGTCGCACGTTGCTCCGACCGATCTCGTCGAGATTCCCGTGTGGCAGGCCACCGGTCTTCCCTTGGCCGAGGATGCGGTGGCCGATATCGACATCTCGCCGTTTGCCAACAGCGCTATGGACGGATATGCCGTGCGCTCGGCGGACTTGGCGCAGGCATCTGGCGAGGCGCCGGTGATGCTCGACGTTATCGGACACGAGGCCGCGGGCCATGTGTTTGAGGGCGCAATCGGCGCGGGCGAGACAGTCCGCATCATGACGGGCGCGCCGGTACCCGAAGGTGCCGATGCCGTGGTGAAGTACGAGATCGTTGATGTGCTCGACGGTGACGGCAACGAGGGCTCGCGTGTGAGGTTCTCGGCGCCGGCCAAGGTGGGGGAGAATGTTCGCTCTGCCGCCGAGGAGGCCCATGCCGGCGATGTTGTGATGCACGCCGGCGAGGTTGTGGCTCCGGCGGGCGCGGGTCTGCTGGCAAGCGCCGGATACGCGAGCGTGAAGGTGCACGCTGCCCCACGTGTGGGCATCATCTCGCTGGGCACGGAGCTGGTTGCGCCGGGTGAGCTGCCGACGCACGGGCAAATTCGCGATTCCAACTCGTCGGCGTTGATGGCCGAAGCACTCGATGCCGGCGCCGAGCCCGTGTTCTACGGCATTGCGCCCGATGATGAGCAAGCGATCGCCGAGCTCGTGCATCGTGCCGTGCAGGAGTGCGACTTTGTCATTACGAGCGGTGGCGCCTCGGCGGGCGATTACGATTTCGTGACGGCGCTCGTCCGGCGCGAGGGCGAGGTACTGTTCGATCGCATCTCGATGCGTCCGGGTAAGGCCATCACGTTTGGCTTGCTCGGGGGTAAGCCCTACCTGGGGCTTTCGGGCAATCCGGCCGCGGCGTATGTGGGCTTTGAGATGCTTGCCCGTCCGGCGATTCGCAAGATGCGCGGTTTTGCCGAGGTTGCGCGTCCCGTGCAGCAGGCGACGCTCACACACGGCGTGAAAAAGCGACAGCATCGCCGCTTCTTCGATCGCGCCACGGTTTTGCGCGACTTCGAGACCGGTGAGCTGTTGGTGACCGAGGCTAAGACACAGAATTCGGCGCTGCTCGGCACGATGCAGCGGGCCAACTGTCTACTGCGTATTGACGAAGGACCGTGCGAGTTCAAGGCGGGCGATGCCGTGGACGTTGTTCGCGTCGACCTGCCCGAGGGCGCCGTGTTGTAGGAGGAATGCTATGGAGCTGAAGATTTCGATTGTGACGTGCTCGGATACGCGCGATCTTGCCCAGGACGAGGCTGGAGCCGCACTCGAGGAACTTATCGAGGCACAGGGCTGGACGGTCGCCTCACATGTGGTCGTGCGCGACGACGTCAGCGAGATCGGTGATGCCATTGTGGAAGCCGCCGATGAGTGCCACGCCAATGTCGTGCTCACCTGCGGCGGCACGGGGCTTTCGATGCGCGATGTAACGCCCGAGGCGACGCGTTCCGTCTGCGACCGCGATGTGCCGGGTATTGCAGAGGCAATCCGCGCGTATTCGATGACCAAGACGCGCCGCGCCATGCTCTCGCGTGCTATTTGCATGCAACGAGGTCATACACTTGTCGTAAACTATCCCGGTTCTACGAAGGCCGCCCGCGAAAGCTGGGAGGCCATAGCGGACCAGCTGGAGCATGCGGCTCAGATGACAGCGGGCGGCGGACATACCAACTAAGCGGTTTACCTGCGGCGGGGCGACCTTATCGGTCGCTCCGCTTTTGTTTTCCGCCGAAGCGACACCGAGGTGCACGGTAACTTGAAACTATATTCTCTGGAGAGAATAATTTCTCATAATCATTATTCGCGCAGAAGTATAAGCTGATTGCAGATTAAAGCCCGCGGTGGGGTACCCGGGCACAAGATCCGAAAGGGTTGAATATGTTCGATTTGGTTTCTCGCCGCGGATTCGTCTCACTTTCTGCTGTCGCCGCTGCCGGCCTTGGTCTTGCCGGTTGCTCGGGCAGCAAGACGTCCGAGCCGGCCGGATCCGATGCCGGTTCTGCTAAGGCATCTTCCAAGAAAGCTGTCGAGCTGCAGGTCTTTGCCGCCAACTCGCTCGAGAAGGCCCTGCCCGAGGTTCAGGAGCTCTACACCGGGCAGACCGGCACCACCTTTGCCGACACGCAGTTTAAGGCCTCCGGCGACCTCGTTGAGCAGATGCGTGCCGGTGCCGCCGTCGACGTGCTCATCACGGCCTCCAAGGGCACCATGGACGACGCCGAAGCCGCCGAGCTCGTCGATGCCGACACGCGTGAGGACATGTTCGTCAACGACCTCGTGATCATTCGCGCCGAGGGCTCCGATACTAAGGTCGAGGCCATCGCCGACGTCGCGAATCTGGACGGTAAGATTGCCATTGGCGACGCCAAGACCGTCCCCGCCGGCAAGTACGCCAACCAGGCCCTGGCCTCCGTGGGCCTCTACACCGGTACCGAGGGCGACGACGGCGAGTATGCTCCCGAGATCGCCGACAAGGTGGCCCTGGCCGACAAGGTCGGCACTGCTGCGTCTTACGTCTCTACGGGCGACTGCGTGGCTGGTTTTGTCTACAGCTCCGACATCTTCCGCTACGACGGCATCGAGGAAGCCTTTGTGTGCCCCGAGGACTCGCACAAGCCCATCGTGTACCCGGGTGCCGTTGCCGAGAGCTCCGAGCACGCCGACAAGGCCAAGGCGTTCATCGACTTCTGCCTGACCAACAAGAAGGCCCAGAAGATTTGGGCCAAGTACGGCTTTGAGCTTTCCGCGTAGTGCGGCTTGGCGCGATAATTCCATCGTTTTGTTTTTCACTTCGTCCTTGTATTCGCTTGGAGCTTTTCGTGCTTAATAGATTCCGCATGCTTGTCGCCTGTGCTTTGACCTTCGCGCTTTGCTGGGTGCCGGGATTTGCGTTTGCCGGGGACG
Source organism: Collinsella sp. (assembly GCA_023708985.1). Lineage (GTDB taxonomy): Bacteria > Actinomycetota > Coriobacteriia > Coriobacteriales > Coriobacteriaceae > Collinsella. The sequence continues at coordinate 5,755 of BREX01000025.1, forward strand.
CTGAGCACGGGGCCCAGGTTGCTGCGACCGCTCATGGGCTTTCCTATGGGATCGAAGGTTTTGAGCGGTTGGCCAAGGGGACCGCTCGTGCCATGGAGGGCCAGCCTGAGGGCTACCGGTTTCCCGTTGACGAGGACGTGGACCTTGTAGTGGCGCCTGCCGCCGATCGCGTTGTGGTGTGGATATCGCCCAAGGCGGTCGAGAAGTATGGGTTGGATCCGCAGGACAACGAGTGCGTATCGGGTCTCAAAGCCCTCGTCTGTAAGCTCGACAGTGCAAACTGCATGGGAGGTGCGCAGCTAGGGGACGTGGATCTTCCTTGGTATGTCACGGCGGAAACAACGTTTGATACCGGCGGGTATACCTATGGCTTTGACGAGCGCGGTACGGATGGGGACCGCTATGTGGTGATTGCATCAGCCTCGGGTGATGCCAAGGGCGGCGCGCGTTGGCTTGATAGCGCTCAAATGGTTGAAGCATCGTCTGTCGTGTTGCGGGATGAGCGGGGGCCCTTGACCTCTCTGGCCTCCTTTTTGGGCGACATCGACTATCGCCCGTTTTGGGTGTCCATTAAAACGAGCGGCCTTGCCCTGCTGATCTCCTTTGCGCTGGGCCTGTTCGCCGCGTGGAAGACTATGGGTACCTCGAGTCGCATCAAGGGCCTGCTCGATTCGGTCTTTACGATTCCTATGGTGCTGCCGCCCACGGTCTGCGGCTTTCTGCTTCTCATGCTGTTTGGCCGCTCGACCGGGGTGGGCCAGTGGCTCATCGCGCACGGCATCTCGATCGTCTTTACGTGGCCCGCGGCGGTGATATCCGCCGTGGTGGTGTCGTTTCCCCTGGTCTACCGCACGGCGCTCGGTGCCTTCGAGAGCCTCGACACGCAGATGCTCGATGCGGCGCGCACGCTGGGCTGGTCCGAGCGCCGCATCTTTGCCAAGCTCATGATGCCGCTCGGCTGGCCCTCGATTGCTGCCGGCACGGTGCTCGCCTTCGCTCGCGCGATGGGCGAGTTTGGCTGCACGCTGTTCTTTGCGGGCAACTATGCCGGCATTACGCAGACCATTCCCATTGCAATTTACTTTGAGTGGATGGGCGGTAACACGTCGGTAGCTCTCTTTTGGGTCATCGTCGTAATCGTGTTCAGTTTCCTGGTCATTCTGTTCATCAATATGTACACGGCGCATTCGCAAAAGTACCGTGAGCGCGGCCTGTCCCGCGCGGAGCGCAAGCAGGCCAAGCAGCTGGGCGGCCAGACCGATTCGCTCGACCCAGTCGGCGGCGATGCACTGCGTATCGATCGCGAGGCGCTGGCCGAGCTTATGCGCGATGACACGGTCGCAAAGGGAGGTCGATAAGCCATGTCGCTTGTTCTGGATATCAAAAAGCGCTATCCGGGGTTCACTCTCGACATGCAGCTTGAGGCCGGCGAGGAGCGCGTGGCGCTGCTGGGCGCCTCGGGTTGTGGCAAGAGCTGCACCTTGCGTTGCGTTGCCGGCGTGGAGACGCCCGACGAGGGCGAGATCGTCGTCAACGGCGTGACCTTCTTTGACTCGGCGGCGGGTATCAACCTGTCGCCCCAGGAGCGCAAGTGTGCTTTGCTGTTCCAAAACTATCAGCTGTTTCCCAACATGACGGTGGCTGATAACGTGTGCGCCGGTGTAAAGGACGCGGGTGACGCCGCCGCGCGCAAAAAGCTCGCCGAGCGCTATCTGGGCATTTTCGGTCTGGCCGATTTTGTCGACCGCTATCCCGCGCGCCTCTCGGGCGGTCAGCAGCAACGCGTGGCGCTTGCGCGCATGGTGGCGGCGCACCCGGGCATCTTTATGTTCGACGAGCCCATGAGCGCACTCGATTCCTATCTTAAGAGCGCGCTCGAACAGAACATGCTCGACCTGTTCGATGTGTGCAACCGCACCGTGCTCTACGTGAGCCACGACATCGACGAGGCGTGCCGCCTGTGCCAGCGCATCTGCGTGATGCACGACGGGCATGTTGAGGAGATCGGCTCTGTCGAGGACGTGGTCCGCCGTCCGCAGACGCTGGCGGCGCTGCGCCTGACGGGCTGCAAGAACACAAGCCGGGCGCGCAAGATCGGCGACGAAGAAGTTGAAGCCCTCGACTGGGGCATGACCTTTAACGTGGGTCGCGAGGTTCCCGATAATGTGGCGTACCTGGGCATTCGCGCAAGCTACTTCCATGTTGACAATCGCGCTGAGCGGGGTCGCAACAGCTACGACCTGCACGTGGCGCGCGTGAGCGATTCGCGTTTTGAGCGCCTGGTGCTGTTGGATGCGCCGCGCATCGATGCGCCGACTCGCCTGCAGTGGAAGGTCAACAAGGTGGGCGTGCCTGTCGACGAGCTGCCGCAAGCAGGCGAGACGCTGCGCATGCATTTTGATGCCAGTAGGATCCATTTGGTTTGTCGATAGGGTAGAGGGCGGGCTGTCGAGGGTTCTCGGTAGCCCGCCGTTTCGTTTCCTACCGTTCGCCGAATGTAGAATGGCAATTAATTATCAAGCAAGATAATAATTTATTAAACGGCGGCACACGACGCTGTCATACGAATGTCAACGGTGTTCGCATGGTCGATGACCGTTGATATAGTTGACCTTAACTTGTAAAGGAGGGTGCGCACATGCCGCAGACGACATACATTTGCCGCGTTGCCGCGCGTGCCCTATATATCGCTCGGAGCCGCATATGAGCAGGTATGTTCACGGCTCCGGGAGAGACGACGCACAACTAAATAGTCAACCGCAAAGCAGGTTCCCCAAAACTCCGGGTTTGAGCACGGCAGGGCAATCGCCGCCCGTCGTGCATCGATACCGCTGTTATCCGTTTTTGGTTCGAGAGGGGAACCGTCATGGCTGAAGAATTTGATTTCCATCCGATGTGGGAGAGCCTCGGCATGAATCTTGCCGACCACGACATGCTGCTGGGCGCCGTGGGCCAGATGTACGGCGATATGTTCTTGACGCAGAACAATCGCCCCAAGTCCACGTCCTACCTGGACTTTGTGGCTACCAACATCCACAGCGGCCGTATTAAGGAGATGCTCGACAAGAAGGAGGCCGGCGAGGCCACCAAGATCGTCGGTTCGTTCTGCGTGTACGTGCCCGAGGAGATTGTGCTCGCCTGCGACGGCATTCCCGTGGGCCTGTGCTCGGGTGCCGATTGGGCAACCGATAAGGTCGAGGAGCATCTGCCGCGCAACACCTGCCCGCTTATCAAGAGCTTTGCCGGCTTTAAGCTGGGCGAGGTCTGCCCCTACATTGAGTCGAGTGACTTGGTGGTAGGCGAGAACACCTGCGATGGCAAGAAGAAAGCCTACGAGTTTTTTGCCACGCAAAAGAACATGTACGTCATGGATATTCCCAACGTACACGATGAGTCGACGCTTGTGACCTGGAAGGCCGAGGTCAAGAAGCTTGCCGCCAAGATCGAGGAAGAGTGCGGCGTCACGATTACGCCCGAGCGTCTGAAGGCCGCCATCCACGCCGTCAATGAGAAGCGTCGCGCCCTGCAGCGCCTCGCTGCCACGCGCGCTGCCGACCCAGCGCCCATCAGCGGTCTGGACAGCCTGCTGACCGTTCAGGCCGCCTTTATGGACGACACGCCACGTCTGACCGGAGCCATTAACGATATGGCGGCTGAGTGCGAGCAGCGTGTCGAGGCCGGCGAGGGCGTGGCGCCCAAGGGGACCAAGCGCATTCTGTACACCGGCACGCCCATGGCCGTGCCCAACTGGAAGCTGTTCAACCTCATCGAGAAGGCCGGCGGCGTTGTGGTAGGCGAGGAGTCCTGCACGGGCTCGCGCTACTACAAGGACCTGGTCGACGAGTCCGGTGAGACGGTGGACGAGATGCTCGATGCCATCGCCGAGCGCTACTTTAAGATCAACTGCGCCGTCTTTACGCCCAACGACCAGCGTATGAAGGACATTGTCCAGATGGCCAAGGACCTGCATGCCGACGGCATCGTCGACGTGGCCCTGCAGTTCTGCACGCTCTATGAGATGGAGTCGTTTGCCGTGGAGAAGGCCGCCGAGGAAGCCGGCATTCCGTTTATGCACATCACGACCGACTACGCCGGTGAGGATGCAGGCCAACTGCAAACCAGGATCGAGGCCTTCTTGGAAACCATTTAGGGCTATCCGTCCCGGCGGCTTTCCCAGGCACCCGATCTTGCCGTTCAAACCGTCGCTTGCGTGCGAAAGTACGCGGCGCGTCTCTTTCACGGCAACCTCGGGCACCTGGGAAAGCCGCTTCCTTGGTTGGTTAAAAGGTTTAGGAGTTATATGTCGGAAAATATTGAGCAGCCGTTGCCCAGCACGTTTGAGGAGTTTAACGAACAACGCAAGGCGGCGTTTATTCGCGTTAAGGATTACAAGCAGGCGGGTAATCGCCTGGTCGGCTTTTTGTGCAGCTATACGCCGCTCGAGATTATCGATGCCGCGGGCGCCTCGAGCGTGGCTCTGTGCGGTACGTCCGACGAGGTGATTCCCGAGGCCGAGAAGGTGCTGCCGGCAAACCTCTGCCCGCTCATCAAGTCGACGTATGGTTTTGCCTATTCGCAAAAGTGCCCGTTTACGTACTTTAGCGACATGATCATCGGCGAGACCACCTGCGACGGCAAGAAGAAGATGTACGAGCTACTCAACGAGCTTAAGCGCACGCACATTCTGCATCTTCCGCAGGGTCGCGACCGCGCCTACGAGCGCGAGGGCTGGTACGAGGAGTGCCGTCTGCTCAAGGAGGAACTCGAGGGCTTCTACGGCATCACGATTACCGACGATGACCTACGTGCTGCCGTCCGACGCCGCAACCGTCTGCGTGCGGCGCAACTCGAGATGTTTGCCCTCCAGGCCAACCAGCCTGCGGCCATGAGCGGCGTCGACCTGATGAGCACCATGTTTGCCGGTACGTTCAGCTTTGATATCGAGGCCTATACGCAGCAGCTGGAGCAAAAGGTTGTCAAGCTGCGCGAGGCCTACGACGCGGGCGAGCGCCCGGTTGCGGCGGATGCCAAGCGCATTCTGATTACCGGCTGCCCGGTGGGCGGCGTGATTAACAAGATCGGCCGCACCATCGAGTCCAACGGCGGCGTGGTCGTGTGTATGGATGACTGCTCGGGCGAGCGTACGGCGGCCATGATGATCGACCCCGACGCACCCGACATTCTGCGCGCTATCGCCGATCGCTACCTGGACATCAACTGCTCGGTCATGACGCCCAACGACGGTCGTATGGAAAACACGCTGGCCATGTGCGAGAAGTATCATGTCGATGGCGTAGTGGAGAGCGTGCTGCAGGCGTGCCACACCTTTAACGTGGAGAGTGCGCGCATGCAGGAGGCCGTCGAGGGTGCGGGTATTCCGTATATGAAGATCGAGACCGACTACAGCAACGGCGACATGGGCCAGATTGAGACCCGCATCGCCGCCTTCATCGAAACCCTCTAGCTTCCTCAGGCACCGGATCTTGCCTCTCAAACCGTCGCTTGCGTACCAAAGTACGCCGCGCTCCTCTTTCGGGGCAACCTCCGGCACCTGAGAAACCTAGAGCTAAGGCGCCTGAACGCGCCGCTGTCTTTGATGTTTGGATTAGGAGAGAGCCATGATAGGGATCGGGATCGATATCGGGTCTACGGCGGCTAAGGCTGCCGTGGTCGATGGGGAGGGTTCGGTGGCGTGGACGTGCGTGCAGCCAACCGGGTTTTCCTCGGTCGATGCTTCCGAGCGGCTGCGCGAGGCACTGGCGGCGGCTGGCTATGACGTGGCTGCCGACGACGTGCGCGTGATCGCGACCGGCTACGGCCGTGTCGCCGTGCCCTATGCGCACAAGGTCGTAACCGAGATCACCTGCCACGGCACCGGTGCCGTGCGACTGTTTGGTGACCATGGTACCGTGATCGACGTGGGCGGCCAGGACACCAAAGTCATTCAGCTTAAAAGTGGCCGCGTGGCCAAGTTTGCCATGAACGACAAGTGCGCCGCCGGCACGGGGCGCTTTTTGGAGATCATGGCCGACCGCCTGGGCATTTCCCAGCAGCAGATGGCCGACCTGGCGCGTTCCGGCGAGCCTACCAAGATCAGCAGCATGTGCACGGTCTTTGCCGAAAGCGAGGTCATCAGCCTGATCGGTCGCGGTGAGCCGCGCGAGAACATTGCCCGTGGCGTGATCGACAGCGTCGTGTCGCGCGTGGCGACCATGGCCGGGCAGGCGGCGGGCGCCCCGTACTATCTGACCGGTGGTCTGTGCGAGAACGCTTACGTTGTGGAGCGGTTGGGCGAGCTACTGGGGTCGCCGGTGACCACCTCGCCCCAGGCTCGCTTTGCCGGAGCGATCGGCGCGGCTGTCCGCGCCGCCGCCTTGGCCTAGGGGTGTACCGCGACATGCGCATCCTCAATATCACGGCACAAAAACCAGATAGCACCGGCAGCGGCACCTACCTTGCCGCGCTTGTGCGCGAGCAGATCGAGACGGGGCATCGCGCCGCCGTGCTTTGCGGTGCGGCGCCGGGTGATACCCAAGGCGAGCTGGACCGGCGTGCTGCCGTGTTTGCCGTACCGTTCGAGTCGCCCGAGCTGCCGTTTCCGATCTGCGGTATGTCCGATGTCATGCCCTATCCCTCTACACGCTATCGTGACCTGACGCCCTCGATGCTCAAGGCATTTGAGCGGGCATTTGCTGCTGCAATCGATCGGGCGGTGGCTGAGTTTCGGCCCGATCTGGTGCTCTGCCATCACCTGTATCTGGTGACCGCATTGGCGCGCGAGTGCGTCCGGGGCGTGCCGGTTGTCGCCGTGTGCCATTCGACCGATCTGCGCCAGCTGCGTTCGCATGCGCTCGAGCGCGATCGCATCGTAAATGCGGTTCGTCGGCTCGATGCTGTCTTTGCGCTCCATGCTGAGCAGGCTGAGCAGATTGGCCTGGTGTGCGGCGTCGATGCCGATCGCATCCACGTGATTGGGACGGGCTACGACCATCGCGTCTTCTGCCGCGACGCAAGCGCGGCGAGGCGGCCGGGATCGCTTGTGTACGTGGGCAAGATTTGCTTTAAAAAGGGCGTCGAGTCGCTGGTTCGAGCCGTGTCATTGCCGATTGACCATGACGTCCGACCATCTGGCTTGGTACTTGTGGGCGGCCGCGGGGACGATGCCGAGTACGCGCGTATCGAGCGCTTGACCGCGGCCTCGGATGTGCCGGTGACGCTTGCGGGGCGCCTGGATAGCGATGAACTCGTGCGTGCCTACCGCAGTTCCGACGTCTTTGTGCTGCCTTCGTTTTACGAAGGTTTGCCGCTCGTGACGATCGAGGCCCTCGCGTGCGGCTGCAAAGTTGTGGCGACCGATTTGCCCGGCGTTCGTCCCTGGATGGAGGCGATGCTTCCCGGTGCTCCCGTGACGTGGGTGGCGTCGCCGCGTATGACGGATGTCGACACGCCTGTGGCGGCCGACCTTCCGTTGTTTGAGCGCGCACTGGCAGATGCTATCGCGCAGGCGCTTGCGGCTCCGCCTTCGACGTTCGAGCCGTCGGCGGTTTCTTGGGAAGCGTGCCTGGGGCGTATACTTAAAGTCGTTGATTTGTTGGAAGGGGGTTCGTATGGCTAAGGACACCATGAGGCTCACGTCCATGACGGCCGCGAGCGGTTGAGCCGCTAAGTTGGCCCCCGGAGCCCTCGCCCAGGTCCTGGGCGATTTACCCAATGTGCATAACGACAACTTGCTCGTGGGGTTCGATACCTCCGACGATGCGAGCGTCTTCCGCGTAGGGGAGAACCTTGGCCTCGTGCAGTCCATCGACTTCTTCCCGCCGATGGTCGACGACCCGTTCCTGTTTGGCCAGATCGCCGCGGCCAACTCGCTGTCGGACATCTACGCCATGGGCGGGCGGCCGAGCCATGCCATGAACTTGCTGTGCATCCCGAGCTGCCTGGGCGTTGAGGTTGCCGGTCAGATTCTGGCGGGCGGCGCCGACAAGTGCGTCGAGGCGGGTTGCTCCATCGCGGGCGGTCACACCATCAACGACGACGAGCCCAAGTACGGCCTGTCCGTGAGTGGCTTTGTCACGCTCGACCGCATGCTTGCCAACAGCGGCGCGCGCGTGGGCGATGTTCTGCTGCTGACCAAGGCGATCGGCTCGGGCATTATCACCACGGCCATTAAGGGCGAGCTTGTCGAGCAGGACGAGGCTGGTCCCATGTTTGACTCGATGCGCACCCTCAACGAGGCGCCGATTCGCCTGGCTGAGGGACTCGAGCTTCACGGCTGCACCGACATTACGGGCTTTGGTCTGATCGGGCACGCGTGCGAGATGGCCGAGGGCTCGGGCGTGCAGATTGAGCTTGCGTCGGGGGCGGTGCCGCTCTTTGACCAGGTGCTCGACATGGCGCGTCTGGGCATTATCCCCGCTGGCTCCTACCGCAACCAGGACTTCTTTGGCCCGCGCGTGACGGCCGACGAGGATCTTGAGCCAGGCATGTTGGATGCGCTGTACGATCCGCAGACATCGGGTGGCTTGCTTATTGCGGCGCCCGCGAGGGATGTGGATGAGCTTGCGCGTCGCCTGGATGCCGAGGGGCGCGTTGCCGCCACAATCGGTCGCGTGTGCGAGCCGGTGCCGGGCGGTCCTGCCGTCCACGTTGTCCGCTAGCCCGCACGTTTATGTAACTGTTTACCGTTCTCTAGAACGGTTCTTTCGAAAGGAATTTGCTATGTCTACCAAGATTGAAGTCAATGCCATGGGCGATGCCTGCCCGCTGCCCGTCGTCAAGACGCTTAAGGCGCTCAAACAGCTCGATGGCGAGGGTGCCGTGGTGACCTCGGTCGATAACGAGACCGCCGTCAAGAACATCTCCAAGATGGCGCAGGAGAAGGGCTGCACGGCCTCGGTCGAGAAGGTTTCTGACGCCGAGTGGCACGTGACCGTGGCGACCTCTGGCGCCGTTGCCGTGGCCGATCCCGAGCAGGATGGCGCTGCCTTCTGTGATGCCAGCGCCGGCAAGGGCAAGCTCGTCATTTCCGTCTACACCGACTGCATGGGCCGCGGCGACGACGAGCTGGGCCACAAGCTCATGAAGGCCTTCATCTTTGCCGTGACGCAGCAGGAGGAGCTGCCCGCGACCATGCTGTTCTATAACGGCGGTGCCAAGCTCACCGTCGAGGGCTCTCCGGTGCTCGATGACCTGAAGGGCCTGGCCGAGCAGGGTGTCGAGATTCTCACCTGCGGTACCTGCCTGGACCACTTTGGTATTAAAGACCAGCTTGCGGTGGGCGAGGTCACCAACATGTACGTGATCGTGGAGAAGATGGAGCAGGCCGTGCGCGTCGTGCGCCCGTAGCGTATTGGTTGGAGTTGCCATGAGGGAGAAGCGCCCGGCGCTTGTCATCACGTTTCCCACCACGGCGGCCGCCATGGGCTGCGAATCTCTGTGCATCGAGCGCGGTCTTCCCGGACGAACGATTCCCGTGCCCGGGGAGGTCGCTGCCGGCTGCGGTCTGGCGTGGAAGGCGTTGCCTGCCGATGAGGAACTGCTGCGCGGCGAGCTTGCCGCGGCGGGCGTTCCCACCGAGGGCTTTACCGTGATCGATATGTGGGAGGTCGTGCGATGATCTACCTTGATAACGCGGCGACGACTATGCACAAGCCGCAGGCGGTCATCGATGCCGTGACGCAGGCGATGTGCTCGCTCGGCAATGCCGGGCGCGGCGCCACGTCGGGTGCTCTCGATGCCGCTCGTACGATTCATGGCTGCCGTGCCAAGCTCGCGCGCCTTTTGGGTTGCCCGAGGGCGGACCATGTGTGCTTTACGCCTAACTCCACGGCGGCGCTCAACACCGCCATCAATGGCGTAGTGCGCCCCGGCGACCGCGTGGTCACGACGGTACTCGAGCACAACTCCGTGCTGCGTCCGCTCAACCGTCTGGCGGTAGAGCAGGACGTGACCGTTGAGCATGCGGGCTGTGATACCAACGGCGTGCTCGACTACGACGAGCTCGAGCGGTTGGTCACGTCGGGCACGCGTGCCGTGGTGGTGACGCACGCCTCCAATGTGACCGGCAACGCGGTCGACATTGTGCGCGTGGCCGCCATGGCCCATGCAGCCGGCGCGCTGGTGATCGTCGATGTCTCGCAGTCTGCCGGTACGGCGCGTATCGATATGCAGGCCATGGGGCTCGATGTTGTGTGCTTTACCGGCCACAAGGGGCTCATGGGTCCGCAGGGGACCGGCGGGCTGGCCGTGGCGGAGGGCATTGACGTGGCTCCGTGGGCCATGGGCGGCACGGGCGTGCACAGCTTCGATGCGCTGCAGCCGCTTGGGTGGCCCACGCGCCTTGAGGCGGGCACGCTCAACGGCCACGGCATCGCGGGACTTTCTGCCGGTCTCGACTTTATCGAGGCACAGGGTGGAGTTGAGGCGATTGCGACTCACGAACGCGCCCTGGCTGATCGCTTTCTCGCCGGTGTTCGTGAGATTCCGGAAATCAAGCTCTACGGTGCCTTCGACCAGCCCGTGCGCTCGGCGATCGTCTCGCTCAACGTGGGCGATATCGATTCGGCCGAGATCTCGGACGCGCTCATGCAAGGGTGGGGGATTGCGACGCGCCCCGGTGCTCACTGCGCTCCGCTCATGCACCGCGCGTTGGGGACCGAGCGCCAGGGTGTTGTTCGCTTCTCGTTTGGGTATTTCAACACGGACGAGGAAGTTGACGCCGCGATTGAAGCTTTGCGCGATTTAGCTTGCTAAAGCGTATATACTTGCGGGACGGGCCTTTTGCCCGTCCCGTTTTTGTTTCGACCCGAAAGGTGTGCCTATGGCCTCATCCGCACCGCGCGGTCTGCGCTCCGACCATGTCGTTACCGTCGGCATCGCCCTGTTCTCGATGCTCTTTGGCGCCGGCAACCTCATCATTCCGCCGTTGCTGGCGCTCCAGGCCGGCACGGCCACACCGCTTGCCATGGTTGGCTTTTTGATTGCCGCCATCGGCCTGCCCGTCATGGGCTTTATCGCCGTGGCGCTTGCCGGCACGGCGCGTGAGCTTGCCGGCCGCGTGCACCCCAAGTTTGGCGAGTTCTTTGTCGCGGCAGTATATCTGGCCATCGGCCCGTGCCTTGCCATTCCGCGTACGAGCTCCACGGCGTTTGAGATGCTGGTACCGTTGCTACCCGAGGGCATCTCGCTTGGCACCGCGCGCTTGGTCTTTGCCGTCGCCTTCTTCGTGGTCGCATTTGCACTTACGCTGCGCCCCGGCGTCATCACGCGCGTGCTCGGTCGCATTACGGGCCCTGCGCTCATTGCGCTTATCGTACTCGTCGTCGGCGCCGCCGTGATCTCGCCGCTGGGACCGGCTGCTGCCCCGCAAGCTCCCTATGATGCCGGCGCTGCGGTCCAAGGCTTCTTGACCGGCTACCAGACCATGGACCTGCTTGCGTCGCTCGCCTTCGGCATCATCATCGCCGAGACCATTCACGAGCTTGGCGTGACCGACGACAAGCGCGTCGCTTTTGAAATTTCGCGCTCCGGTGTGATCGCCGGCGTGCTCATGGCCATCATCTATTGCGGCTTGGCTCTTGCCGGCATGCAGCTCGGCACCGTGATGCCCGACGCCACCAACGGCGCTGCCATCCTTGCTCGCTCGGCCTCCATGCACTTTGGCCTTGCCGGCACGGTTGTGGTCTTTGCGATCTTTTTCCTCGCCTGCATGAACGTGTGCATCGGCCTCATTAGCTGCTGCGCGCGCTATTTCTGCGAGACGTACGTGGTTGAAGGGGGAGCGGAGGCCTCCGAGGAGGCCATGCGCCGCCCCTTCGCGATCCTCGCCTTTGTGTTCGCGGCGTTTTCGTGCGTGCTCTCCAACGTGGGCCTCGACATGATCCTTATGTTCTCGGTGCCCATGCTCAACGCCTTGTATCCCGTCGCTATCGTGCTGGTACTGATGGGCCTGGTGCATGGCTTTTGCGACGCTCATCCGCAGGTGTGGGTCTGGGTCGGCGGCGTGGTCGCGGTGCAGAGCGTGATCACGTCGGTCCGCGATGCATTCTTTACCGGCGCGTGGCTGCCGTTCGATGCGCTGCCGCTGGCAGACATTGGAGCCGCGTGGGCGCCGGTTGCCGTGGTGGCGTTTGTGATCGGCCTGCTCCACAGCCGGTTTGTCGCACATTCGAGGAGCTAGGGTATCGTCGCTTGCACAGGCGGGGAGTCTCCCCTATAATTTCCTTCGCTTTGGGACACGCAAGGTTTAGACCTTAGCTGCTCAACACCTTCGGGACGTGGCGCAGTTTGGTAGCGCGCCTGCTTTGGGAGCAGGATGTCGCAGGTTCAAATCCTGTCGTCCCGACCATATCTTGCGGGCGTAGTTCAATGGTAGAACCCCAGCCTTCCAAGCTGATGACGCGGGTTCGATTCCCGTCGCCCGCTCCATAGGATAGTTTTAACGGCTTTGGCTCTATTTGGTGCCAGAGCCGTTTTCATAAGCGTGCCGGGCGACGGGAATCGAACCCGGCAGGGTGCGAAGCTGAGAAAATGCGTGAGCATTTTCCAGCGCAGCACGCAAGGGCCAATGGCCCGCAGCGAAACAAGGGTTTGCGAAGCAAACCCTTGGACTTCCCGTCGCCCGCTCCATAAGATACCTGAATGGCTCTGATTCCTTTTGGGACCAGAGCCATTTTCGTAAGTGAACGGGGTGATGGGAATCGATGCCGCCCCGCGCCCACAAAGCCGCGATGAAATAGTTCCTGTTTTTAGGCTTTTGATGGCCATTCAAGAACTATTTCACCGCAACTTAGGAGGGGATGGGGTTAGTGGCGACCGTGGTGGCGGAGCTTGTCGATGGTGGCGTCGGTGCCGTGGCTGCGGGCTTCGGCGGCGCGGTCGCGGGCGTCGGCTGCGGTTTGGCGTTTACGGCGGTAATCGATCATGCCTTGGATGATGGGCTTGCCAAAGCTCACGACATCATCGTTGTAGATGGCGGTTCGGGCTGCGAGGAGGCAGTCGGAAAAGTCCATATGGGTCTTGCCAAAGAGTTTGACGGCAAGGGCGACAACGGTGGGCTCGTCGACCATGACGTCATCGAGCAGCCTTTTCATGGCCGCAGCAATCTCAACGCGGGGAACCTTATAGACGTCGCGCAGCGTGACCACGACGCGCGTGATGATTTCGGGGTAGACACGAGCAGTGCGCGTGGCGATGACCTTGGCGGCGCGCGGTGACAGAACTTCGTCGTCGTCAAGCAGGTAGCGTAGGATGACGGTCTCGTCGATGATGGTGCTACTCATGGATAACTACTTCCTCGGGGCCCAAAATCGAATCGTCGCTTTCTGTAGCAAGGTGCTCAATCCAGGCATTGCGCTCCTCGGAGCGGCGATTGGGGTCCCCATATGCTTTGAGCGATCCATAGGCGGCGGTGCCGTCCTTTGAGCGCACGGCGACCGGCTGAAAGGGAAGCTTGCGCATCAAAATGCTCTGCGCGACAAAAAGACGGACGGCCTCGGCGAGCGATGTGCCCATGGCGTCGTAGAGACGCTCGGCATGCTGCTTGTCTTCCTCGCGAATGCGCACCTGCAGGATGGCTCGTTTTTGAGTCGATGACATCACTGGCCTCCCTTAATGAGCGTGCAATTTGAATAGTCAAATACAGTATCGGCTAATAATAGCTAATCTTACAAACACTACTTTATTGCACTAGACTAATTGAGTATAAACGATATTACAAACGTACTACATCCTTTATAAACGAGCGTGAAATCTCCCCTGGAAGTCCTTGATTCTCATTTTCATTGCAACAGCCTCAGGACTCAGCGCAACGCGTTGCGC
>BREX01000026.1 GCA_023708985.1 Collinsella sp.
ACCGAGCCGTCAGCGAAACTGAAGAAGGGGGAGGCCTCGCGGCCTCCCCCTTTTTGCGTTTACCGGGCATAAATGACTCATTTACGCCAGACGATTTAATTCTTTTTGGTATTGAGCTTTTATTTAAAGAAAATAAAACGAATAACAAGGGCGACTGCTATGGCTGCAATGATCAAAAGCAGGATTGTCAGTCGATGCTGCTTGCGTCGTTTACTTGATGAAACGAAGATTGATTTTCCCTGTTTTGGCGTTTCGAGATAGCGAGCCGAATGCGTCAAGGTTTGCTTTGGTCGAGGACCTCTTTGTTGATGAGCGGCGGATGCTTTCATCGGCTCATCACTAGCTGCGCTGTTTTTAGATAATGGTGCGTCTTTCAGATATACAGGGTCTCCCGAGGCGACGCCCATATGTTTACGTCCCGTTTGGGCATCCTCGAGCGTTTGATATCGATTTCTCGTCACATACTCGGGCTCCGGATCATTAATGGGCTCTTGCGAGATGTGGGGGCGATGGAACCGTGGCGGCTGCGTGGAAGTATCTTCCCCCTGCGTCGGCATAAACATATTGTTCTGGTTTTGGTCGTCCATGATGCCCTTTAGCTCGTTACCAACAACGTGTACGCGCTCATTGTAAGCCCCTTGTTATTTGTAGCTGGGGACATACTCGGTATTTAAGCTCTGGTTCAAAGAACCTTAACCTTCCTAAAACCTGAGTCATACGCACTTAGATATGCTTATAGTACTGGACTCAAAAAACTTTATAGTCGATGTATATATGAGCACTGGGTGGGCATATATAAGAGCGTCAAAAGAAGTCCCAGTCACCTGGAAGATGACTCGGCAGTCCTATAAAGGAGTGGTAAACATGGCAAGCATGGTTCCTTATCGTTCGGTTTTTGGCGTTCGTCCCTCTGCAAGCTCGCTGTTCGATCTGTTTGATGATATGAGCGACCTAGCGAACAGCTCGATTGCCTCTAAGGCGTTCCCCGTTGACGTTGAGGATAAGGGCGATGGCTATGAGGTCAAGGCTTATCTGACCGGCGTCGCCAAGGACGATATCGATGTCGAGCTTAACGAGGGCCGTCTGTCCATTAGCGTGAATGTCGAGGAAGACGAGGAGAACGAGGGCAAGAACTTCCTGCAGAAGGAGTTCAGCTCGTACAGCGCGACGCGTGGCGTGTATCTTAAGGACGCTTCGAGCGAGGGCCTCTCGGCTAAGTACGCTGACGGCATCCTGACCGTTACGGTTCCCAAGATCGTCGAGAAGAAGAACGTTACGAAGATCTCCATCGAATAACTTCGTTGGTGTTCTTCGCTATTAAAAGACAACAAAAGGGGCTGGGAAGCGATTCCCGGCCCCTTTTGCTGTTTAGGACAGTCTATTGAATGGTTGCTGGCCGATACTGGCTTGCGGGGCGTATCGAGAGTTTTCGCGATCCTTGGAGAAGGGTGGCGGAGCTGCCGAGCTCGTCATCCAGGGTTGCGGCCAGAGCTTTGGCATAGCTTTTGACGGTAAGGCTCGGACGATTGTTATCTTGGCTGATATGCATGGCAATGAGCTGTTCGGTGCGATCGGTAACAAGTTCGCGCGCGGCTTCGGCGGCTTGGCCATTGGAGAGGTGTCCCCTTGCAGACAGGATGCGCTCCTGAAGAAAGCGGGGATATTCTCCCTCGCGCAGCATGGTCGCATCGTGGTTGCTTTCGAGCGCGAGGACTCGACAATCTTTGAGGGTGTTCATGGCTTGGCTCGATAGCTCTCCGGTGTCGGTGGCAAAGCCGATGGAATCATCGAGAGCATTGAATCGATAGCCGACTGGATTGATGACATCGTGTGATGTTGAGTAGGTTTGCACGTGGATGCCGGCAATGGAAAGGGTGTCACCGGGATCGAATTCCTCGACAGGCAGATGCGAAAGATTTTCTTTGTTCGAAAGAGTGCCCCTGCTGGCAAAGAGGGGGCCGTGCCAGTGCTTGCACCAGATATCGAGGCCCTTGATGTGATCGCTATGCTCATGAGTAATGAGAAGAGCCGAGACGTTGTCAGCCGAGAGCCCCAGTTCTGCCATGCGCTTTAATGTCTCGCGGCGAGACAGTCCGTCATCGACCATAATGAGCCCCTGCGGGCCCTCGATGAGCGCGCAGTTGCCTTTAGAGCCACTGCCGAGGATATGAAGGTGCAGACGAGACATAAGATTCCAAAGGATACAATGGGTGCGGACGAATAGAGGAGGAAGCAAATGCCTACGGTATCTCAGCATTATGGACACCATGCCGTGCCTGGGGCAGTCGATGAGACCCGGACGAGACAGCAGGCTGCTCCTGTCGTGCTCATGGTATCAGGCGGCGCGGACTCGACGGCACTGCTTCTTATGGCGTGCACATCAAAGCTGGATATCCAAGACGGACGCGGTGTTGCCCCCATCGCGCGCGAGCGACTGCACGTGCTGCATGTGAACCATCATCTGCGCGGCAAGGCGTCCGATGGCGACGAGGCCTTTGTGCGTGAGCTCTGCGCACAATATGGTCTACCGCTGTGTGTTGAGCATGCCTATTTTGATGATGAATCGGGCAATATCGAGGCGGCTGCCCGCGAGGTGCGCTATGCCGCGGCGCGAAGGTATGTTCGCGAGCTCTGCGCCCAGACGGGGGCACCGCGAACGGCGGCTCGTATCTGCACCGCGCACACGTCTTCGGATCGCGCGGAAACGTTTTTGATGAACGCGATTAAGGGTTCGGGGCCCGCTGGTCTATCGAGCATTCCTCGCCGGAGGAATATCGTGGTGCGTCCCTTGCTCGACCTAACTCATGGCGAGCTCGTGGGCTATCTACAGGTACATGGTCAGCCGTGGCGTGAAGACGAGAGCAATGAGGATATCTCGTATCTGCGAAACTACGTGCGCCATCGGGTAATGCCGGTGGTGGCACAGCGTAATGCGAGCGTGTGCAAGACGATTGGCGCCGCCTGTGAGATCTTGGGTGATGAAGATGCGTTTCTATCCCAGCTGTCGGCACGGGCGTTTCGAAGCTGTTTGCGCAAAGAGGCAGCGGGCGCGCTGGTGCTCGATGCCAGGCGCCTTGCTGCGGCCGAGGTGGTAATCGCGCGGCGCATCGTGCGACTGGCGATCAAACGCATCGATCCGGATGCTCGTCCCGAGATGCGACATGTGGAGCGAGTCCTTTCCTGCGTTGCCGAGGGTGCCGGCTCGGTCACGCTTCCGGCGGGGATTGACGCACGCATTGAGTTTGGCATGCTGGCGTTTAAGGCGCCGGTGGCTCGCGAGGGCCTGGTCGCGGACTGGGTTACCGTGCCCGGTCGTTTGCCGTTGGGCGGGGGACGTATGCTGGTCGCAGAGTCGATGGTCGTTGAGCCGGGATGCGACATCGTGCGCCGCGCCCGTGAGCTCGCGGCTGCCGGGGAAGCGACAGCTTTGGTAGACGCGGCTGCCCTGGGTTTTGCCGACAGCGATAGTGAGCGGATCCTGGCGGGCTCGCGTGGCGAGATCCCTGCCGAGGCGCGATTGGCGCGCCTGTGGGTGGACGGTCCCGCACCGGGAGACGTGATGTGCCCGTTAGGGATGAGTGGCCGAAGCAAGAAAGTATCCGACTTGCTAGGTGAGGCTCGCATTCCCGTTTCCGAGCGCGCCGGCGTGCCCATGGTGAGGACGGCCCCGGGGGGTGCCGTGGTGTGGGTCGCCGGAGTTCGCGCGGACGAGCGTTTTAAGTGCACGGCCGCAACGCGCGTGGCATATCTGCTTCGTGTGGTCGATGCGGAATAGCGTCCCACGCCAGCTATTCTGTGCGACGTTGACGGTATTCCCGCGCTGATGGCGTACGGGCTGGAAAATATTCCCCGTGCGCTGCTAGAATGTGAAGTTCGCGTCCATACGGCGGTGTGTGGGCGATAAGCACAAGAAAGGGTTGTCATGGCTTCTCAACATCCGGATATCGAGAAGGTTCTGTTTACGCAGGAGGATATCGACGGTATCGTCTCTCGCCTGGGCGAGGAGATTACGCGCGACTACGCGGGTAAGGATCTGGTGCTGATCGCGGTCCTACGCGGCGCCGTGGTCTTTATGGGCGACCTGATGCGCAAGATCGAGCTGCCGACCAACATCGATTTCATGGCTGTTTCGAGCTATGGCGACGGTGTGAAGTCCTCGGGTATCGTGCGTATCATTAAGGACCTGGATATCGACATCCGCGGTCGCGACGTGCTGATCGTCGAGGACATTCTGGACTCGGGCCTGACGCTCAAGTATCTGATGAAGAACCTCGAGAGCCGCAAGCCCGCTTCTCTGGAGGTCGCCGCCTTCCTGTGGAAGGACGTTGAGGACCGTACCTCGGCCATCACGCCCAAGTATGTTGGAACCCATTGCCCCGATGCCTTTGTGGTGGGCTACGGCCTCGACTATGCCGAGCGCTATCGTAACCTTCCGTATCTGGGCATTTTGAAACCGGAGGTTTATTCGTAAGATGCCCGACGACCATAACGATAACAATTCCCAGACTCCCCGGGAGCCTAAGATCCCGGGGATGCCCGGAGGCAAGAAGCCCACGCGTACGGGCTGGCTGTATTTTATTTTGGCTTGCGCGCTTCTGGGCTACGCCTTCTTTAACATGGGCTCCGGCTTTGCCAATTCCAGCAATACCGTTAAGCTCGCGACGAGCGAGATGGTGAGCGCCATCAAGCAGGATCGCGTCGAAGATCTGACCTATACGGTTCAAGACGGAAGCGTGACGGGTCATTACTGGAAGACGAAGAAGGACAAGGGCGATACGAGCGAGCTCAAGAGCTTCTCCTCGACCTATGTCGGCTCCGATTCGCTTGCCGAGCTCATGGCGGAGCACCCCGATACCAAGTACATCGTCAACACCAACGATCCCGATTTTTGGGGCGACTTGGCGATGAGTGTGCTTCCGACGATCGCCCTTATCGCCATCATGTTCTACTTTATGCGCCAGATGATGGGCGCCAACAACAGGAACATGCAGTTTGGCAAGACCAACGCCAAGACCAACGAGGCCACACGCCCCAAGGTCAAGTTTGAAGACGTTGCCGGCGTGGACGAGGCAGTCGAGGAGCTCGAGGAGATCCGTGACTTTTTGAGCGATCCGGATCGCTATCGCAAGCTGGGCGCCAAGATCCCGCGTGGCGTGTTGCTGGTTGGCCCTCCGGGCACCGGTAAAACGCTGCTGGCCAAGGCCGTTGCCGGCGAGGCGGGCGTGCCGTTCTTTAGCATCTCGGGTTCCGACTTTGTCGAGATGTTCGTAGGTGTCGGCGCCAGCCGTGTGCGTGACCTCTTTAAGGAGGCCAAGTCCCAGGCCCCGTCGATCATCTTCATCGATGAGATCGATGCCGTGGGACGTCAGCGCGGAGCCGGCTTGGGCGGCGGCCACGACGAGCGCGAGCAGACGCTCAACCAGCTGCTGGTCGAGATGGACGGTTTTGAGGAGAGCGAGTCGGTCATCCTGATCGCCGCCACCAACCGCCCCGACATTCTGGATCCGGCGCTGCTGCGTCCCGGCCGTTTTGACCGTCAGGTTACGGTCGACCGTCCGGACGTGAAAGGCCGCGAGCAGATTTTGCGCGTGCATGCCGAGAACAAGCCGATGGACGAGGACGTTAAGTTTGAGAAGCTCGCCCAGATGACCGTTGGCTTTACTGGTGCCGATTTAGCGAACCTGCTCAACGAGTCTGCGCTGCTGGCCGCTCGCCGTCATCGTTCCGTGATCTCGATGGACGAGGTCGAGGAATCGATGGAGCGCGTGATTGCCGGACCGCAGCGCAAGGGTCGCGTGATGACCGAGGCCGAGCGCACCACGATTGCCTACCACGAGAGCGGTCACGCCCTGGTGGGCCACATCCTGGAGCACTCCGATCCGGTCCACAAGATCTCGATCGTCAGCCGCGGCCAGGCGCTGGGCTACACGCTGCAGCTTCCGCAGGAGGACCACTTCCTCAAGACCAAGAACGAGATGCTCGACGAGCTTGCCGTGTTCTTGGGCGGTCGCGTTGCCGAGGAGCTCATGTGCGATGATATTACGTCGGGCGCGAGCAACGATCTGGAGCGCGCAACCAAGATGGCGCGCGAGATGGTCACGCGCCTGGGCATGAGCGAGGAGCTGGGCACGCAAGTGTTTGGCGAGGCGCAACATCAGGTGTTCCTTGGTCGCGATTACGCCGATCACCAGGATTACTCCGAGGAGACGGCGCGCCGCATTGATATCGAGGTTCAGCGCATCATGCGCGAGGCCCATCGTCGTGCTGTCGAGATCTTGGATGCCCGTCGCGATCAGCTCGATCTGATGGCGAAGGTGCTGCTTGAGCGCGAGACTGTCGAGGGCGATGCCGTGAATGCCCTGCTCGATAACGAGTGGGACGCCTACCTTGAGCGCGAGGGCGATATCCTGGCGGCCAAGGAGGAGCGCAATGCCAAGGCGGCCGGCATGCCGACCAAGAAGCGCGTGCCTCGCATGAGCGAGGAGGAGCTGGCGGCTGATGCCGCGGCCTTTGCGCAGGCGGCCATGCAGGAGGATGCCGAAGCCGCATCCGATGATGCTGACGATGACCATGCCGTCGTCGGTGCCGACACCGACAAATAGTCTTTGTGGCAAAAGCCTCCGCGGGGAAACCTGCGGAGGTTTTTTCTTTTGAGCGATATGGGGCCGTCTGGTGATTGGGGACAGACTTAAATGAGCGTTTTCACGCATTTAAGTCTGTCCCCAATCAACATTGCTGCGGCACTTTGCTCGGCTAAAGCGTACAATAGCGCCTATGCGAAAGGGGAACAGATGATCAACGAAACTATGTATGCTCGCGGCGCGGAAAGCTCCATCATCCGTGAGATTTTTAGCTATGGCCTTGAGCGCAAGGCGCAGATCGGTGCGGAAAACGTATTCGATTTTTCGCTGGGCAATCCGAGCGTTCCGGCGCCCGCTGCTGTGGCTGAGTCGATTAAGAAGGCCCTGGAGCTGCCGAGCGACCAGCTGCACGGCTACACGCCCGCACCGGGCCTGCCGCAATGTCGTGCCGCTGTGGCCGAATCGCTCAACCGCCGCTTTGGCACGAGCTATGAGGGCAAAGACGTATTTATGACGGTGGGTGCCGCGGCTTCGCTCACCTGCACGCTCAACGCCGTTACGAACCCGGGCGACGAGGTTATTGTTATCGCCCCGTACTTTCCGGAGTATCGCGTTTGGATTGAGAAGGCCGGCTGTACGTGTGTTGAGGCGCTCGCCGATGAAGATACGTTCCAGCTGAGCGTGGACAACGTGCTCAAGGCGATCAGCGATAAGACGGCGGCCGTCATCATTGACTCTCCCAACAATCCGACCGGTGCCGTATATACATGCGACACGCTGACGCGACTGGCCAATGTTCTGCGCGAGGCCAACGCTCAGCGCGATCCCGAGAATCCGATTATGCTCATCTCGGATGAGCCGTACCGCGAGATTGTGTACGGTGCCGAGGTGCCTTGGGTGCCCTCGATCTACGAGCACACCATCGTGTGCTACTCGTATTCCAAGTCGCTGTCGCTGCCGGGCGAGCGCGTGGGGTGGATCTTGGTTCCCAACACCAATCCGCAGGCTGCCCGTCTGATGCCGGCTGTTGCGGGTGCTGCCCGTACGCTAGGTTTTGTATGCGCACCGGCACTCTTCCAGCGCGTAATCATCGACTGCATCGATGAGCCGAGCGATGTCGAGGCCTATGCGCGCAACCGCACCGCGCTTACCGACGCACTAGCGGAGTACGGCTACACCTATGTTGAGCCGGATGGTGCATTCTACCTGTGGGTGAAGGCGCTGGAACCCGATGCGAATGCGTTTTGCGAGCGTGCAAAGAAGTATGAGTTGCTTGCGGTTCCCTCGGACAGCTTTGGTATGCCGGGTTGGTTCCGCCTGGGCTATTGCGTGAGTTACGAAACGATTATCAATTCGCTACCCGCTTGGAAACAGTTGGCGGACGAGTATCGTTAAAAGTAAAGCGCTCTGCCTACAATGTTTTACGTGAAACGGGGTTTGGTGTTAAGCCAGACCCCGTTGTCATGGACGTTGTGTCTTTGGGATGGAGTGGTTTTACGACTATCGAAGGCTATGCGTACAATGAATATAAGCGACGGCCGTGCCAGATAAGGAGACCTGATGCCCTACCTGCTTTCTTGTGACATTCATACCCATACGATATTCTCTGCGCATGCATATTCGACCATTGAGGAGAATGTGTACTGGGCGGCAGAGCGTGGCCTGCAGGTGCTCGGATCTGCCGACCATCTGAGCTCTATGGTTACGGCTTGCCCCAATGACCTGCGCAGTTACCAATTCTTTATCAACCAGGATATCTGGCCGCGCATTTGGAGCGGCGTGCTGGTGCTGCGTGGTGCCGAGGCCGATATCGTTTCGCTGGACGGAAGCCTGTTTGGCGAGGACACTCCTGTCACGCTCGATATTGCCGGTGATTCGTACAGCCGTCAGCATTCGCTGTTCGATTTGGTTACGCGAAATTTGGATTATTTGGTTGCGAGCGTGCATAATCCGCAGATTGCTGAAGGCGCGACGCTGGCCCAGACGACCGAGATGTATATCAATGCCCTGGAGCACCCCAAGGTGTTCATGCTGGGTCACACGGGGCGTTCGGGCGTGCCGTTCGATATCGACGAGGTGCTGTTGGCAGCTAAGGCCAAGCACAAGGTTATCGAGATCAACAACCATAGTCTTGAACACGGTGTCGACACTGAGCATTGGGCCGTATGCCGCAAGATCGCCGAGCGCTGCGCCGAGCTGGGCGTGGGCATTGGCGTGTCAACCGATGTCCACATTGGCATGGCCATTGGCAAGCTCGATCACGCGCGCAAGATGCTCGACGAGATTCACTTCCCGCTAGATTTGATCGTGACGCGCGACCGCGAGACGCTGCTGCGCGAGATGGCGGCAGCCGGCGTGTGCGATCTGCGCAATGGGATGTAGCGGAGTTTATAAACCAAGCGAAGGGGGCGGCCCAGGCGGGTCGCCCCCTTTCTTGTCCCAAAAATCTACTGAGGTCGGTTAGCGGCGTTCGAGGACCGCTACGGTTTCGGTGTGGTCGGTGTGAGGGAACATGTCGACGGGCGTGATCTTGAGCAGGCAATAGCCTCCGTCGAGGAGCTGATGCAGGTCGCGCTCTTGAGTTACGGGGTTGCAGCTGATATAGGTGATGCGGCGCGGCTTAAGCGCGCAGGCAGCTTCGAGGAACTCGGGCGTGGAGCCGGCGCGCGGCGGATCGATGGAAAGGACATCGACCCGCTCGTTGTTATCGGCGGCATCCAGGATGTAATCGGTGGCGTCGTCGGCCATAAACCAAGCGCTGCGGGTGAGGCCGTTGAGCTCGGCATTGCGGCGTGCGTCGGCAATGCCTGCCGGGTTGCGCTCCACGCCGAGCAGCATGATGCCGATGCCCTTGTTCTGGGCATCTTTAGCTGCGCAAAGACCGATGGTGCCGCTGCCACAGTAGGCATCCATAAGCACATCGCCCTGGTGCAGATCCATACCGTCGATAGCGAGCTGGTAGAGCAGCTCGGTCTGTTGCGGGTTGGTCTGGTAGAACGCGGTGGGGGAGATATCGAACTCGCAGCCGAGCAGCTGGTCGCGCATGCACTCGGCGCCATATACAATGCGGGTTTCCTCGCCGAGGATGGCGTTGCCGGGACGTCCGTTGATGTTTTGGGCGACGGTGACGATACGCGGATCGAGTGCAGCGACGGCCTCAAAGAAATCCTGTGCATGCGGCAGGTCGCGCTGGGCGGTCACGAGGGTGACCATGATCTGGTCGGTGCGCCAGCCGCAGCGAACGACGGCATAGCGAAGCAGCCCGAGATGTTTGTCTTCGTTAAAGGCGGGAATGTGCAGCCGCTCAGCTTCGCGTGCGATGCCGTTGAGAATCTGACGGGCGCCCGGTGCCTCGACAGGACACTCGGGTACGGCAACGATCTTGTGCGTGCCGCGCTCAAAGAAACCGCAACGGACAGCGCCCTCCTTACCGGGAGCAAAGGGAGTGGCGGCCTTATGGCGAAAACCGCGCGGCGCAGGATATTTGCCCGGGTCGCCCAGGGTGACACCCATACCACGAATAGGATCTACAGCAATGCCCTCACGCGCACAAAGCGAAGCAAAAAGCTCCTCCATAGCAGCCTGCTTGGCGGCGAGCTGCTTCTTATAAGGACGATTGAGCGCCGTACACCCACCGCAAGCTTTCATGATGGAACAAGGAGACTTGGGATCAACGGCCTTGCGCGCAGACGGAACCGGATTCTTATACAGGCGCTTGGAGCGAGTCTGAGATGCCGTATCCTCGCTCCGACGAGAGCCGGGACGCTTGGCCTTAGCCGTGCCCTTGGCCGACTTACCCTTCGCGTCCTGAGACGACTTGGATTTCTGAGAAGTTTTTTTCTCCTCTGACCCCTCAGCCGCCTCGATCAAAGCACGACGAGCCTTACGCTCCGCACGAGATTCTGCCATCAATAACTCCACTAATTTATGAATTAAAGCTGCAAGTATTGTACCGTGCCAAGCCAGCAGACGATATGCAAGCGGTTTATTCGTGTCAGTGATAAGCCCAACGACGGTTGCCCGCCGCGTGAGGGGTGTGGGGGTTAAGTTTATCGCGAGTTCCGCACGAACAGGAGGCCACTTAATGTGGCCTCCGTCGTGAGCAGGACTGTAGAGCAGGAAACTTAACCCCCACACCCCTCACGCGGCGGGCAAACTCGCCTTGTGCTCTATCACGCTAAAGTGTATGATTCTGAACGTTACATGACTCACTTTACCTAACTAAAGTGCCATCAAGGGGGAATACCATGAATACCGATATGTCTCGTCGTCAGTTTGTTGGTCTAGCCGGCTCGCTCGCCATGGTGCTTGGCCTTGGTCTTGTCGGTTGCGGCGGTGGTGCCGGCAAGGGCTCCGCTGCTGGCTCTGCCGCGGCCAAGGATGTGAAGGGCGCTGCGGAGTCCAAGAAGCTCGTGGTGGGCTTTGATAAGTCCTATCCTCCGTACGGCTTTGTGGGCGACGATGGTGAGTACACCGGCTTTGATCTCGATCTTGCCAAGGCTGTTGCCGATAAGCAGGGCTGGGAGGTCAAATACGAGGCCATCGACTGGGATGCCAAGGATACGCTGCTTAACTCGGGCGCCATCAACTGCATCTGGAACGGCTTTACCATGGAGGGCCGTGAGGACGATTACACGTTTTCCGAGCCGTACATGCTCAACGAGCAGGTGCTGGTGGTCAAGAAGGACGCGGGCATCAAGAGCTGGGACGATCTTGCCGGCAAGACCGTGATTACCCAGACCGATTCCGCTGCGCAGGATGTGCTCGAGGGCGAACAGAAGGATCTGGCGGCGACGTTTGCCACGCTCGACACGATCGGCGAGTACAACACGGCCTTTATGCAGCTCGAGAGCGGCGCGGTCGATGCCGTGGCTTGCGACCTTTCGATTGCCCAGTATCAGCTTGCCGCCAAGCCCGATGCTTATACGCAGCTTGATGAGCCGCTGTCCAGCGAGCACTACGCCGTCGGCTTTAAGAAGGGCGACACCAAGTCGGCCGACGCCGTGACCGAGTCGCTCAAGGCACTCTACGATGACGGTACGGTTAAGGATCTCTGCGACAAGTATTCAAGCTATGGTCTATCTTTCGATAATTGGGTGCTCAAGTAATGTCTATTCAGGTCATGATGCAGATGCTTGGCCAGGGATTCTTGGTCAGTTTGCAGCTGTTTGTACTGACGCTGCTCGGGTCGATTCCGCTGGGAATCCCCGTGGCGTTTATGCGCATGAGCAAAATCGTGCCGCTTCGCTGGATTGCGCGCATCTACATTTCGGTCATGCGCGGTACGCCGCTCATGCTGCAGATGTTTGCCATCTACTTTGCCCCGTACTACGTGTTTGGCATTTCGCTCACTCCCGATTCCAAGTGGACGGCGTGCGTCGTGGCGTTCATCATCAACTACGCCGGTTACTTTGCCGAGATCTATCGCTCGGGCCTGCAGTCCATTCCGCGCGGTCAATACGAGGCAGCCGAGGTGCTGGGCTATTCGCGCATGCAGACGTTTCTGTATATCGTGATGCCGCAGGTCGCCAAGCGTATTCTGCCTGCGATGGGCAACGAGATCATCACGCTGGTCAAGGACACGTCGCTGGCGTTTGCCATTGGCGTGGGTGAGATGTTCTCGACGGCCAAGGCGCTGGTCGCCTCGCAGGTGAGCATGGTGCCGTTTGCGATCGCGGCGCTAATCTACTGGGTCTTTAACTTCGTCGTCGAGATGCTGCTGGGCGCTGCCGAAAAGAAGCTGGACTATTACCATGACTAACTCAGTGATGAAAATCGAAAGCGCGCGCAAGGCGTTTGGCGGCAATGAGGTGCTCAAGGATATCTCGCTCGAGGTCAAGCGTGGCGAGGTCGTGGCGATTATCGGGCCTTCGGGTGGCGGCAAGTCCACGCTGCTGCGGTGTGCCACGCTGCTCGAGACACTCGACGGAGGCTCACTCTCGTTTGGTGACCTTGCCGTTGCGACGGATGCGGGTTCGGGCGCGGTCTATGCGAAGGGCGATGTGCCCAAGCGGGCACGCTCGCGATTCGGCCTGGTGTTCCAAAATTACAACCTGTTCCCGCACTATACCGTGATGAAAAACATCATCGATGCTCCGATTCGCGTGCTCAAGCGCCCGCGCGAGCAGGCTGAAGCACGTGCGCGTGAGTTGATCGCGCAGATGGGGCTTACGGGCAACGAGAACAAGGTGCCATGTGAGCTTTCGGGCGGTCAACAACAGCGTGTGAGTATCGCCCGCGCCTTGGCGCTCGATCCGGAGATCCTGTTCTTTGATGAGCCGACTTCGGCGCTCGATCCCGAGCTGACGGCCGAGGTGCTGCGTGTCATTAAAGACCTTGCCGCGCAGAATATGACGATGGTGATCGTGACCCATGCGATGCAGTTTGCGCGCGATGTTGCCGACCGCGTGATCTTTATGGACGGCGGTCGCATTGTCGAGGAGGGTCCTGCCGAGCAGGTTATCGACCATCCGCGTGAGCAGCGCACCCGTGAGTTCTTGAGCCGTATCGAGGGATAGGCTCAGGTATTTACTCAACTATTAATTGAGGCGAAGCCGCCGCAGGTCTTACGGTCTGTGGCGGCTTTTTGTTTGCATCGACGGGGGTTCAATAATCGCCTCACAAGCTTGTCTCTTCCTCTCGCCGCCTGTATTCATACGTGCGCCGAAAGGTATGCATGGACAGCCGCCCGTGAGGGTAGGGTGGTGGCATAGGACATTTGGAGGGTGAGTCGGCTCGGCTGCCGACCATGCTGCTCCCGGGATGGCACCGACCGCGAACTCTCCCCGTTGGCGTCGCGCATTGCGCGCGGCCCTGCAAGGAGGTCATCATGGGTGCTCCCAAGACCGGTAACGTAAGGAACGTGGTGCTCGTAGGCCAAGGCGGGGTGGGCAAGACTTCACTCGCCGAGGCCATGCTCCACCTTTCCGGCAAGACCGCCCGCCTGGGCGGCCACGACGGCACCAAGCCCACGCTCGACTATGACCCCGAAGAGGTTAAGCGTGCGTTTTCCATCTCGACGACCATTGCGCCGATCGACTGGAAGGGCGCGCGCATCAATGTGCTCGATGCCCCGTGCTACCCCGATTTTATCGGCGACGCCTTTGCCGCGATGAGTGTTTGCGAGACGGCTCTGTTTGTGGTCGACGCCGAGGCCGGCCCGCAGCCTACGACGGTTAAGCTCTGGTATGCCGCCGAGGACCTGCGCCTGGCGCGTGCGGTGTTCGTAAACCGCCTGTCGCGCTCCGAGGCCAGCTTTGCGACCACGATGGACCTGCTGCAGGAGCGCTTTGGCACGCGCCTGGGCGCCGTGACCCTTCCCTGGGGCGAGGGCGAGGACTTTGACGGCATCATCGACCTGGTGCGCATGAAGGCGCGCCATTGCAACGGCACCGAAGCCGTTGAGTCGGAGATTCCCGAGGAGTATCGTGCCCAGGCCGAGGAAGCCCATGACCATCTGTGCGAGCTGGTGGCCGAGGCTGACGACGAACTGATGATGAAGTACCTGGAGGGCGAGGAGACGCTGACGCAGGAGGAGCTTGAAGGCCTGCTGTCGAAGGCGATCGCCGAGCGCATCTTTGTGCCGGTCTTTGCGGGCGATTGCATTAAGGAGCAGGGCGTCAACTCGCTGATGGACGACATCGCCACATACTTCCCGGCGCCGACCGACTACGGCGAGATGCCGCTTATCGACGGCGATTCGCTCAAGATTTCAAGCGATGATGATCGTCCGGTGGCGTTTGTGTTTAAGACCCTGGCCGATCCGCAGCAGGGTCGCATCAGCTTTATTAAGGTGCTGACGGGTACGCTTGAGCCGGGCCTTGAGCTGGTCAACGCGCGCACGCGCAAGGGCGACCGTCTGGCTCACCTGTATGTGATGTGCGGCCGCGACATGACCGAGGTCGGTCACGCCTATGCCGGCGACATTATCGTGGCACCCAAGCTGGCGGCCGAGACGGGTGACACACTCTCCATTACCGGTAAGGTCGAGGCTGCGGCGTTTAAGTTCCCCAACTCGCAGTACCGCATTGCCATCGAGGCCGAGAACCGCGGTGACGAGGAGAAGCTCTACACGTTTATCGAGAAGGCATGCAAGGCCGATCCGACCATGAGCATCGATCGTGACGAGGAGACCGGCCAGACCATTATCTCCGCCGTGGGTGAGGCGCAGGTTTCGGTGCTGCTCAACCGTTTGGAGGACCGTACCAAGGTCGTGGCCAAGAGCGTGCCGATCCGCATTCCGTATCGCGAGACCATTCGCCGTACGGCAAGCGCGCAGGGCCGCCACAAGAAACAGACTGGCGGTGCCGGTCAGTATGGCGACTGCTGGCTGCGCGTTGAGCCGCTCATTGGGCCCGACGGCACGAGCGATGGCTATGAGTTTGTAGACGAGGTCGTGGGTGGCCGCATCCCGCGCTCGCTCATCCCCGCCGTGGACAAGGGTGTCCAGGAGACCATGAAGGACGGCATCATTGCCGGCTACCCGCTCACGGGCATTCGCGTGGCTGTGTACGACGGCTCGTATCACAGCGTCGACTCCAACGAGATGGCGTTCCGCGCGGCGGCTCGCATCGGCCTGCGCAAGGCGTGCGCCGATGCCGACCCGGTGGTGCTGGAGCCCATCGAGGAAATCACGGTGACTATTCCCGAAAGCTACGCCGGCGCTGTGATGGGCGACATCTCGGCATCGCGCGGTCGCGTGACGGGCATGGAGACCGATGAGCGCGGCGACACCGTGGTCATTGCCCAGGCGCCGCTGGCTGAGTTGACGGATTACTCGACGCGCCTGCGCTCTATCACGCGCGGCACGGGCGACTTTACCATGAAGCCCGCCGGCTACGAGCAGGTGCCTTATGACGTTCAGGCCAAGCTGGTCGAGCGCTATGAGGAGGGCCGCGCCAAGTAACGCGTGGCGTTGTCTGCAATGTAGGCGCTGACGAAAAGGCCGCCCTGGGTAACCGGGGCGGCCTTATTTGATCCGTATGCGACGGAGGAAAACGGATCATTTTTTGGGTTACGGGCGGCGCGGTCGGCACTAGTCTCCGGATGCCTGGTTGCGGCCGGTGGCGTAGTCGATCTGCACGTGCGGCTGCAGATTGTAGCAATATACGTGGAAGCAGAGGGTCTTGCCGTGGTCCTCGACCGATTGCGCCTCAAGGCGCACGCCACGGCAGACAAGTTCCTCTTCGTTATACATGGGCGTGACGCGGTAGAGCACATGGTTGCCCGTATCGCGAATATAGCTGAGGATCTGCTCTTCAAACGGTAGCATGCCCGTCTCGTTGAGATAGCGCGTGCCGGTGAGGAGATTCTTGCGGTTGGCGTTTTCGCCGCAGAGCGACCAGGCGATGAGATGGCAGCGGTTGTAGAGGCTCTGGCCCGGAATAAAGTCGTAGCGCTGCTGGCGCCATCCAGCGGGATG
The DNA here is from genome assembly GCA_023708985.1 of Collinsella sp. Classification (GTDB taxonomy): domain Bacteria; phylum Actinomycetota; class Coriobacteriia; order Coriobacteriales; family Coriobacteriaceae; genus Collinsella. The sequence goes on from BREX01000026.1 coordinate 16,003, forward strand.
GATACGCGAGATATCGCCGCGCTCGCCTTGACCGAGTGATTCGGGGCCCACGCAGGCGAGCGCTTTGCGGGTGCGGCCCAGGCTGTCGAGCTTGGAGAACTTCTTAAAGCAGCCCTCTTCGGTGGCGCGCTCGTATTCATCGAGCGTGAATGACGGTGTGCCTAATGCGTGGGTGCTGTCGGCGCGCAGGGCAACGTAGGGGTTGCCGGCGTAGTCGGGAATGCTGCTGAGATATACGCCGCGGGCGCGGTTAAGGTCGGGGTTTTCGACCTCGTCGATGGGGGTGGCGGCGCTGTCTGTGGAAGTGTCGTCACCGGTGTCGGTTGCGGCGGATTCAGAGCTATCGCCAGAGTCTTGGCCATTTTGAGAGTCCGAAGAGCTCGCTGTTCCCGATTCGAGCCGGGCAACCAGGTCTGCTTCGTCGTCGGTGCGGCTGGGACTCTCGTTTTGTTTTTCGGCCAGAGCCGCCGCCTGCTCATCGCTTTGCGGCGACAGCAACTTGGGCGCTCCGTCGAGCGATCCCGTAAACAGCGCAAACCCGAGCACCACGGCGGTGCCGATGGAAAGTGCTTGCTTGTAGGCGGGCTTGCGCGACATTGAGGCTCCTGGATGGACGGTTGGGAATCTACCAGTCTAGCAGGAGCCGGCAGGGGCCGTTCTGTCGAACAAATACTCAAGATTTAGGATAGACGCTACTGATTCATTTGCCTGATATGGAGCTGCGGCGGTTGTGGATGTGGGGCTATTCGGCGTTTCCCCAGATAAAACCCGCCAAAACAAACCTGTCCCTTTTTGGCAGGTTACTGGTTCATGTTGCCGTGAATGTAGGGGGTGACCTCGGGGGAGATATGGTCGCAGCCCAGCTCGCGCAGCGCGGACTCGATGGCGGCGGGCAGCGGGGTCTTGCCCTTGTCGTCGACGGCGTTGCCACCGAGGGCAGCAATCTTGGCGACATCTGCGGGTGCGGCCTCGATATGCATGCAGCCGCCGACCAAGCGCGCGCGTACCTGTGCCAGATCAAGATCGTGCAGGTAATCCTCGCAGGCGCGGATTAAATCGACCTTCTCGCGTGTAAGCTCCTCGCCCGTGGGGACGCGGGTGGCAAGACATGCTCCCGCCGGCAGGTTCCAAACGGGATAGCCCCATGCGCGCAGCAGCTCGCGCTCTTCGTCCTTGGTAAAGCCGACCTCCATAAGGGGTGAGCGTACGCCGAGCTCTTCTGCCGCACGCATGCCGGGGCGGTAGTCACCGCGATCGCTTGCATTGCTGCCATCGATGACGGTGGGAAAGCCGAGCGACTTGGCGTGGTTGACGATGGCGGTAAAGCCGGCGTGCTTGCAGTGGTAGCAGCGATTAGTATCGTTGCAGGCTACTTGGGGGAGCTGCAGCTGATCCACCGAAAGATTGAGCACGGGGAGCTTAAAATGCGGCCCCTCATTGGCCTGCCCATCAACGGACTGCTCAAACGAAGCCTGCTCGGGCGTGCCGATGAGCGGCGTGGTGAGATGGACGAGGAGGGTATTGGTAGGCATGATGCGGGCGCATACGGCGGCCAAAAAGCTGCTGTCGACGCCACCGGAAAACCCGATAGCCACGCGCCCGTATGCCAAAAGCAGCTGTTCGAGCGCCGATAGCTTGTCTTGAAGCTCCTCTGCGGGTGCCGTGGTGTCTAAAATCATGAAACGTTCCTTATCGTTGAGTACTCGATCGAAAACTATAATCCTAATGCGTTACTTGCCATAAGACTTCTATCTGTGTAACGAAAGTGCAATATGGCATATACGTTATATACAAGTTGCCAAATGCGGTAGAGTTGCAGCAACGCGACAGCGAGAGTCGATGGGGGACCGATATGATCAAGGCTGTTATTTTTGACATGGATGGAACGCTGGTCGATACCGAGCGTTTGGGGATTAAGGCCTGGAAGGCAGGCGCCGCTGAGCTGGGGCTCGCGATTGATGAAGCGCTGATCCATCAGTTTATCGGCCGCACGCTGCCCGATGTCATGGACATCCTTGATAAGCATTACGGCAGCCATGAAACCACCGAGGCGATCTATCGTCGCCACAAGGAGATTCGCGACGAGATGGTCAAGACCGAACTGGAACTTAAGGCCGGTGCCGCCGAGTGCCTAGACGAGCTGCTGGCTGCGGGCTATCACGTGGGTCTAGCGACGTCGTCGCGCCTCGTTACGGCCGAGCGCAACCTTAAGATGGTCGGTCTTTTTGGCAAGTTTGAAACGGTAACGTGTGGCGAGGACGTCGTGCACGGCAAGCCCGACCCCGAGATGTATCTGCTCGCCTGCGAGCGCGCGGGCTTTGCTCCCGAGGAATGTGCCGTGGTCGAGGATTCGCGCAACGGCTGCGTCTCGGGCATCACGGCCGGATGCCATGTCTTCGCCGTCCCCGATATCGTGCCGCTGCCGCAGGACGTGGTGGATGGCTGCGAGGCCGTGCTCGATACGCTGTTCGACCTGGCGGCGGCAATCAAGACTGTGCGCTAGAAAATTGCGGCGTTGAAACGAGCGATTGCTCACGTTTGCGCTTAAGCAAAAGGGGTCCGGCAATGGTCGGGCCCCTTTTGCTTAGGCTCTGTTAGACCATAATTGACATATAGGTGATGCCACCGTGGTATAATG
>BREX01000027.1 GCA_023708985.1 Collinsella sp.
GAGCCGGAGGCAGGTAAGATTGAAGGGCCTGACCCCGGAGGAGTTCCGGAATCAGTCCCTCGCGGCCTAGTCGCTATTTAGGGCGTCCAAGATTTGGGACGCAGTTCAAAGACGGAGCCGGGCCTTTTCTGCATTTGCCCAGATAAAACCTGCCAAAATGAACCTGTCCCTTTTTGGCAGGTTAGCGGAGCTTGCTGGTCTCGAAGTACTCGGGGAACTGGTCCAGAACCTCGGTCTGGTTGCGGAACATCATATGCAGGTGCTTGCTGACCAAAAAGCTCGCTTCGATGGGGCCGCGACCGGCGATAGCGCGGCGAATCTGCTTGTGCTCGTTCACGATGTCCTGATTGTCGAGAACCTGCGTGGCGGCGCGCAGCCAGCGGAAGCGCTCCAGGTCGGCATTGGTCTCTTTGAGCCACGACCACACGGTGCTGCGACATGCGATGCTAAAAATCATGTGATGCATGAGGTTGTCGCTCAAAAAGAAGCCGATGCGATCCTCTTCGGCCATGGCCTTTTCCTGCAGCGCGATGGCGCGGTCGAGCTGCTCGATGCCGGCCGACGTGGCGCGTGCACAGCATTCCACGATCACCTGCTTTTCCAGATGTTCGCGGATGTAACAGGCACTCTCGGCAAGGGTGAGGTTGATGGGTGAGACGTAGGTGCCGCTTTGGGGCACGGTGCGCACCAGGCCCTCTTGCGCCAGACGCACCAGTGCCTCGCGCACGGGCGTGCGACCCATGTCCAGGTCATCGCAAAGCTGCTTGACGCCCAGCTTTTCGCCCGGCTTGTAGTCCAGGTAGACGATTTTGCGTCGAATGGTGTGGTAGGACTGGTCCTGTAGGCTCGTTTCCTGCTCGCCGACGTGCATCGATTCTTCCATAGCGCCTCGCAACTGTTCTATCAAACTCATATGTCAGTTGTTAATTATGCCGCGAATCAGCTCTCCGCGGTGGGTAATTCGGCTCTTGCCTGAGAACTATTGCGGCATCTTAGTCTGTGTTTGCGCAAGGCTGCGCTCAATGTTGCCGTATCATAAGCCGTCGCAAACGTGAAATAGAAAGAAGGAATCCCATATGCAACTGGCAAACATCGTACGCGAGCGCTGGAAAGGCGTCTTGTTCTGCCTGATCATCGCCATTCCCGCGACGTTGCTCGGCAAACAAATTGAGGTGGTCGGCGGTCCGGTATTTGCCATCCTCTTTGGCATGGTCCTGGCGCTCGTCTTTCCCAAGAATCGTCGCGAACAGCTCGCCGCTGGCGTCACCTATACGTCCAAAAAAGTCTTGCAGTACGCGGTTATCCTGCTTGGCTTTGGCATGAACCTCTCCCAGATTCTGTCCAAGGGCGCCCAGTCGCTGCCGATTATCGTGGCGACGATCTCGACCTCGCTTGTCATCGCCTTTGTGCTCTGCCACGTTATGAACGTGCCGGGTAAGATCGCGACGCTTGTGGGTGTGGGTTCGTCGATTTGCGGCGGTTCGGCCATCGCTGCGACCGCACCCGTCATCGATGCCGACGATCGCGAGATTGCCCAGGCCATTTCGGTCATCTTCCTGTTTAACGTTATCGCGGCGCTCGTGTTTCCGACGCTTGGCGGCATGCTCGGGCTGACCAACGAGGGCTTCGGCCTGTTTGCCGGTACCGCCATCAACGACACCTCGTCCGTAACGGCTGCGGCGAGCGCTTGGGACAGCATGCATCCCGGCGCCAATGTGCTCGAGAGCGCCACGGTGGTCAAGCTCACCAGGAGGCTGGCCATCATTCCCATCACGCTGGCGCTTGCTTGCTGGCAGATGCATCTGGCGCGCAAGGCCGGCGGCGACGCTAGGAGCACGTTCTCGCTTAAACGCGCGTTTCCCATGTTTGTGCTGTTCTTTGTGCTGGCGAGTGTGATCACCACGGTGCTTCAGCTTCCCGTGTCCATCACGGCGCCCATCAAGGAGCTGTCGAAATTCTTTATTGTGATGGCCATGGCGGCTATTGGTTTTAATACCGATATCGTTGAGCTGGTCAAAAAGGGCGGCAAGCCCATCGCGCTGGGCTTTTGCTGCTGGATTGGCATTGCGTGCATGAGTTTGGGAATGCAGCACGTGCTGGGAATCTGGTAGAGAAGTAGCTTATTTGCGTGCTGCGTGCTGGTGAGCGCATTCTCACGGTGGAGCGATAGGAGCTCTTGCGGGTATGGCTTGTCCGCAGGTTTATAAGTCCCGAAGAGCTCTTATCGCCCCGCCAGGATGGCGATGCGGGGCAACACCTATACTCGCAGGACGGCGCTTTCTGCCCTATAGTGTTTGGTGAGCAATATTGTTCAATTTTGAAACACTCGGTCGTGCGATCGCCGGCGGTTGCACGTCGCTGCAGACAGGGGCAAATCATGGATAGCGATGCCAAGCTGAACATCTTGACCGATGCCCTGGCTGCTGCCGGGGCATCGGCATTGGCAATCGATGCGCGTGGGGACGTCGCGATCTCGACCATGAATGACGCGGCGCTTGAGCGGGATGTGGCGGTTTTTGTCGCTGAGCGCCTCGACCGTATAGGAGACGGTGCGCGTCTGGTTATGGGGCGTGCGGGTGCGCGCCTGAGCCTGACCGTTCGCCCCACCGACAAAGAGGGCGGGGGCCTTTGGGTCGTCGTGGTCCGCAAGGTGCGCGGCGCCGCGGCGCATGCGGGTATCGAGTGGCTCAACGCCGACGAGGTTGAGGCCCGCTACGAATCGAGTGCGTACGGCATCGTTGAGGGGGCGACCTCGGTGGCTGCGCCGGTTGCAGAGAGTTACGCGCGCGGTGTGCCCCTTATGCTCGAGGGTGAGCTGGGAGCGGGCCAGGTCGAGATCGCCAAGCGCCTCTATCTGGACGGTCCTTTTGCCGGTCAGCCCTTTGTTTCCGTTGCGCTCGATGAGCTCACCGAGCGCGGTTGGCGCCATGTGCTCAAAAGCGCCGAATCGCCGCTGTTCCAAACGGGGCTGACCCTTTGCATTGAGGGCTGGAATGCGGTTGGCCCCCAGCGCCTCCGCGAGCTGGTCTCCACGATGACCGACACCGCGTTGGCGACGCGCTGCCATGTGGTGCTGACGGCGAATGACATGCCGGGCGGCGGCGAAAGTGATCAAGCCGCCTTTGTGACCGAGCGCTTCGCCTGTGCGGTGAGCGTCGCGCCGGCAATCGCCGAGCAGGGAGCCGCGTCGACGAAGGTCGCGCGCTATTTGGAATATCTCGCTGATGCATTTGGGACGGCAGCGCCCACGCTGTCTGCCGCGGCGACGAAGACGCTCGATGCTTACCGCTGGCCGCGCAACTATCTGCAGCTCCGCGAGGTCTCGGAACGACTGTATATATTGGTGGGGACGGGCACGGTGGACCGCGCTGTGGCGGAGGAAGTGCTCGCCCAAGAGGACGTGATTAAGACCGCAACCTTTGGCGCCCCGACGCTTGAAAGTGACCTGTATATCCTGCGACCGCTGGCCGATACCGAGCGAGATATCGCGCATCTGGTTGTAGACCATCTCCACGGCAACCGAACCCGTGCGGCGGAGGTGCTGGGCATAAGCCGTACAACGCTGTGGCGCTTGCTGAAGGACGATGACCGTTGAGCGAGGCGCCCGTGACCGCACGCGACACGTGTGCTACAGTCCAAAGCGTTATTGTTTCGATTTGGTTACGGCGTGCGAGGGCATATGGCTGAGACTTCAAAACCGAGCCGCAGAAGGCGGAGTGCCGCGCCGGTCAACCGACGCACAACATCGGTGACGTGGGGCTAACACGCCTCGGGGTTTGATGGCTCGTTCAAGCGCACTAAATACGGCTATCCTTCGGCAAGCGCCCGCTTGGCAATGCAGGCAGAGTCCTCGCTGTGGGGCCGCAAACGCGTGGTGGGCTCAAAGCTCAAGCACGACGGAACGCTCGGCTACATCAGCCGCGGGGCGGCTCGCCGCAGCGGGCTCAATCCCGCCGGCTGGCATCGCTACGTGCCGATCGTGGCCGCCGTTGCAGTGATCGTCATCGCGCTCGCTGCGCTCGGATATGCCGGCGGTGGCGCCAACTTGGACGCAATGTTTAAATCGCCCGAGCTCGCGCATGTAGGTACAGAAGTTGTCGAGGGCGCTCAGGCCCAGACGAGCGTCGCGCCCCAGCGCGGTATCGTTGCGGCGGCCTCTACCATCGCCGATGCGCAAAAGGACGAGGACGAACAGGGCGATGGCGCCGAAACGGCCCAGACGAACGAAACGACGACAACGGCGACGTCAATATAAGTTGCGAGTGGGGTAGCTAAAATAGCCCCGTCCCAAATTAGCTACCCCTGCTGACGTTCCTGTACTATTTCACGTACACCACGTTGTTGCGGCGCGGCTTTGCCTCGGGTAGCGTGTCCTCGGCGTAGCCAAGAATGCAGTTACCGACGCCGCGCAGGCTGCCGTCGGCGGGCAGGCCCCAGCTGGCCAGCAGCTCCAGGCCCTCGGGCGAGTCAAAGACCTCATGCGCGCGGTGAATCCAGCACGAATCGACACCCAGTGCATAGGCGGCGTTGAGCAAGTTGCCCATGGCGAGCGAGCCGTCTTCCAGATGTGTGGGCACGCTGCGGTCAACCAGCACCACCACAACGGTCTTGGCGCCATAGAAGGGGTCGCTGTTGCTGTCCATGACCTGGGCGTTGAGCTGTGAGAGATGCTCGACGGTCGCGGGGTCGGTGACGGCGACAAACGTCACCGGCTGGCGGCCCATGCCGCTCGGTGCATATTGGCCGGCTTCGATAATACGTGCAAGCTTTTCAGCCTCGACGGGACGATCGCTGTAGTTGCGGCAGCTGCGGCGGTGAATGAGTGCTTCGATAGTCTCCATGGTGTCTCCTTGCGGTGGCGTTGCAGATGCCCCGTTCATACCCGTCGGGCTTAAACGATAGACGGTCAATTGCCCGGCCAAAAGGATAGATTCCAATTGGGAAAGTAGGTTTGCATAAAAGTACCTTCAGAATGTGACAAACAAATGGGATGGTTAAACGTTTTATCCCGTCTACCCTGCGGTTTTTTACCACTTGCCTAAATGACGAACGCATAACCTTTGATAAAGGTTTTACTAAAGGAGTACCAACGTTTATCAATGCGCCGTGGTGGCGCCGGGCCAGGAGGTAACATCATGTTCCAGGCTGGAGATGTCGTCGAGACCGATTTCGAAGGATTTCTGAAGCTGCTGCGTTCCAAGACGCACGCTTTCGTGTCGATCAACGATCACGAGTACTACATCACGCACACCGATGGCTATTGGCGTGTTCAGGATTGCGAGGCCCTCAACGACAAGGGCCACTTTACTGACTGCTCCGAGCTGGTCAACACGGTCTGCGAGGTCGTCGAGCTGCCGTGGATTGCCGGCAAGAGCCTGCATGACAGCTTCTCGGGTGCTACGGTCTATGAGGCCGTCGCTGCTTAACAGCCAACACTCGATATTCTCTCGCAACCGCCGGCGCCGCCCCCGCGCCGGCGGTCTTTTTTGTCGATATGCTTATGTAGAGCCGACCATAAACAACGAGCTTGTTGACGATAGTCAAAACTCGGACTAATGTAGAGATATTAATTGGTCAAAACTCGGACTATCGAATGGTGGGAGAGATGAATAGTGCAGTTAGCCCGGTCGATTTCGACCGGATGCTCAACGGGCTTGACCGTATCTATTCGGAGTTCGCGCGCGCCTGCGGTCTTTCGGACTGCGCCTACTGGATGCTCGTCGACACGAGTGCGGCGGGCGGAAGCGTTGCCGTGAGTCGGCTGACGAGTGAATGGTTCTACAGCAAACAGACCATCAATTCGGCGATCAAGACGCTTAGGGCGCGAGGGCTTGCGACGTTGGAGTTTGCCGAAGGTAGTCGTAAGAACAAGGTTGTGCGACTGACCGAAGAAGGCGTGCGGTTTGCCAAGCGCTACGCGTTGCCAGCGCAAAAAGCCGAGCAACAGGCATTCGAGGCGCTCGAGCCGTGGGAACAGCGCGAGATCATGCGCTTGGTCGGTAAGTTCTCCCATGTTCTTAACGAAGAGTGCGAGGCATTTAAACGGCAAGTGGCCGCTGAGAACGAGGCTGACGATAAGAGCGAAGGGGAGACATGCGACTCTTAATGAGGTTTATGAGGCCGTATCGCGGGCTGATTGCGGTGACGCTGTTTGCGGTGCTGATAGATAACGTCGGTACGCTGTTGGTTCCCACGATGCTGGCGAACATGGTCAACACCGGTATTACCACGGGCGATATCGACTATATTTTACGCAACGGCCTGTACATGCTTATCGCGACCGGCATGGCCAGCGGCGGCACGGTGCTGGGCTGCTATCTTTCGGCGCGCCTGGCCGCCAACGTGGCCTGCGATATCCGCAATGCCGTGTACGACAAGTCGCTCGAACTCGCGGCTAGCGACTTTGAGCGCTTTGGCACGGGTTCGATGATCACACGCTCGCTCAACGACATCAACGTGATTCAGCAAGCTGTCCTTCAGACGATTCAGTTGGTGCTGCCGGTGCCGTTCTTGGCCGTGGCAGGCATCATTTTTGCTTGGTTCATCGATCCCGCCATGGGCACGCTGCTGGGTGTGGTCGTTGCGATCGTGCTGGTGGCGGCGGTCTTTACGGTGGCTAACGCCGCGCCGATCTTTATGCGCCTGCAGAGCTTTATCGACCGCATGAACGTGGTGCTGCGCGAGAACATCGTGGGCGTGCGCGTCATCCGCGCATTTAACAAGGAGCGCCACGAGGAGCAGCGCCTGGACGAGGTGTTTAGCGATTACGCGGCCAACGCCATCAAGGTCAACCACCTGTTTGTGGGTCTCGACAGTTCCAGCTTCTTTTTGATGAATATCGCCGAGGTGGCGGTGCTGTGGGTGGGCGGCAACCGCGCGGGCGTCCACGCCATGCAAATCGGCAGCATCTCGGCCGTGTTGGAATACGCGATCTTGATCCTGTTCTTTGTGATGATGGCGCAGATGGTGATTCTGACGCTTCCGCGCGCTGCGGCGTGCCTCAACCGCGCGCAACAGGTGCTCGAAATCGAGCCGAGCATCGTGGACGGCAAGGCAACGCTGGGCGACGGGGCGCCTGAGTCCGCAGATGGTGCCGACGCGGTTGCCGTGTTCGACCATATGTCGTTCCGTTTTGACGATGCCGACGAGGACACCCTGTGCGACCTGAGTTTTGCCTGCCGCCGCGGACAGACGACCGCGATCGTGGGCTCAACGGGCTCGGGCAAGTCAACGGTGGCCAAGCTTTTGCTTCGCTTCCACGATGCCACGAAGGGCGCCATTCGCCTGAACGGCGTTGACCTGCGCGACCTTTCGCAAGGTGAGATTCGCGGGCATATCGCTTACGTGCCGCAGAAGGCGTGGCTGTTCTCGGGCACGGTGGCGAGCAACCTTCGCTTTGGTAACGAAGGCGCGACCGAGGGCGACATGCTTCACGCGCTTGAGGTTGCCCAGAGCACCTTTGTACTCGACCAACCGCAGGGGCTCGATACCCCGGTTGCCCAGGGCGGTACGAACTTTTCGGGCGGCCAGCGCCAGCGCCTGGCCATTGCTCGCGCGCTCATGAAGCGCGCCGACCTGTATATCTTCGACGATAGTTTTTCGGCCCTGGACTTTAAGACCGATGCGGCCCTGCGCCATGCGCTGCAGGACGAGACGCGCGACGCCGCGGTGCTCATCATCGCGCAGCGCATCTCGACTATTTTGCATGCCGACCAGATCGTTGTGCTCAAGGACGGCGAGGTCGTGGGCTTGGGCACGCATGGCGAGCTTATGGAAACCTGCGAGGTGTACCGCGCCATCGCGGAATCGCAAATGAAGGGAGGTGAGTAGCATGACCGGGGAGCTCAAGAAGCAGGGCGGCGTTGATGACGCCGCTGCCGCGGGACTGGTCGAGGAAACGGCTGCCGCGTCGACCGAGCTGGATGACGCCGCCAAGCGCGAGGCTCGCCGCCAAGCGCTCTACGAGGAAAACGAACGTGCCGAGGACGAGCGCGCCCGCGCCGAGGCAGAGCGTATGCGCGACGTGGACGACGAAGACGAGGACGAGACGCCTCGGGATACCTGGGCGACGGTGCGCCGCCTGTGGAGTGAGGCTGCCGGCGACCATTGGCGCTTCTATATCGTGTTCGCGAGCATTGTGTTCTATGTCATCTTTAACACCGCCGCGCCGGCATATAGCGCCCGCGTGATCGATGAGCTGTGGGGCCACATTCAGGTGGCGTTTGCCAACGACACCACCTTCAACATCACCTGGGAGAACTGCGGCAAGACCATTTTCGTCTACTTTATGATCTGGACTGCCGCTGCCTCGTTCTATGCGCTCCAGAGCTTTTTGATGTCGAGCGTCGCTGAGCGTCTCAATCTGCGCCTGCGCAACCGCATCGCGCAAAAGCTCAACCGTCTGCCGCTCGCCTATTTTGACGCGCATCGTCCCGGCGAGGTCGTCAGCCGCGCGACCAACGACCTGGACAAGATGTCCGAGAGCATGCAGCGCGGATTGCTGCAGCTGCTCGTGTCGATCGGCACGGTTGTTGGTGCTGTGAGCGTGATGTTCGTGTTCAGCGTGCAGCTTACGCTCGTCTTTCTGTTCTTTACGGCACTGTCGCTGCTGGTGACGAAGGTCGTCTCGCGCCGCACACACGATGTGACGGGCGAGCGCCAGGAGTGGGTGTCCAAGATTACGAGTGCGGTCGAGGAAGGCTATTCGGGCCGTCTGGTGATCCGCGCGTTTAACCGCGAACGCCAAAGTTCTGCCGAGGTGCACCAGGCCTCGGGCGAGCTGGCACGCGTGAGTGCCAAGGCCGACTTTATGATCAATGCTGTCGGCCCCGCAGTGCGCTTTATCGGCCGTTTGGCGCAGATCGTTATTGCGCTTGTGGGCTGCAGCATGCTGGTTGCCGGTCACATGACCGTCGGCGTGTTCCAGGCGTTCTTCCAGTTTATCTACGAGGCGTCCGAGCCCATGACGCAGTTGTCGTTTACCTTCAACTCGCTGCAGAGCGCGCTGGCGAGTGCAGAGCGCGTGTTCGACCTGCTCGATGAGCCCGAGATGGAGGCCGATCCGCTGCCGGACGAGGCCGCCAAGCTGCCGGGTCGCGTGGAGGGCCGCGTCTCCTTTGAGCACGTGCGCTTTGGTTATTCGCCCGACAAGCCGCTTATGCGCGACGTGTCGTTTACCGCCGAGCCGGGCCAGAAGATTGCCGTGGTGGGAACCACGGGCGCAGGCAAGACGACGCTCATCAACCTGCTCATGCGCTTCTACGAGATTGACGGCGGGCGTATTACGCTCGATGGCGTGGATACGGGCCGCATGGACCGCGGCGAGCTACGGCAGCAGTTTGGCATGGTGCTGCAGGACGCCTGGCTGTTCGATGGCACGATTGCCGAGAACATCGCCTACGGCTGCCCCGAGGCAACGCGCGACGAAATTGTGGCCGCCGCTCGTGCCGCGCAGGTCGACTTCTTTGTGCGCACCATGCCGCAGGGCTACGACACGCGCGTGGCCAACGATGCCGAGAGCATCAGCCAGGGCCAGCGTCAGCTGCTGACCATCGCACGCGTGCTGCTCAACAACCCGGCGATTCTCATCCTGGACGAGGCGACCTCAAGCGTGGACACGCGTACCGAGCTTGCCATCGGCCGTGCCATGGATGCGCTTATGCGCGGGCGCACGAGCTTTGTGATCGCACACCGCCTGTCGACGATCGTGGACGCCGACCTGATCTTGGTCATGGACCACGGCAACATTATCGAGCAAGGCACGCATAAGGAACTGCTGGCTGCCGAGGGTGCTTACGCCGACCTCTATCTGAGTCAGTTCGCATAATGTGACAAAGGGACAGTCCCGCATGTCACATCAAAAGGAATGGCGCGCCGGGGATTGATTCCCTGGCGCGCCTTTTGCGTCGGTGCCGATATTGTTTTGTACCGCTTGCGTTCCTAACGTTCGTCCATGAGCTTGGCGACGAGGGCCTTGAGCTCGGCCACCTCTCGCTCGAGTTCTTTGACGCGGCGGGCATTCTCGGTGATGCCCTGGCGGTTGAGGGCACTCTGCTCGGCGGCGTCATCGGGCATGTACTCGCGATGCTGCTTGGCGTCGAAACTCTCCTCGAACACACGGCAGCCGTTGCGCTTGATGATGCGTCCTGGCACGCCCACGACGGTGCAGTTGTCGGGCACGTCCTTGACGACAACCGAGTTGCCGCCGATTTTGACGTTGTTGCCGATGCGGATGTTGCCGAGCACCTTGGCACCCGTGCCCACGGTGACGTTATTGCCGAGCGTTGGGTGGCGTTTGCCGGTCTCGTTGCCGGTGCCGCCAAGCGTGACGCCCTGGTAGAGCACGCAGTTGTCGCCCACAATGGTAGTCTCGCCGATGACGACGCCCATGGCGTGGTCGATAAAGAAGTGCTTACCAATCTGCGCGGCAGGGTGAATCTCGACGCCGGTGATGTGGCGGGTGAGCTGCGAGAGCACGCGGGCGAGCGAGCGATGTCCGTGCTCCCAGAGCCAGTGCTCGGGCACGTGGTTCCACTTGGCGTGCAGGCCAGGATAGGAAAGGAAGATGACCAGACCGTTTTGCGCGGCGGGGTCCTGCGCTTGGACGGTCTTGATGTCCTCGCGAATGGTATTGATAAAGCTCACCGGCCGCCCTCCCTTAGCGCCATGGCAATGCGATTCAATAAAGTATAGCGATTCGCTAGGGATTAAAAAGGACAATCTTGGCGGCTTTGCGCTACAAGTGTCAGTTATGCAAACTTGCTGGTAATGGAGTCATGCTTTTGTGGGGTTGCGCACGAGGGGGCGCCGCAACCGTATACTGGTCAACTTGGACGTATCCGCGCCCACAACTGAGAGGTTTTACTTCATGGGTTTCATCAATTTTATCGCCGAGCTGCTTAAGGATCCGCGCACCGCGATCGCCAGCTGGATCGCCGCCGGCCCGCTTATGGCCTACGGCTGCGTGTTCCTGATCATCTTTATCGAGACGGGCGTGGTGTTCTTCCCGTTCCTTCCCGGCGATTCGCTGCTGTTCGCCTCGGGGTTCTTCGCCCACAACGGCGGCTTTAACATCGTGGCGCTTCTGGCCACCGCATGGGCCGCGGCCATTTTGGGCGATCAGTGCAACTTTATGATCGGTCACTTCTTTGGCCGCAAGATCATCGCTTCGGGCAAGGTCAAGGCCATGACGCCCGAGCGCATCAAAAAGTCCGAGGACTTCTTGGACAAGTGGGGTCACCTGGCCATCTTCCTGGGTCGCTTCTTCCCGTTTATCCGCACCTTTGTGCCTTTTATCGCTGGCATGGGCGGCATGCACTGGCGCAACTTTGTCGTCTTTAACGTGCTGGGCGGCATTACCTGGTCGACGGTCTTTACGCTGCTGGGCTACTTCTTTGGCGGCATTCCCTTTGTGCAGGAGCACTTTGAGCTGCTGATTATCGGCATCGTTGCCGTGTCGATCATCCCGACCGTGGTCGGTCTGGTTAAGGCCAAGCTGGGTAAATAGAACGCCTAGCTCGAGCCAGCGCGCAGACCGTACAGTTGAGGCCCGTCACCGCTTACGGTGGCGGGCCTTTTTGCTTCGGTCAAATGAAAATACTTTACTTAGTTAAAGAAAAGCGTTTTATCAGACGCGTGCGGGGAGTACAATCTCGTGCATGCGAATCGACGTGCCATCGGCTTTGATGCTGCTCGCGTGTCCCGTCCGGCTCTACGCTCCGGGCGTGCGACGTTGCGACGCGGTCGGCCTCGGTCCTTGCGTGCGGGTTCGCGAGTATGCAACTGTGTATGTAAGGAGCGACATATGACTGTCGAGAAGAAGGATATCGATTGGGGTAGCCTCGGCTTTGGCTACATGAAGACCGATTACAGCTACGAGGCCCATTGGAAGGACGGCGAGTGGGACGAGGGCGGCCTGACCACCGACCACACCCTGCATGTCTCCGAGTGCGGCGGCATCTTCCATTACTGCCAGGAGGTCTTTGAGGGCCTGAAGGCCTACACCGCCGAGGACGGCAGCATCGTCTGCTTCCGTCCCGACATGAACGCCGAGCGCATGTACAACTCTGCGCAGCGCCTCGAGATGCCCCCGTTCCCCAAGGACAAGTTCGTTGAGGCCGTCAAGCAGGTCGTTTCTGCCAACGCCGCCTGGGTTCCGCCCTTCGGTTCCGGCGCGACCCTGTACGTGCGTCCGTTTATGATCGGTTCCGGTGACGTGATTGGCGTGGCTCCCGCTCCTGAGTACACGTTCCGCATTCTCGTGACCCCGGTCGGTCCGTACTTTAAGGGTGGCCTCAAGCCCGTCAAGCTGCGCGTTTCCGAGTACGACCGCGCCGCACCGCACGGCACCGGCAACATCAAGGCCGGCCTGAACTACGCCATGTCCCTCAAGCCCACGATGGAGGCCCATCGCGAGGGCTATGCCGAGAACCTGTATCTCGACTCCGAGTCCCGCACCTATGTCGAGGAGACCGGCGGCGCCAACGTTCTGTTCGTGAAGGAGGACGGCACGCTCGTCGTTCCGCAGTCGCACACCGACTCCATCCTGCCTTCCATCACCCGCCGTTCGCTCGTTCAGGTTGCTCAGGACCTGGGCATGACCGTCGACCAGCGTCCCGTCGAGTGGGCCGAGGTCAAGGCCGGCACCTTTGTTGAGTGCGGTCTGTGCGGCACCGCTGCCGTTATCTCCCCGGTGGGCGAGATCGACAACAAGGTCTACGGTGCCGACGAGACTGTGACCTTCCCGGCCGGCTACACCGAGATCGGTCCTGTGATGAAGAAGCTCCGCGAGACCCTGACGGGCATCCAGTCTGGTGCTGTTGAGGATAAGCACAACTGGGTTTACACCGTCGCGTAATTCGTCTTACCTGCCCGGGCGGAGAGTAAGTTCCCTCCCGGCGCGTCCTCGGACATGCAAGAAGCCCTCGCTGCGCACTTCGTGCGGCGAGGGCTTCTTGCGTCCTGCGGAATGCGCCGGGAGGGAACTTACTCTCCGCCCTGCGGGCTCGGCGATGTCACAACGAACAATAATTAATCTGAATTAAAAATGATGCGCGGCCTTTTAGGCCGCGCTTTTGTTTTGGTTCGCGCCATGTGGGGGTGGTGGCGACGTGCATTTTTGCGAGTATTCTGCAATCGAAGACCCCTGCATACCGGCCTCGGGCAAAAAATCGGGATTTCTCGATGTTTTCTACGAATGATGGGCGGGGTTATGGGCTGACAGCGTTTGATTTGTAGGGATATTCGCGGTCTTTGGCATTTATCGTGGCGCCCGAAACTCTTGGTTATGCTGAATACTCCCAAAAATGCACGGCGCCTTGAGGGGGACCTTCGCGAAAAAGGAAACCGCCCCGTCGAAGTATGCATTCGACGGGCGGTTTATGCATTTGGCCGATTAAGGATGCGCTGCCAAACTACTAGAACTTGACGGTCGGGGCCTGGCGGGCTGCTTCGGCGGCCTCGAAGCCCTGGCGCTCCTTAAACTGGAAGATGCCGGCAAAGATGACAGCCGGGAACGTTTGAATGGCGTTGTTGTAGCTGAGCACGCAGTCGTTGTAGCTCTGGCGTGCATAGCTAATCTTGTTCTCGGTATCCTCGAGCGATGCCTGCAGCTGCGTAAAGTTGGTGTTTGCCTTAAGATCGGGATAGGCCTCGGCCACAGCGAAGAGCTGGCGCAGTGCGCCGGTCAGCACGTTGTCGGCTTCCATCTTGGCCTCGGGCGTGGTGGCCTTGACGGCGGTGTTACGCGCGCTGATCACGGCGGAGAGCGTCTCCTGCTCGTGCTTGGCGTAGCCCTTGACGGTCTCGACCAGGTTGGGGATCAGGTCGTTACGGCGCTGCAGCTGCGTATCGATGTTCTGCCAGGCGTTATCGATGCGGTTACGCTTGGTGACCATGTTGTTGTAGATGCCGGCGATGGCGCAGACAATCACAATGACAACAACGATGCCGATGATGACGGTAATCATGATGTCTCCGTTTCGAATGGCCGCGGCGGCATGCGCCAGCTGCCGTTGGTATAACGCTACTAGTATACCCGCAACGTTTTGCCGTGCCGAACTTTCCGGTAAGCGTTGTGTTTTCGGCGGGGTTGGCACCGGGGCAAAGCGCGCGAGGTACAGGTGTAAGATATGCGACAGATTGACGAGTGTTGTCTTTGCCCTGAGGATGGCGATACCAGTGGACCTTCGCATCAAGAAAACCTACCGCGCCCTGTTCGATGCCTTCACCGAGCTTCTCGAGGAGCATCGTTTTGAGGACCTGACGGTTGCCATGCTGTGCGACCGCGCCATGATTCGCCGCACGACGTTCTACAAGCACTTTCGCGACAAGAACGATTACTTTGCCTTTTATATCGATGAGCTCATGTCGGGCTTGCCGCAAAAACAGCCCGATGAGGCCGGCGCGGTATCTGCCGAGGACGTGCGCGCGCTTCGGCACGCGATTTTGGACGATGCCATGGATTTGATTCTGGCGCACGAGCAGCTCATGGATAACATATTGGCAAGCAGCATGTCGGGCATGTTGACCAACGTTATTTGCGACCGCATTGCCCGCTCCATCCGCGAGCGTGTGATGAACGTGCTTGCCGAGGATGCCCTGGCCCCCGTGTCACTCGAGACGACGTCTGAGTTTGTCGCCGGCGGTATTATTCGACTTTTCACGATATGGTGGGAATCGGGCCACGATCTTGAGCGTCGACCTGAGATAGCCGACGTGGTCGATGCGCTGTTTGAGCGGACCATGACACCGGTGCATCACTAAAAGTGGCGGAGAGAGGGGGATTCGAACCCCCGGAACGCTCTCGCGCTCAACGGTTTTCAAGACCGCCGCATTCAACCGCTCTGCCATCTCTCCGTGAGTCGTAATGATAGCATCGTTTTGAATTTGCAACAGGGAAGGCGAACGATGACGATCACCGAAATCGACGAGAAGTTCATGCGCGAGGCACTGGCCGAGGCGCGCGCCGCCGCGGCGGTGGGCGAGGTGCCCATCGGAGCCGTAGTGGTGCGCGACGGTGAGATCGTCGCGCGGGCGCATAATCGTCGCGAGCTCGACCAGGATCCTTCGGCTCATGCAGAGTTCGCGGCCCTGTGCGCTGCCGCTCGGTCGCTCGGTCGCTGGCGCCTTTCCGACTGTACGGTTTATGTGACGTTGGAACCCTGCTGCATGTGCGCGGGCCTTATGGTCAACGCGCGCGTGGGGCGTTGCGTGTATGGCGCGAGTGATGCCAAGGCGGGCGCGCTGGGTTCGCTGTATGACCTGAATGCCGATTCGCGCCTGAATCATCGGTTTAACGTGACGGCTGGGGTCCTGACGGATGAATGCCGCGAGCTGCTGAGTAGCTATTTTGGCGGTCTGCGCGGAGCGGGGGGCAGCGGCTGTGGCTGCGGTCCGAACCTTGAGGCGCATGCCGCCCACGCCGCGGCGCTTGCAGGTGCCGGTGAGGATGCTGGCATGGCGGTTGACTTTGGTCCTGCGTGCCGCCG
Source organism: Collinsella sp. (assembly GCA_023708985.1). GTDB lineage: Bacteria > Actinomycetota > Coriobacteriia > Coriobacteriales > Coriobacteriaceae > Collinsella. The sequence goes on from BREX01000027.1 coordinate 15,489, forward strand.
ACCCCGCCGTGTGCTGTTGGCGATCGACTCCTTTAAGGGCAGCGTTTCGAGTGCGCAGGCGGAGGCGACGGTTGCCGAAGGCGTGCGCCGTGTGTGGTCCGATGCCCAGGTGGCCGCGTTGCCGCTGGCGGATGGCGGTGAGGGGACGCTCGATGCCGTTGCCGCGTGCGGCGGTGAGATTGTGACCTGCGAGGTTGCAGGCCCCTTTGGCGAGCGTGTGCCTGCCCGGATGCTGGTGGACGACGAGCGCGACTCGGCTGTAATTGAGATGGCCGAGGCGGCCGGCATTGGGTATTCACCCTGCACGGAATCGGCGGCGCTCGCGGCTTCGACCTATGGCGTGGGCGAGCTCATGCTTCGCGCGGTTCGCATGGGCGCAAAGACACTCTATATTGGTCTGGGCGGCAGCGCCACCAACGACGGTGGCGCCGGCATGCTGCAGGCGCTGGGCGCGCGTGTGGTCGATGATCAGGACTGCGATGTCGCCCCCGGTCTTGCGGGCCTTGAACACGTGTCGAGTATCGATTTGACGTCAGCGCTTCGTGCACTGAGCGGCGCTCGTATCGTTGTGCTTTCGGATGTCGAGAATCCGCTCGTGGGACGCCGCGGTGCGCTGGCGGTGTTTGGCGGGCAGAAGGGCCTGCCGACGGATGACGCTGAGGCGCTGCGCAGGTACGACAGCTGGATGGTCGGCTACGGTCGCCTGCTCGATGCGGCAATTACCGGGGTGCGGGCTCAGGGATTGTTGCGCGTGCCCGAAGGTGCTCGGACATTTGGCTCGGTGCTCGGCGTGCCCGGTGCCGGTGCCGCAGGCGGCCTGGGTGCCGCGCTGCTGGCGCTCGGGGCGGAGCTGCGTTCGGGCGTGGAGACGGTGCTCGATCTCGTGGGGTTTGACGAGCGCGTGCGCGATGTCGACCTGGTCATAACGGGCGAGGGCAATATGGATGAGCAGTCCGCCGCCGGTAAGGCGCCGGTGGGTGTGGCCCGTCGTGCGAAGCGATATGGCAAGCCGGTGATTGCTGTCGTGGGCGGTCGCGCTGATAACCTGGATGCGGTGTATGGGCAAGGCATCGACCTTGTACTGCCGATTTGCCGCAAACCCATGGGCCTGGAACAGACACTCGATCCGCAAGAAGCCACAACCAACCTCATCTGCGCCGGCGAAGCGGCCGCTCGATCCTACGACCTTGGCCGTATCTAAAACCCATCCCCTCGATAAGTCGCGGTGAAATACGGAGCGTTTTTGCCTTTAAGGGGCCAATTCAGTCCGTATTCCACCGCAACTTCGAGAATGGCCATTCGAGGTTGGCCGCCTTGTGCCTTGGGTCGGACCGTTTGCCACGAAATGCGACCATCTACTACGTTAAACCGGCCACCTTCGACCATCCCGGAATTTGCAAAAACAAAACCGCAGGTAGAAAGCTTGCCGATTTTCGAAAAGCCGGCTATGGTTGACCCCTGCGGCCTAAACGTAGTAGATGGGCCCTTTCTGTGGTGCGGCACCAAGCCGGTCATTTTGGGATCGGACTATTTTGACTACTCATTGGCTGCTCTGGCAATCGGGCTGCAAAAGTAGTCAAAAAAGCTCCGTCCCAAATTAGCTACCTTGCTCTGGCGGGCGGGAGCAGGTAAGATATACCGAGCGCCTAGCGCGTTCGATGGGTTCGGATGACGACATGTTCCGAATCTGGTCAGGTCCGGAAGGAAGCAGCCATAAGGAGCCTCTGTCGGGCATCCGAATCCATCGAACGCACGGGCGTTTTTTGGTGCCGCGACATGGCCCGGCCGGCGGCGAGGTGTTTGGTGTCTCGCTGGTCCTCGGCTTCGCCTGCGGGATCGCTCGACTACCAAACACCTCGCCGCCGACCGGGCCCCGTCGTCCAAAAATCATCCGTAAAGGCGCGTTTATCTAATTTAAATCTATCCCTTGTGGAATGCGGCTTGCTGGTGTTGTCTGGGCATTGATGGCTATGTGGTTCAAGAGGCGGCGGTGCTGTTGCTTGAATTTTTGCAGTTAAAGAGGCCCGTTTCCCTGGGTTGAACTGCCTCCCATTTCTTGGACATGAGAAATGGGAGGCTTTCTTTATGCGCG
>BREX01000028.1 GCA_023708985.1 Collinsella sp.
CACTGGAACACGAGCCGGAGGCAGGTAAGATTGAAGGGCCTGACCCCGGAGGAGTACCGGAATCAGGCCCTTGCGGCCTAGTCGCTATTTAGGGCGTCCAAGATTTGGGGCGCAGTTCAATTTGATCGGACGGGCTTCTTGATGGGTATCATGGTTGGACGATCATTAGGAGGTTTCTCTACATGGAATTGTTTGAGCCGATTCTTCATTTCTTTGCACAACGATGGGTCCACAACATCATCTGGGCAGGTATCTTGGCCATCGGCACCGCCGTTGCCGCCAAGGTCGCGTCCAAGACCCTGTACCACCTGCTCAACCGCGACGATAACCCACTCCCTTCATCAAGCATCTTCATCAACATCGCGCGCGCCGTCATTTGGATGATCGGCGGCAGCTTTATCCTCGACAACTGCTTTGGCATTAACGCAAACGCCCTCGTCGCCGCTCTTGGCGTCGGCGGCATTGCCATCTCACTCGGCTTTCAGGACACGCTTTCAAACCTCATCGGCGGCATGCAGGTGACGTTTATGGGCATTGTCAAACCCGGTGACAATATCGAGGTCGGTGGCGTAGCGGGCGTGGTCCAGGACATCACCTGGCGTCATACGACCATCGAGGACGCCTGCGGGCAGACCATCATCGTCCCCAACTCAAATATCTCCAAGAACACGCTCGTGCACCTCATGCCCTTTGGGCGCGTGGCTGTGCCCGTCGCGGTCAAGGACACGTCCAAATGGGCTTCACTCGACGCGCTGGCAGATGAGCTCACCGACGCCACCAAGGCTGCCGTGCTTCCCATCTCGGGCTTTGACAAGGATCCCTACGTGCTCTTTAGCGAGATCGGCGACTTTGGCATCAAGGGCAAGATCATCTTTATCGTCAGCGACGACAGCACCACTTTCACGGCAGCCGACGCCTGCATCCGCGCCATCGCCCCCATCATCGCCTAAAACCACCGCAAAGGGGACAGGCACCTTTGTGGTGGTTTCGCATCGTGGTACCATGGTTCATATCGTTGTTTAAACGACTAAGGGAGTAGACACCATGGAAGAGGCCTATCGTCAAGCACGCAAACGCGGCGAGCAAGGGCGTCGTCGCGCCATCAGCCAAAGCGAGCTTCCATACCTTACGGACCTCGATAGCCTGGTTGCTCAGCTCCCCTTAGGTCAGCGAGAGAACGTCGGCCTAAGGGACATTCCGCTCGAAATGGTCGTCGGCACGGTTACCAAGGGCCGTCAGTCTGCCTTTTCGTGCAACTTTATGCCCCTGTTGCCATTTAGCACCGAGTTCGCCCGCAAGTGGTCCAACCTCTATGACATCCAGGTGACCGAGGGCTATCGCGACCCCATCATCGTCACCGAGTTCATGCATCGGTTCTACGTCCAGGAGGGCAACAAGCGCGTCAGCGTCCTCAAATTCCTGGACGCCCCGACGGTTTCGGCCAAGGTCACCCGTCTCTACCCCGGCACATGGGATTCCGTCGAAAGCCGCCTGTACGGTGAGTTCTGCGCGTTTTGGCACGTCTGCCCCCTATATGAGATCGAGTTCTCGCGCGAGGGAAGCTACGAAACGCTCGCCAAGATGCTCGGTCAGAACCTTATCGAAAAATGGCCGCAGAAAAAGGTCGACTACCTGCGCCACACCTTCCTGCTCTTTAAGCGCGCCTACCTGCGCGCCGGCGGCGACCATCTGGACATTACGCCCGCCGACGCTATGCTCGTCTACCTCAATGTGTACAACCAGGACCGCCTGCTGGATACGCCGACGGATATCGTCGTAAACCGCCTGTGCAAGATTTGGCGCGAGTTGGTCATTGCCGGCAAAAGTGATGAGGAGAAGGTCGATCTTGTCGAGGCACCGAGTGCCGATGAGGAAGAGGCGCCCGCCAAGTCCACCTCCGGCGTGCTCAACTTCTTTATGGGCAAGACCGTCTACTCGGCGGCCAACCCCCTGCGCATCGCCTTTATCCATGAGTTCCCCTGTGCGACGTCGAGCTGGGACAGCCTGCACGACCAAGGGCGTCAGTATCTCGATGAGCACTTTGGCGGTATCGTGCGCACCGATGCGTTCGAGGGCTGTCACAATCCGGACGTGTTCTACGCCGCCGTGGAAACGGCTGTCAAACATGGAGCTAACGTCATCTTCTCGACCTCGCACCGCCTGATGGAATACACGCTCAGAGCTGCCGTTGAGTATCCCCAGGTGCGGTTCCTTAACTGCTCTATCGGCCTTCCCCACCAAAGCGTCCGTTCGTACTTTGGCAAGATGTACGAGGCCAAGTTCCTCCTGGGCGCCCTTGCCGCCAGCATGGCGGACAACCACCGCATCGGCTACCACGCGTCGGTCTTCGCCTCGGGCGCACTCAGCGAGATCAACGCCTTTGCGATTGGCGCCTCGCTGCTCGACCCCCGTGCGCAAATTATCCTGACCTGGGGCGATGTGCCCGCCGGAGGCCTTGCCGAGGCCATGTGCCGCGAAGGCGTGAGCGTCATGACCGGCGCTGACATGTCAAAGTCGCTCGAAGACCCTACGGCCTACGGACTCCACCGCCTGGTCGATGGCAAGGTTTCCGGCATCGCCATGCCGGTATGGAACTGGGGCCGTTACTACGAGCTCATCGTTCGCAGCCTTCTGCACGGCACGTGGGACGAGACCAGTGACGACAGCAAGGTTCGCGCCGTCAACTACTGGTATGGCATGAGCTCGGGCGTCATCGACATTCGCTACGCTCCGGGCCTGCCCTATCAGACGCGCAAACTGGTGCAGCTGCTCCGCAATGGCATCGTCGAGAGCTCCATCAATCCATTTGGCGGCGAGCTTCATAGCCAAGACGGCGTGGTGCAGATCGAGGGCTTTCCCCCACTGCCGAGCGCGCAGATTGTCGAGATGAATTGGCTGGCGGACAACGTGGTAGGCACCATTCCGCAGCTCGACGATGAGCCGGGAGTTACCGCCCTATGAAAATCCTTGCCATAGCCGATACCGAAGAGCGATGCCTTTGGGAGTGCTTTCGTAAGGAACGCTTTGAGGGAGTCGACCTGATTTTGTCCGCCGGCGACCTGGACCCGGACTATCTTGAGTTTTTGGTTACGGTCATCAACAAACCGCTCATCTACGTGCGCGGCAATCACGATGACCGCTACGCACGTCATGCACCGGGCGGATGTATCTGCGTGGAAGACAGCGTGTACACGTACCGAGGGATTCGCATTGCGGGCCTTGGCGGGTCCATGCGTTATCGCGACGGCGCCAACATGTACACCGAACGCGAGATGTCCAAGCGCATGCGCAAGCTGTCGCGTAAGGTTAGGATGGTCGGCGGGTGCGACATTCTGCTTACCCATGCACCCGCCGCCGGTATGGGTGATCTGGACGATCTGCCGCATCGAGGGTTTGAGTGCTTTAACACAGCGCTTGAGTCCTGGGGGGCCGACTACATGGTGCATGGGCATGTACACCAAAGCTACGGTTACGATTTTCAGCGCGAGCGGCAGCATGTGTGTGGAACGACGATCATCAACGCCTGCGGCTATACGCAGTTTGAGCTCGACCAGACGCGCTACCCCATCCGCGGATGGCAGGCAGCCTGGCTCAACTCGCAAACCATGCGCCGCGAGCTCAAGCGCCACGAGGCCATCGAGTCCTCGACCGCCAGAACCCCCTGGTAACCACCACAAAGGGGACACTGTCCCCTTTGTGGTGCTTTTGACGCGATAGCAAGAAACCCGGTCCTGCACAAGGCGGAACCGGGTTTCTTTAGCAATGCTTGCTTTGCTCAGGCAGTAACTAGCAGTTACTCAGCCAGGAAGTCACGCTGGACAGCGGGATCGACCTTGACGCCAGGGCCCATGGTGGAAGACACGGAGATGGACTTGACGTACTTGCCCTTGGCAGAAGAGGGCTTGACGCGCAGGATCTCGGTGTACAGGGCAGCGTAGTTCTCAACGAGCTGCTGCTCAGAGAAAGACTTCTTGCCCAGGGGCACGTGGCAGATGCCGTAGCGGTCGGCGCGGTACTCAACGCGGCCAGCCTTGAGCTCGGAGACCATCTTGGCGACGTCCATGGTCACGGTGCCGAGCTTGGGGTTCGGCATGAGGCCACGGGGACCAAGGATCTTACCGATGCGGCCAACCTTGGCCATCATGTTCGGCGTAGCGATAGCGGCGTCGAAGTTGATCTCGCCCTTCTGGATCTGGGCGACGAGCTCGTCGGAACCGATGATATCAGCGCCGGCAGCCTCGGCCTCGCGGGCCTTCTCGCCCTCGGCGAAAACGGCAACACGAACGGTCTTGCCGGTGCCGTGGGGCAGGGAGATGGAACCACGGATGTTCTGGTCAGCCTTACGAGTATCGATACCCAGACGGAAGTGGGCCTCGACGGTCTCGTCGAACTTGGCGGTGTCGAGCTCCTTGATGAGCTTGGCAGCCTGAAGGGGGGTGTAGAGCGTGGCGCGGTCGATCTTCTCGGCAGCGGCGTTATAGCTCTTACCATGCTTAGCCATGTGCATTACCTCCTGTGGTTAAACGGGCGTGAGCCCTCCCACATCGTATCGTGTGCCCTATTGCACACATATAACGGGCGCCCCGGTCGGAGCACCCGTCATTACCTAAAGAAATCGCTACTCAGCGATGGTGACGCCCATGGAACGGGCGGTACCGGCGATGATCTTCTTGGCGGCGTCAATGTCGTTGGCATTGAGGTCCGGCATCTTGATCTCGGCGATCTTGGTGAGCTGCTCCTGAGAGAGCTGACCAACCTTGTCGGCCTGGGGCTTAGCGGAACCAGACTTGAGGTTCAGCTCCTTCTTGATGAGGTGAGCCGCCGGCGGGGTCTTGGTGATGAAGGAGAAGGACTTGTCCTCGTAGACAGAAATCTCAACGGGGATGATGTCGCCCTTCTTGTCCTGCGTCTCGGCGTTAAAGGCCTGGCAGAACTGCATGATGTTCACGCCAGCAGCGCCCAGGGCGGGGCCGACGGGAGGAGCGGGGTTAGCTGCACCAGCAGGAATCTGGAGCTTAATGACGTTGGCAACCTTCTTCTCAGCCATGGTCATTCCTTTCGAATCACGAGTGTGAAGTACTTGCTATATCGTAAGCACGCACGTGTTAGAAGCACTCCTGAGATGAGCAGTCACAGAAGAAGCACGCTCGCGCGAACGGACGAAAACTTAAGCGATGACAGCGACCTGGTTAAAGTCGAGCTCGACCGGCGTCTCGCGGCCAAAGATCATCAGCGTGACCTTGAGCTTGCCAGCATCGGTGTTAACCTCAGAAACCTTGCCATCAAAGTCGGTAAGCGGGCCATCGGTGACGCGGACGGACGTGCCGACCTCAATATCAACCGAGGTGCGCTTGGGCGAATCGCCCTTACCGGGACGACGAGTCATCTTATTGTACTCGTCGCGGGAAAGCGGAGCGGGCTTGCCGTTGCCGCCCAGGAAACCGGTGACGCCGGGCGTGTTACGAACGCACGTCCATGCATCGTCATCCATCTCCATGCGGACCAGGACATAACCTGGGAAGATCTTGGAATCCTTGGTCTCGCGCTTGCCACCCTCTTTAATCTCGGTGACGCGCTCCATAGGAATCTCAATATCAAAGATACGGTCCTGCATGCCCATAGTCTCGATGCGATGTTCGAGATCGGACTTAACGCGGTTCTCGTATCCAGAGTAAGTGTGAACGACGTACCAACGCTTAGACATGGTTTAGCCCCTCAATCCAGAGAACAGAGCAAGAGCCTCGCCAAAGCCAGCATCGAGCAGAGCGATGACGACGCCGACGACGATCAGAGAAGCGCAAACGACGACCGAGTAGTTCACGAGCTCCTTCTTATCGGGCCACGTGACACGCTTCATCTCGGACCTGACCGAAGCGAAATACTTCTTGGTGCGGGCGAAGAAACCAGGCTTCTCGTTCTTCTTGGACTTCGCAGCCTTCTCGTTCTTCTTGGCAACGGCCTTCTTGGCCTCAACCTTGGAGTTGGCGGCAGCGTTGTTGGCAGGTACCGGCTGCTGTGCCTTCTTCTTGTTCTTCTTGTTGGCCATTTGGGTTACCTCCGCGCAATGCGCTTATACATGAGTAAACCGTAAGCCCCCAAGTGGGAGCTTACGGAATAATGACTGGCACGCCAGGAAGGACTCGAACCCTCAACACTCGGTTTTGGAGACCGATGCTCTACCAATTGAACTACTGGCGTATGTGACTAGAGACTAGCGAGTCTCTTTGTGCAGCGTGTGGTGACGGCACCAGGGGCAATACTTCTTGATCTCCATACGATCAGGCATGGTCGACTTGTTCTTGGTGGTCGTATAGTTGCGGCGCTTGCACTCAGTGCACGCAAGAGTAACTAGAGTACGCATGTATCCTGAACCTTTCATTTCCGCCCCGTACGGGCACGAGTTGTTACTTTATCAGCTCCATGTAAGTGCTGTCAATGAAAACCTCGAGTCAATTGGTTCTCGGTGGATCCATTCATATTTGGAACACATCAATGAAGCCATCGAGAGCTAATCGACGGTGCATCCAGGACCATTATCGATCCTCTCGACACCAGCAACGGCTCAACATCCATTGCAGAAAAGAACCCGGCACCCATATAAGTGCCGGGTTCTCTAAGTCAGCTATATCAAAGAGCTAATTTACTCAATGATCGTGGAGACGATGCCCGAACCGACGGTGTGGCCGCCCTCGCGGATAGCGAAGCGCAGGCCCTCCTCCATGGCGATCGGGTGGATGAGGTCGCCCTCGATGGTGATGTGGTCACCAGGCATAGCCATCTCGGTGCCCTCGGGGAGCTTGACCGTACCGGTAACGTCGGTGGTACGGAAGTAGAACTGAGGACGATAACCATCGAAGAACGGGGTGTGACGGCCGCCCTCCTCCTTGGTCAGAACGTAGATCTCACCGGTGAACTTGGTGTGCGGGGTAACCGAACCGGGCTTGCAGAGAACCTGGCCGCGCTCGATGTCCTCGCGCTTGATGCCGCGGAGCAGCAGACCGACGTTGTCGCCAGCCTCGCAGAAGTCCATGGACTTACGGAACATCTCGATACCGGTAACGACGGTGTTCTGGGTATCCTTGATACCGACGATCTCGACGGGCTCGTTGAGCTTGAGCTCACCGCGCTCGACACGGCCGGTAGCAACGGTACCACGGCCGGAGATGGTCATAACGTCCTCAACGGCCATCAGGAACGGGAGGTCGTTGTTACGAGCGGGCGTCGGGATGTACTCGTCGACGGCGTTCATGAGCTCGCGGATAGCGTCCATCCACTTGGCGTCGCCCTCGAGAGCGCCCAGAGCGGAACCACGGATGACGGGGATGTCGTCGCCGGGGAAATCGTACTCGGAGAGGAGCTCACGGGTCTCCATCTCGACGAGGTCGATGAGCTCGTCATCGTCGACCATGTCGCACTTGTTCAGGAAGACGACGATGTAGGGAACGCCGACCTGACGGGCGAGCAGGATGTGCTCGCGGGTCTGAGCCATGGGGCCGTCGGTAGCGGCGATGACCAGGATAGCGCCGTCCATCTGAGCAGCACCGGAGATCATGTTCTTGACGTAGTCAGCGTGGCCCGGGCAGTCAACGTGAGCGTAGTGACGGGAAGCGGTCTCGTACTCGACGTGGGAGACGGAGATCGTAATGCCGCGCTCGCGCTCCTCGGGAGCCTTGTCGATGTTCTCGAACGCAGTGAAGTCAGCCTTGCAGCCCTCGGTCTCGGAGAGAACCTTGGTGATGGCAGCGGTCAGCGTGGTCTTGCCGTGGTCGACGTGACCAATGGTGCCGATGTTAACATGCGGCTTAGTGCGCTCAAACTTCTCTTTGGCCATAAAGCCCTCCTCTAAACAGGTCGTCCCCGGACGGGACTTTGCCTTTATACCATAGTGGCCTCTCAACATACTATTGAGAAGCCACCGTGTTACCTATGGTAGCGGTGACTGGATTCGAACCAGTGACGCCACGGGTATGAACCGTGTGCTCTAACCAACTGAGCTACACCGCCGGATGGAGCCTGCAACCAGACTTGAACTGGTGACCTCTTCGTTACCAACGAAGTGCTCTACCGACTGAGCTATACAGGCACTTGACGGGTGGGAGCTATAGGATTCGAACCTATGTAGGCAGAGCCAACGGGTTTACAGCCCGTCCCCATTAACCACTCGGGCAAACTCCCAATCGTTCAAGTATCCGCAGGTTCTTTGGTCTTTTGGACCGCCGCCCCCGCGAACGAAAAAGATAATACGATGCAACCTTGGGGGCTGTCAACGAAAACCTCTAGATACACGGTTCCGGGCGTATCTATATAGCCGTGACCTGCGGTTTTGCTGAGTTTGATTATGTGGAGTGATGAATTTGGCAATGCCGGCGTCATTTCCCAAGGGCACACTTTGGCGTGATGGAGTATGCCTGCAGTCTCGACCCTCGATAACGGATCCCTTGCGCTTATTACATAGGTCGTGATCGGCCTTCACCGGCACAATCGAGCGTGGATTTTCTCCCGTTTGACATCGAGCGTGGATAATCTCCCACTTTTGGCGTGTTTCTGAGGCCAAAGTGGCAGATTATCCACGCTCATTCTCTAGGCGGGAGAACTATAGAGCCGAACTACTCGGGCCAGGCCAAAGTAGACCCATAGAGCGGCTCCCCCTTGGTGCAGGGGTAGCGACTCAAGTAACACGACGATAGCAAGTCGAAGAAATAAGTCATGGCATATTTCGAATAAACGCCGAGTCGGTCAATTCCGTTTCCCGCATTACCAAGACGATATACACGGTCAAAAGACCTCGATTTGTCATCGTTGCTAAACGCAGTAATTAGAATCTTCCTGCCCGAACGGCAATCAAGATACTCACGTGCCTGTGACGCAAATAGCCCGGAGACCGATACGAGAATTATCAATGACTGCGAAACGTCTCCCATGTTTTTCAATTCCGCGACGTTAGCCCCAGCAACTATGCGAACTATCTTGCCCGCATAAAACATTTCCTGCTGAAATCGTACGAGATTGGCGCTCACATTATTGGTGCACCAGATTTCAACGTTTTTATGGCCATCAATTTCGTCGGCAAGGTGCTTAATAGCGATATCGGACACGCCGCTTTCAACCTCAGCGAACATCTCGATCATGCGAACGTCGAGCTCTGCCCTGTACTCCTCGTAGCCAAATTCCTCCTCTCGATGGCTTAAGTCGCTTGGAAAGACTGATTGAGTAAATGATTCTTTCAAATCGCTAAGAGACTGGTAGCCCAATCGATTGCAGAAACGACGAACAGCGGAACGGGTCACGAATGCATCGCGGGTTATTGCGGCAACATTGATTTCGCTCGAACGCCTAATGTGAGCGATGAGATATCGAGCGATGGCGGCATCGTTTGACCCAAACTCGCTGTTGATGATTGAGCTAATGCGATTGAGCACATCGAAGTCATTGATATTCACGTGATCCCTCTTTCCGCTCTCCTCGAAATCATGGTTCATTTATTGAATCAAACAGCTTTGGTCGTTCTCCTATGATTCAAATCAGTTGACGTCATCTTAATCGTAATTCCGCCACACGTATCCACCGTGTTGAATGATGGAAAGGGGATTCATGGACAACGTGAACAACATGCCGTTTCTCTGGGGTTCCGCCACGGCGTCTTATCAGTGCGAGGGTGCCTGGAACGAAGACGGCAAAGGCCTTGGCGAGTGGGATTTCTTTAGCCACACAAGCAATAAGAACATCAACCATGTTGACGGTGATGTATCTTGCGACTTCTACCATCGCTATGAAGAAGACATCCGCATGATGAAAGAAGGCGGACAAAACACTTATCGCTTCTCTCTTTCATGGAGTCGAATCATCCCCACGGGTATCGGCGAAGTGAATGAAGAGGGTATCGATTTTTATAATCGGGTCATTGATTGTTGCCTCGAAAATGGCATAGAGCCCAACGTTACGCTGTTCCATTACGATCTACCATTCACGCTTGCTTGCAAAGGCGGATGGCTGAACAACGACATGGCAGAGTGGTTCTGCAAATACGCCAAGATTTGCTTTGAGCGCTTTGGAGACCGCGTCAAAATCTGGGCTACCGTTAACGAGCCGCATTTCTACAGCTACTGCGTAAACATGTTGGGCAACTATCCCCCCAATCGATCGCTCGACGTTCAGTCGTACATGCAGTTTCAGTACAACCTGATGCGCGCGAGCGCACTCGCAGTCCGAACATATCGTCAAATGGGCTACGACGGCATCATCGGCGCCGTCCACGATGGCGGCGTTGTCGAACTCGACCCGGCAACCGAGCACCCTGATGACGTATTTCGATACGCAGACTTTTTCGCCAATCGCATGATTCTGGCACCAGCGCTTCAGGGTCAACTGCCGCCAGAAATGGACGAAATCCTTGAAAAACTTGGCGTCTCGCTCTATCGATCCCCAAATGACGTAGAAGAATTCAGAGACGGTAAAGTCGATTTTATTGGACTCAACGTGTATTGCCGAGAGTATGTAACCGACTGGCACGGTGGAGAGCTTGCCGTTTCGGCGAACAATAAGGGCGGTTCGAGCAAAAAGGTCGAAGGAAAATGCATTGCGCCCTTGTTTGAAAGCGCCCGCGACAGCAATGTTCCCCGCAATAAATGGGGCCGCGAAATACTCCCAGGTTGCATGTATTCAACCATCATGGATGTCCACGAGCGCTATGACGCGCCCCGCATCTTTATTACGGAAAACGGACATGGCGCCTATGAGCAACCAGACGCAGACGGAATGATCCACGATGATGACCGCATCGAGCTTCTGGGCCAGTTCATCGAGCACATGATGAGGGCTAAGCGCGACGGCGCGCGCGTTGAGGGCTACTACCTCTGGTCGACGATGGATCTGTATAGCTGGATCAACGGCTACGAAAAACGATACGGACTTGTCCATATCGACTTCGAGAACAATCTGGAGCGCACCCCCAAAAAGAGCTGGTATTGGTACCGCGACCTTATCTCGAAGTATCAGGAGCAGGAAGGTTAGGAGAAAGAGATGAAATATCAGGCAATGTCCGAAACAGTCCTAAAGGCTGTTGGCGGCAAAGAGAACATTACATCGGTAACTCATTGTGCGACGCGCCTTCGCATCGACGTACGAGACACCTCGATCATCGATCTCCAGCTCGCCAAATCGGCCGATCAGGCGCTCGGGGCAGTAGTCAGCGGTGGCCAGCTTCAGGTGATCATCGGCCCCAACGTCACCAAGGCTTACAACGACTTCCTCGACTTCGCGGGAATCGAAGTCGGCGGTGGCACGGTTGCCGACGATGCCCAAACCGCCAAAGACCTTGCAGAAGGCATTAAAAGCGGTAACACCGCCATGGGCTTGATTGAGAAATTCGGGAACGTCTCTGCACAGGTATTCATGCCCATCGTCCCGGCGCTCATCGTTGGCGGACTCATTCTTTCGATCAAGAATCTCCTGGTCAATTATTGTGGATTGAGCACCGATAGCGGAACCGCCCAGGTTCTGCTGGCGATCTTCAGCGCCTCATTTAGCTTCCTGCCCGTTTACCTCGGCTATCAGCTCGCCGCCGTCATGAAGATGCAGCCTATCATGGGCGCACTGCTGGGTGCAATCATGATTAGCTCGTCTATTAGCGGTGCTGAGGGTCTCGACTTTCTTGGCATCCCCATCCCGACGAATGACTACTCGAGCACGGTGGTGCCAATCGTACTGGGCGTTGTGTTCATGTACTTTGTTGATCGCGGTCTTCAGAAAATCATCCCCGACATTACCAAACTGTTCTTGAAGCCGCTGCTCACCATGTTCATCGTCGTGCCTGTTGAGCTGATTATCCTCGGCCCCGCCGGCAGCATGATGGGCTACGCGCTGAGTGATGCCGCCACGTGGCTCATGGATAACGTGGCATTTATCGCTACTCCAATCCTTGCAGCCCTTAACCCCTATTTTGTCATGCTCGGTCTTGATAAGGCCTACATCGCGATCGAAGTTACGAGCTTGGCGCAGCTCGGCTGGGCGCCCATCATCTTTGGCTTCATCTCAAACCTCTGCATTGGCGGCACGAGTCTCGCCTTGGCAACTGCAATGAAAGGCAACAAGGAGAAGAGAGGTATGGTCACCACGGTTGCCGTCACCGCACTTTGCGGCGTAACTGAGCCCGCATTTTACGGCTGCCTCATCGAGCGTCCCCGCCTGCTTGTCGGCACGGCAATCGGCGCCCTCTGCGCGGGACTCCCTGCAGGCATCTTCGTCCTGAAGGAGTATGTTGCGGGAGCATGCCCCGGTCTTCTTTCTGCGCTGATCTTTATCGCTCCCGATGGATCCATGGGCAACTTCGTACTGGCGTGCGTTGTCGCCGTCATCGCCATCGTCGTCTCGTTCATCGCTGCACGCGTGATTATCAAGAAGAATCCCAACTATATTGAGTAAATGCCCGCTGTTTGCATTGGGGACATCCTCGGCAGACCGTTAGCAAGAACCCAAGAAGTCCCTTAGGGGCTCGATTAATCCATTCGGATTCCTGAGGCACAAACGACCCCGATTCCACAATGAAATCGGGGTCGTTGTTTCTAAAGCCTTCGATAGACAATCGGTGTTTACCTTAGCTCCCCATCCAAGTTAATTATCCACGCTCGTTCTCCGGTCGGGAGTTTTTCTTCTCTCGCGTGTCCAGAAATCCACGCTCGAGCAGGACATCCAGGTCCGCACCCGCCCTTGTCTCGATCTGTAACAGCAAGAGGCCTATTCCGCTTCTACATGTTACAGATCAAGGTATTCCTAAAACACCCTAAGTTTCATCTCAATCTGTAACAGTTAGATGCCAAATATCGGTCTTGGTGTTACAGATTTAGACAAACTGGAGGACGAGACAAACCAAAAACGGGATGGGCGCTAACCCGATGGCGCACCACCTAAATAGAAACGGGCTCTGTCCCATATAGAGACAGAGCCCGAAACTCTCATGGAGCCAGTGACAGGAATCGAACCTGCAACCCACTGATTACATCGGTGTCCTTATCGTTTATTAACGTTCATCTGCGACTATGCCGACCGTGACCTCGCGTTTTTCTTTCATTTTCCGCCTATAGTCTCACTTGAGACGTCTCCGAAACAGTCAAATTGCACAGTCATTGCACACGTGATTGCACACGGAGGAACAATGGAAGAGAAATACGCTACTTCATCTATATATAAGTACATGAACGACCGCTGGCGCGCACAATTCCCCTACTTCGAGGACGGCGTCTGGCGCAAGAAGACCCAGCTTCTTGAGCATCGAGGCCGCGATAAGGGTCGAAGCCATAAACATCGTGATGCCGCCATGGTGGAAGCCGAGGCAATCCGTGCTCATCTGAATGCAGAAGCGGAAGCCGAGGCGATGAAGCCAGCAGATTCGATATCAGTTGTCGAACTAGTGTCTAGCTATATAACAATGGAGTGCGCCGACATCGCACGCTCCACCGCAACCGGCTATTCAGGCATGCTCCGCCGAAACATCGAACCATATATTGGCAGCATCCCCCTAGAGGACCTAACTGAAGAAGACGTTCAGGAATGGGTCAACGTAATGGCGAAGAAGCACGCGAGATCAACTGCATGCAATTCCCTTAGGCTGCTGCGGGGCTCATTGAAGTACGGACTGAGGAAAAAGCTCGTATCTGAAAATGTGGCCGCATGGGCAAAGGTTCCTAAGAACGAGGATGCCAACTACGGACGTCCGAATTCACTTACCGGCAGGGAAAGGGCCCGCGTCCTAAACACCCTCAATGCATCCATAGATGTCCCGGCAATTCTAGCTGCGAAAATCGCCCTGTATACAGGACTCCGTCGAGGCGAACTATGCGCCCTGAAGTGGAAATGTGTCGACTTTTCCCATTCCTCAATTCGTGTTGAAGCCGCAATCGGACATACCGACACCGAGTTCTACATCAAAGGCCCTAAAAGCGTCAGCAGCAGACGGACGATTCCGAATTGTCCGGAGGACCTCATGCACGACCTAGCCGCGCGCAAGCGAAACATGGAAGAAGAATGCGCCAGGCTTGGAATTGAATTCAGAGGGGAGCTATTCGTGCTGGGCTTTCCCGACGGCTCGTTCCTCAAGCCGCCCAGGGTCAATGACGCTTGGCGTGCGCTGTCTAAGGCGCTGAACCTTCACGGGGTATTAAATAGGAACACGGTAACCTTCCATGACCTAAGGCACAGCTTCGCAACATACGCTGTCGCCAACGGCATAGACCCAAGAACGCTCGCAAGCCTGATGGGTCACTCCAAAGCCTCCATGACCCTAGATAGATACGCCAGCGCCAACCCCAAAGCAACTGCATCGGCAATGGACGCCCTCGGATGCCTTTATAAGAGCGCCTCATAGTATTCAAAAACCGGATAGGGCCTAACCGAAGGCCGCGATACTGCGTCGCGGCCTTTCCCATGCCTTTCCGTAGTAAGTCATTTCAGTCCATCGGGTCCGTATCGTCCGTCATGACCGCGTTTTTGAATCCGTCGCCCAAGACGCTCCAGACTAGATCTCGAAGAGACGCAGCAGACGGAAAGGAGGTCGAAATGGAAGTTGAGAACAAACGCATCACTCTTGATGCTTTTCGCACGATGCCGGACATCGTCGATCCGATGCCTGTCGCCCACCTGCTCGGTATCAGCGACCGCTCCGTCTACAGGCTCTGCCAGAACGGAACGTTCAAAGCCGTGAAGTGCGGGAAGCTGTGGCGCATCAATCGCGACAGCGTTCTTAGCTACATCGGCGCCAACTGAATGTAGCGAGCGCCGGCTAAGACCAACTGAGCTCGGAGCAAACATGGGCATTAACAAATCCAGCGCCGGACCCATTGAACTAATTGCAGGGTTGATTGATTTCGATGCCGTCCGAATCAAAAACGAGCTCATCGCATATACGCCCTTGCCGGCGGCTAAAGCGCCAAAAGGCTATCCGATTACACACACGGAAGACGAATAGACACCACAGGGGGCCAAACGGCCCCCTGTTTTATGAGGAGACCCTATGGCCGAAACCAAAACCATCAGCGTAAAAATCGACCACAAGCTCTACACCGCCCTCAAGACGCGGGCGGAGCTCGACAACTCCAACGTCAGCGACGAGATCCGCTCTCTCCTGCGCTCGGCGCTCGCCGCGGAGGAGCTCGACCTCTACGGCAACGAGGTCGCGGGCTTCATCCGCGGCATCGTCGACGCGCGCATGGACGTCGCCGCACTCGACATCGAGCGCAAGCTCGACGCCACCGAGGACCGCATCGCCGCGGTCCTCTCGCGCCCCATGACCGCCGCCATCATGGCCGGCCTCATGTCGGCCGACGTCCTCAAGGCGTCCTACGCCTCGCTCGAGGACGTCCCCGTCGCGGACATCTGGAAGAACTACCTCGCGCAGGCCGGCGAGCTCAGCCGCGCCGGACTCGGCAGGATCGACGAGGTGAAGCTCCACGCGCGGGAGCGCGCCGATGGCTAGCCCGCCCGTCATCGTCAACCACTCCGTCGTCCGTGCCGGGGCGGTGGCGAGGGCCTCGGCAGCCGGCCTCGCGGCCTACGCGGGCACCCGCCGGGGCGTCGTCATCGAGCTCAGTGAGGCCGACGGGCGGAGGCTCGGCGTGGACGGCCTGGCCGCCTACGCCGCGAACAGGACCGGCTCGACGGGCGGGCTCTGGGGCGCGGACGGCCCGATCGCCGTCGCCGAGGCGAGGCGCGCCATCGCCCAAAACGGCGGCGCGGTGCTCACCACCGTCGTCACTGTCCCGAACGGCATCGCCCCAGATGCCGGCCTCGACCGCCTGGACGCCTGGCAGGCGCTGGTGCGGTCCGAGTGGCCGAGGCTCTTCTCCGAGATGACCGGCGTGCCCGAGAGCCGCGTGGAGTTCTACGCGGCGATGCACGTCAACGGCACGAGCCACCACGTCCACATCCTCACGGTCGACCGCGAGGGCGACTGGGACTCCCTGCTGCCCAAGGGGAAGATGGAGGCGGCGCGGCTCGAGATCTCCTCGAAGGCCATGGCGCCGCTGCTGAGGGAGGCCTACATCGAGCGCGACCTCGCGAGGGAGGCCGCGCTGGACGCCGTCGCCCGCATCGACCGGAACCGCTTCGATATCGAGCTGCCGCCGGACGGAAGGATCGAGGCCGCCCACCTCAGGCGTTTCCACCCGGAGGCCTCCGCCGCGCTGAGGGAGGCCCTCGACCGGGCGGCATCCGACTCCCCCGAGCTCGCCGGCGCGCTGGACCGCCACAGGAAGGCGGTCGAGAGCTGCGCCTGTCTCAAGTGCCTGACCGGGGAGGTGCGGGACACCTACGTCCACAAGGCGGCCGCCGACCTCGGCCTCCGGTGCGAGAACGCGGCGCTGCGGGTCATAGTCCCAGACAGAACGCCGGCTCGCGAGGAGGTGCCGACACGACGTGCCGCGCCCCAAACCGGCCCCGCGACGGAGAGACGGCGGGAAGCCGGACTCGCCACCGAGGCCCGGGCCTGCATCCCGAAGACGCACCTCGAAAGGATCGCGCGAAAGGCCGCACGCGGCCGGACCCTCGAGCCGGCAGACCTCAGGGGGTGTCCCACGGCGGACCGGGCATTCAGGCGCGCCCCGTCGGCAGGCACCGCCCTAGGGCGCGCCGCCGCGATGGCGACCCTGGTCGCCAGGGAAGCCACACGGGACGACAGAGGATGCGACATGGTGTTAGCGCTACTGTAAAAACAACCATTTTGACCAACGCTCAACAACCAATCA
>BREX01000029.1 GCA_023708985.1 Collinsella sp.
GCGTGGCCGCCGCGGCTGAATTAGACACTCACCATTGTCGGCCTAATCCGCGGTCCTTCATGCAGCAGGGGCTCTCAATGTTTTTATGTCCTGCTCATATCGTCTCTGCCGGCAGTTGGGGACACTCCTTGCGCCAGCGTTGCATCGAATGCTCGGGAAAATACGAGCCGGTATTTGGCCGAATAGCGGGTCGCGGTTTCCGGATGGGGTGGGTTGCGGAAAGTGCGACCCGGAATATCGCTCTGAAACGGGATGCCGTTTCCCCGACAAGGCTCAACCGGAAAGCGCATCCCATTCTGAGGCGGCAAAACGGGATGCGCTTTCCGCGCGACAGAATCTATGCAGCCGTGTTGAGCGACAGCCCCGCTACTCGCCCAGAATCAGCGACGCGAGCTCTTCCTGGGTGTCCACCACGTAGTCGGCGCCGGCAGCTTCCAGCTCTGCGCGGCCGCGGAAGCCCCAGCTGACGCCCGCACTCTTAAGGCCAGCGTTGTGGCCGGTCAAAACATCGACATTGGAATCGCCCACATAGAGTGTGGTTGCCGGGTCGGCGCCTAGCTCTTTCATCACATGCAGCGTAACAGGCGCCTCGGGCTTGGGAGGAAACGCATCGACGCGGCCCTGCACCAGTGCAAAGCGCTCGGAACCAAAGTATTTTTCGATAAGCGGAGCGGCCGAGACATGGTCCTTGTTGGTGAGTACGGCAAGCTGCACGCCCGCGGCGCGCAGGCGGTCGAGCATCTCGATCGTGCCGGCGTACGGTGCAGTGTGGTCTTCCTTGTGCTCGCCGTAATAAGCCCTAAACTCGGCAAGCGTCTGCTCAAACATACGGCCGTCGCCCGCATACTCGGCGGGCATAAAGCGCTCGACCAGCTTGAGCATGCCGTTTCCCACCTTGTAGCGGTACTCGTCTACGGCAAACGTGGGCCAGCCGTGCATCTCGCAGGTATGGTTGCCGGCGGCCGCCAGGTCCTCGAGCGTGTTGAGAATGGTGCCATCCAGATCAAAGATCACATGGGAAAAAGCTGCTGCCATGGGTGCTCCTGCCGCTTGAGTTGTAAAACGCACCCCATGATACTTGGCATGCGTGCCGGGCATGTTTGGAATCTGAATATCTTTAATAGCCCTGAGCCTTTGTCGTTAGCAAATCCTCGGCAGCTGCTCTCCTACGAGCATGTCGAGGATGCGGGTCGAGCCCCAGCCGGTGCGCACGCGCACGGCGGGGCGGGCGTCCTCGGCAAGCGGCAGCACGCGACCGATAATAGCGGCATTCTCGCCGTAGCGCGCGGCGCGCATGGCTGCCAGCGCGGCATCGGCCTGCTCGGCCGGCACCACGGCAACCATCTTGCCCTCGTTTGCTACCTGCAGCACGTCATAGCCGAGCATCTCGCAGGCTGCCTGCACGTCGGGGCGCACAGGCACGGCATCCTCGTCGACCTCCATGGCAACGCCGCTGGCCTGGGCAAACTCATTGAGCGTGGACGCCAGGCCGCCGCGCGTGGGGTCGCGGAAGCAGCGTGTTTCGGGTGCTGCGGCAAGCACATCGGCAATCAGGTGGTTGAGCGGCGCGGCATCGCTTTCGATGGTGCTCGAAAACGCCAAGCCCTCGCGTTGGCTCATGATGGCGATACCGTGGTCGCCCAGCGTACCCGATACCAGAATGACATCGCCGGGCTGGCAGTTGGCGCCGCTGAGCGCTACGCCCACGGGCACTTCGCCCACGCCGGCGGTATTGATGTAGACGCCGTCGGCCCCGCCGCGCTCGACCACTTTGGTGTCGCCGGTGATGATCGCCACGCCCGCCTCGTGCGCCGTCTCGGCCATCGTTTGCACAATCTGGCGGAGCTTATCCATGGGATAGCCCTCTTCGAGGATAAAGCCGCACGATAGGTAGCGTACGTTGGCGCCCGAGGTCGCGACGTCGTTGACGGTTCCGCATACAGCGAGGCGGCCGATGTTGCCCCCGGGGAAGAACTGCGGCGTTACCACAAAGCTGTCGGTCGACATGGCGATTCGCCCGCTTGCGGGCAGCGCGGCGACACCGGCATCGTTGCCCGCAAGCAGCTCGGGCGACCCAAAGGCATCCAGAAAGACCTCATCAATAATGCGCTTCATCATCTGGCCGCCGGAGCCGTGGCCCAGCAGGACGGTGCTATCGGTAACGCTATGGGACATATCGAAAACTCCAATCGTGGGTGGTGCCGGTGTGCGGGTGTGTCCGGGCTAGTCGCGGTAGCGGTAGTACGCCGCGCAGCTGCCCTCGGAGCTCACCATGCACGGGCCGACGGGGTGCTCGGGCGTGCAGGTGCGGCCAAAGAGCGGGCAGCTGCTCGGCGCAATGGCCCCGCGCAGCACGTCGCCGCAGCGGCACCCGCGCGGCTCGACCGTCGCCTCAACGGGCACGTCAAAGCGAGCACGGGCATCAAAGCGCGAGAATTCGGGACGAATGGCGAGTCCCGAGTCGGCGATCGGCCCCAGCCCGCGCCACGTGGTGTCGCATGGCTCAAACACCTGCTCGACCAGCTGGCGTGCCACGGGATTGCCGTCGGCATTGACGCCGCGACGGTAGGCGTTGTCGATCGCGGGCCTGTCCTCGACAACCATCTGGACCAGCATGCAGATGCCCTGCAAGATGTCGACCGGCTCAAATCCTGTTACCACGCCTGGGGTCTTAAACTCGTCGACCAAAAAGCCAAAGGGGGCTAAGCCCGTGATGGTGGCGACGTGGCCCGGCAGGATAAAGCCGTCGATAGTGGTCTCGGGATCGTTGGCGATGGCGCGCAGCGCCGGCGGCGTGGTCTTATGGGCGCAGTAGACCGAGAAGTTCTGCAGCCCACGCGCGTCTGCCTCCAGGATGGCGGCGGCGATGGTGGGCGTTGTGGTCTCAAAGCCCACACCCATAAAGATGACCGGACGATTGGGGTTTTGCTCGGCGATATCGAGCGCGTCGAGCGGGGAGTAGACGATGCGAATGTCGCACCCTGCTGCCTTTTGCGCGGCGAGTGAGGTGGACGATCCGGGCACGCGCATCATGTCGCCAAAGGTGGTGATGATGGCGCCGTCTATGTTGGCGAGCGCGATTGCGTGGTCGATGTCGCGGTTGGCGGTAACGCAGACGGGGCAACCCGGGCCGCTCAGCAGCTTGAGTCCCGCCGGCATAATGGAGCGAAAGCCATAGCGACCGATGCTCACGGTGTGCGTGCCGCAGACTTCCATAAGGTTGATGGTGCGGTCGCCGACAAGTTCACGGATGCGTTCGATGAGCTCGCGGGCCAGCTTGGAATCGCGAAATGCCGAAAAGTCGATACCGGAGCGAGCCGGCTGTCCGGCCGCCACTAGTACGCCTCGGCCGGGTTGCTGGCCAGTTGGTCTTCTTCGACCAGTTCGGTCATAGTGTTGACCAGGTCGAGCGTATCCTGCGCCTCCTGCTCGTCGACGATCTGGATGCCAAAGCCGGCGTGCACGAGAATATAGTCGCCTACCTGTGCCGTCGGCACGAGGCGCAGCGAAACGGGGCGCTCGATGCCCATCATGTCGACGGTCGCCTTAAGGTCGTCGTCGCGTTTGACCACTTTACCGGGAACGGCAAGGCACATAATGTTCCCCTTTTATACGTTTTGCGCTGGATAGGCGCCTAATTACCCATTAGTTGATGGTAGCGCTCGCGGGAGTCACGAGCAAACGCGTTACACCTGTGAGACGGCGGCGCGCAGGCTGGCAAAACAGCCTATCGCGATGCTGTCTGCGCGAGGCGAGCGCGAGCGATGGCGGCCTGACCGTAGGCTATGCAGCCGTCGTTGACGGGCACGGCGTGGGAGACCAAGACGGCAAGACCGGCGTCTTTGAGTTCGTGGGTAAGGAGCCGAAGTAAAAGTCGGTTCATGAACACGCCGCCCGAGAGCGCGACGGTGTCGAGGTCTTCACGGACGCAGATCTCGCTTGCGATGCGGGCCGACGCGCGTGCGATGGTGACATGGAAGTCGAGCGCGAGCTTGCCGGCGGGCACGCCGGTCCTGATTCCCTCCAAAAGCGCCTCAAAAAGCGGTCTGGAGTTCAGAACATGGAAGTCGTCCGGACGGGATGATTCGGTTACGGAAAAGCTGGCCATATTGCCGGTGGGGCAGGCACTTTCACTGCTGAACGCGCGCCAGGCGGCGGCTTCGAGTTCTATGGCAGGCTCGCCCTCGTAGGTTGCCTTGTCGCAGATGCCCAGAATTGCTGCCGCGGCATCAAAGAGACGCCCCATGCTGCTGGTGCGCGGGCTGTTGATGCCGTGCTCGATCATGGTGGCTGTCACGCTGCGCGTTTGCTCGTCGAGGCTGTCCAAAAGCCGAGCGGCGCCTGGGTGCTCGAGCAGACCGAGCTCACTGAGCAGGGCAAAGGCGTTGCGGCGGGCGTCGCGCACGGAGGCCGCCCCGCCGGGGAGCGCCCAGGTGCGCAAATGCGCGGCGCGCTCAAAGCCGCCAAGGCCGGCAACAAGAAACTCGCCGCCCCAAATGGTCCCATCGGTGCCGGCGCCGGTGCCGTCAAAGGCGATGCCAAGGACACGCGCGTCGGTTGTAAGCTGGCCCGCGGCGATGGCCTCGGCCATTACGCTCGCGATATGCGCATGATGGTGCTGCACCTCGACGAGCGGCAGATTGTGCTCCCGTGCCTGCTCGCGCGCCCACTGGCTCGATAGATAGCTGGGGTGCAAATCGCAGGCCAAGGCGGCGGGCGCCAAGTCAAAGAGATCTTCCAAGCGCGTGCGCGCGGCGTTCCAGGCATCGAAGGTCTCGCCGTTTTCAACATCGCCGATATGCTGCGACACAAAACAGGTTGCCTCGCCGTTCGTCTCTTCACGCGTGAGCGCAATCGTGGCCTTTTGTTGTGGCCCGCAGGCGAGTACGCAGGACGGAGCGCCGTCGAGCGCCGGCAACGGCAGCGGCTGGGGTGCATATCCGCGAGCGCGGCGCACGGGCATAACGGCGCCGTCGACCACGCGCACCACGGAGTCGTCGTAGCGCGAGAGAATCGCGCGGTCGTTGCCGAGCAGCGCGTCGGCAATGCCGGCGGCAACGAGGCGCTCCCAGGCAAGATAGTCATCGGTCTCGATGGGCTCTTCGCTCAGGTTTCCGCTGGTCATGACGAGCGCGTGCATACCGCGGGCTTCTGCCGCGGCAAGCAACAGATGCTGAAGCGGGGTGTAGGGGAGCATAACACCGAGCTCGGGAAGGTCGTGCGCGACGGATGGCGCGAGCGCGAGGGCGTCGGGGGAGCCGCCACTCTCGCAAACAGCACGTCGGCGCAGCAGCACAATGGGGCGAATGCTGCCGGCCAGCAAGCCGCGCTCAACGTCGTTGACATGGCACAGGCGTTCAACGTCGGCAAGATCGCGCACCATAACGGCAAGCGGCTTGTTGCTGCGGCGTTTGCGGCGGCGAAGCTCGGCTACCGCCTGCTCGTTGGAGGCGTCGCATGCCAAGTGAAATCCGCCCAGACCCTTGATGGCGACGATACTGCCGCAGGCCAGCAGCTCAACACAGCGGTCGATAATGGCGTCGCTGGTCTCGCGCGTGGTGCCGACGGCCGGCGACGCGGCGGCTTCGCCCGGCCCATCGCCCACGCCCGCTTCGCGCCACGTAATATGCGGCCCGCAATCAAAGCAGGCATCGGGCTGCGCGTGAAAACGCCGGTCGAGTGGGTCGGCATACTCCGCGGCGCACTCGGGACACATGGGAAAACAATCCATCGACGTGGCCGCTCGGTCATAAGGCAGCGATCGGATGATGGTAAAGCGTGGGCCGCAGTTAGTACAGTTGATAAAGGGGTAGTGATAGCGTCGGTCGGCGGGATCGAACAACTCGCGCAGGCAATCATCGCAGGTGGCGATATCGGGCGAGACGAGCGTCGTGTGCGCGGTCTGGTCCTGCGATGTTACGATGCGAAAACCCTTTTCATTGGCGGCATTCCATCCGTTGGCTGCCAGGTCCATAGTCTCGACATGCTCTACGCGGGCTGCCGCAGGCGCGTGCTCAGAAAGCGCGGCAACAAAAGCATCGAGCGCATCGGCCGGAGCATGCGCCTCGATGTGCACGCCGTCGCCCGCATTGAGCACCCAGCCGCAAATGCCATGCACCATGGCCTCGCGATACACAAACGGTCGCATGCCAACGCCCTGCACAATGCCCGTTACATGAATATGCACATGTCGCATGCGACACCCCTCATCAAAACCGACCAAATAGGGACAGGTGCGCTACAGCCCCAGGCTCTGCTTGGTGGCGGCACACGTGAGCTCGCCGTGCTTAACGCCGCGCAGGCCCAGCAGACGGTCGGCTAGTTCGTAGACGCGCTCGCCGCGACCCTTGAGCGCCAGAATCTCCAAGCAGTTGTGGTGATCCAGATGCACGTGCATGGTCGATACGATCTCGTCGGTGTAGTCGTGCTGCACTTCGTCCAGACGGCGCGTCAGGTCGCCGGTATGGTGGTCGTAGATCATGGTGAGCGACCCGATAACATGCTCATCGGGCGTGCGCATCTGCTCCTTGGCGATCGAGGCGCGAATCAGGTCGCGCACGGCCTCGGAGCGGTTGGCCACGTCGCCGCGGCGCGCGATCTGTTCGTCAAAACGGCGCAGCAAGTCGTCCGGTGCGGTAACCGAAAAGCGGACCAGTTCGGAGCCGGAACCACTACAGTGGCAGCCCGCGTCACCGTCCGCCCCGTGCGGATGCTCGTGCTCGTACCCGCAGCCGTGCTCGTGTTCGGCCACGTTACACCAGCTTCACGGAGCCGACGGAGTTGTGGTCGGCCTCGATGGCCTCTTCGTAGCCCTCGAGTGCGTCGTGGGCCTCGTGCAGCGCGGCCATGGCTGCCTCGAGCTTGGCGCCGATGCGCTCCATGTCAAAATTCTCGGTCGCATGCAGCAACTGATGGCTCCACTCGTGAGCGAGTTCGATGGTGTCGTCGACCTGCTTGACGCTCATGGCAAGCTGGCTCATGTTCATTCCAACATCATGCATGGGAAATCTCCTTGTGTGGACGGTAATCCAGTGGTTCAGATTTTACTACGCCCGCTCTGCGCGCCGCTGCATAAGAAAACGGGTGCGAGTCTGTGCGACTCGCACCCGTTCACTGGGGGCTTTTTGTAACTACCATACTATCCGTGGTCGCACGCGCCGCACCCGGCAGTCCGGCGAGCGGTGCAAAACCGCTCATGGACGGCGGGCAAGTAACAAGCGTATTACAGATGCTTCTCCAGCAGCGCCTGCAGCCTCGCCTTGGGCAGAGCGCCAACCGAGCGGTCAATCTCCTCGCCGTTCTTAAACACAATCAGCGTGGGGATGCTCATGACGCCATACTTCATGGCCAGGTCCTGGTTGTCGTCGACGTTGCATTTGGCAACGGCAAGCTTGCCCGCCAGCTCATCGGCAACCTCGTCAACGATGGGCGAGAGCGATCGGCAGGGCCCGCACCACGGCGCCCAAAAATCGACCAGCACGGGCAGGCTGTCGTTAACGATGGAATCGAAGTTCTCGGGGGTAATCTGCTTAATGTCAGCCATGGTGACCTCCATAATACGACGCGGCTCGGCCGCGTAAAACTCAGTACGACCGTGCTTATACCCAGCCGCCCGCAAAGCAACCACTCGCGGGCAGCTCTTTTATATAATGGTGGGCACGCAAACGATTGGAGAGCGCATGTCCACGTCACAAAGCCAGAAAAAAGAAGCCATCGCCCAGGCGGCCGAGCAGGAGCTCACATCGCTTGCGGTCCGTGGCGTGCGCATCGTGGGCAACGCGTGCTCGCCGATCGTGCTGGTCAAAGGCGATTTGGACGAGGCCGAGCGTTCGGGCGGCGAGCTGGCTGCCGGTCCGGACGGTGCTGCGCTGCGCAAGGCGCTTGGGGCCATCGGCTACGCGCCCGAGGATTTTTGCGTGCTGGCAAGCGTCGCCGGCGCAGGCGACGGAGCGGTCGCGGTGGGCGAGACTCTGCCGTGCGAGCTGTTCCGCGAGGCGCTTGAGGCTCTGGATCCCGAGGCGGTGCTGCTGCTCGATAACAGCGCGGCCGATGTCATGCGCGAAACCTACGCCGATATGCTCGTGGCGATTGATGACTTCGACACCGCCATGCTCAAGCCCGGCCTGGTCGCCCATGTGCAGGGTCGCCGCGTGCTCGCGCTCGATGGCTTTGAGGCGGCGCTGACCGACAAAGCGGCCAAGCAGCGCATGTGGGCCTACATCAAGCAGCTGACCCCGGCGGCCGCTCCACTGTAGCGGATCGGCCGCCGGCGAGCGATTGCCTAGCGGGCAAGGCACGCCGCAGGATCGGCGCCGTACTTCTACATCACAGCGCGCAGCTCAAACCGATCGCCGTTAATGCGGAACTGGCAGTTGCCGTTCATGCGCTCCACGGCAAGTTTGATGCTCTTGGTTCCAAAGCCGTGGCCCGCATGCCGGGTCACGGGCATGCCGTCGACCATGCGCGGCGCGCGGTCAAACGTGTTGGAAACTAACAGCAACAGCTGGCCGTCCTCAAGTCGCAGGTCAAGGTCGACGAATCGCTTTCCTTGGGGTGCGGCGCTTGCGGCGGTGATAGCGTTTTCCAAGGCATTTGAGAGCACGCTAAACAGGTCGGCGTCACCTACGTGGACGGTTTCGGGTACGGCGGCGCGCAGGTTGGCGGTAATGCCGTTTCTATTGATATCTGAGTTGAATGACGAAAGCGCGATATTTACGGTCTCGTTGGCGCAGAAGCGGCGTACGGCGGTGCGGTCGCCGGCTTCGCAGAGTTCGTCGATGCGTTTGAGCGCCTCGTCGGTGTGGCCCTCCTCAATTAAAGCCGCCAGGCCGCGTAGGAAGTGGCGCATATCGTGGCGAAGAATCGACAGCTCGCGCCCAGATTGACGCCAAGCCTCGAGCTCTTTGATGGCGGCGCTGTCGCGGGTTTCGAGCATCCAACGCTCTCGCTCGGCGGTTTCCTTTTCTTCGTATTCGCGCAGGTAAACGGCAAGAAACATAAGATAGAAGGCACAGAGCGCAAATGCCAAAAGCTCAACCGTCACCACCGAGCCCGAGTGGAACAGCGTGGTGTAGACGTTGGTGGCGTAGTCAAAGATGTAATAGACGAGCGGCAGGATTAAAAGGATGCCCAGCTCGGTGGGGCTTTTAATCGCCAGGCGGGGTCCAATGTCGCCGGCCCAATGCAGCAGGACGGCAAAGACGCCGAGCGTGGTAGCGATGCGTGCCAGATAGTACGCGATCTGAGAATCGGTTGCGGCAAATGCGGCGATGCCCATCCAATTGCTGAACTGGCAGCTCAGATAGGCGCTGGTGACGCCCAACGTCGCGAGTAGCGGACTCAAGTGGTAGCGCGCGCATAGGTAGACGGTAAGCGGCAAGTGCACGACGAGCGGATAGACCTGACGGGCAAAAAGCTCTCCGCCAACGACATTGGCGATCGAAAAGGCAGCGCCGGTTGCGGCTCCGACCCCCACCAACTCGAGTGCATGGCGTCGATTGATTTCGATACCGCACAGCGCCGCCGAGGCAAAGACGCCAAAGAGCAGCGTCGTGGCGTGGTGGATTGCCCAAAGGACCATTTCGACCGAGGAGATCATCAGCGCCTCCCGCCCTCAAAGCGCACCGCAAAGTAGGCGTCTTGGAACCCCTGCTTGCTGCTGCGCGACAGCGGAATGCACGCGCCCGAGCGCATGACGATGTCTGTGCGATCGAAGTGGTCGATGTTGCGCAAGTTGACCTGGTAGCTACGGTGGCATTTAAAGAAGGTGGCATTTTGCGCCAAACGGTCCTCGACGCTGCGGAACGATTCGAGTGCCTCGATATCGCGTCCGTCGCGCAGATGGAAGACCACGTGCTTGTTGCGCGCCTCGGCATATTCGATGTCGGACAGGCGCAGGGCGTGGTAGCCAAAGGACGTTTTGATCACGAGCTCGTCGGTTGCCGCCGGGCGCATGCTCGAAAGTTCGTCGAGTAACTGCGCCAGGCGTTCGTAAGTCACGGGCTTGAGCAGATAGTCGAAGGCGCGGACCTCGTAGGACTCCAGTGCAAACTCGGGCGACGAGGTGAGGAACACCAGGCGCACGGCGGTGTCGGTCTGGCGCAATTCGCGTGCGGTGTCCATGCCGTTGACGAGCGGCATGATCATGTCGAGCAGGATGATGTCGGCGCGCGACGCGGCATGGCGCGCCAGCAGGTCCTCGCCGCGCGTAACGAGCGCAACATCGACCGCCGTGCCCGTCTCGATCGACCAACGGTCGATCATCCGGTGCAGTCTATCTAGAAAAGCGACGTCATCGTCGCAGGCAATAATCTTGAGCATTCTGAGCCCCCTTAGTAGTTCGATTTTGCCACATTGGGCGCGGACCACTCGCGGGGGAGCGCCCGTTCGTGCCTCACGGTGCGCAACTCGCGCCGAGCGGTATTGCGGTGGCGAAAGATGCCTCCTGCGCTATCGAGAGCTCGGCTATCCTCAGCTTGCCAGTTCGAAAATGGGCCTGCCGCATGATTGAATCTTTATTTCAACTTTACACCTAGGTTTACAGCTGTCTTGTCAGCTGTAAACCTAGGTGTCATACTAAAGCCCCAAGATTCGCCAAAAGAGAGGGGCCTTGATGGCACAGAGCGCGAACATGGATGCGTCGGAGCTTGCACGCGATATCGCGGCCGGCCTGGCATCGGCAACGACGGCAACGGAGCGCGCGGCATTGGTGCCCGCAGAGCTCGTCGAGGCCATTCAGCAACTTAAAACCCAGCGCGACGCGGTGATCCTGGCGCACTATTACGTGGCGCCCGAGGTCCAGGCTGTGGCCGATTACGTCGGCGACAGCTTCTACCTGGCAAAGCTTGCCAAGAGCCTGCCGCAGCAGACCATCGTGCTGTGCGGCGTGGAGTTTATGGGCGAGAGCGCCAAGCTGCTCAATCCCACCAAGACCGTGCTGCTGCCCGAGCCGGGCGCGGACTGTCCCATGGCGCACATGGTCAAGCGCGAGACGGTCGATGCGGCGCGCGCCGAGTACGGCGACGACCTGGCCGTGGTCTGCTACGTCAACTCCACGGTCGAGATCAAGAGCTGGAGTGACGTGTGCGTTACCAGCTCAAACGCCGTCAAGATCGTGTCCGAGCTGCCGCAGCAGCATATCCTGTTCATTCCCGACCAAAACCTCGGCCGCTTCGTAGCCGAGCAGGTGCCGCAAAAGCGCGTCATTCTCAACAACGGCTACTGCCCGCGCCATCACATCATCACCGTCGAGCAGATCGTCGACGCGACGGAGGCCCACCCCGATGCGCTCGTGCTGGCGCATCCTGAGTGCAAGGCCGACGTCTTGGCCGAGGCCGACTACATCGGCTCCACCGCCGGCATCATCAAGTACGCCGAGGAGTCCGACGCGAGCGAGTTCATTATCGTGACGGTCCGTGGCGTGCTCTACGAGCTCGAGCGCCGCTGCCAGGGCACCGGCAAGAAGTTCTACTTCCCCGCGGTGCAGCCCACCTGCGTCAACATGGATCTCATCACGCTCGAAAAGCTCGTGCGCTGCCTGGAGACGGGCGAGGGCGAGGTGCAGATTGGCGTGTCGGACGAGGCCGCCGATCAGGCCAAGCTCACGCTCGACCGCATGCTCGAGTACGCAGCGCGCTAGAACAATGCGGCATGAGGGACGGTCCCTTATGTCACATTCAAGGGAGAGGATTCCTGTGGAAACCAAACAATACCCCGATATGGAGTGCGACGTCGTCATTGCCGGTTGCGGCGTGGCAGGCCTGTATGCGGCTCTCAATCTGCCGACGAGCACGTGCGTGATCATGCTCTCCAAGGGCGCGGTCGACGAGTGCGACTCGATGCTCGCTCAGGGCGGCATCTGCGTACTGCCCGAGGGTTCTGACTACGATGTCTTCTTTGAGGACACCATGCGCGCCGGCCATTACGAGAACCGCCGCGAGAGCGTCGACATCATGATCCGCTCGAGCCGCTCGGTCATCAACGACCTGCTGGCCATGGGCGTGGACTTTGAGCGCAAGGCCGACGGCAGCCTCGACTTTACCCGCGAGGGCGCGCACAGCCGCCCGCGCATCGCCTTCCATGCCGACATTACGGGCAAGGAGATTACGACCAAGCTGCTTCAGGCCGTTCGCAAACTGGATAACGTGCAGATTTTGGAGCACGTGGCCATGACCGACATCCTGACGGGCGAGCGTGACGGCGCCACGGTGTGTGCCGGTGTCGTCGCCGTTTCCGTGGACGAGGACAACTCGGTTCGTCCCGCCGACGAGCTGGTAAATGCCGCTGAGGGCGCGCATGCCGGCGAGCCGTTTAAGATCCATGCCCGCCACACGCTGTGGGCGACGGGTGGCATTGGCGGCGTGTACGACCACTCGACCAACTACCCGCAGCTCACGGGCGACGCCTGCTACATCGCTCAGGAGCATGGCATTAAGATGGAGCACCTGGACTACGTGCAGATTCACCCCACGGGCCTGTTCTCGCCGCAGCCAGGCCGCACGTTCCTGATCAGCGAGAGCTGCCGCGGCGAGGGCGCGATTCTGCTCAATGCCGCCGGTGAGCGCTTTACCGACGAGCTTCAGCCGCGCGATGTGGTCGCCGCCGCTATTCGCGAGCAGATGAAGCAGGACGGTACTGAGCACGAGTGGCTGAGCTTTGCCCCCGTCGAGCGCGATGTAGTGACCGGGCACTTTGCCAACATTCGCGCACGCTGCTTGGAGGACGGCCGCGACATCTTGGACGAGCCCATTCCCGTTACGCCGACGCAGCACTACTTTATGGGCGGCGTGTGGGTCGACAAGGACGGCCGCACCTCGATGCCCGAGCTCTACGCCGCGGGCGAGACGGCCTGCAACGGCGTTCACGGCAAGAACCGCCTGGCTTCCAACAGCCTGCTCGAGGCGCTGGTCTGGGGTCGTCGCGCCGCGTGGTATATGCGTACCGGCAAGTCGCTGGCCGTGGAGCAGGCGGGCGAGCCCGCGCTCGATGGCCGTCATCGCGCCCTGAGCGCCGACACCCTGTCAATCGATGATTTGGCCCGTGCCGCCGGCACGCAGGCCGTGGAGGAATAGACCATGAATCCCATTACCATGAAGCTCGTCGCCGATGATCTGATTTTGCAGGCCCTGCGCGAGGACATTACCTTTGAGGACGTGAGCACGGCGAGCGTGTGCCCCACGGCGCGCCCCGCCACGGTGGAGCTTATCGCCAAAGCCGATGGCATCATCGCCGGCCTAGACGTGTTCTCCCGCACCTTTGAGCTGCTGGATCCGCAGAGCTCCGTGTTGTTCGATGTCTCGGATGGCGACGAGGTACACGCCGGCGACCATGTGGGTCAGGTGCGCGGCGACGCGCGCGTGTTGCTTTCGGGCGAGCGCGTGGCGCTCAACTACCTGCAGCGCATGAGCGGCATCGCTACCTACACGCACAGCATGGCCGCGGCGCTCGAGGGCACTAAGACCGTGCTTGTCGACACGCGCAAGACCACACCGGGCATGCGTGTGTTTGAAAAGGCGGCAGTCGAGATCGGCGGCGGCAGCAACCACCGTTACAACCTGTCGACGGCCGTCATGCTCAAGGACAACCACATCGATGCCGCCGGTGGCGTGACGCGTGCGATCGAGATGGCGCGCGCCCATGCATCGTTTACCACGACGGTCGAGATCGAGTGCGAGAACCTGGACATGGTGCGCGAGGCCGTGGAGGCCGGCGCCGACATCATCATGTTCGACAACATGACCCATGACGACATGGCCGCCGCTATCGAGCTTATCGCCGGTCGCGCCAAGACCGAGTGTTCGGGCAACGTGGACGCCGGCAATATCCGTGCGCTCGCCGACCTGGGCGTTGACTTTATTAGCTCGGGCGCCCTGACGCACTCCGCGCCGATCCTCGACCTCTCGCTTAAGCACCTGCGTCTGCTGGACGGTAAATAATGAACGCCCGCGAGCGTCGCCGTGCCATCATGGACGTGCTCGAGGTGGCCAAGGAGCCCGTTTCGGGCAGCGCACTTGCCCGCGAGGTTGGCGTGAGCCGTCAGATCGTGGTTCAGGATATTGCCCTGCTGCGTGCCGATGGGCACGATGTCGTGGCGACCAACCGTGGTTATGTGCTGCAGGAGGCCCCCAGCAGCCCCGCCGTGCCCACGCGTCTTGTTAAGGTGCGCCACAGCGTGGAGCAGGCGGGCGACGAACTTACGAGTATCGTCGACGCGGGTGGCGCCGTGCTTAACGTGATCGTCAACCATCGTGTGTACGGCAAGATCACGGCCGACCTGGACATCCGCAATCGTCGCGATGTTGAGCGCTACCTGCACGATATCGAGAGCGGCAAGAGTTTCCCGCTACTAACGGTGACGAGCGGCTATCACTTCCATCGCATCGCGGCGGAGGACGAGCAAACCCTCGATGAGATCGAGGCTATGCTCAAGGAGAAAGGCTACTTGGCGGACCTAATGCCCTACGAGGACGATCTATCGTAGCTGACGCTGCAAACGCCCCTAAGCGGCAATCTGACGTTCAATCGTCGGTCGCGTACAAAAGTACGCTTCCCTCCTCTTTCACGTCACCTTGCTCGCTTAGGGGCGTTTTCGCTGACGTGAGCTCAACCTGCGACGGTGCCAAATTAGTTATCCGAACAAAAAAGGAGGCCTCCGCGGCGATGCGGAGGCCTCCTTTTTTGTGCACGGTGTACTTTTGAGTGTGCAAGTGGGGAGTTGTTACTCCTCGACGATCTCGGTGATCGCGCCAGCGGGGCAAGCGTCCTGGCAAGCGCCACAGGCGACGCAGGAGTCCTCGTCAGCGACGGTAGCGACGTCCTGGAGCTCCAGAACGCCAGCGGGGCAGGAGTCGACGCAAACGCCACAAGCGATGCACTCGTCGGCATCAATTACGGGATGAGCCATGGTAGTTTCCTCTCTGTTGACCGACGCTACAGGCGATGCGCGCCGGTTTGATTCGGGCAAAAACATACCACGGGAGCGACCGTTTGCAATACCCTCTGACCGGCATCTTCATACCGTTCGCCGAGTATGCCAAGGTTTACTAAAAAATGCGCAGGTGGGGCCGTTGAGCTGCGCAAATGTTAGCTAAAGGTGACTTGAAATATAGGGCGATTGAGCGTGCTTGCGGAAACCGCATCCCATTATTTTGTCGAAAAACGGGTTGCAGTTTCCGGTTAGGCCCGCTAGCGGAAAATGCGAGCCGGTATCAGCTCTCAAAACGGGATACGGTTTCCGGTTGAGTCTTCAGACGGAAACTGCGACCCGGAATCCACGCTCAAACCGGGACGAGCTTTCCGCAAGGCAGCCCCAGGCGCCCCCGGACCCAAACCTCAGCCATCTCTACATAGATCTCGATAGATTTGCCGAGAACTCAATCAGCGCATCTACCTGAGCATTTAAGAACCTAAACTCTCAGCAATAAGAAATCTTATATGAATTGACTTAGATTTTGTATATTCCGGCCCATAAGGGGATACACTACATCCTGAAAGACAAGCCGAAGCGCCACGCGGCAGACCGCCGAGTCGGTGCAAACGCACAAGAGAGAGGGAATTTCTAATGGGCAAGATTCTTGGTATCGACCTTGGTACTACTAACTCCGCAATGGCCGTCCTCGAGGGCGGTTCTCCGACCATTATCGTGAACGCCGAGGGCGACCGCACCACCCCGTCCGTCGTGGGCTTCCGTGCCGACGGCGACCGCGTCGTGGGTAAGGCCGCTAAGAACCAGGCTGTCACCAACCCCAAGAACACCGTGTTCTCCATCAAGCGCTTCATGGGCCGCAAGTACTCCGAGTGCACCTCCGAGATCAAGACCGTGCCGTACGAGGTCAAGGAGGGCCAGGGTGGCCGTGCCGTCGTCGACATCGAGGGCAAGGATTACACCGCCGAGCAGGTGAGCGCCATGACGCTCGCGAAGATGAAGGCCGACGCCGAGAAGTATCTGGGCGAGA
This sequence comes from Collinsella sp., assembly GCA_023708985.1. Classification (GTDB taxonomy): domain Bacteria; phylum Actinomycetota; class Coriobacteriia; order Coriobacteriales; family Coriobacteriaceae; genus Collinsella. The sequence continues at coordinate 15,954 of BREX01000029.1, forward strand.
CCGTCACCGACGCCGTCATCACCGTCCCGGCCTACTTCAACGACGCCCAGCGTCAGGCCACCAAGGACG
>BREX01000030.1 GCA_023708985.1 Collinsella sp.
TATACGGGTGCATCATCGACGTCTTCAATACAGAAAATATCAGTGCGGAATGTTCTGAAAAGTAACACCAGGCGGGCCCTGCGTTAACGCGGCAGAGGGGAGTGAGATTCCTTGATCGCTCACTTAATCTAATAGGAAAGTTAGTGAGGCCGGAGCTTTGGCTCCGGCCTCCCCATATAAGGGCTCGGCTTTGCCGAGCCACCAAATTTGCATCAGCCCCCAGAACATGTTTAAGAATGGCGCCTGGAGTACGTGCCCCTAGGGCAGGAATGAGGTCGCTTTCCAACGCATTCCGCAGGGGGCGGCATTATTTTGTAGCGCGAAGCGCGGATCAAAATAATGCCGCATGCCCGAGGACGCGTTGGAAAGCGACCTCATTCCTGCCCGAACAGGTCGGTCTACCTGCGCATTTACAAATTCGTAAACTTTTTTCAAAAAAGTGCTTGCACAGTTCTCGAATCATAGGTTATTATCTTCCTCGTTGAACGCGCGGGTCCAACAAAACGAACCGCGAATCAACAACATAGCATGTCGGAGTGGCGGAATTGGCAGACGCGCTAGCTTGAGGTGCTAGTGACCGCTTTTTGGTCATGCGGGTTCAAGTCCCGCCTCCGACACCATCGCATTTGAGAAGCCTCTTCGGAGGCTTTTTTGTTACCGATAGACGGTGAGGTCCACGATGGAAACGCTTGAACGCAACGAGTGGGCAGACGTTGCCCAACTAGTCGAGATCACGAGCGATGCTGTCATCATCTGCGAGCTCGACGGAACCATTCTGCATGTGAATAATCGCTTACTTGGTTTGATGTGCGAGGAACGCGCCGACGTCATCGGCGGAGATGTTAAAGACGTCCTGTACTCGTCCGCTTTTGAACGTGCGACGGAACATCGTCTGCCATTTGAAACTGATGGCTCCGAGAACGAACTGATGCTCAAGCTGAGTGACGGCTCTTTTATTCCCGTCTTGGTTCGTGCGGGCTCCGTAACGCCTCCACACATCTTTGGGCGCCGCGCACCACGTGTCCTGGTGGCGCTTCACAGTATCGAGGAACAGTATTCTCACGACCGGCAACTCAAGCGTGCGCTTTCGGAGCTTAGAGTGGCGAACAAGCGCCTCTCTGGCACGCTCTCGGTCATTATGAGTACCGTGGGCTCCGATGAGCTGCCCAGCCTACTTGATACCGTTTTGAACCAGCTTGTAGGAACGCTCGATGCTTCGGGTGCCGCTATCTATTTTTCTGAGAGCGGTGGTTTTAAACTTCGCGGTGTTTCCAAGGAGCTGTACGACAGCTACCTGCCTGAGTTTTTGCCGTATGGCGCTGGCATTCCGACGTATGTTCTTCGTGAGTCGCGTGCCTGTCGCTTGTCGATTCAACAGGACCTTGAGGGTGATAAGGTCGCCTCCGGTATGTTCATGGATCTGGACAATCGTTCTAAGCACCTGTTGCGCATGCAGGATATGCCTCCGTACCGCAGCGAGATCTGTCTTCCCGTTTTTTACGGTACGCAGATCCTTGGCGTGCTGGAAGTTGGTTGGAAACGCCCTCAGGCACCGCTCGCCTATGACGTTAATGTGCTCGAGGTCATTTGCGATTACCTGTCTATCCAGCTGGTCGGCATGGCATCGAGCCTTCGCTCCCGTCGCACGGCCGAGCTTGGCCGCTCGCTCAATGTCTTGCGTGACGAGTTGTTTACCTTTCTAGACGATTCCGCCGCGGCTACCCAGGCGGTATCGTCCGAGATCTGCAATATGCTCAACTGCCATTTTTGCCCTATTGAGTATGACGCCAGTCTGGATTCCTACGTCATAGATTTTGAAGGCGGCAGTCGCGTTGCTTTGCCGGACGATCCCGAGAAGCTTTTCTTTTCCACGACGGCGCCAGCGGCACGTCTGGGGGCTGGCCCTGATGGCTTTGAGGCATCTGTTTTGGGCGGCACGAGCGCCGAGGACCTTAAACACGTCCGTATAACTCGCGTTGACGAATCGATGCCTATGGGAGGCTGGCTTAGGGCGCATGGCCTGCCTTGCCAGGGTCTCTACGTCGACGCCGGCATCGAGGCGGGGCGCCCGCGCTCTGAGGGCGATGGCAAGCACAGTAACGACGCGATCGTTCCTGCTTCTGTTGCGAAGGGCCCGACGACGCGCGCGCTGCTGCTTCGTGATGGTAGCCAAGAGCCGATTGATGACCTTGAATATGACTACTTGGTGCACTTGGCTCATGACTTTGAACTGATCTATGAAGGCGAATCTCAAAAGCGTGAGGAGCGCCATATCGCTCAGACCCTTCAGATTGGCATGAGGAATTCACTGGGGGATGTTCCGGGAATCGCCGCCGATTCGGTGTACCTGTCGGCCACGAACTCGGCGTTGGTCGGCGGCGATTTCTATACGCTCATCCGTCTTCCCGACGATTGCGCCGTCATGATTCTGGGCGATGTGTCTGGCAAAGGCATTGAGGCTGCATCGATGTCCGCGCTCGTCAAGACGGCCCTGACGGCATATGCCTGGGAGGGCGCTGGGCCGGCCCGCATGGCACGCTCCCTTAACAGCATGCTCATGGGCTTTTCAAGGGTCGAGACGTTCGTGACGGCCTTTATCGCCAAGATTGACCTTAAAGCTGGACGTGCAACGTATTGTTCGGCGGGCCATCCTCCGACCATGGTCATCAGGCCAGAGTCGATGCCGCTGGGTGGCGGCGAGGTTCGTGGGGGAGAGGTTGAGCTGCTTGGATGCCAATCGGGGGTAATCGGTGCCTTTGAGAGCATGGTGTACGAGACAGGCGTGTTTACGTTCGCTCCTGGTGACATGCTATTTATGTACACCGACGGAACAATCGAAGCACGTGACCGCTCGGGTGCTTTCTTTGGCGAGCAGCGCCTTCGTGACCTTCTGCTCTCTGTCTCGGGTGAGGGCGTATCGGGAATCTGCGGCAAGGTCTTGGGCGAGCTCGACCGATTTACCGAATCGGCGCTGGACGATGACATTGCATTGGTGTCCCTTGAGTTTTTACGGGGTCGTTCATAGACGACGCTGGGTGGGCTGAATCCGTACGGTTGGGGAAACGAATGCATCGAGTGGGCTTTTTTGGGGAACCATGGTCGTATGAATGAGTGGAATGACATAGCGGTTTTGACGCCACCAGGCGATATCGACATCGCCACGGTGCCTGCGCTGCGTCGGCGGTTGGATGCTTTGATTGGCCGCGGCGTGCGTCGTGTCGTCATCAACTGCCAGGCTGTTAGCTTTATCGATTCGACGGGCTTGGCATTCCTGCTTACGCGCGCTCGTGAGCTCATGAGGCGAGAAGGCCTGCTTTCGCTCGTCAATGCATCAGGTGAAGTTGTTCGCTTTTTGGAGATTGCCCGTCTTGTCGATATTCTTCATGTCGCGGGGCCGGCACGGGAGTCTATTCCCGCCATTCCGGTGGGGGAGCTGCCTCGCTGGAGTAAGAGCGTCGAGGTCCGTCAGGGTATCGAGAATCTTCCATACTACCGACATCGCATCGCCGAACTCCTTGAATCGCTTCCGTTGCGCCGTGACGAGCGCTACGATGTCGCGTTGGCGTCGGGGGAGGCGCTGGGTAATGCCTATGACCATGCGGGCGGTATCGGGTGCGTCCTGACGGTTCAGGCCTATGGCGATCGCGTTGTGGTTGAGGTGCTTGATCGAGGTGCCGGCTATTCTATCGATGAAACGAGCGAACCGGTCGCATCAGAGGAGCGCGGCCGTGGTATCAAGCTTATGCATATGCTCGTCGATAACGTGGAGGTTGCTCGTCGTACGGACGGCGTCGGTACGCGCGTGCAGATGGTGAAGCTGTTTAGCGGAGCGCTGGAGTCGTGTGCCTAGCCAATCGCTTTAGCGCGTTTAGCTACTAAGAACATGCGGCAGACAAGTTTTTTGAAAAAAGTACTTGCGTCTTTTGGACAACTCGCGTAAATTAATAAGCCGCAAGCGGACATGGCTCAGTTGGTAGAGCACAACCTTGCCAAGGTTGGGGTCGCGGGTTCGAGCCCCGTTGTCCGCTCCATTGCATTTCCGGACCGTTTAGGCGGTCCTTTTTCGGCGAAGTGGCCAAGTGGTAAGGCAGAGGCCTGCAAAGCCTTTACCCCCGGTTCGAATCCGGGCTTCGCCTCCAGGCAACATCCGGGCGCTCCGGCGCCCGTTTTGTTTTACATATGCGGACATGGCTCAGTTGGTAGAGCACAACCTTGCCAAGGTTGGGGTCGCGGGTTCGAGCCCCGTTGTCCGCTCCAAACGCAGCAGCCCGACTACTACGGTAGCCGGGCTTTTTCGTACCCATCGCTTGGACTCGAACCCGAGAGGGAGCGAGCGTTAAGCAAACGCGGAGCGTTTGTAGCGAGCTGGCGAGGACGCCGGCAGGCGGCCGAAGCCGGTGCGGATCCGCGAAGCGAATACGCAGACGCCCCGTTGTCCGCTCCAACTATCTTACGCGGTTCTAACGAACCGCGTTTTTTGTTGACGCTGCGCGGGCCCCGGGCACCCCATCTTGCCCCTCAATCGTCGGTCGCGTACATAAAGTACGCTTCCCTCCTCTTTCGCGGCAACTTGGGGCACCCGGAGCCCGCTCGCTGTCGTGGCCGGGGGAGTAAGTCTTCCGTTCTTTTCACTAATCGATCGATTCGTCCCAGGAGGCTCGAACCCGAGGGGGAGCGAGCGTTTTGGGGCGTGGCTGTGGCGTTGTTTGCCGCGAATGTCCGCTTTGGGCGTATCATCGTGGACATCTCGCAAAACCTCGTTGCAAGGGAGTCGCACCCCATGGCTACAGAAAAGTCCTCTTCGCGCCCATGGATGTCCGATGCCGCGATTTATCAAATCTACCCGCGCTCGTTTAAGGATTCGACTGGTTCGGGTCTGGGCGATATCGCGGGCATTACCCAGCAGATGGACTATCTTGAGCAGCTGGGCATCGAGGCCATCTGGCTGAGCCCGTTTTACCCATCGCCTCTTGTCGATGGCGGCTATGATGTGGCGGACTACTGCGATGTCGACCCACGTCTCGGCTCGCTTGACGACTTCGATGACATGATCGCTGCGGCTCATGCGCACGGCATCGAGGTCATCGTCGACATCGTGCCCAACCATTCGTCCAACCAGCACCCCTGGTTCAAAGCCGCTCTTGCCGCCGGCCCCGGATCACCCGAGCGCGCCCGTTATATCTTCCGCGATGGTCGCGGCGAGCACGGCGAGCTGCCTCCCACCAATTGGAATGCCAACTTTGGCGGCCCCGCCTGGACGCGCGTCGCGGACGGTCAGTGGTATCTGCACATGTTTACGCCCGAGCAGCCGGACTTTGACTGGTCGTGTCCCGAGGTTCATGCGTTCTTTTGCGACGTCCTGGCGTTTTGGAGCGATCGAGGCGTCGATGGCTTTCGCATTGATGTGGCGCACGGTCTCGCCAAGGATCTCGACCGCGATGACCTCGACCAGTGGCATCTCGCCGAGGGCGATGACATGGTTGAGGACGGCACCCATCCGCTGTGGGACCGCAACGAGGTCCATGAGATCTATCGCGAGTGGCGCCGCGTGTTCGACCGTTATGATCCGCCGCGCAGCGCCGTTGCCGAGGCGTGGGTTCTGCCCGAGCGCCAGTATCTCTACGCACGCCCCAGCGAGCTTGGCCAGACATTCAACTTTGAGTTCGCCAAGGCCACTTGGACCTATGATGACATGCACGCTGCAATCGAGAAGGGCTTGAAGGCGGCCATCGAATCCGGTTCCGCCTCGACCTGGGTACTCTCCAACCACGACGTGCCGCGCGTGGCGACACGCTATGCCCTGCCGCAAATCAAGGCGACGCGCTACCATCAGATTGCGCTCGACTGGCTCTTACGCGACGGGTCGTCTTATGACGAGGACCGTGAACTCGGCGAGCGCCGCGCGCGGGCAGCCCTTTTGCTTGAGTTGGCGCTTCCGGGCTCGGCATACGTGTATCAGGGTGAGGAGCTCGGCCTTTTTGAGGTGGCTGACATCCCGTGGGCTGCACTCGAAGATCCCACTGCGACCAATACGCACGGACCGAAGCGCGAGAAGGGGCGCGACGGCTGTCGTGTGCCCCTGCCGTGGGTGGCAGCGGACGATCCCGCGCAGGGCGGATCGTTTGGGTTTTCACCGGCGGACGCCGATGCGGCGCCCCATCTGCCACAGCCTGCATGGTTTTCCGATTACGCTGCCGATAGGGAAGAAGCGGACCCGGCATCGATGCTTGCGTTCTATCGCGACGCCCTCTGGCTGCGGCGCAAGCTGCGCGGGTGCGCCAACGATCTTGCGTGGCTCGATCTTGACGGGCGCACCGGCCTTGCGGATGGTGCCGAGGGCGCTGAGGGCGGCGTCATCGCCTATCGCCGCGACAACGGCTGGGCGTGTGTGACGAACTTCGGTGCAGCACCCGTGGAGCTGCCGGCGGGTAGGGTCCTGCTCACCTCATCACCGCTTGCAGATGGCAGGCTCGCGCAGGACAGCTCTGCCTGGATCATGCTCGCTGAGTTGTAGGGGGCCTCTTGCGGCGAGCTTGCGTTTGCCTACACCTTCCGTGGTGGCTGATGTCTTCGCGAGGTTCGCGAGGGCGTCGCAAAACTTTTCAAAAAAAGTTCTTGCATTTGGGTGGATCATCCCGTATATTAAATCCTCGCAGGCGGACATGGCTCAGTTGGTAGAGCACAACCTTGCCAAGGTTGGGGTCGCGGGTTCGAGCCCCGTTGTCCGCTCCATTTGGGCGTTTAGCTCAGGGGGAGAGCGCTTCCCTGACACGGAAGAGGTCAGAAGTTCAAATCTTCTAACGCCCACCAAATGTTCGCAGCCCAGAGGCAACGCCTCTGGGCTGTTTTGTTTTACGTCGCCAAATGGGTCGCCAAATACGTCACCAAATATCGAGTTTTTGATCTTCCGGAATGCTTCTCAGTAGTCATCCGAGAAAACTCCCATCTTCTCCGTTTGCATGCACATATCTTTCAAGGATTCGTGCCGCGGTTGCATGGAGCTCGGCAAGGCACGACCGCAACATGTTGGTCAAGCATAATCTTTTGGATTCTTTTGGCGTGAGCGGCTTGGTTTTGGTAGGATTTGTCAGCGGCTTGACTAAGGGGGTTTTATAACTGCCATGCAGGTAGCCGTGTTGGTAACGTTTTACCGACTTGTCAAATACCCCTCATTTTTAATGCGTCTGCAAAATGACCAATTGCTTTGACCTGCTGAAACACTATATGTTGTGTTTGACCTAAAAAAAGAATACAGGATATAGATGCTTCTTTGTCGTATGATAGATGGCGGACAGAGAACGAAGACCTTAACTGCCTCTTTTGAACGTGTCCTTGAACCGCTTGATTGGCTCTAGGGAATGTCCGCATGGAGGCTTATGGTTTATCGAGAACACAGATTGCGCGACGGCGCCGCAAGGCAGGGGCAGGCCCTGCCGGGCATCGTTTGGCTCTGAAGCGCAATGAGGCTACGACGCGAAAGAGGCAAGAGGATGAAGATCATCAAGCGCAGCGGCACCGAGGTTGTCTTTGACATCGATAAGATCGTCAATGCCATCCGCGCCGCAAACTTGGAGGTCGAGGAGAGCTCTCGTCTTACCGACCGCCAGGTGGTTTATGCGGCGCAAAACGTCGCCGAGGCATGCGAGAACGCGGGCCACACCGTTTCGGTCGAGGAGATCCAGGATTTGGTCGAGGACGAGATCATGCGTCTCGACTGCTACGAGGTCGCCCGCCACTACATCATCTATCGCTATGTTCAGAGCCTGAAGCGCCAGAAGAACACGACCGACGACAAGATTCTGTCGCTGATCGAGTGCAATAACGAAGAGGTCAAGCAGGAGAACTCTAACAAGAACCCGACCGTCAATTCCGTCCAGCGCGACTATATGGCCGGCGAGATTTCAAAGGATCTGACTCAGCGTGTGCTGCTGCCCCAGGAGATCGTGGATGCCCACAATGAGGGCCTGATCCACTTCCACGATTCTGACTACTTTGCCCAGCACATGCATAACTGCGACCTGGTGAACCTGGAGGACATGCTCCAGAACGGCACCGTTATCTCGGGCACGCTGATCGAGAAGCCGCACAGCTTCTCGACTGCCTGCAACATCGCGACGCAGATTATCGCCCAGGTTGCTTCCTCCCAGTACGGCGGCCAGTCTATTTCACTGACCCATCTCGCCCCGTTTGTTGAGGTGAGCCGTCAAAAGATTCGCGGCGAGGTTGCCCGCGAGCTCGAGGAGCTCGGTGTTTCGGCATCTGCCGAAAAGGTCCGTGAGGTCGTTGAGGACCGTCTGCGTGACGAGATCCGTCGCGGCGTCCAGACGATTCAGTATCAGGTTGTGACCCTTATGACCACAAACGGCCAGGCGCCGTTTGTGACGGTCTTTATGTATCTCAACGAGGCTCGCTCAGCGCAGGAGAAGCACGACCTTGCCATGATCGTGGAGGAGACGCTTCGTCAGCGCTATGAGGGCGTTAAGAACGAAGCCGGTGTGTGGATTACCCCGGCATTCCCCAAGCTTATCTATGTACTCGAGGACGATAATGTTCACGAGAATTCCCCGTACTTCTACCTGACCCAGCTGGCTGCCAAGTGCACCGCCAAGCGCATGGTGCCCGACTACATCTCCGAGAAGAAGATGCGCGAGCTCAAGCTGTCTAAGGGCGAGACCGCTGGCAACGGCGATTGCTACACCTGCATGGGTTGCCGCAGCTTCTTGACGCCCGACCGCTCCGGTAACGGATTTAACAATGTGGCCAACGCGCTGAACTATGACCCGAACAAGCCCAAGTACTATGGTCGCTTTAACCAGGGTGTTGTGACCATCAACCTGCCCGATGTCGCGCTGAGCTCGCATCAGGACATGGACAAGTTCTGGAAGATCTTCGATGAGCGCCTTGAGCTGTGCCATCGTGCCCTGCTGTGCCGTCATGAGCGTCTGATGGGCACGCTTTCGGATGCCGCGCCGATTCTTTGGCAGTACGGTGCCCTGGCGCGTCTGAAGAAGGGCGAGACGATCGATAAGCTGCTCGTGGGCGGCTATTCCACCATCAGCCTGGGGTATGCCGGTCTGTATGAGTGCGTCAAGTACATGACGGGTCACAGCCACACCGAGAAGGAGGGCACGCCGTTTGCCATGGCCGTCATGCAGCGCATGAACGACAAGTGCGCCGAGTGGAAGGCCGAAAGCGATATCGACTTCTCGCTGTACGGCACCCCGCTTGAGTCGACGACCTACAAGTTCGCCAAGTGCCTGCAGCGTCGTTTTGGCATTATCCCGGGCGTGACGGACAAGGGCTACATCACCAACAGCTACCACGTCCACGTGTCCGAGGAGATCGACGCATTCGACAAGCTCAAGTTCGAGGGCATGTTCCAGCAGCTTTCGCCGGGCGGTGCTATCTCCTACGTCGAGGTTCCCAACATGCAGGACAACCTCAAGGCTGTCATTCGCGTGATGCAGTACATCTACGACAACATCATGTACGCCGAGCTCAACACCAAGAGCGACTACTGCCAGGTGTGCGGCTACGATGGCGAGATCCGCATTGTCGAGGACGATGGCAAGCTGGTGTGGGAGTGCCCCAACTGCGGCAACCGCGACCAGGAGAAGATGAATGTCGCCCGTCGCACGTGCGGCTACATCGGTACCCAGTTCTGGAACCAGGGCCGAACCGAGGAGATCCGCGACCGCGTGCTGCATCTCTAATACCGCTCCGGGGCTGAACCGAGAGGGCCGCTTG
>BREX01000031.1 GCA_023708985.1 Collinsella sp.
CGCGCATAAAGAAAGCCTCCCATTTCTCATGTCCAAGAAATGGGAGGCAGTTCAGAATCGGGTGCCGGGCCATCGGTCAAGCGATCATCAGACTGTTACAGCTATCGCGTTAGAAGCGCAGCGACAGGCAAGAAAGGCCGCCGTCGACCTTGCGATACTCGGAGGTGTCAACGACGAGCGTCTTGTAGCCCAGATCCTGCACGGCCTTGAGCACAGTCGGATAGCCCTCGGCAACGATGACCGTACCGTTGACCCAGATGCAGTTGGCGCCGTACGCCTCGTCCTCGGGCACGACGATCTTGTTGTACTGGGCAAAGTCGGGCTTATCGATGAACTCACCAGAGACGAGCATGTTGTTGTCCTCGATGTAGTTAACGCCCGTCTTGAGGTGCAGGACCTCCTCCAGCGGAACCTCAGAACCCTCGAGGCCCCAGCCCTCGAGAATCTCACAGAACTGGCGGATGCCCTCTTCGTTGGTACGAGCGGAGCGACCGACGTAGAAATGGTCACCGACCATCATGACGTCGCCGCCGTCGAGCGTGCCCGGAGAAACGATGTGCTTGACATGCTCGTCGTCAAAGAAGCGACGGACGGCCGGCTCGATCTCGTCCTTCTCGCCGTTGCGGCTATCGGCGCCGGGGTTGGTAATGATGGCGCCGCAGCGAGTGATAACGGCCGGATCTTCGACGAAGCAGCTGTCGGGATACTGCTCGAGTGCCGGCAGCACCGACACGTCAACGCCGCACTGCTCGAGCGCATGCTCGTAATCGTAGTGCTCCTCGATGGCGCGCTCGTAGATGGGCTGGCCAAGCTCGGGGGCACTCGTGATGCCATTGCTCAGGGACTTGCCGGGGCGGCGGATGATGACGTGGCTGAACTTGGTCATGATGATCCTCCTTGGATCTCTTAGCAGAGAGCGGGACTTCTTCGCGCCCGCCTTCCTTTCGATGGCTTTATCTTAGGGCGGTTTTCCTGTTTTGTATATTGTATACAATCCTGAACGGTAGGTATTCTTCGGTAAGCGTATTCTTACGTATCGGCGCAAAGTAGCATGATTTAGCTGGTCGTTCTATAATTCAACTGAGCTATTCAAGTGAAACGTATTTGCTTTTAGAAATATACAGTTAAGGAACATAGGCTCATGGAAACGCTCAGAAGGCCCCTGAAGGACCACGTATACGACTATATTTCGAGCCGTATTGACGCCGGCGAGCTTTCGGCCGGCGACCGGCTGAGCGAGCAGGCAATATGCGATGCCATGGGCGTGTCGCGCACGCCGGTCCGCGAAGCGCTCATCCAGCTGGCAAGCGACGGCTACCTGGACAATCTCCCCCGCCGCGGATTCCGCGTCCGTGGGTTCGATCAGCAAAACGCCGTTGAAGTCTTTGAGATTATGGGGCCGCTCGACGGGCAGGCCGCATATCTCGCCTGTCCGAATCTAACTGACGACGATATTACGCAGCTGAAATTTCTCGTCGGCTCCATGGACCTCGCGATCCAAGGCGGTCTCATCCGTAAGTATGACGACATTCAGCGAGACTTTCACCTTACGTACTTCAACCGCTGTGGCAACGACCGTCTGCGCGATATGATCTCGCAGCTCGAGCGTTGCTTTATCAAGCGCGATTACGAGACTGTCGATCAGGAGACGGCGTGTAAGCTGCTCAATAAAGCCAACAACGAACATGCTCATATTCTTGAGTTGTTCGAAGCACGAGATGCGACGGGCGTGCGCGACTACGTTCGCGATGTCCATTGGAACACGGAAAACGCCCAGTTCACCGTCTGGTAGAAATACAACAAGGAAAGCTATCAGACGCCCATCTCACGAGAGTGGATAATCCCCCGTTTTTGTCGAAAAGCAGACCAAAAAATGGGAGATTATCCACTCTCGTGCTGCGCGGTCTAGAAACCGTGGCGTTCCAAAAAGTGGAAGGCTAGGCGAATCCAAGGACGGACAGCCGCCTGCTTGTCCTCGTTGTCGACCGCAGTGTTGGCGTTGCCGAGCGAAAGGCCGTGGCCGCCCTGGTCAAAGACGTGCATCTCGCATGCGACGCCCTCCTCGGCCATGCGCTGCGCAAACGGATAGACCTGCGCGATCGGCGCCGTCTTGTCATCGGACACGCCCCACACAAAGGTCGGCGGCATTTGACGCGAAACATGCGTGGTGGGGCAGATATCGGTCAGGTGCTCGTCAGTTGCCTCGCCACCCGTCACCATCGACAGGTAGTCGTTGAGCAGATCGCGCCCCGTCTTGCCGCCCGTCTTGGGCACACGCAAGTCAATGCGCGGATCGCGCGTCTGCATGTCGCGCACATAGGCAAAGTCGAGCAGCGGATAGCCCAGCACCACGGCATCGGGACGAATGTCGTCCGGACGCGCCCCTGCCAGGCCCGCGAAGGGACCGGTCTTCCACTGTGTCGCTAGCGAGGCGCAGATCATACCGCCCGCAGAAAAGCCCACAACGCACACGCGCTTGGGATCGACATGCCACTCGTCAGCATTCGCACGAACCGTGGCGACCATCTTGGCAAGATCTGCCTGGGGGTGCGGAAAGCTCACGTCACCCGTGCCACTCGTCACATAGTTGAGCACAAAGGCCTGGTAACCGTGATCCAAAAACGCAAACGCCACGGGATCCTGTTCATGCGGGGCGATATGCGTAAACGCACCTCCGCCGCAGATAATCACGGCAGGGCGGCGGCCATTCGGTTTATCGGGCAGCGGCTCGGCACCCAAATACGTAAACGTCGCTGGATATTCCTCGGTCGGCTCCTCGCCCCACAGCGCGTGGTTCTCGACAATCATATGTGCTCCCTTCGCGCAAATTATGCGCCCTTGTTTTTCGTCTTCAAGCGTACCCCACTTGAGCCCGTGGCACAGAAACACTTCAGCAACAAGCTTCCCATCAACTGATATATCACATAATCCCAGCTCAGGACCATCGCTGAGCAGCGTAGAATAGGGGACGTTGACCAAGCCGCGAAACACATATGAAACGTTTCCGGCAAACCAAACGCGCGATATGCGCCTATTTAAGTTGGAGGCAACTATGGGTCTGCTCGATTCGCTTAAGTCCACCTTCACCTCGACGGGCGAGGCGTCCGTTCCGCCCGCAGCAAGCTTCGCCACCCGCGAAGGCGTCATCTATGCCCCCGTCAACGGCGTGCTCGTCAACCTGAACGAGGTCCCCGACGAGACGATCGCCTCGGGCATGCTTGGCCAGGGCTATGGCATCGAGCCCATTACCGGCACCATCTATGCGCCCGCCAACGGTCGCATCGGCGCTACCACCGTCACCAACCACTCCATTGGCATGATCACCGAGGACGGTCTTCGCGTGTTCATCCATGTCGGCCTGGGCACCGTGGAAATGAACGGCAAGGGTTTTGCCCGCTTTGTTGAGATGGGCGATGTGGTCAAGGCAGGCCAGCCGCTCATCAGCTTCGACCGCGAGGCCATTAAGGCCGCTGGCCACGAGGACATCGTGACCGTCATCGTCTCCGAGCTCGATCGTCTTAAGAGCATCGACCATGTCGGCGAGTCTGGAACGCTTATCGGCGGCAACCCGCTCGTCAAGCTTGGCGACCCGCTGCTGGTTGCCAAGACCAAGTAGTCAGGCCCCGCGCCACACAGCCAAAAGGCACCTCGTCAAGCGCCCGCGACCATTTGGCCGCGGGCGCTTTTCGTTTGAAAAACCATCCCGCCAATGCCTTATCTGTATAGCCCAAATGAGCCGAGCTGCTAGAATATCGAACTGTATGGATAACTATCATTCAACCGTTATGGGAGGATACGTGAACCGCACCAAAATCGCGCAGCTCTACGCCGACGCCGAGTCGCTCGGCGGCCAGACCGTCACCGTCGCCGGCTGGGTCAAGTCCGTCCGCGACATGAAGAACTTTGGCTTTGTTACGCTCAACGACGGCAGCTGCTTCCGCGACCTGCAGGTCGTCATGAACCGCGATGCACTCGACAACTACGACGAGATCGCCCATCAAAACGTCTCGGCCGCCCTCATTTGCACCGGCATCGTCAAGCTGACGCCCGATGCACCCCAGCCTTTCGAGCTTTCTGCCACCTCCATCGAGGTCGAGGGCACGAGCGCCCCGGATTACCCGCTGCAGAAGAAGCGCGCAACCGTCGAGTTCCTGCGCACCCAGCAGCACCTGCGCCCGCGCACCAACCTGTTCCGCGCCGTGTTCCGCATCCGCTCTGTCGCAGCTGCCGCCATCCACCGCTTCTTCCAGGAGCAGGGCTTTGTCTACGTCAACACCCCTATCATCACCACGAGTGACTGCGAGGGCGCCGGCGAGATGTTCCGCGTGACCACGCTCGACCCCAAAAATCCGCCCCTCACCGAGTCCGGCGAGGTCGACTGGAGCCAGGACTTCTTTGGCAAGCATGCGAGCCTGACCGTGTCCGGCCAGCTCAATGCCGAGAACTTTGCCATGGCCTTTGGCGACGTATACACCTTTGGCCCCACCTTCCGCGCCGAAAACTCCAACACCACGCGCCACGCCGCCGAGTTTTGGATGATCGAGCCCGAGATGGCCTTTGCCGATCTGAACGACTACATGGATAACGCCGAGGCCATGCTCAAGTACGTCCTCAAGGACGTCATGGCCACCTGCCCCGACGAGCTCAACATGCTCAACAAGTTTGTGGACAAGGGCCTGATCGAGCGCCTGGACCACGTGGCAAACTCCGACTTTGCCCGCGTTACCTACACCGATGCCATCGAGATCCTGGAGCAGGCAGTCGCTGCTGGCCACCAGTTTGATTACCCCGTCAGCTGGGGCATCGACCTGCAGACCGAGCACGAGCGCTTCCTGACCGAGGAGCACTTTAAGCGCCCGACCTTCGTAACCGACTATCCGGCAGAGATCAAGGCCTTCTATATGCGCATGAACGACGACGGCAAGACCGTCGCCGCCGCCGACTGCCTGGTGCCGGGCATCGGCGAGATCATCGGTGGCTCCCAGCGCGAGGAGCGCCTGGACCTGCTCGAGGCCCGTATCAAGGACCTGGGCATGAATCCCGAGCAGTACAAGTACTATCTGGACCTGCGCCGCTACGGTTCCTGCAAGCACGCCGGCTACGGTCTGGGCTTCGAGCGCTTGGTGATGTACCTCACCGGCGTGGGCAACATCCGTGACGTCCTGCCGCACCCGCGCACCGTGGGCAACGCCGACTTCTAATCGTCGGACGTTAGCTCGCGTCGCCACATGCCAACACTCATCGCACAAGCGTCTCTCGACATCGGTCGAGAGACGCTTTTTTCAACAGCATCCGTCAAGCTTTTGGCAAGTTTTTGGTCAGTTGAACAGGGCTGTTGAAAACTCGAACCGCCGTTTGCCGACGACTACCGACCGCCCAGAGCGCCCCGCGCCCCTGGGAAAACCCCGCGTCCTAGGCTCCATACCGTCGCCGCCCAAAACGGAAAGGACGTGGGCACCATGACCGAAGCCGCTGTTGAAACCTACGACACCACAACGAGAGGCGCCGCCTCGATGGCAGCCTATCGCGCCGTTCGCATCCTGCAACTATTAAGCGAGAACACCGGCGAGGACAGGGCCATGCTTTCCGATGAGTTGATCCGGCGCCTCGCCCATCCCGACGACCCCGCCCGCATGCCCATCTCGGCGGCGCGGCGCAGCATCTACACCGCCATCTCCGCACTTCGCCATGCCGGATACGAAATTGAGTACAAACGCGGCGTGGGGTATCGGCTCTTGACCCGTCCGCTCACCGACGAAGAGATCATCCGGCTCCACGGTATGGTCATGCGCAACCGCTCTACGCCCATTGCCATTCGAAAAAGCATGGCTCAGCACTTGGTCGCCATGGCGAGTGCCGACGTTCGCGGCTACCTCGATGCACCCGAGCCTGCTCCAAGCGCCGGTGGCAAATCCACCAAGGCCATGCGCACGCCCGTCAAGCGCATCGACACCTGCGAGCTCATCGAGCAGGCCATCGACCACGGAACCACGGTGAGTTTTGATATTTCGAGCGTCACGACACGTGGCGAAACTGAAGTAGCACGGATGACACTCCGCCCCTTTGCCATCAAGCAACGAGACGGCATCTCGTATTTGCTGGGAACGGTCTATGACGCCCGAGGCGCCGATGACACGTTGCGTACCGTAGAGATCGGCCGGATGAGAAACGTCACCACACGTCTCCTCGACGGCAAGAAGCTCTTCGCCGCCCTGGACGAGGACGGCGCCTCCTCCGCCGCATAAGACCCTCCGCCGCCCATTCGACCACCCGTACCGCCCATCCGATTCTGTATTAAAAAACCCGCCAGATTATTGTAAAAATGGACATCCGCGCTACTATAGTTCCACTTGCACTTTGTTTGAGTGCAGTATTTCCAGCCATTTCTATACTGGGGGTAACGATATGAAGGACATCACCATCAGCCGCAGGAGCCTTCTGGTCTCTGCTGGCCTGCTCGCACTGGCCCCGCTTGCCGGATGCGGCGGCAACTCTGGTCCGGCTCTGCAGCCGCCGGTTCCGACTACACCATCGGCGTTCTGCAGCTCACCGAGCACTCCGCACTCGACGCCGCCAACGACGGCTTTGTCAAGGCCATCAAGAAAAGCGGTCTCAAGGTCAAGATCGATCAGAAGAACGCCCAGAACGACCAGTCCACGTGTAAGTCCATCGCCGACAAGTTCGTGGGCGATGGCGTCGACCTGATCTATGCCATCGCTACGCCCGCCGCGCAGGCCGCCGCCGGCGCCACCGCCGATATCCCCATCGTGGGCTGCGCCATCACCGACTACGCTGCCTCGGGCCTGGTCCAGGACAACGACAAGCCCGGCACCAACGTCACCGGCGCCTCCGACCTCACCCCGGTCGCCGAGCAGCTCGAGATGATGCAGAAGGTCCTGCCCGACGTAAAGAAGGTCGGCCTGCTCTACTGCACCGCCGAGTCCAACTCCGACGTCCAGATCAAGGCCGCCAAGAAGGAACTCGACAAGCTGGGCCTGGAGTACACCGACTTCACCGTCTCGAGCTCCAACGAGATCCAGTCCGTCGTCGAATCTGCCGTGGGCAAGGTCGACGCGCTGTACTCCCCCACCGATAACACCATCGCCGCGGGCGCCTCGCAGGTGGGCCAGATCTGCAAGGAGAACAAGCTTCCCTACGTGACCGGCGAGGAGGGTATGTGCATGGCTGGCGGCCTGTTCACTCTCTCCATCAACTATGAGGACCTGGGCTACGCCGCGGGCGAGATGGCCGTCAAGATTTTGAAGGGCGAGGCCAAGCCCGAGGATATGCCGATCAAGCATCTCTCGAGCAAGGACCTGGTCGTCGTCAAGAACGACGAGATGGCCGAGGCTCTGGGCATCGATCTTTCCGCTCTGGACGAGTAACGCCATGCGCGGTAGCGCGTCTAGGGCACGCACTCGTGCCGTTGCCGTGTTATTCAATATGTGAGCCACAGGGGCGAACGCCAAAGACCGGCGTTCGCCCTGCTTGTTACGGATGAGACAAAACATCCGGCCGCAGCTCTTTTATGCATTGTTACCGCTATCATGGTGACTCACGTGTCCACCCTATCCTAGGAGGTATGAAGCATGCTTATTGCATTGCAGGGCGCCGTTTCGCAGGGCGTCCTCTGGGGCATTATGGTGCTTGGCGTGTTTATCACGTTCCGCCTGCTCGACATCCCCGATATGACCTGCGACGGCAGCTTTGCCCTCGGCGGCTGCGTCTGCGCCGTGCTCATCGTCAATAATAATGTCGACCCGCTGCTCGCTGTTTTGGCCGGCATGTGTGCCGGTGCCATCGCGGGCGCCATCACGGGCATTTTGACCACCGTCTTTGAGATTCCCGCGATCCTCGCCGGAATCCTCACCCAGATCAGCCTGTGGTCCATCAACCTGCGCATCATGGGCAAATCCAATACGCCCATCCTTGCCAAGGGCACCATCTTCTCGTCTGTCAGCAACATGACGGGCCTGCCGCAGTCCACCGTCGCCATCATCCTGGGTATCTTGCTCGCTGTGGCTATCGTCGCCATCCTGTATTGGTTCTTTGGCACCGAGATCGGCTCGGCACTGCGCGCCACCGGCAACAACGAATACATGATCCGCGCTCTGGGCGTCAACACCAACTCCACCAAGATGATCGCCCTCGTGCTCTCCAACGCCCTCATCGGCCTCTCTGGCGCGCTTATCTGCCAGAGCCAAAAGTATGCCGACATTGGCATGGGTACCGGTGCCATCGTTATCGGTCTTGCCGCTATTGTTATCGGCGAGGTGCTCGGCCGCCTGCTGCCCGGCGGTCTCACGCAGTTTAGCGTCCGTCTTGCCTCCGCCGTCTTTGGCTCCGTGGTGTACTTCCTCATCCGCGCCATCGTGCTGCAGTTGGGCATGGACGCCAACGACATGAAGCTGCTCTCCGCCGTGATCGTCGCCGTGGCCCTGTGCGTGCCCGTGGTTTGGGAGCGTTATAAGCTCCGCAGCTCCTACACGAGGGGAGATGAGGCAGATGCTTAAGCTCTCGCACGTCAAAAAGACCTTTAACAAGGGCACCGTCACCGAGAAGCGCGCGCTCACCGGCGTCGATCTCACCCTGAATGATGGCGACTTTGTAACCGTGATTGGCGGCAACGGCGCCGGCAAGTCCACGCTGCTCAACATGATCGCCGGCGTGTATCCGCTCGATTCGGGCGTTATCGAGCTCGACGGCAACGATATCTCGCGTC
Organism: Collinsella sp.; assembly: GCA_023708985.1. Taxonomy (GTDB): domain Bacteria; phylum Actinomycetota; class Coriobacteriia; order Coriobacteriales; family Coriobacteriaceae; genus Collinsella. Next base: position 8,723 of record BREX01000031.1, read on the forward strand.
TGAGTGAGTCGCAGCGCGCCAAGTACCTGGGCCGCGTGTTCCAGGACCCCATGCGCGGCACTGCAGCCGACATGCAGATCGCCGAGAACCTGGCCCTCGCCAAGCGCCGCGGCCAGCGTCGAGGTCTTTCGTGGGGCGTCACCAAGGCCGAAAAGGACGAGTACGTCGAGTTGCTCAAGCGCCTGGACCTTGGTCTGGACACGCGCCTCAACGCTAAGGTCGGCCTGCTCTCGGGCGGCCAGCGCCAAGCACTCACCCTGCTCATGGCCACGCTCACCAAACCGCGCCTGTTGCTGCTCGACGAGCACACCGCCGCCCTCGACCCCAAGACGGCCTCCAAGGTGCTCAACCTAACCGAGGAAATCGTCGACGAGAACCACCTGACCACGCTCATGGTCACGCACAACATGAACGACGCCATCCGTCTAGGCAATCGCCTGATCATGATGCACGAGGGCCATGTGATCTACGACGTGGCCGGCGACGAGAAGAAGTCGCTCACCGTGGCCGACCTGCTGCAGAAGTTTGAGGAGGTCTCGGGCGGCGAGCTCGCCAACGACCGCATGCTGCTAAGCTAAAACCTGCCAAAAAGGGACAGGTTTATTTTGGCAGGTTTTATCTGCACAAACGTCAAAACCGCCGCAAAGGGACAGACGCCCTTGCGGCGGTTTTCGCTAACCCCCATATCGAGCACAGAAGCCCGTCCGAATTTGAACTGCCTCCCATTTCTTGGACATGAGAAATGGGAGGCTTTCTTTATGCGC
>BREX01000032.1 GCA_023708985.1 Collinsella sp.
AATCGTAGCCCGAGACGGTCCCGGGCTGACAATTTCGACTGTAATGGACGTTCTTAAATGACTACTGAGGATGAGCGTCCAAAAATCCGCGCTCGTTCGATTGGCGCATGTCTACGCAGCGTAGGTTGTCGAGCCTGGCCTTCAAATGGATACTGACTGTCGAACCGGTTCACTCCATTTCTTCAACTTGATTGGACAGCCCATGAACCAGACACGGCAAACCAATGCTTCCCATACTTTTTTGGCAGCGCATGCCATCAAGCGGCTGCGCGAAGAGCGCGGCCTCACCCAGCGCGCCCTGGCGGAAAGCCTTGGCGTGACCGATAAAGCCGTCAGCAAGTGGGAATCCGGCCGCGGCCTTCCTGACATTTCCCTCGTTGAGCCTTTGGCCCAGAGACTCGGCATAAGCGTGGCTGAGCTTTTGGCTGGTGACATTCGGGCTAACGCCAACCGTGCAGGCAATATGCTCAAAGGCGTCTTTTACGTTTGCCCTATCTGCGGAAACGTTGTGCACGCGCTCGGAGAAGGCAGCTTTAGCTGCTGTGGCTCCACGATGTTTCCCCAGGAGGCCGAAGAGCCGGACGCGGACCATGCCTTTTCCATCGAGCGCATCGAGGACGATTGGTACGTCACGCTCGATCATCCCATGACCAAGGATCACTACATTAGCTTTGTGGCATATGCGACTATGGACGGCATCTGCTTTAAGAAGCTCTATCCAGAGCAATCGGTGCAGCCGCGCTTCCATATTACCGGGCGCGGCAGAATAATTCTTTACTGCAACCAACACGGACTCTTTACGTCGCTGACGCCTCGCAAATAACGGCTGTCTATCCGCCCTCCTCATGCGTTCCCAGGGGACCCAAAATGAGCGTGGATAATCTCCCGGTTTTGGCCTGTGTGCGGGCTCAAAGTGGGAGATTATCCACGCTCGTTAGGTTAGTGTCTGAAAATCCACGCTCGTCGCTACTTGAGTCCGGGCAGGCGGGTGTAGGGGAACGAGCGCTCTAGGAACTCGGAGCAGCGGGCGTAATCTTTGGCAAAGTAGCTGCTATAGAGCGAATCGAGTACGTATTGCACGGCGATATGGCTGGCGAACTGCGTGATGCGGTGCGTCATGCTCTCGTGGTCGCTTACCGTGAGATAGGCGGCAAAGCCGGGGTGAATGCGGGCACAGTGCGGCGTGCCGATGACGATGACCGGGACATGTCGACTGCTAAGGATCGGCAAGATCTCCTTGAGGTTGGGGGCAAGGCCGCTGTAGGAGATGACGATTGCCACATGGTCGGGACCCGAGGCGAGCGCCGTGCGCACCTGCGCCTCGACGCTGTCGTGGCACGTCGCGCTTTTGCCGGCGGAAAGCAGGCGATCGCGGAACATTCCCGCTGGATACAGGTTATGCGAGCCCGTGTAGATGTCCACGGTGCCGGCGCGCATGATGAGCTTGGCGGCGTGGTCGAGCTGTGCAGGGTCGAGCAGCTCCTGCGTTTCGGCCAAGGTGGTCTGGTAGAGCCCCTCCATGCGCTCCATCACCTGCGCAGGGGTGGAGGTGGCATCGAAGGGAAAGTTGATGTCCACGTCGCGCCGGTTGCCCGCCTCGGTCGCCTGGCGGATGAGCTCGACCTTGAGGTCTTTGAATCCCTCGAGGCCGAGCTTTTTGCAAAAGCGGTGCACGCTCGCGACCGAAACGTTGGCGCACGCGGCAAATTCCTTAATGGAAAGCCCGCGCACATCCTCGCCCATGGCGAGGGCCGTTCGCCCAAGTTGTTGCTCGGTGGGGGTGAGGCTTTTGCCCTGCGTGATCTTTCGCCTGATATCCATATGGCTCCTATGCGTTTGCGTCGCGATAAACCAATCATAGCGATAAATAAAACGTTCGGCTTGGCTGGGAGTTTTGGTCCGCCGGTCTATGAACGACGGACCGCTCGACGCTGTGCGGGCTCAACATAGGGGCGCTGTCCTTGTTGGGCCGTTTGCGCCCGGGGCGTTACCCGAGCACGCGTACGGGCCCCAAGAGACCGCTGGGCTCGGAGGGCTCGGTCATGCCGAACACGTCGGGGACGGCGTGGTCGAGGGTGTTGATGATGTCAATCGTGAGCGCGTGCTCACCGGCTAAAAGTGCGGCGGCCTCAAAGCGGTAAGGCGGACAGATGCGGGTGCCGAGGGATTTGCCGTCGAGGGTGACGGTTGCGGTCTCAAAGACCTCGCCAAGGTCGATGACGGTGCGGGTGGCCGCTTCGCCCAGGACAAAGGAGGCCCGGTAGCGGAATGTGCCGGCCTTGCCGGGGAACTCGGCCGAGGAAAGGTCGTGCAGGTCTGCAAGCTCAACAGACTCGCCAAAGGCATCGGTACCAGGGGCAGAGAAGGCAACCGCCCAGGGCCCGTCGACGCATGTGGCTTCGTCTCCAGCAGTTGCCGCGCCGGCGGAACCTGTAGCCCCAAGGACCACGATGCAGCTCTCGTAGGGAGCCAGCTCGAGCGTGCCGTCAAAGGCGGCGGGATCGGTGCCGTTGAGCAGGTCGAGGCGCGCGCCTGCAACGGGTATGCCGTCGGCAAGCGCAATCTGAGTGGAGATACCCTGCTTGGGATGCTCGTTGACGAGCATCAGATAGGTCTCGCCCGCCCGCTCGTAGCGCAGTGCGCGCAGCCAGGGCTGGGACTCGGCACAAACCACGGTCTGCATACCGGCGTCGGCAAGCGTGCCTGCGAGCTCGGCGGTTGCCAGGAGCTTGATGCCGGCGACCGCGGCTGCATCCACGGAGGCAAAGCCCTCACGGGCTGCAATATCACCGTCGTAGCGCTTGCTCGGCAACTCATCCAGCGCGTACACGGCAACACCTGCGGCTGCGGCGCGCGCGGCAAAGTCGAGCACGGCTCCGCCGACAAACTCGGCTCCGGGCATCACCAGGCAGCGGTATGCCTGGCCGTTCACGCCAAAGTCGCTACCGTCTGCGGCAATTTCAACGGCATAGCGCCCTGCGTCCTCAAATGCCTCTGCCGGCACGATGTCAAAGTCGACCTGCGCGCGCATAAGCTCGGAGGCGGCATGCTGCATAAAGTTCGCCTCGCCTGTCCACTCGGCGTCCGCATGGTAGAGAAGCGCCACCGGGGTCGTTGCGCGCCCGCCGCTCAGCAGGCTCGCCGTACGGTTCATGTAGCTCATGAGCTGCCCAAAGTGTGCAAACTGGGGGTTTTGGCCATGCGCATAGAAATGCGGCGGGCAGTCCCAGTCGGGGAAGGCGGCCATGCTAAAGGCATGCGGCACAAACCAATTGACGCCGCGCACCAAAAAATGATCGGCGATCCACTTCATCTCGCGTAGGCCTTCGTGCCATCCAAATGCGCCAAAGACCTCGGCCATGCAGCGCCCCTGCTTTTTGGGATCGAGGTGTGCTGCCGAGGAGCCCAGCTTGGGCAGCACGTAGTTATAGAACTCGAGGTCCCACACGCCGCGTCCGTAGCTGTGAAGGCCGCGGTCCATGCCGGGTACCAGCTGGTTGATCACGATGTCGACGCCCGCCATGTCCTGACCGCCCACGGCGCGGAAGTAGTGCCCGGCGCCCACGCCCAGGCGCGCGTGGCAGTCCTTGTCCTCGATAACGTGGCCGATGTACTGCACGCCGCGCGCGCGGCACCAGTCTCCGAGCTGGTCGCAGAAGCACTCCTTATAGAGGGTGCTCGCGATGTCCATATAGACGTGGCGTACGTGCGCGCCGGCCGGCTCGCGGTCCCACAGGTGCGGGAGCTCGGCCAGGTAGCGCTCGCCCAGTGCCGCGCGTAGGCGACGCTCAAGCTCGGCCGACCAGGGTAGGGGCGCGGTGGCCTTGCCGATGAGCGTGTCCGAGATGCCATCGGGGCCCGTGGTGCCCTTCTCGTTGGCAAATCCGGGCTCATCGGAGAAAAAGCCCAGGATCGTCTTGCCAAACTCATCGCCCAGATGCTCAAAATGCGGCTCGTAGACAGCATCGATGAGCTGCGCCACCGAGGTGCGGTCGACCATATTGATGTAGTCCTCGTTGTAGGAGGTCTTGCCGCTCGTGAACATCACGCATGCCTGCGTGAGGCCCGCAGGTGCATCGAAGACCAGGCGGCTGGGGTTGCCGTCTGCATCGTCGATTACTCGGTAAGCGACGTCGACGGGGCTGCCGTCCTGCATAAATGTCACGCCGTAGAAGCGCTCCGTTTTGTCGAGCATGTTGGCGAGCGCGATGCTCGCGGCGGACGTGGGGCCCACGATGTCGAACGTGCGGTGCGTGAGCACGATCTTGCGGAGCTCGGGCACGGCCTCCTTGACGGCGCCGTTGGCAAAGCCCGTGGGGAAGTGCGCGTCGTCCAAGATCCAGAGCTTAAGGCCCAGCTGCCTGCACTCGTCAATGACAAAGCGCAAGTCGCGCCACCAGCCCTCGCCGCAAAAATCGGGGTGTGGGCGGCTTTCGAGACAGACCTCGTGGATGTCGGCGCCGGCGATCTTTTCCAGATACTCGGCAATGGTCTTATGGCTCTCGCCCTTCATCCACAAAAACGGAAGCACGTGGTTGTCGTATGTGCCCTCGAGCACCTGCTGATAGTACGCGGTCATGGATCCTCCTTGGCTCGATCGATCTGCTGCATAGCACAGATTATGGACGCGTCGGCGCGTTCTGCTAATATCTGAATCACGACGAACTATGACCAAATCAACGATTGGCAAGCCATGGAGATCGACGAGCTCGAGCGTAGGCTCAGCGAACTGAGCGCCAGTGAGATCACTTATAAAGACGGCATGGCATTTGATTGGTCGATTATGACCGAGCATGTCGAAATCGACGGATGTCCAGTGCGCAAGATTGGGCAGCCAGGGTTTGCCTATGCCCAGCCCGGCATGCCGCGTGGCCTGACGATAAGGGAAAACTCGCGCTTTAATGCAGTTCCCGAGCACGTGCATGATTACGTGGAGCTGAGCTATGTGTATCGCGGACGCTGCCCGCAGACGGTGGCGGGGGAGAGGCTCGAGCTGGGCCGCAACGAGGTGCTTTTGCTCGACGCCCTCTGCCCGCATGCCGTGGCGGCGCTTGGTGAGGACGACATCATGCTAAGCATGACCGTTTCACGCTCTTTTTTGCGCCGGAGTCTCGAGTCGAGCCTCTCGCGCGAGAGCGCGGTCTCGCGGTTTTTGTTCAACGCGCTCAACAGCGAGACGGACCATCGGGGCCATGTCCGTTTTCATTGCGGCGAGAGCCGTCGGATTCGGCGCTACATGCAGGAGATGCTCTGCGAGCTGTACGACCCGAGCCCCAACGGTCCCGAGATCGTCTTGCGTCTGTTTCAGCTGTTTTTGGCCGAGCTCATGGATTGCTACGAGCGCGAGCTGGTGCGCGGCGCGGCGGACGGCGCGGCGGGGCCCACTGCCCTGGTGACGGGAATGCTTGGCTATATCGATCGCGAATTCGCTGCATGCTCCCTCGAGGGGATGGCGGCGGAGTTTGGCTTGAGCCCTAATTATGCGACGGCGCTCCTCAAGCGGCATGTGGGCAAGACCTTTAGGCAGCTTGTGCAGGAGCGACGCCTGGTACGTGCGGCCGAGCTTCTGCGCGGCGGCGCCACGGCCGGGGCGGCTGCGCATGCGGTGGGCTATGAAAACATGAGCTTCTTCTACCGTAAGTTTCACGACAAGTATGGCTGCACCCCCGCGGCATACCGCCGGTAAGCGCGGGGCGGATCGTCTTCGCTCCTTCGGTGTCAAAAAGTTTCAGCTGCAGCGCTGTTGCAGCGCGCGTCTGCGAAAAGAAGTGTCGGGTTTGGCACCCCTGCCCCTGTCTGTCGCGTGCGTGGGCGATACTCGGCCTATCGACCCGCAATGCAAAGGAGATGCTCATGGCAAACATCAAGTTCCCCGAGGGTTTCTATTGGGGTGGCGCCACGGCCGCCAATCAGTTTGAGGGCGCTTGGAACGTGGACGGCCGCGGTCCTTCGGTCGACGACCATTTCTTGGGCGGCAGCTACAAGGAGCCGCGTCAGATCACGATCGACATCGACCCCAACCGCTTCTACCCCAACCATGACGGCATCGATTTCTACCATCACTACGAGGAGGACATCGCGCTGTTCGCCGAGATGGGCTTCAACTTGTTCCGCATGTCCATCTCTTGGAGCCGCATCTTCCCCAACGGCGACGACGCCGAGCCCAACGAGGCCGGCCTCGCCTTTTACGACCGCGTCTTCGACTGCCTGCGCGCTCACAATATCGAGCCGCTCGTGACCCTGTCGCACTACGAGATGCCCTATCACCTGGTCGAGAAGTACAACGGCTGGGCGAGCCGCGAGCTCATCGGCTTCTTTGAGAAGTACTGCCAGACCGTCTTCGACCGCTATCAGGACAAGGTCAAGTTCTGGCTCACCTTCAACGAGATCAACTGCGGCACCCAGGACATGGGCAACCTCTTTGGGACCAGCATGATCCAGGGCTTTGAGGGCCCGGCTTCGGCGGTCCACACCACGCCGCAGGCCCGTATGCAGGCCCTGCATCACCAGTTTGTCGCCAGCGGCCGCGTCGTGCGCTATGCCCACGAGCACTATCCGCAGTTTAAGATGGGCAACATGGACTGCTTCATCCTCTCCTATGCCGCCACGTGCGATCCGGCCGACGTGTTCGCCACGCAGCAGGAGATGAATACCATGAACTGGTACTGCTCCGACGTGCAGGTGCGCGGCAAGTATCCGTTCTATGCCAAGCGCTTCTGGGCCGAGAACGATGTCGAGCTTGTGATGGAGGACGGTGACCTGCAGGATATCGCCGACGGCAAGGTCGATTTCTACACCTTTAGCTACTACATGTCCGGCACCGTGGGCACCCACAAGGATCACGAGATGACCGAGGGCAACATGACCTTTGGCGGCAAGAATCCCTATCTGGAGTCCACCGACTGGGGCTGGCAGATCGATCCGCTGGGTCTGCGCATCGCCCTCAACGAGATTTACGCCCGCTACGAGATTCCGCTGATGGTGGTCGAGAATGGCATGGGCGCCTACGATGAGGTCGAGGAGGACGGCTCCATCCACGACCCGTATCGTATCGCCTACTTGCAGAGCCACGTCAAGGCCATGGGCGAGGCCATTGCCGACGGCGTCGACCTGATCGCCTACACCTGGTGGGGCCCCATCGACCTGGTTTCCGCCGGCACCGGCGAGATGCGCAAGCGCTACGGCTTTATCCACGTCGATAAGTACGACGACGGCACCGGTACCTACGAGCGACGCCGCAAGGACAGCTTCTACGCCTACCAGAAGATCATCAAGTCCAACGGTGCCGAGGGCCTGGATTAATCGACAATATGAGTGCCACCGGGGAAAAGCGTTGGGATGGGCTCGCGATTCGAGTCCCCACCTTAGCATTTGAACCATTTGGCACTATAATCACCATAGGCATGCGCATAACGTTGCGCTGAATCAAGAGGAGAAAACGTATGGGTCTGTTTGACATGTTCAAGAAGAAGGCTGAGCCCGCGGCTGCCGCTGCTCCGGCCTCCATCTCTGCTTCTGCCGGCGCCGACGTGCTGTGCTCGCCCGTCAAGGGCAAGGTCATCAAGATGGCCGACGTGCCCGATCCCGTCTTTGGTGGCGAGGTTCTGGGCAAGGGCTGCGCCGTGTGGCCCGAGGACGATCTGGTCTACGCTCCCTGCGACGGCAAGGTGACCGTCACCATGGGTCACGCCGTGGGCCTGCAGTCCGATAGCGGCATCGAGGTTCTGGTGCACGTTGGCGTCGATACCGTCAACATGAACGGCGACGGCTTCGAGGGCTTCGTCAAGGCCGACGATGTCGTTAAGGCTGGCCAGCCCATGCTCAAGATCGACCGCGCCAAGATCGCCGCTGCCGGCTACAAGGACTGCGTCGTCGTGGCTGTGTCCAACACCGCCGAGTTCGCCGACGTCGAGCTCGCCGTCGAGGCTGACTCCGCTGTCTCCGCTGGCGATGCCATCGTCAAGGTCGTCCGCAAGTAGTCTGCGGCAACATAAGGGTGTTTTGGGGTGGTCGGGTTATCCGGCCGCCCTTTTTTATTGCAATGCGGCGGAACGTTTTATTGCGCGTTGGGCGGACCGGTAAACCGTTCGGACGTTAAATCGAGCCGACTGCGCCTTTGCTTTGCCGGGGGTGTTCGTTATCGGCTAGTATGGCCTTATTGTTACGACGCGCACCGCGTCGGGAAGCGCGGTGCCGCTTGTTGGGAGGAATGTCATGAAGAAGAAGCTGCTGCTTGCGCCCCTGATGGCTGTTCTGGTCGCGTGCGTGGTTGTGCTTTCCGGCTGCGGAGGTCCTTCGGTTGAGGAGCTCATCACCGAGGATCTTACGACGCAGTTTGACGAGGTCAAGAACGGCGGCGACGACTTCCTCGCCGGCCTGGAAGAGGCCTCGGGCGACGAGTTCGAGCAGCTGGGCATCGATCCCAAGGAGTACGCCAAGAGCTATCTCGAGGGTTTTGACTACAAGATCGGCGATGTGACGGTCGACGAGGACAAGGGCACCGCGACTGCCGATGTCACCATTACCTGCAAGTCCATGAACAAGATCGTTGAAGATTTCGCTACCCAGTATCAGGAGAAGATCGCGGCGCTCGATACGATGCCTTCCGAGGACGACCTGTACAAGATGGCCGGCCAGGTCATGGTCGACGTGACCAAGGCCGCTAAGACCAAGGACACCAAGGTTACCTTCAAGTACACCGCCAATGACGATGGCGAGTGGTCTGCTGACGATTCCGCAACCACCGAGATGATGAATGCAATGATGAACTAGGGGAGTTACGCGGTAGTTCGTTGCGGCGTTTTACCAAACGCCGCAACTGCTCGACGCTGCGCGGGCACCAGAGCGACAACTTGTCATTCAAAGAGGACGGCATGACCAGAAGGTCTATGCCGTCCTCTTTTCATGCCAATTTGTTCGCTCTGGTGCCCGCTCGCTGTCCGTCCTCTACCTGCGGCGTTGCCATGGTAGTCATTGGGGCGGCACTTGGGGACGTTCCTTTTAATATGAGCAGGACATTGTCAAGAGGCAAAATCGGGCCTGGCCCCAACGATATGGGGTCAGGCCCTCTCCCTATATCAACCCGTCCGCGGCGACCTCGGCGTGTCTTACCGACGCTCGTCTTTGCAGTTTAATATCCGCCCGTGGCGATCTCTCGCTGGGCAATCCGTTGCTACGGCTGAGGCTTCTACGTCGAACCGACAGTCTGTGCACGCGTGTGGCGCCCTGGGCGCTCGCAGAAAAGGGACCTGAGGTTCGCCTCAACGGCTTCGGATCGAACCGCTTCCGGGGTGACTGGCTTATGTGCGGGGGACCGCCCCCCCTACGCCTCCTCGGCCATGAGGCCGACCGCCCACACCCAGCAGGCGAGCTCGCGCGCCGTGGCCACGTTCGCCTTGTTGCCGGGGGGTGCGGACAGAAAGTTGGACCGCGGGGCGGTCCGGACTGGAGGTTCGCATG
>BREX01000033.1 GCA_023708985.1 Collinsella sp.
CGATTGGCGAAAATACGTTGGTGAAAATGGTGAAAAATATATTGACGCTAACACATGGGAGACGAGGCCGGCGAGAGGGCGCTGAGACTCATCGCCGCGACCCTGAGGGTCCTCGCCTCCGGCGGCACCGGGCCGTCGAGCGTCCCCGCGCTGAAGATAGCGAACAGGATAGAGAGGACGATCACGAGATGAAACCAAAATCCTTCAACCGCGACATGAAAAGGGAACTCGCCGGCACGCTCGCGGCCCACGGCGTCGCCGCCGTCATAGCCTGCGCCGCGACCGCCAGCGCCTGGGACTACGCCAGGTGGTGGACTCTATCCCTCATCTCAGGCCTCTCCGTCCTGCTGCGGCTGCCCACGGCCGACCCGGGACCCGAGCCCGCCTACGTCTTCCGCGGCCCCCTCGAGGCGGCCGCCGACACGGCGGCGTCGGGCCAGGCGAGCGAGCTGCTCGCGGCGCTCGCCCTCGTCGCGGCCTCCGTCCTCGCGCTCGGATTCGTTTCTTGGGGCCGTTCATGGGCGAGACTCCACGACGGGACGTTCGCCGGCGACCGCGCGCCCACGCGCACGCACGGGGACGCCTGGCTCGAGTCGAGGCCCTCCAGGGTCGCGAGGCGCTGCCCTCCCTGGGACGGGAAGGCCGCCGCGGAGGGGCTCGTGGCGGCCGGCTGCATCGGCGGCGGGATCGCGATGGTCCCCGCCGTCCACTGCCTCATAAGGGCGGGCAGTGGCGCTGGCAAAAGCAGACGCGCGACGGCACCCTCGATCGTCGCGGCGATCGACCGCAACGCCCACGGGATCCCGACGTCCGTCATCGTCCACGACCCGAAGTCCGAGATTCGCGCATGGACCGAGCCGCTCGCCAGGAGGGCCGGGATGGAGGTCGTCGCCATCCGGCTCGACGAGCCCGTCAAGTCGGCGAGGTTCAACCCCCTCGACCGCGCCATCGCGGCACTCGGGACCGAAGGCGTCGCAGGTGCCGTGGCCGAGCTCCGCGAGCTGTCGGCGGCCATCGTGCCCGACGCCTTCTCCTCCGGCCAGAGGTTCTTCACGGACGCCAGCCGCAACCTGCTGACCGGCCTCTGCCTGCTCGCGATTACGGACGGGCGGATCCCCGACGGCGCGCGGAACCTCTCGACCGTGCTCGCGCTCCTGGAGCCCCGCGACGGGAAGAGCGCGGTCAAGTCGCTGGAGGAGCTCGCCGCGGACCTGCCGGCGGGAAACCCAGCGCGCCAGTTCCTCCTCGTCGCCTCGTCGAACGGCGGCGGGGGCGAGGCCCTCGTCTCCACCGCGCGCAACTACCTCATGTCCTTCTGCGACGACGACGTCAGCCGCATGCTCTGGGACGGCGAGGTCGACCTCGCATCGGTCGGGCGCAAGCCGACCATCCTCTACATCGCCAGCGCGACGGACCGGGGCGACCGCGGCGCGCTCGTCTCGTGCATCTTCTCGCAGGCGCTGTCGGCGCTGCGCGAGACAGCGCGCCTGTCCGGCGGCAGGCTGCCGGCGGAGACCCTGCTCGCCATCGACGAGGGGTCCGGGATCCCCAAGATCCCCCGCCTCCTCGGCGACCTCGCCGAGGTCCGGAGCATCGGCCTGCACGTCGTCTTCGTGCTCCAGAACACCCATCTGCTCGAGGCGCGGTGCGGCTACTCCAGGGCCGAGTCGGACGCGCTGCTGGCGCTGCTCGGCACCCAGGTCGTCCTCTCGGTTGAGTCCGTCGGCGAGGCGGAGGAGATCAGCAAGCGTCTCGGCGACTACAGCGTCAAGACGACCGGGCAGAGCTCCACCAAGGGGACGCAGAGCTCCTCGTCCGGCAAGTCGTTCTCCGTGGCGCGCCGGCCGCTGATCACCCCGTCGGAGCTCATGGCCTGGAGCGCGCGCGAGAACGGCGCGCTCGTGATCGACGCGGAGGGACCGATGGCGCTCGCCAGCCGCGACATCACCGAGACGTTCCTGGGGCCGCTGCTGGGCCTGACGTCGCCGGAGGCCGAGGACGCGCTGCTCGCGCGGGCGCTCGAGGGTGAGGCCCGCAACACCTCCCCGGCACCGGTGTGGCGCATCCCGGAGAAGCCGAAAAAGCCCAAGGGGTCGCCGTCCGGCGGCAGGAAGCGCAAGGCGTCCGCCGCGCCCGACGGGTTCTGACGCGTCGTACGGCCCTGCCTGCGAAAACCGCCCGCCGTCATACGGCGCGCGGGGCGCGTATGACGGCGGTCCGTGACCGCCTTCCGGTTTAACCGGCTACGCTACCAGCGGAAACGAACTCGGCACGCCGAGTTGCGCCGCAAAATCCCGGGCGCCCGTAGTGCGCCCTTATCCTGCTCATGATGGTGCTCGTGATGGCGCACCTCGACCCAAAGGCCCTCCAACACGTCGTCGAACCCGAAATCGAGCTCCGCCTGGACGCTCTCGCCGAGCGCATCGCCCAGGGCGAGCTCCGGCACCTTTGTCACACGGCCGTCCAGCCACTCAATCTCTGTCATCGCGCGCATGGTGCAAACCTCTTCCGACACGGGATTGTCAGCTCAACCCGACCCTTACCCATACGGACGAACATAGCTCGCCAGGGGAAGCCCCTGAAGGCCGTGCGCCACAACATGAGGCCGAATCCGCCCCCGGCTGGACAGGCCAACAACGAAGGAGCACACGGAACCGGCGCGGCGTTACAACCGTCCCGGCAAGCGTGTCACTTGGCCAAGTCATGATGCCGACAAACCCGGAAATGCTCCAACGGAGCGCCGAACGAGCGTAACAATATAAAGCCGTGCAACACGCGTTGGACGACCAGAACATCCCAAACAAAGGCCTGTCGGTCCCGCCTTCAAGCCCAATAGCAAAATGTGCATCAGCGGATTTGCAGCGATACAAGCCTCAACCGTCACCATCACACCGCAGCGCGCCTAGCCCCACTCATCCTACTGCAAATGTCCCAGAACGAGAAAACGACCAGCTTAACATGCCAACCTTTATATCCGCACGCGCGTAATTCAACTCATAAGGACCGGCTATCCCTTACCTGTGACACAATCTCAAACGCACAGAACAGAATCATCAGTCCAATCATCGCATAAGAGGCAGCCGAACCTTCAAGCACTATTCCACAAAGAACAATCTCCGCGCCGCCAATAAGAACTGTTATCAGGCGCTCTGCCTTTTTGCTCTCGCCGCTCGCATAAAAAGGCGGCAAGGCGCACAAGATCACATATAGCCCGGGAAGGGAATACAGGATCGATAGTCCAAGCCCCCCATCAACCGCAGTGCTTTGCGCAAGAATCAACTGAACCCAAACGGCAATTATCACTGAGCAGGTTGTCGATAAAAGAAGGCTGGAAATATAGCACGCAACAAAGTCCCGTCGCATTCGAGCAGAGAAATCCGCGAACTCTCTTCGCCGCGTGGAAACAATAAGGTACACAGAAATTGCAATAGAACCAATCAGAGAAAACAGCGGAACAACCAGCAATTCAAGCTTATTACCCCATCGATCAACCACACCCCCACCCCAATGAGCGGGAATTGTATCAGGGAGGGCTGACCAAGCCGCCCATAGAATCAGAAATGGAAGAATAGAGAGGATGGAAGATGATAACACTGCAGTAATTTTTTTTGAGGCTCTCATCGATTCCGCATCTCCTTGTGCGCTCACATTCCACTCCGCCTTAAATCAAGTTTAAATAAAAACTTGAATGCAAATTTGTTTTAATTAGTATGGAAACTATATCCATTTAATTCTAATTTGTTCGTAGTATCAAATCGATACCGACACTAGCGTGACACAGTCTTTCAAGACAGCTATTCAACATTGGTGGTCACCGCTATGGACAATGTGAACCACCTAAACGAACTCTCAATACAGTCCCAGCTTAGCACCCTTGAAAAACTGGTCGCGGACGCGGAACAATCTACCGACGCAAGACGCGATTTCGAAGCTCAGCCTCGTGCCGTATTCCAGAAATATGGAATTACAGACCTCCAAATCAAAGCGGGAAATCGAAAAGTCTCTGTACGAACTGGTGGAGTCAACCGAAAAGGAGGCGCGTGTCCCCGTTGCACGCGCAGTATATCGTCGTATCCAGCTCCCACCGTCCAAGGCACTTGGACGGTGGGAGTCCCGTATCCCCGGGAAAGGAAAAGCGCGGCCCATCCGGACCGCGCCCGCGCCCTCCTCCCATTTCACCCCGCGACGTAAACCGTCCGGCCCGTCTCGCAGTCGATGGTCTCGGCATCCCCGAAACCGACCCGGACGGCAGCCCATCCGCCGGCGCCCGCCAACGCGTCGGCCTCGGACCTCGCGGCGGCGATGAGGCGCCCGAGCTCGGCCGAGCGCGCCGGCGCGGTCCCAACCTCGAACGCCCCGCCGTCGCCTCCCGACTCGTACTCGACGACGACTGTCGAGCTGAGGGCCTCCTCGAGGGTCTCGGGCAGGCCGCCCATGCCGTCGAGGGCGTGCCCGGCGACCGTGGCTAGCGGGTAGCGGGCCATCCCGGACGCCGCCGAGCGGCCGGCCATGCGGAGCAAGCCGGCGGCCTCGAGCGCCTCGAGGAGCGCCGCGGGCACGTCGGCGTCGATGGCGATGTCGCCGCGTCCGCGGCACCACTCGGCCGCCGCCGGCACGTTCGCCGTGAGCGCGCCCCACTCGGCCATGTAGCCCTCGGAGCGCGGGTCCGTGGCGTCGAGGAGGAGGACGGCCAGGCCGCCGCCCACGTACTCACCGGCCACGAGGGCGAGGCGGACCGCCTCGCCCATGGAGTCGAACTCGACCGTGACCATGCGGCTACCTCCTCCTGACGGCGCTGAGCGGCTTCGGGGAGAAGTGCTCGTCGCGCTCGACGACGGCGAACCCCATCGAGCGATTCAGCTCGGCCATCTCCTTGAGACTGAAATAGCCCAACTCGTCGTCGTAGCCCTCGACGAGGCCGAACGCCTCGTCCGTGCCGTCGAACTCGAGCAGCCACCAGTCCCATCCGCTCACGCACGAGAAGTAGTGGGCGTAGACGACGGGGTCCTCCGCCCCGTCCTGCTCGTAGAGCCTCGGCACCGTCTTGGCGATTTCCTCGGTCATCAGCTGCTGCATCTCTTCCTCCGTTCCGGGCACGTGGCCCTCAACATCTCGCCCCTGCGGGCAAAGCCGAATGGCGACGCCGCGCGTCGTCGTCGGCTTTGCTCCCTGCAAAGCCGCACCGGAGCGAAGACGGGTCAAGGGAGGTCCATGACGACCTCCACCAACCGGAGCGGAGCGGAGGTTTGTGCGGGGTCTCATGGGCCCCCTTGACGCGGCGTAGCGGAGGTGCCACCCGGCCGCGGAGCCGTGGCCGATTCACGGCGGACGCCGGCAGCCCACGTCCAGCATCGGAACCATTAGAGACGCTATTCACTTTTCGATAGGAGCCATATGGAACTCGAGGATATCGTTTACGAACTCGCCTGCCTTCATGAGTCGATGCTCTTTTGCTGCATGGCGCTGAGAAGGATTATCAGGGACCTCGAAGAGGCCGAACAGCGCATCCGCGCTGAAGCGGCCGCCGCCGAATCCCCTCTTTAGAAAAGTACCCCGGCGATTACCACCGGGGCACTTTTAAATGACGTCAGAAGCCGGCAGCCGAACTAACCATCGAACAGATCTGAATCGAAAAACCCTCTCAGAGAGACGCCAAGCCCGCCTGCGATGCGCTCGATATTCTCGATAGACACGTTTCGCTTGCCTGTCTCGACTTCGGCGAAATAGGTGCGAGACATCTCGATGGAGTATGAGAAGGCCTCTTGGCTCATGCCGAGCTCGCCCCTCAGCTCCTTAATGCGAAGCCCCACGCGCATCTTGGGGTCAAGCTCAGTCATCGGCACCTCCTATCCACCGGTGTCAATGATTCAGGCCAACCCTATATAAGTCACACCTATATAAGTGACAATTTGAAATACAATGCAAATATTGGGGCATTGCAACCAGAAAGGAACCATGGTGGATACGGAGATTCCGAAAGTGACGGACGATATGCTCTCATTGGACTTCCCCAGCGACTATGCATATATCGCAAAACCCTTTGGTCGAGGACTCCGCCCGGACAGGAAACTGCAACTTCTAAAGAATTTGCATACAGAACATTAGAAAGAAGGTCATACCATGCGAACCTATCAACACCCGATATACCAAGACAACGCTATGGCGATTCGCGCCGAATATGATGAGGAAAAACGAGTCTTCGATTTGATGAAGAAGTTCCTCTATATCGTCGGGGCGATAACGGCGGTAGTTGTTTTCCTTTTGCTTCTCGTTAATTCCCCTGCCCTGATAACTCAGACGGGTGCAATTGGAATCGTCGCACTCGTTCCCGTCCTGCTGGCTGCAACAGCCTTTACCGGGTTCTATGTCGGCACGGTACCTGCTGGCTACATCGCCGCATGGCGTGCAATCAAGCGCTCAAGGCTGTTCGTTTGGGGCAACGCTCTCGGACTGCTCCTCATAGCGACGCTTTTTCTTTGGCTCTGTTAGACCAGAATTGACATTTAGCACTTTTTCGAGCCGGGACGATAATG
>BREX01000034.1 GCA_023708985.1 Collinsella sp.
TCGTTTTCCAGCACCAGTTTGACGTTATTGATAATCATGAAGAGACTCCCATTGGGTGCAGGCGGTCGGCGACTTGCTCGCGTACGGTTTCGTCATGGAAGATACCGACGATGGCCGCGCCGCGGGCTTTGGCTTCGCGGATCAGTTCCACTACGGCGGCGCTGTTTTTAGCGTCCAGCGAGGCGGTAGGTTCGTCGAGCAGCAGAATGGGGTAGTCGACGATAAAGCCACGGGCGATGTTGACACGCTGCTGTTCGCCACCGGAGAAGGTCGATGGCGCAAGGTGCCACAGGCGTTCAGGCACGTTCAGGCGGGTGAGGAGACGCGCGGCTTTAGCGGCGCAGGCTTCACGCGGTACGCCGGTATCGAGCAGCGGCTGCATCACCACTTCCAGTGCCGAAATACGTGGGATGACGCGCAGAAACTGGCTTACCCAGCCGACAGTGGTTTTGCGGATCTCCACCACTTTGCGCGCTGGCGCGGTGACCAGGTCGACCCATTCATCACCGTGTTTGATCTGGATTTGCCCTTCGTCGGGTAGATAGTTGGCATACAGCGAGCGTAGCAGAGTTGATTTTCCACTGCCGGAATGGCCGTGGAGTACCACGCATTCGCCGGCGTTGACGGTGAGTGAGGCGCCTTGTAATACAGGCAGGCGCACGCCGTTTTGCTGGTGCAGGATGAAGGTTTTACTGACGTTTTGTACGTTAATCATTTTTCGCCTCGTGGTTCGGGTGTCGGATGCGACGCTGATGCGTCTTATCCGACCTACGGGGAGCGCATTTGTAGGCCGGATAAGGCGTTTACGCCGCATCCGGCACCAGCTCAATTCTGCAAAACCGATGACACCAGCAACTGGGTATACGGATGGTGCGGGTCGTCGAGCACGCGGTCGGTTAACCCACTCTCCACCACTTTCCCTTGCTTCATTACCAGCAAACGGTCCGCCAGCAGACGGGCGACGCCTAAATCGTGGGTGACAATCACTACCGCCAGGTTAAGCTCCATCACCAGACCGCGGAGCAGGTCCAGCAGGCGCGCCTGTACCGACACATCCAGCCCGCCAGTGGGTTCATCCATAAACACCAGCTTCGGATGCGTCACCAGGTTGCGGGCAATCTGCAAACGTTGCTGCATGCCGCCGGAAAAGGTGGTCGGCAGGTCGTCGATCCGGTTGGCGGGAATCTCCACCTCTTCCAGCCATTTCTGCGCGGTGGCGCGAATATCGCCGTAATGACGCGCTCCGGTTGCCATCAACCGTTCGCCGATATTGCCGCCTGCCGACACCTGGCGGCGCAGGCCGTCAAGCGGATGCTGATGCACCACACCCCATTCGGTGCGCAGCAGGCGACGGCGGTCGGCCTCGCTCATCGCGTACAGCGAACGGTTCTCGTAGCGAATTTCCCCTTGCTGTGGTGTCAGGCGGGCGGAAATTGATTTCAGTAGCGTGGTCTTCCCGGAACCGGACTCCCCAACAATGCCCAGAACTTCTCCCGGCCATAAATCAAAAGAGACATCGCTGAAGCCTTTGCCCGGGGCATAAAGGTGGGTCAGGTTATTGACCGAAAGTAACGGTTGATTCATTGGCTTTTGGCCTCGCTCTGTTGGCGGCAATAATCGGTATCGGAGCAGACAAACATGCGGTTTCCGGCGTCATCCAGCACCACTTCGTCGAGGTAACTGTGGGTCGATCCGCAGATGGCGCATGGTTCATCCCACTGCTGGACGGTGAACGGATGATCATCGAAATCGAGGCTTTCCACGCGGGTAAACGGTGGCACGGCATAGATGCGCTTCTCGCGCCCCGCGCCAAACAGTTGCAGGGCGGGCATCATGTCCATTTTCGGGTTATCGAATTTCGGGATCGGCGACGGGTCCATTACGTAGCGCCCGTTCACCTTCACCGGATAGGCGTAGGTGGTGGCGATATGACCGAAGCGGGCGATATCTTCATACAGCTTCACCTGCATCACGCCGTACTCCTCCAGCGCGTGCATGGTGCGCGTTTCCGTCTCACGCGGCTCAATAAAGCGCAGCGGTTCGGGGATCGGCACCTGGAAGATAACTATCTGATCTTCGGTCAGCGGCGTTTCGGGTATGCGGTGACGCGTCTGGATAAGTGTCGCATCGTCCGTGCGCTCGGTGGTGTTCACCCCGGTCACGCGCTTAAAGAAGTTACGAATCGACACGGCGTTGGTGGTGTCGTCTGCGCCCTGGTCAATCACCTTCAACACGTCGCTTTCGCCAATCACGCTGGCGGTGAGCTGAATGCCGCCGGTTCCCCAGCCGTAGGGCATCGGCATCTCGCGTCCGCCAAACGGCACCTGATAACCGGGGATTGCCACCGCTTTTAAGATAGCGCGGCGGATCATGCGTTTGGTCTGCTCGTCGAGGTAAGCAAAGTTGTAGCCGCTCAGATTAGCCATGGTTCTGCTCCTGTTGCAGACGTTTGAGTAGCTCCAGTTCGGCCTGGAAATCGACGTAGTGCGGGAGTTTGAGATGCGAAACAAAGCCTGCGGCTTCGACGTTGTCGGCATGGGCCAGCACGAACTCTTCATCCTGTGCCGGACCTGTTGCGTGCTCGCCGTATTCCGGTGCCTGCAACGCACGGTCAACCAGCGCCATCGCCATTGCTTTGCGCTCGCTCATGCCGAACACCAGCCCATAGCCGCGTGTAAAATGCGGTGGTTCATCCGGCGGGTCGATAAAACCGTTGACCATTTCACACTCGGTCATCAACAATTCGCCGACGTTCACCGCAAATCCCAGCTCTTCCGGCACAATAAATATATCGATATAGCCACTGCGAATTTCGCCTGCGAACGGGTGATTGCGCCCGTAACCGCGTTGGGTGGAGTAGGCCAGCGCCAACAAATAGCCTTCGTCACCGCGCATTAATTGTTGTAGACGGGAAGAACGCGAACAGGGATAAACCGGCGGCGTGCGGGTGATGTCGTCCGGTTGTGCGCCGCTATCTTCTTCAAACTTCGCCAGCCCCTGACGCGCCAGCAGGCTGAAGACATGTGGCGACGGTTGCTGTTCGCTGTCAGCGGTGGTCAGCGTTGGCGTTTCGCCGTTTGCCAGCAGGGTGAAATCGAGCAGGCGATGGGTGTAGTCGTAGGTGGGGCCAAGCAGTTGGCCGCCGGGAATGTCTTTATAAATTGCTGAAATACGCCGTTCGAGACGCATCCCGGTGGTGTCGAGCGGCTCACTGACCGCCAGCTTCGCCAGCGTGGTGCGGTAGGCGCGCAACAGAAAAATCGCTTCGACGTTATCGCCGCTGGCCTGTTTCAGCGCCAGCGCGGCCAGCTCGCGGTCGGCAATACCGCCTTCGGTCATCACGCGATCTACCGCGAGGTTAAGCTGCTGTTCAATCTGGGCGACGCTCAGTTCAGGCAAATCAGTATCGCCCCGGCGTCGGCTCTCTTGCAGGGCGTGGGCGGCGTCGATCGCCTTTTCGCCCCCTTTCACGGCAACGTACATCAGCACACCTCCACATGAGTGGTTCGCGGAATAGCCAGCAGGCGCTCGCCGCAGGTCAGGATCAGGTCGATGCCGAGCGGGAACGGGTGCGGGCGCTCGGTAAGTTC
>BREX01000035.1 GCA_023708985.1 Collinsella sp.
TTATCGTCCCGGCTCGAAAAAGTGCTAAATGTCAATTCTGGTCTAACAGAGCCTTTGCTTAAGCGGCGACTTAGCATACTCGCGGGCGTGCTATAGATACGCACCGAGGTTGATGGCCGTGGCGTCGGTCTGGCTGCTTGCCTGGGTGCTGGCGCGTTCCAGTAGGAACGGACGTACCAGTTCTTGGCGGTTGATATCCTCGGCGGCGACTGCGGTGACGGTACGCGCTGCGGAGCCGACACGGATATGCTTGATCTTTGCCGGGGCCTTGTTCTCGATTTGCTCCATCAGCAGTTGGACACCCTTGCGGCCAATCTCGTAGCCCGGGGGCGCTACCGTAGTGAGCGGGACCGATCCGCTCCAAGCGAGCGGGTTGCCATCGCAGCCTGCTACGCGTACTTGCCCGGGGACAGAGATGCCCTTGTCGACCAGTGCCGAAACGACGCCCGAGGCCAACACATCGGTCAGGCCGACGACAAAATCGGGACGTTCGTCCGCGGGGCGCTCGGCGATTTGGGCACCGATGCCGTAGCCGTCGGCAGCGGTATTCCATTCGCCGGCGTCGATGACTTCGATCTTGATATCGGGGTGCAGGGCGAGCGCCTTATGAATGCCAAGGACGCGCAGGGTGAGTTGCATAAATGCTGCTCGGCCGACGACGACAATATGGTGCGCGCCGCGGGCGATGACAAGTTCGGCAATGATGCGACCCTGGGCCTCATTGTCGGCCGCTACGTAGTAGCCGGGCTCGGAGCAATGGATGTCCAGATGGACGATCGGCACGGGCATCTTGGTCATGGCGGGGTGCCAGTCGGGGGATGCCATGGGCTGAACCATGACGCCGGACATCTGGGTGCCCATAAAGTAGCGCAGGTAATGATCCTCGAGAATATCGTCGTTATCGGCGTTGGCGATGAGCAAGTCGTAGCCGTGCTTGCGGGCCTCGTTGTGGGCGCCGCTGGCGATTTGGAGCGAAAAGCCGTGATCGAGACGGGGGAGCACCAGGCCAAAGGACTTGGTGGCGCCGCCCGCGAGCTGACGGGCGCTTTGGTTGGGCAGGTAGCCAAGGCGATTGATGGTCTCGTTGATGAGCTTGAGGGTCTCGGGGCGCAGCTTTTCGGGGTGGTTGAGCGCGTTGGAAACCGTGCCCAACGAAACCCCGGCCTCGCGCGCGACGTCGCTGATTTTTACCTTTGCCATAGCGGCCCCTTTGATGCGTTTCAAGTACAAGCCAGATTGTAGCATCCCAAACCTACCAAAAAGGGACAGGTTTATTTTGGCAGGTTTATCTGGGGAAACGCCGTTGCCAGCGCGACCACCACGAAGGGGGCAGGTACCTTTGTGGTGGTTTGGACCGGCTGGACGTGTGTGCATCGAGTGGTATTCAAGTTGAGATACCACTTCTGGTATATCAGCTTGCGTTTGCGTGAGTACAATACTCGAACGTTATGCGTCTCAGCGCCCCCTGTGCGTGGACGTTTTGCAGTCAAGCGGACGAAGGGATTTATCCTATGTGCGGAATTGTCGGCTACACCGGCTCTGATATTGCAAAGAACATCCTGGTCACAGGCCTCAAGCGTATGGAGTATCGCGGCTATGACTCCTCGGGCGTCGCGCTCGAGGTGGGCGAGGGCGCCGCGGCGCACCTCGACGTCATCCGCCGCGTGGGCAAGGTCGCGGGCCTGGAGAGCGAGCTTTCCAACATCGACAGCGACGCTACCTGCGGTATCGGCCATACCCGTTGGGCCACCCACGGCAAGCCCTCCGTCGTTAACGCTCACCCCCACACCAGCTGCGACGGTCGTATCGCCATCGTCCACAACGGCATCATCGAGAACTTCGCCGAGCTGCGCGAAGAGCTGGAGGGCCGCGGCCATCACTTTAAGAGCGAGACCGATACCGAGGTCTTCGCGCATCTGATCGAAGAGGCTTATGCCGAGACGCACGACCTGATGGCCTCCGTGCGCGAGGCGTGCACCCACGTGGTCGGTGCCTATGGTCTGGCCGCCGTGTGCGCTGACGAGCCCGGCGTGATCGCCGTGGCCCGCAAGGATTCCCCGATCGTGGTCGGCGCGGGCGAGACCGGCGCCTATGTCGCCTCCGACGTCATCGCGCTCATCGACGCAACCCGCGACGTCGTGGTGCTCGAGGACGGTCAGTTTGCCAAGCTCACGCCCGCAGGCGTCGAGTACACCGACGAGGCCGGCAACGTTATCGAGCTTAAGGTCACCCACATCGACTGGGACCTGGACATGGCGGAAAAGGGCGGTTATCCCGACTTTATGCTCAAGGAGATTCACGAGCAGCCGCGCGTCGTGCGCGACACGCTGGTCGGTCGTATGACGCCGGCCGGCGAGCTCGACATCGACGAGCTGGGCCTTTCGCTCGAGGAGCTCAACGACATCGACCGCGTCTACGTGATCGCTTGCGGCACCAGCTATCACGCTGGCCTCATTGCTAAGAATCTCATCGAGGGCTGGGCTCGCATCCCCACCGAGGTTGAGGCGGCCAGCGAGTTCCGTTATCGCAATCCCATCATCACGCCGACGACGCTCGTCGTTGCCGTGTCCCAGTCGGGCGAGACGGCCGATACCCTTGCCGCCATTCGAGACGCGCGCATCAAGGGCGCCAAGGTCTTCGGCATCACCAACGTGGTGGGCAGCCCCGTGGCGCGTGAGAGTGACGGCGTCATCTACACCAAGGCCAACAAGGAGATCGCGGTCGCCTCGACCAAGAGCTTCATCGGCCAGGTCGTGAGCCTCACGCTGCTGGCTTTGCTGTTGGCGCAGGTCAAGTACCGTCTGACCACCAAGCAGGCGCGCATGCTGTTCCGCGAGCTTTCCGATACGGCCGAGCAGATCCAGTGGATTTTGGATACGCAGACCGATGCCGTGCATGAGGCCGCCCTGCTGTGCAAGGACGCGCAGTCCGCACTGTTCGTGGGTCGCGGCATGGGCGCCGCTATTTCCTACGAGGGTGCGCTCAAGCTCAAGGAGGTCAGCTACCTGCACGCCGAGGCCTACGCCGCCGGTGAGATGAAGCACGGCCCCATTGCCCTGATCGACCCGGGCTTCCCTGTCATCGCTGTGGCCACCAAGAGTGCCACCTACGACAAGACCGTGTCGAACCTCATGGAGTGCAAGGCGCGCGGCGCCAAGGTCATCGTCGTTGCCACCGAGGGCGACGAGGAGATCAACAAGATCGCCGACTGCATCATCCGCGTGCCAGCAGTCCGCGACGTGTTCAGCCCCATCACGGCGAGCGTCCCGCTGCAGCTGCTCGCCCGCGAGGTCGCCATCCTGCGCGGCTGCGATGTCGATCAGCCCCGAAACCTCGCTAAGAGCGTGACCGTGGAATAGTTGGTTCCGCCGTTCTAGCGACTAAGGCCCGGCTCCGCATCAAGTGAACTGCCTCCCATTTCTTGGACATGAGAAATGGGAGGCTTTCTTTATGCGCG
>BREX01000036.1 GCA_023708985.1 Collinsella sp.
AAGCCACACCGGCGTGTCGTTATCGGCCAGCGTCAGCAGCACGCTGGTGGTGGCGATATTCAGCGGCTGCCAGCCGCGTTTGAGCTGATGCAGGGCGACAATCACGCCCGGCTCGCTCATGGCCTTTAACAGGCGACGAAAACTGTGCTGGGCATCCTGCACGGGAAGCATAAAAGCGGTTTCCAGGGTCATGCGTTGTCTCCGCGAACCATCGTAAAGAAGTCGACCCGGCTGGCGTTCACTTCGGCCTGGCGCGCGGCAATGCGTGCCATACGGTCAGCGTCCAGCGGGGCGATAAGGGTTTCTGATAAGTTTTGAAAGTGGCGGTTTTGCTGCATCAGCGCATCAATCAGCGCACAACGTTCGGCGTGCTGTTTGTCGCGCCCCAGCACCCAGCTATAGCCGAGCGTGCCGTCAGTCAGACGCACGGCGGCGCGGGTGAGCGTGGCGTCGCCAGCAAAAAAGCGTTCGCCGGTGCCGCCCATTCGCGCCTGAATCTGCACCAGGCCAGTTTCAGCGGCGCGGATCACCTCATAATCGGCGTTGATGTTCAGCGCGTTCAGGCGGGCTGCCAGTTCAGCCGGTTGGCTGTGCGCCAGCACGGACATCCAGTGCTGGCGGGTCGCGGTATCTGCGTGCATTCAGTGCTCCATAGTGAATTCAATCATGTCGGCGCGTGTCAGGCTGACGGAGTATTCCGCCGGGCTGCTTTCACCGTCACGGTGGTTAAGGGTGCGCACGCACAGCAGCGGTGACATATTCGGAATTTCAAGACGCTGGCACTCTTTGGCCTGGGCGCGGCGGGCGCTGATCCGCGTCTGACTGCGTCGTAGCGTAATCCCCGTTTGCTCGCGCAGAAAATCGTGCAGCGAACCGCTGTCGAAACGTTGCAGCGTCGGCCAGAGGGTGAGGTCCGCAAAGTAGTGGTCGATTAAACAGAGCGCGACGCCGTTGACCCGACGCAGGGTGCGCAGGTGGATGACGTTCTCCCCCTCGGTTATCCCCAGCGCGTCAGCGACGTGACCGGAGGCGGGGCGCAGCACCGATAGCAATTTTTCGCTGGTGGGATGGCTGCCCTGGTCCAGCAGGTTCTGGCTAAAACGCGCCTGGGCGTTGAGCGGGTAATCGAACGGGCGCATCAGCACCAGTACGCCGACGCCCTGACGGCGCTGTACCCAGCCTTTTTCCACCAGTTGGTCGATGGCGCGGCGCAGGGTGTGGCGGTTCACCTCAAAGCGCGCCGCCAGTTGCTGCTCGGCGGGAAGATAGTCGCCGCAGCGGTAGTGTTGACGAAGCTCCTGCTCAAGTTTTGCGGCTATCTCCTGATAGCGTGTTGGGTAGCTGGTCGGATGTGTAGACAAGTGCATAGATATCAATGCCTCGCTTATCAGATAAAGTGCTTACGCAACCGTTGAGAGAGGAAATCCAGCAGGCTGACCGTGACGATGATGAGCACCATCAGGGCGCAGGTTTGCTGGAACTGGAAACCGCGAATCGCTTCCCACAGCGTGACGCCGATCCCGCCCGCGCCAACCATACCGACGACGGTCGCCGAGCGGACGTTGGATTCGAAGCGATAGAGAGAGTAGGAAATCAGCAGCGGCATGACCTGCGGTAGTACGCCGTAAAGGATCTCTTCCAGCTTGTTGGCACCGGTGGCGCGAATGCCCTCCACCGGGCCGGGTTCGATCGCTTCCACCGCTTCGGAAAGCAGCTTGGAGAGCACGCCGGTGGTGTGGATAAACAGCGCCAGCACGCCAGCGAACGGGCCGAGGCCGACGGCGACCACGAACAGCATGGCGAAGACCATTTCGTTAATGGCGCGGCAGGCGTCCATCAGGCGGCGTACAGGTTGGTAGACCCACCACGGTACCAGGTTTTCAGCGCTCATCAGGCCGAAGGGGATGGAGAGAACCACCGCCAGCGCGGTGCCCCAGACGGCGATTTGCAGCGTGACGGCCATTTCGGTGAGGTAATCCTGCCACTGGCTGAAATCGGGCGGGAAGAAGTCGGCGGCGAACGTCGCCATGTTGCCGCCATCTTTAATCAGCGTAAGCGGTGCCATTTCCGCGCCCTGCCACGAGACGACCAGCACGGCGATAACAACGGCCCAGCTCAGAAGCGAGAACCAGCTGCGCTTGGGTGGGGCGATGGTGATGGTTTGCATGTTTGGCTCCGGTCTGTAGGCCGGATAAGGTGCTTGCACCGCATCCGGCATCAACGTCTGCACATTGTCGGATGCGACGCCGGGGCGTCTTATCCGACCTACGATTTACTGCACCGCTTTACTCACCGAACTCATTGCGCTTAACGCGTTGTTCAGGCGGTCCAAATCATCCAGTTGCGCCTGAATGGCGGTGGTTTTTGCCAGCTTGTCCTGTTCGTTCAGCCCTTTGTTGTCCTTCACGCTTTGCATCTCTTTAAACAG
>BREX01000037.1 GCA_023708985.1 Collinsella sp.
GCCAGCCCGTGGGAGGCCAGGGCGCCGCTGACCGGTGGACGGCACCGAGCCGTCATCGAAACTGAAGAAGGGGGAGGCCTCGCGGCCTCCCCCTTTTTGCGTTTACGTGCAACATTCCTTATGCAATTAAATCAATTTAATCATCCACCGCTGAATATAGACGTTCACCGTTCTTTGGTCGGTTCTTTGTTCTCAATGGACTAATATTTGCTTTAGCGCACTGCTGCGCTTGTCCTGTTTTACACGGGTCGTTTTATTGAATGTGACGGAAGGACTCACATGGCAGATGTTCATGAGCTGCTTGATACTTGGATTGCCAATGTCAAGGACGAGGAGCTCCTCGCTGAGCTTAACACGATGAAGGAGCAGGGTGATGAGGACGCCATCACCGACGCTTTCTTCCAGGATCTCGCCTTCGGTACCGCCGGTCTACGTGGCACTATCGGTGCAGGCACTAACCGTATGAATATCTATACGGTTGGTCGCGCGACGCAGGGTTTTGCTGACTATCTCAATGCGACCTTCGAGCATCCGACGGTTGCCATCGCTCGCGATAGCCGCAATAAGGGTGAACTGTTCGTTAAGACGACGGCTGCCATTCTTGCCGCAAACGGCGTGACTGCTCTCGTGTATCCTAAGATTTCTCCCGTGCCGACGCTTTCCTGGGCCGTCCGTGACCTTAAGTGCTCCGGTGGCATTTGCATGACCGCTAGTCATAATCCAGCGCCTTATAACGGCTATAAGGCCTATGGCCCCGACGGCTGCCAGATTACCAGCGAGGCTGCCGATGCAATTTCTAAGGCTATCGCCGAGACCGATACGTTTACCGGCGTGAAGTCCATGGACTTCGATGAGGCTCTTGAGCAGGGTCTGGTCAAATGGATCGATGACTCGTGCCTCGAGCGTTATTATGACGCCGTTCTCGCCCGCGGCGTGACCAACCTTTCTGCCGAGGAGATCGCTGGCGCTCCGCTTAAGCTCGTCTACACTCCGCTCAACGGCACCGGCCTCATTCCCGTCACGACGGTGCTCGAGCGCACTGGCATCACCGATGTCACGGTTGTTCCCGAGCAGAAGGAGCCTAACGGCGATTTCCCGACCTGCCCGTATCCTAACCCCGAGATTCGCCAGGCCATGCAGAAGGGCATTGACCTGTGCGAGCAGGTTCACCCTGATCTGCTGCTTGCAACCGATCCTGACGCCGATCGCGTTGGCGTTGCCGTTAAGAATAGCGATGACTATCTGCTGCTGACCGGCAATGAGATGGGCGTTCTGCTGCTCGACTATATCTGCAAGACCCGCGCTGCTCGCGGTGAGGACCTCACTAAGAAGGTTGCTGTCACTACTATCGTTTCTTCCGCCATGGTTGACGCTCTGGCCGACGAGTACGGTTTTGAGCTCCGTCGCTGCCTGACGGGCTTCAAGTACATCGGCGACATCATTACTTCTCTTTCCGATGCTGGCGAGGTCGATCGCTTTATCTTCGGTTTTGAGGAGAGCTACGGCTATCTGGCCGGCGACCACGTGCGCGACAAGGACGCCGTGAGCACTTCGCTTTTGATTTGCCAGATGGCGCAGTATTACAAGCTCCAGGGAAAGAACCTTGCCGACGCGATGCACGAGCTGTACGAGAAGTATGGCTACTATCACAACAAGACGATTTCGCTGAGCTATCCGGGTGCTGAGGGTGCGGCAAAGATGGCCGGCATCATGGCCGGTCTGCGCGAGAACCCGCCCGCGGAGCTCGCCGGTTCCAAGATTGAGGCCGTCGTTGATTACAACACCTGCGTGAACGGCCTGCCGAAGGCTAATGTTATTGAGTTCGATCTTGAGGGTGGCAACAAGGGTATTGTTCGTCCTTCCGGCACCGAGCCCAAGATTAAGCTGTACATCTTCGCTAAGGGCGCGGATGCCGCCGAGGCAGATGCAGCACTTGACGCGATCGAGGAGTCCGGTCGCAAGCTGCTGGCATAAGGTATTTAAGAGTCTTCTATAGCTATAGATGGGCTAAAGAGGGGATCTCGGATGCGAGGTCCCCTCCTGTTTTTAACCAGCCAGCCGAGAGTACTTATATGTGTAGGAAATGTGTACGCCCAGATTCCCGCCCCCGGCGCCCCTCCGGTCTGGCAATATATCTCCTTGCCGCGCGGCCCGGTGGAACCG